>DATKYR010000115.1:0-26207 GCA_035528395.1 Sedimentisphaerales bacterium
CATGTTTTTGAAGCAGGCAAGAAGTACACTGTTTCGGCCTTTCTCAAGTGCAAGGAAGGTACACTGGATATCCGTATCAAGCCGGAACGTGGAGAAGACCCGTGGGAGGGATATAGTGACCAGGTCTTCACCATGACTGACACATGGGCGGAATATAGCGTAACAACTCCTGTTTTTACGGAGGACGTCAATCCCGCTTCCATCACATTCCACATAGCTTTTGCACCTGCTGAATTCTGGGTAGATGGCGTAAGATTTTACGAAGGCGACTATGTCCCACCTGCTTTCAAAAAAAGACTTACGGCTAAGGACCCCAGTCCTGAAGACGGCGCCGTTGACGTACCTCGCGATACGGTGCTGAGCTGGGCACCGGGACCGTTCGCCGACACACACAACGTTTACTTCGGCACCGTCTTTGATGATGTCAATAATGCCGATACCACCAATACGCGGGACATGCTGGTCAGCAAGGGCCAGACCGCGACCACGTACGACCCGGAGGGGCTTCTCGAATTCAGCCAGACCTATTACTGGCGTATCGATGAAGTCAATGCACCGCCGGATTCCACCGTCTTCAAGGGAGACGTCTGGAGCTTTACGGCTGAGCCTTATGCCTATCCCATCGCGAATATCACAGCCACGGCTTCCAGCTCAAACTCCGCAGCTATGGGGCCTGCGAAAACCACTGACGGCTCCGGACTCAACGCCGGTGACCGGCACTCGGTTGAACCGACGGATATGTGGCTCAGCAGCGCCACCGGTCCTCAGCCGACCTGGATACAGTATGAGTTCGACAGGCCCTGCATACTCCTTGAAATGTGGGTCTGGAACTCGAACCAGTTGCTGGAGTCCCTTTTCGGTCTTGGAGCGAAGGACGTTACGGTTGAGTACTCCGAAGACGGCGTTAACTGGACATCGCTGGGTGATTTTGAATTCGCCCGGGCTCCCGGCTCGGCTGATTACACCCACGATACAACCGTCGATATGGCTGGTGCGATGGCAAAGTATGTCAGGCTTACAACAAACAGCAACTGGGGCGGACTGTTACCCCAATACGGTTTGAGTGAAGTCCGTTTCTTCTACATTCCTGTCCAGGCAAGAGAACCCATACCAATTTCAGGGGGCAAGGGTGTAGAGCGGGATGTCGTCCTTGATTGGCGGGCGGGAAGAGAGGCCGCCTCGCACGAGGTCTCCTTCAGCAGCGATAAGGATGCCGTAATCAACGGTACCGCTCCTGTCGATATGGCGACTGAAAGCCGCTATGAGCCCGGCCTTCTTGAATTTGGACAGACATACTACTGGAAGGTTAATGAGGTCAATGATGCTGCGAGCTCCTCTTCCCGGGAAGGTGACCTCTGGAGCTTTTCCACCATAGAGTACCTTGTTATTGACGATTTTGAAGGCTACGACACCGGCGACAACCAGATATGGTACGCATGGCATGACGGGCTTGGCTACGGCACACCCGGTACCGAACCATACTTTGCCGGTAACGGTACAGGCGCCGCTGTAGGCGACGAAACCACAGATTCCTATACCGAGGAAATTATCGTTCACGGAGGCAACCAGGCGATGCCGTTATTCTATGATAACAATCAGCAGGGCAAATTCAAGTATTCAGAAGTAGAGCTGACCTTGAGTGACACACGAAATTGGACAGAGGGAGGCGTTACGGAGTTGTCACTGTGGTTCCACGGAGAACCTGACAATACCGCTGAGACGTTGTATGTTGCTATCAATGGTAACGCGATAGTTTATAACGATAATCCCGATGCAGCGCTGATAACTGAATGGACACAATGGAATATCGACCTGCAGGCTTTTGCAGACCAGGGCGTGAACCTCGCCAATGTCAACACGATTGCTCTTGGCTTAGGTGACAAGACCAATCCGGCCGCTGGTGGTTCTGGTAAGATGTACTTTGATGATATTGCGGTCGGCCATCCCATAAAAGTCGAAATCGACACCCGAAATATACTGGCTAACGGCGGCTTTGAGGACGGTGTTATTGAGCCGTGGGGTTTCTGGGGCGACGCTACCGCAGAAGTGGTTACAGAATTGGTGGGCGCAGCAGTGCCTGAAGCTCCGATTGAGGGAGGCTCTTGTCTGCATATTACGGTTAACTCAGCAGGTGCAAATGACTGGGATTATGGCCTGAACCAGGGAGAACATGTTTTTGAAGCAGGCAAGCAGTACACTGTTTCGGCCTTTCTCAAGTGCAAGGAAGGTACACTGGATATCCGTCTCAAGCCGGAACGTGGAGCAGACCCGTGGGAGGGATATAGTGACCAGGTCTTCACCATGACTGACCAATGGGCGGAATACAGCGTAACAACTCCTGTGTTTACTGAGGACGTAAGTCCCGCTTCCATCACATTCCACATAGCTTTTGCAGCAGGTGATTTCTGGGTAGATGGTGTAAGATTTGTCGAAGTTGAATAAGTACCTCCTGATTTAGGAAATTGATGTGAGGCTAATTAGATTCCCGCTTTAGTGGGAATAACGTAAGTTGTTGTATTAGTTCGGGGCCTATACTGAATTATTCGGTATAGGCCCCTTTGCATAATCGTATCAAAAAATGTAGGTAATCACGTGGTATTTTCCTTGACGGGAAGGCGGCTAATTTGGTATAAGTTAAAATGATGGAATCTGTGGATTTTGGTCTCCCCATGGGCTAAAGTCCTGTTTTTTCAGTTGAATTAGCTTAGAAGGTACAGGATTGTAATTAGAACTTTACACTTCGAGCTGAAAAGCTTAACATTTTAATTAACGGCTCATATTGGGATTTTGCCTGTCTCGGCGTGGCCGAGCTACGACGGAAAGGAAGAAGGTGGTGCCAGGTCGCGATTGAATCTATCCCGGGCAGATATGCACAAATGTAGGGGAGGGAGAAGCATTATCAATTGTCTTATTTGTAGGAGGACCATTATGTTTCGAAAAATGAAATTGTTTGTTGCCATGTTGCTGGTCTTAGGCATCTGCACAGATGCAGTTCTGGCGGAATTGATTGGCTATTGGCCATTCGATGAAGGCCAAGGAACCGAGGCCTCCGACATCACGGGAAACGGGAATGATGGAACGTTTAATGGCACTGTAGAATGGGTGCCCGGCTACAAAGGCGGTGCTGTGCGTTTTGACACAGCCGGTGAAAGAGTCGTGATCGGCCCCCTCGATCCCTCGGCCGAAAACAATGCCATGACACTGGCCGCCTGGATCAACTGGGAGGGTGAGGGGCATAGTATCGAGCACCAGGGCATTATCGGCAAACGTCTTGGCTGGGATACTACTGGCAACACTATCAAGTGGTTTTGGGAGACTACGCCAACCGGTGATCTTGTGTTTCGAGCCGATTATAGTGGAGGGGGCACGGGTTTGTGGTGGGGTAACGGGATTCTCGCTCCCTATGTGAATGAGTGGACTCACGTAGCCCTGACTTGGGATGATGGTGCCGCGGTACAGTATATCAATGGCGAGGAAGTTTCGTCGGGGAATATTACTTTTAGAGATACCGCGAACGACACCCCGGTGACGATTGGTTGCGTTGATTCTACCAACAACGAAACCTTTGTCGGTAGCATAGATGAGGTGCGGATCTACAACCATGCCCTGACACCGCCTGAGATTCAGACTATTATGTTAGGTATATTTCCAACTGCCTTTAGTCCCGATCCGGCTGACGGTGCCTTGCATGCCGATACTTGGGTGAACATTTCCTGGAAGCCGGGAACGTCAGCCGTTTCGCACGATGTGTATTTAGGTGATAATTTCGATGAGGTGAATGCTGGAGCTGAAAGCGTATTTCAGGGCAATCAGGCCTCAACGTTTTACGTTGTCGGCTTTCCCGGATTTGCCTATCCGGATGGCCTTGTTCCGGGCACGACATATTACTGGCGAATCGACGAGGTCAATGATCTGGATCCAAATAGTCCCTGGAGAGGCGATGTCTGGAGCTTTAGTATTCCACCCAAGACCGCCTATGCACCCGTCCCGGCTGATACTGCCGAGCAGGTAGACCCGGATGTAACTCTGAGGTGGACGGCAGGTTTCGGTTCGAAATTACACACCGTATATTTCGGAGACAATTTTGACGATGTGAACAATGCAACTGGTGGACTTCCCCAGGGAACTACGACCTATGACCCCGGCACACTTAAATTGGCTAAGACTTACTACTGGCGTGTCGATGAGTTTGATATTATCGAGACGTATAAAGGCGACGTCTGGAGCTTTACTACTGAGGGCGCCGTCGGGAACCCCAACCCGGCTAATGGCGCTGTGGATGTAAAGCAGACACAGATTATTACCTTCTCGCCGAGTGTCTATGCTGCTTCGCATGAGTTATACTTCGGCACAGATAAAGATGTCGTGAAAAATGCCGATACCGGCTCGCCGGAGTATAAAGGCACCAGGGACCTCGGTGCTGAGAGCTATGACCCAGGAAAACTTGAATTGGATGCCACATACTATTGGCGTATTGATGAGGTCAATAACGCCAATCCCGACAGTCCGTGGACAGGCATCCTCTGGAGCTTTACGACAGCCGGCTTCCTTGTCGTGGACGATTTCGAGGACTACGATTCCGGGGACAACCAGATATGGTATTCGTGGAAAGACGGGCTTGGCTATGCCGCGCACGATAATGAACCAGCCTATCCCGGTAATGGAACCGGCTCGGCCGTTGGTGACGAAAACACTGCTTCTTTTACTGAGGAAACTATCGTTCACGGAGGCAACCAATCGATGCCATTCTGGTACGACAACAGCATCCTCATGTATTCAGAGGTGGAGAAGACACTGACTTATCCGCGCGACTGGACCGAGAATGGTGTTAGCACTTTATCTATTTGGTTCAGGGGCAATTCGGATAATGCTGCCGAGACGTTGTATGTTGCTCTCAATGGCAATGCGATAGTTACTCATGATAACCCAAATGCGTCACAGGTAGATGAGTGGACCCAATGGAATATTGACCTGTCCACCCCAGGCGGATTTGCAGACCAGGGCGTGAACCTGGCCAATGTCAATACTATTGCTATTGGTTTTGGCGACAAGAACAATCCATTAGCCGGCGGTTCGGGTATGATGTACTTTGATGATATTCGTCTGTATGCTCCGTCACCATAAGCCGGAATTTTAGTGGCAATTAAAATTACACGGTTGCTATAGCAGATTTGCGTCAATTCGGGGCCTATACTGAATGATTCGGTATAGGCCCCTTTTAAAATGATAAATGATTATGGATTACGACATGGGCGGAACTGCGATATGCCTGTTAGTCGAAGATCACTTCCAACACGGGCAAGCATAAGTATCCATGTTGAATTGTATATTTCGTGTTTGATTTTGTGATGCTCTGTTGAAAACGTGGACTGTCATTCTGAGGCGAAGCCGAAGAATCTCATTTCTTGAGCCATAAAGAGATTCTTCACTCCGCTTCGCTCCGTTCAGAATGACATTTTTTGTGGCTTTTCAACAGAGTAATTTTGTGCCTTTTATTCAAGGTCAAACGGCGTGTTATTTATCGGCTCGAACCACCCCAATTTCATATCGGCAGAATCAACGCCATACACATTTTTGTTGTCTAACTTCGCTATCCGGCGTGTCTCAATGTGACCGTCGGCCCAGCCGATATTCGCAAGGCCCATGTGCCTGAAATGAATAGATGGTGACATATAAAAGCTCGTCACGGCCAGACCGTTGCTAACAGTAAAAGGCGGCTCTGCAAAAGAGTATTCAATCAGAGACCCTCCATCATTAGCCATCGCCGTATCCGCAAACATCAACGTCTCACCCGGCCCGGCAATCTCCGTCATACAGGTCGTCCGGGCATAGGCTTCTTTCCAGTCTTGCACGCCGTTGATACCATATTGCCAGATACGACTGCCGATATAAGTCATATTATATCCGTAGCCGCCGCAGCCCTGTTCAAAGTTTGCACTCCAATCCTCTCCCTTTACGAAACCCACTTTTGCCGGACATTCCTTGACCCGGCCCTCAGCGAGATACCCAACCAGAGGACCTCTGCCGGCATCAAATGGTTTATCAAGAGCATCCCTTACACCGTGCCAGCGATGCAAGCCGGCGCTGTCCCACATATCGCTCGCAGCCGGAACATAAAAACCATCATTTTCAGTAGCATAGCCGATACTTGCTATCAGAAGCTGGCGAAGATTAGATTTGCAGACCAAAGCCTGCGTCCGGGACCTTGCCGCTACCAATGCCGGCACCAATATGGCCGTTAGCAAGGCAATTGCCGAAATCACTACCAATATCTCAACCAATGTAAAAGCTTTTCGTTTTTGGTTGCGCATAGTTTTATTCAAATCAAACTTCGAGCCTATCCAAATAACCCGCTCTATTACGGCCGGCTGCAAAGCCCGATGCCTGCGTTGTCGGTGAAAAAATGTTCTCAACGTGGAGAAAACCACGCCTCCGAACATTTTTGGCCTGCCGCCTTGGCCTCGAACTTTTCGCTCGGCCTCATAACGACCCGGTTATTCGGATTAGCTCTTATCATCAATAACGCCATTGTTCTGTTGCGAGCCATTGCCCGGCGAAAACAGCAAGGTCAGAAGTATCAATGATTAAGTCCTTGGGCTCTGCCAAATCGCATCTTGCTATCCAATCAGCCTGGCCAAAATGACTCTGCCACGCCGAGGCAAACAGGGCAAAATCATACATATCAACCACACCGTTGAAATCGATATCCGCACTATACTTTTGCTCTTTTAGAACACCTATCGCCTCTAAATCAAATCCGCCCGAAGGATGCAGTGGCACCAACGACGTATCCCAGGCATCGTAAATCGGATGATTATTTGCATAGCAGTCCCAGGCAGGCCAGGTGCCCGGGTCGATGTGTCTCACAGCCTCATCGTAGAAATCGCCGGTACCGGGTATATCAACTATTCGCACATACCTTATGTTATTGATATCAACCAGGCCTGATATGACACCGGATTCCCTGGCTATCTCCTGCAAATCAAAGCCCGTTCCCGTACACCTACGCCCCGAATTCGGATGCTTGCCGGGGAGATTATAGACATTGCTAATCTCAATCGTCCCGAACAAACCTACAGGTTCCGCCGTCAAAGAGACCGCAGGAAACCTGACAAAATCCTCACCGTTGGAAGATACCTCCACATAGGCTAATTCGGCGAACATCTGTCCCGCAGCAGAGCCGGCCGGCGTCGTGAACTCAGAGAGCAGACCATTCTCAAAGACCGCAAAGTCGTACCCCCCGCCATTGCGAATCGCTTCGCCAAACATTAAAGTTATTTGACCGGGGAGAGCACCTTGCTCGATTTGCTCTATACTGAGATCACCCAGACTAAAGATGTCTTCATCTCCCTTACCTGTTGCCGGCCCCAGGGCCTTATTCGGCTCAGACCACCGAGGGTCAACTCCCGGAGCCTGCTCGTAACTTACTACCTCCGTGGCCCAGCCCCGAAATACTGGATTGATAACCGCGCTGGGGTCCTGCGGACTGGCATGCCGCCAGCGGTTGTCGGGGTTTATGTATCCGTTTACCCCGGCTTCGGTATAAGGCTCGGCATATACAAACGTTGACTTGTCGACGAGGGTATCGACCGCAAAATAAGCCGGCGTATTCATACCCCAATCACCGACATCGCTGGAGCTCAAGCTAAACTCAAGGCTCTTTACTGCGCCCAATGAAGCCAAATCAACAAACTGCCACGTGTTCACGATGTAATCGACGTCATTGTCGGCGAACCGGTAATCAGCTAAGTAGAAATCAACCGTGCCGGTCACAACGCTGTCAACATCTTTGCCTGTAATAGTCAGCATGAACCAGTCCTGGTCATTGCCGCTCTCACCGCCGAACTTTTTAGCGAAGGCATCGCCATTAAGCATCGAGTAGTAAGCGTTGTTGTTATTTGTTACATACAAGCCGTCAACAACACCGACCGTGTTCAGCGTGACCCTCGGCGACGAAGCCCAGCCGACATAACCGATAGCATAGTTGGCCGAATTGCCCTGCCCTCCTCCGGAAATAGCATTATACTGACCTGCCGCCCCACCTATTGCAGTATCGGTGATGTTCGAGTAAGAAAAGCCGTCCCACGAACCCCACGTTGAATCATAATTGTTACTAAAGTAGGCACCGCCGCTGGTAAAACCGCCCGACTCATCTGAGCCGTTCCAGTACGATTCAGCCGGCAAAGCCAAGTCTTCAAAAGTAGCTATATAAGAATTTGCTGTACTTACTATTATCAAAACAACGATTAAACAGAGCGGATTTCTAAATTTCATCAATCTTCCCGAAGCCATTGTTTTTTCCCCTCCAATCCCAAAAATTTCCATCTGCTTTTCAAAAACTTTCCACTGCATTTTTTCTCTTGCCTCCTTTTTGCTGGCCCTTATCGCGAGGGCGTTTGTAAAAACCAATAAAAAAACCGCCGTTCCCGTGAGAGGAACGGCGGTTTTTTTCCATTCATATCAAACCAAATCCCAGCCAATAGCTTCAGGCCCCGGACCTGCACTTACGTTCCAGCTCGCGAGAACATCAGGGCCCCCATTTCGCAATCCAGCACCAAAATAATTTAAGCTTTAGCTGAAATTATTTTGGTGCCGGACGAAACAGGCTCCCCTACGAGTGTGCAACCAACTACAGGAAGGTTTTCTGACTTGCCTCTTACCTCGAGACTCCTTCCCATCCAGTACTAATTTTTGTAGCAAAATAGATTTTCGATACAAGAAATAGTGCCGGGCAGTGGATAAAAATGCCTCTCGGATTTCCGATTCACCAATCGGAACAGACGCTCACAGCGGCGCGACCGTCACGGATTTTAACCGTGTTCCCATTTGACTATCCCAAAGCAAAGCTTCAGGACCTGCAGTCAGGATATATTCTTGTCAAAGAACAAAAAAATGCTACCACACTACCCCGCAGCGGTCAAACAAAAATAATTTTTTAGTACCTCAGATAAATAATAATGCCGGTCAGAATCAAGATAACAGCTACGCATACGCTCAAAGCAGTTATAAATACCCAGACAAAACGTTTATTCTGCCTGGACACGATGTATTTCAGGTATCTGTCGCTCGTGGCAAAGGTACGGCTCATCTGCATGATACTGTCGGTTTGGGCGAGGGTGCTCTGGTCCAGCTTGTCAATAGTCTGGTTAAATTTATTAAAGCTCTCAGCCATCTGCACATCGGTATCGGCTGCGGCGCCAAGCTGATGGTTGATATCAACCAGAGCATCGGTCTGCTTGGCGGTTTCATTCGGGATTTTTTCAACAGCATCCAAGAACTGCTGGTTCTTGGCAGCGGCGGCTCTCAACTGCTCGAGAAGCTGCTCTGTTATACGCTTCTGGTTTTCTACAACATCAGGAAAGCTCTCAAGCAGCTTGGGCAGTTGTTCGATTCGAATCATCAAATCTTCATGCTGAGTAACCTGACGGTTCAAATGCTCGTTAATACCCTGCAATTGCTCAACGAGTTTATTAAAGCCCTGATGCAGTTTTTCGAGCGATTCATGTTTGTCCATCTGCGGAACCGCTTTTACGATAAGCTTATCACTTTGGTGACTGGCTCGTCCGGCATCATCAACAGCCGTCCCTGTGGACTCGGAGTCCTGGCTAATCAAACCTTCGTCATCTATGTCCGGCTGAGAATTTCCTACCCTGGATAATTTATGAGAACGCAGCCAGTTACCCGTTTCCGCCCAGATGTCTTTTATAGTCATTTCTAAATTCCTAACTCAATTCCCAAATCCCGATACCCTGATAACCATATTAAAGAATTTTCCTGCGGCAAGTTCAAGTTTTTTTTAACACACTCACCAAGATAAATCTACAATCCCGTGTGCGGATATAAAAACATAAGACTGAATTGGTCAATCAGCAAAAGTTTTTTCGTCGATGTATTGCTCTTTTTTCAGACTAATACTAATAGGCTTCGATAGTAAAACCTTGCGCCCTCCGAAATCACCTCATTGTTCAATATAGAAAAATCCATCCAGGAACGTAGCTTTTCCTATCAACCTGCCTTGTCGTTTGCGTCTCATCCACGATGACTACCACTGTGAAGTCGCTTATTGATAAGAGACTGGCGAATACGGAACAATCTCAGTAGAATCATGACTATGGTAATACTGATATATGGTGCCGGTGCGGTTGGACTGGGCCTTGCCGGCTGTCTGCTGAAAGCGGGAGCCGAGGTGGATTTAGTAGGCAAAGACGATACTGTCGCATCCTTACGCGAACATGGCTTACACAGGACGGGTATTTTCGGCGATTTTCAAGCGGACCCATCTGGATTTCGGAGCCATACTTTGCTCCGAGATCTCTCTCAGAAAGAATACGATTATATTCTGGTTTGTACAAAGTCATTTGATTCTCATGGAGCTGCCGGGGACCTTGCAGAACACAAAAGCCTGCTTGGCCCTGAGACTAAAATTGTCTTGTGTCAGAACGGCTGGGGTAATGCAGAGATCTTTGCAACCTTCTTCGAACAAGAGCGAGTGTACAATGCACGAATCATCACCGGCTTCCAAAGGCCGAATAAGCATACAGTTGTTATTACCGTCCACGCCGACGCAATTCGTGTTGGTAGTTTGTTTGGCGTTAGTTCATCATGTATGGAAAGCCTCTGTGAGTCTATAACAAAGGGCGGAATACCCTGCGAGGTTACAGATGAGATAGGAAAATACCTTTGGGCCAAGATGCTCTACAACTGTGCACTGAATCCTTTAGGCGCACTGCTTGATGTGCCATATGGAGTTCTGGCCGAGAACCAGTCCACCCGTCGCATCATGGCCCACATTGTTCAAGAAGTATTCGCCGTTATGGCTTCAGCAGGGTACCAGACACATTTTCAGACGCCTGATGCTTTTCTCGACGTGTTCTACAGCATGCTTGTACCGGACACGGCTCAGCACAGATCATCCACGCTTCAGGATATAAAAGCCGGTAAACGAACCGAAATTGACGCCCTGAACGGCGCTGTTATCGAATTAGCAAACAAGCTCGGCATTGATGTCCCTTACAATTCTGTTGTGTATAATCTTGTAAAGTTCCTTGAGACCGGGAACCTTTGATGAACTATTGGGACAATTGTGCTGTTGTTAGAAAGTTTTTAGACAATCAAAACGATTTGTCATTCCCACGAAAGCGGGAATCCAGCTTTTTCGCCCTGGACCCATGCTTTCGCAGGGGTGACATCGTCGATTTTTGCTTTCTGCAACAGATACTCATTAACTACTCTTGCATACTCAAAAATTGAATTCAATACAACAAGCAAGGTATTATCACATAGAAATAAACTGATACTCCCAAAACGATAGATGTCGCGGTTACGATCTTTTTCTTTCTTCGCTGCATAATAGCCCTCCCTATTGAATTTAGAGCTTCAAACCATATTAAAGAATTTTACTGCTGTGAGTTCAAGCTTTTTTTGTTCTTGTCTGACTGAAAAATTCTGTCCTTCCTGTCGTAAAAGCACTTGCGTAAACTTGCTAAATGCTATTAAAAGTATTAATTTTGTGCCATTAATACCATAAAGAACCTTCTGACAAATCTATGCAATCTTCTTGATTATGTTTGCGAACTGTTCCGGTATGCCTTGATTTTCCTGTGGGCCATCTTCTGTTCTCCAGCCCAAAAAGCAATGCCCGTCTTTGATTTTCGTGCTCGGATAGAGTTTATGATAGGGACTATTGGCTGTTAGCAACAAATAAGGAGGGGAAACAGCTTTTTCCTCAAACTGTCTCCCCTTTTTCGTTTGAAAAACGCATGTACTTACTCGTCGATTCTATCGCTTTGTCTAATTGGGCCTACTCCGCTGCTTAAAGGCAAGTGTTTCTCATGTTTGATTCTTTCATAACCTCTATCTAATTCTTCATCAGTAGGTGGGGTATTACCCATTTCCGCAAACCTGACTTTTACCATGCGGATCCAATCTTCCTTTGGAGGGACTTCAAATTTAGCTTCTCCGGGTAAATTCTGCCAGCGAACCCAAACTTCGTAGGGACCGCCTGGTAATTGTATTTCATGAACCCCATTCTTAACTCCATAAATATCCAGCGATTGTCCATCTTCAGATCTTATTTGAATCTTACCGTCTTTCAGAGTTCCCAAACGTTTGGCGCCGCGAAATGGCTCAAGTGCAAATTCGACCTTTGCAAAACCAGGATAGCTTACATAAGCTAAAGGGCCTCCACTACAACCTATTTTCCCTGCATAAATACTGTCATTGAAGATTACCATCGAACCGAGTAATGTCCATCTACTGAATCTAAACGAAGTATCATCAGCTCTTTTGGGGCGATTATCAACAATCTTTATGCCCGGTGTAAGATTCAACATATATACACGACCATCATCATTCTTGACCAACTCGAAGCTTTTTGGCTTCAAATCCGTAAAGTCAACCTCGAAAGAATCCCTTTTGGTAGCGGAATCATTCTTACCAGGTACAATGCTGACATTAACTACAAAACGCCCTTTTCTATTCTTGCCGGCGACTTTAATACTGAAACTTCTTGCATCGTCATGACAATCTAAGCCCACGCTGCCGCCCGATCCGGAATTACCACCGCCATACCATTTATAGCTATCCATCGGTTGGGTTTGGTCCATGGAGAAGAAGCTTATATCCACGGTATAATGTTTATGAATCTTGTCTTCTGTAGATAGTGAGGCAAGGCAAGCCGTTGTTAGGCCAACAATTGCAAAAACAGACAGAGTCAGTTTTGCTTTGCGAATATTATGTTTGTTAGTTGCTTTCATAATTACTCTCCTTAAAATAAGCATAGTTATTCGATTTTTCCACAAACCCCATTCCAGCGACATAAACATTCCGTTCAGAATAATGGAGTTGTAACGGTTTTTCTAATAGGCCTATAGAATCTGTTTTGTCAGATACGGTTGGTTTGGATGTTTTGAAATAAGTTGTTAGATTGATAAACTGCAAAGTAAGCTGAAGGCAGAAAATAACCAAGAAACCTGCTGCAACCGGAAAAGGAACAGAAATTCGTTTTTTTAACCAGCCTGGAGTTCTTTTTCTTTCAGCGTTTACAGAATATAAAGCATCCTTGATATACCTTCGATTTGAGCCTCTCAATTCTTCAGGTGTTTTGAGTTCTTTTGATGATTCTGCAAACTCTCGAATTAATGCTTCGTTTCTTTTTTCGTCTTTCTTGTTATCCATGGTTTTAAACCTCCTATTCAGAGGAACTGCTTTTTGATAGCATCTCACATAATTTTTTCCTGCTTCTATGAACGTGGCTTTTGACAGAATTTAGCGGCATCTTCATAATGCTTGCTATTTCATCGAGTTTTAAGCCTTCAATAAATCTTAAGAGTAAAATCTGTCTTTCTGGTTCTTTGAATCGTCCAATTATATTCAAAACAAATTTAAGTTCATCTGGTGATGAAACTTCCTGAAAAACAGAGGGTTTATTGCTTGGCATCTCTTCAAGTGAACAGACATCTTCTTGAATTAGCCTTTTCCTGCGTAAGGTTTCTAAAAGTACGTTCCTTGCGATCCCGAATATGAATGCCTTTAAGCTATGTGAGTTGTCAGATTTGAAATTTTTGATTGCTGCAACAAATCTGGCAAAAGTTTCTCCGCATTGATCTTGTGCGATTTGGTGATTGCCTTGTGAATAGTAAAAAAAACGATAAATAGGAGCTTCATACTCATCAAGCAATATTTCATAGGCCTGCTCATCGCGAGCAATTAATTTCTTAAGAAGTTCTCTGTCTGTAACGATTTCCATCATATATCATTTAACCAGAGTCATTACAATGTAGCCACAAATCATAAATCGTTCTAAATTTAAAGTTGCACTTAAGCAAGAATAGTTGCAAATAATCTTAATAAAGCAAAAAAATTAGTCTTGAGGGACTTCGATATGGCCTGATTTTCCTATGGGCTATCTTCTGCCCCAAGGTAGTGCTGGCCGCCAGACTACTGGCAGTGGAGAACCAAATCGCTGCTTGTAAGCACCAGATCGCTTCGAAGAAACAACCTCGGCCACGAAGTTATCGCTATGTCCCAATAACGGAGGCCTGATAAGTTCCCCTTCTTCGTGATGTGGGTAGACAACACCAAACTCATGAAGGAATTCTAAGTTAATAACTATTCGAAAGAAACCCGGTCTTCCAGCTCATGAATTTTTGAATTTGTCTCTTCCCATTTCAATAGAAATACACTATAAGGGTACGCAAATGAAACTGGTGACATATTCTAAAAATAAGTCGGTTTCCTGTGGAATACTGACTGCCGATGGGTTGATTGATATTCCATCGGCCTGGGATGGCTCGAATCCGCCCCGCAGCGTAAAAGAAATTCTGCAAAATGGCTCAGCCTGCCTCGAGAAACTCGCTGAGTTAGCAGATTCAGCCGATGAATTAATCCCCATCGATTCGGTCAAACTTCTTGCGCCTATCCCTCGTCCGGGCAAAGTGCTCGCTTTGGCGGGCAATTACAGCGAGCATATCAAGGAGGCCAGTGTCACTCGCGGCTTCAAGGTCGGCCTTTCGGATTCGCCGCGCCTGACGACTGTGCCCAGGCCGTTTCTTATGCCGCCGACGGTCGTAATCGGACCGGATGACCAGATAACCTGGCCGGCTTACAGCAAAGATATAGATTATGAGCTTGAGCTTGCAATTGTAATCGGTAAGGAAGCCAAAGCTATTACAGCCGACAGTGCCCCTGACTACATAGCCGGCTACACTATCGCCAACGATATATCAGCTCGCAGCGTAACTTTCACAAAGAACAGGACCGAACGGCCGTGGGATGAATTCTATGACTGGCTGAACGGTAAATGGGCCGACGGATTTTTGCCGATGGGGCCGTATCTTTTGACCAGTGATGAAATCGCAGATGTGCAGAATCTGGATTTGACCCTTACCGTCAACGGCGAAGTCCGCCAGAAAGCAAATACCTCGCAGATGATTTATCCGGTGGCCGACATTGTCTCGTTCTTAAGCCATATTATGACACTCGAGCCGGGCGACGTTATTGCTACCGGCACACCGTCCGGCGTAGGTTTGGCCACAGGCGATTATTTACAGCCGGGCGCTCGCATCGAATGTACCATTGAAAAATTAGGCACACTGACAAACACACTCAGCGACCGACCGGAAGAATTCTACGAGCCACTTAGTAATTGATTATTGATTATTTACTATTGATTATTGGTTTTGACGGAAATTGCAGGGTAGCCTATACCTACTTCTTTTTGCCGGCCTGCTTTTTCTGGCGTTTGAACTCTGCCGTGAAGTTCGGATAATCAGCAAGCTCACCGGAGCTATACACTTCGTAAGCCTCCACCTTCATTGTATCGGCATCGACTTTCGAGAAAGCATACCCTATTTTGTTAGTCTGGCTGTCGGCCCCAGTGTGTTCGGTTTTAAGGACCGCCTTGTTACCGTCGGCGTCCCAAGTACCTTTGCCGCTACCGCCTTGGTTATCTGCACCTATCTGGACGATTTTGTCTTCAGTCGGCTTGTAGAAAATCATACCACGGTACTCGTAATTCGGCCATTTAAGGTGAATGGTAACCAGGTGCTTATCGAGCTCCCATTTGTAGACAAGATCAACCTTGTCACCCTCGTCGGTCGTGGCCACCCACTCGCCAATCATCCAATCGAAGCCGCCTTCTGTTACAAGGTCACCCAGCTTCTGCTGGGCACTTGCGCCGCCGGCTAAGATGACGAGGATAGCCGCCGAGGCCAAAAAAGTATTTCTCAGGTTTGAGAATCTTCGTCGGTTCATTGTGGTCTACTCCTCTCTTTTACTAATGTTACATTTAGAACTCTTAGCCACAGTGGCATATTTCTTTATTTGAGTAACATACTAAATCTGGCCGAAATTGCCAGTATTTTGCATATTTTTTGCAGGTTTAGCCGCTGCAGACCACTTTTTTGTCTTGACGGGACGGACTGTTTGTGGTATGCTAAAAGAACATGGCAGGAGTTGTTTTAGGCGAACATATCCGGTTTTGAACCCGTTATGTCTCCCAAAAAAGCTCGAGAAAGATAAAAAATAGTTGGACTTTCGAGATAGATTTGATATACTGGTAACATAAAAAATCAGCGCAGTTGCTGAGCCGGTTTAAATGGCAAACGCCGAACAAAGAAATTTGCGAAAGTTGGCAGTTGAGGAAGGTGCCGGTGTCCTCACCATACCAACATCCGAAATACCTTAAGAAATGCTGTTGTTTTACTCAAATTTATTAGACAGATTTATAGGAGACAAGCCAATGACAACTCACAAGAAAAGCTCCACTAAGCAAATGGCAAGAGGGTTTACGTTAATAGAGCTATTGGTGGTTATTGCCATCATTGCCGTACTGCTGGCAATTCTATTCCCTGCTATGCGGAAGATCAAGGAGACGGCACGCGAAGCAGCCTGCAAATCAAATTTACGGAATGTGGGATTGGCTGTGCAAATGTACCTCGACGACTACGAACGCAAACTGCCCAATACCGGGAGTGCCAATCAATTTCTGTGGTTCGAATCGGACGGCGTTACTTATCGAAGACCCGGTTCCAGCGGGTCTTATTGGGGTATTTACTACAAAGAGTACCTGAAAGAGACGAAGATATTCGGCTGTCCGAGTTTAATACGTGTCCCCAGACTGATATATGATGTTCCCGACCCTTCTATAGCAATTCAGCACGCAGCGTTTGGTTTGAATCATCATGAGAGAGCCAGGGGTCGAAATACAAATGATATATACCGTGTTTCAGAATTCATCTTTTGTACCGACCACGCCGAACCAAGACCGGAATGTGGAACCAGCGATGGGTTTCATAATGGTGACAGACCCGGCGCTATGAATCTGACCAGCTATCGACGAGGCGGCAGTCGTTTCTTCAGCTATCGGCAAATTTTTAGACACAATATGAGATACGGCGACGACGACAGAACCGGCGGAAGAGCTAATGTTCTATGGCTGGACGGACATGTTAGTTCTATTGAAGAAACTACAGGAGACGATGTACCAAGCAGGTGGTATACTGGCGATAGACCAACTCAATAATATTGTCCGATTTTTGAATATTCAGCCCCGCAATTATATCGCGGGGCTTTTTTTATGCTAATTCCACACGAGCCACGAACAACAAGCGGCGAGCAACGAACTATGCCCTGAGCGTAATCGAACGGGTCGAAGGATCTAAATCACCAATCGTCAATCAACAACTTACAATCAAAAACGAAAAAAATATACAACTACCAATATAGTTTGTGCATGTGTTCACATGCACAAAGCCAGCGCATTAAAATCGCAATCTCAAATGTCCAAAGCATTATGTTTGGAGCTTTTGAATTTTTTATCACGCCTGTCAGACGCATGTGTATTCGCATTCGAATTTGTTTCCACCGCAAGGTGCCCTGCGGAGAATTTCGATACTTGTCCTCGTAAAACAGGGATTCGAGTTTCGTATTTGTGTCCCGCTTCCATTAACCAATTCACTACTCACCACTCACTAATTAACCAATTAACCACCCACCACTCACCATTCGTCTTCGGTCTTGAGTCTTGTGTCTTGTGTCTTGTGTCTTGCCCCTACGCTGTTATTATGGTCCATGAAGCCTTCGAGCTTGCGGGCGCGGACGGGATGCTGGAGTTTGCGTATAGCTTTTGCCTCGACCTGTCTGACGCGTTCGCGTGTAACTTTGAAGATTCTGCCGACTTCCTCCAACGTATAGGTATAGCCGTCGCCGATCCCGTATCGCAGCTTGATAATCTCGCGTTCGCGGTATGAAAGCGTCTTCAGTACCACATCGATTCTGTCCTTTAGCATTTCCTGAGTAGCGGAGGCCACCGGCGAATCGACACCGTCATCTTCGATAAAATCGCCGAAGTAGCTGTCTTCGCTTTCGCCTATCGGCCTGTCGAGACTGATGGGATGCTTGGAAATCTTGAGCACCCTGCGGGCCTCTTCGATACTCATCTCGGCCTCTTCGGCGATCTCTTCAATAGTAGGTTCTCTGCCTAACTTCTGATGCAGGACTTTGCCGGCGGTTCTCAGTCGGCTCATCGTTTCTATCATATGCACGGGGATGCGAATCGTTCGCGCGTGGTCGGCTATCGCACGCGTAATCGCCTGTCGAATCCACCAGGTGGCATAGGTGCTGAATTTATATCCCCTTCGGTGCTCATATTTGTCCACGGCTCTCATCAGGCCGGTATTGCCTTCCTGGATTAAATCCAGAAAGCTCAGGCCGCGGTTGCGATATTTCTTGGCGATAGAAACGACCAATCTAAGGTTTGCGCTGGAGAGCGTTCGTTTAGTATTCTCGTATTGGCTGAACACTCTGTCCAGTGAGTTCAGTCTTTTGTTAAGCTGCTTGGGTGTTTCCATCACCAATTCCGTAAGGCCGTTCAGTTCCTGCCTCATCGTATTGATATCATCGATGGTTATCTCGTCGTTAGGGCCTGCCGTGATAGTTTGTTCTAATTGGCTCATTTTACCGCAGACGCCGTGGAGCTTATTTTTGACTGGCTGAATTCTGCTGGTCCGCAGGCTAAGTTCTTCGAGCAGCGTTGCGACTTTTCGTTTGTTTCGGCGTATTCGCTTCAATACCGCCTTGGTTTCCTTCTCGTTGTGGTCATTGAGTGTTTTCTTAAACAGATCATGGTTGATTTTCAGCAGTTTATCTACGGTCCTGATGTTCTCAGGGAGTCGCTTTTTTATTACGCTTTTAGTAAGCTGCGGTGCGGTACCGACTTTGATTGTTCTGTCGAACGACATCATGCCGTTATGCACCTGCTGTAGTAAATCGAGGGAGTTTCTGGCGCAGTAGTCGTTTTGGAGCATTTTCCTTCTAAAGGACATTCTCGCTATTTCAATTTTTCGTGCGAGAGCGATTTCAGATTTTCTCGTCAGCAGAGGTATCTGGCCCATCTGAGTCAAATACATGCGGATAGGATCGTCAATTCGTCTGGCGACTTCCTCGCCGACGAGTTGTTTTTCGAGCAGCTCGTCCTCTTTTAGCTGCTGTTCTTTGTCGGAACCTTCATCTTCGGACGTTTCAAATTCTTCCTCTTCCTCTTCCTCCTCCCGGGCTTTTGCGGCCCGCCGGGATTCGACATCAGCCTCATCGAGCAGACTGATGCCCATTTCATCCATCGTTGCCAACAGGCGATCCAGGCGATTGGCGCTGATAGCTTCCTCGGGCAGGTCATCGTTCATCTCCTCGTAAGTGAGAAAGCCCTTTTTCTGGCCCTTTTCGACGAGCAATTTTATCTGCTGCTCCGGGCTTACGATTTCGGCGCTCTTTGAGGAGCCGTCATCAGAACTCACTTTATCGGGGATAATTTCTTTGGCTTTCTTTTTTCGTTTTTTTGCCACAATTTGCACCCTTCTATATGTTTTATAAAATTAACCCATAATCACAGCGGGGAAGAACAAAGCATTCCTCGCGTTTGCGCCTGCGCCCAAAGTACCCCTGCTTCGCCAAGGCTTCGCAGGGCAGGCGGGGCTAAGAGCCTATCCTAATAAATCCCCGGCTTGGAGATGGCTGCATCGGTCGTTTTCCGGCCAACAAGTAGTTATCATTATAGACCCTAAATACTATCTTACGGCTATCTGCCGACGGTTGTTCACTATACCATACCCACGTTGTGGGGGTTTTCCTTTCCGGTATTATCATAAACTTTGCGTAGAAATTGTCTGGGGTCCTCTATCGTTTCGATGTGGCTGTTTTGTTTCTGTGCCTGGTATCGCTCAATCGCATTTAGTGCGCCAGTGAGGCGGGCCCGGAAGTTGCCTTTTTCCTCTCCGGCCTGTGTCAATTCCACAAGAGAGCTGCCGAGCTCTACAGATTCAATTTTGGCTAATATCTCTGCAAGCGAAGCATCAATATTGGTATCCAACGTTTCAAAGAGAATCGCTGCAATTTGTCTCAATATCGGTATATCGAAGAGGTCCGCTGTAATCTTTTGCTTTACAATCTCAAAGAGCCTGGGCTCATTGAGCAATACTTCGAGGACCTCGCGCTGGGCAGTGGCAAAGAGGCCCCGGCCGTAATCTATGGTCCGGCCTTTTTGGTTTTCGGCATTATAACTTGCGGCCCTTTGTGCTTGTCTGAGTCTCTTGTTCAGCTCGGCATTAATTTGCTTACCGTCAAGGCCGATAATCTTCGAAACCTGGTTTACTATCAAACCGCGGTCTATCGGCGAGACATTGCCTGCCCATAAGGCGGTTGCTATCGTCTGTAAGTACTCTTCAATCGCCAACCTTTTGCCGGCGAGAGTGTCATCGCTGCCGAAACTTGCTGTCAACCTGTTCCATTTGGACTGGAAGACATCGACGGCGTCGTTTATGAGCTGTTCGAATCGCTCTTTGCCGGCGGTCAAAAGAAAATCACAAGGGTCTTTACCTTCCGGTACCGAAGCAAGTCTGATATCTATACGCTGGGAGAGGCAGACATCCAGGGCCCTGTTGGCGGCTTCAATGCCGGCAACGTCACTATCGAAAAGCAAAACCACTTTTTTCGCATATCGCCTGAGGATGCGTCCGTGGCCGGCGGTTAAACTGGTTCCCAGGGTTGCAACAACGTTGGTGCAGCCGGATTGATGGGCCATTATGCAGTCGGTATAGCCCTCGACAACGACCGCGGTGCCGGTCGAGACAATCTGATGGCGGGCCTGCTCGAGGCCGTAGAGCGAATTGCTCTTGTCGAACAGGGGGGTCGTCGGGGAGTTTATGTATTTTGCGCCGGTTTCGTCGAGAGTTCGGCCGCCAAAGCCGATGACCCGGCCGGTTACATCGGTAATTGTAAACATCAGCCGGTTCACAAACTTGTCCTGATGTTGGGCAGTGATAAGGCCTGCGGGTTCCAGGAGTTTGACCTGTGCATTTTTAGACCTGGCTGTGCTGAGCAAATCATCGGGCGAATCAATTGCTAAGCCGAGCTGATATTTCTTTATACTTTCGGGTGTTATCTGCCTCTGGGCGAGATAGTCGCGGGCATATTTGCCCTTTTTTTTGTCGTGAAGGTTTTGCTGGAAGTATTTAGCGGCCCAGGCATTGACCTTCGCCAGTTTGTTCGGGTCGATATCTTCCGATGGCTTTTGGGTTTGGCCCTTCGCAGGTTTAGTACGCCTTAGCTTAATGCCCGCTCGCTCGGCCAATCTTTCTATGGCCTGGGGGAAGGTAAGGTTCTCTCGCATCTGTAAAAATTTGAATACATCGCCGCCGGCGCCGCAGGCGAAACATTTGAATATCTGCTTGACGGCGTTGACGTTAAGGCTCGGGCGATTGTCATCGTGGAAGGGGCAAAGGCCGACCATCTCCCTGCCTTTTCTCTTTAGGCTGACGTGTTCGCTTATGACGTCCACGATATCGTTGGCCTGCTGAACCTGAATAACCGTACTATTATCAAACATCCCTGCCATATTACTTTGGCTCCGCCAGAAAAGAGGCGATTCTTGATAGCCCTCCGGGAAACCCGCTCACGATGGGTACTCCTATTGATAACTGATAAAAAATTACCATCCGACTACTTAAGTATAGTCTTAATCGAATAAAAGTCAAGTTGGGCATTAAAAAGGCGTTTTAATACTGTAAAAAGGCATTTTTGGCCTATTGGACATTTGGTGGAATCAGACAGAGGACAGAAGACAGAAGTCAGAGGGCAGAAGACAGAATTAGTGAATTAGAGATTAGAGGATTAGAGATTAGGTTATCAGGTTAACAGGAAACCAGGTAGAAGGGTATCAGGACAGCAGGGTATCAGGGGATCAGGTTATCAGGGAATCAGGGGGACAGGAAAACGGGGACAGAAGGCGAAAGGCAAGTTGTGAGTAGTTAATTGGTGAGGAGTAAGCTAAAGTGAACTAAAGTGCCTAAAGTGAGCTAAAGTTGGATGACAGAAGGCAGAGGACGGAAGTCAGAGGACGGAAGGCAGAGGACGAAAAGAATATCCAATATCGTACAAGGAATATTGAATGATGAAGGATTGTATGTGAGGTCGAGGGCTGACGACGGAGGACAGGAGACAGACAAAGAGTGAATATCGAACAAGGAATGTTCATTGATGAAGGGTCGTAGACGATGCACTGGATGTATCAGACTAAATCGCAGGCTTCGACGGGCATCCAATGCGGGTCCTTTCCTTCCCATTTGACATTGCAGCCGATGGGATTTGTAAGAGGGACACTTATGGATTTGCCGGCCAAGTGCTCTTCCAGCGCTCTCTCCAGGTCGTTGGTTTTCATTTTGCGGGTGTCGCGAGGATTATCTACGCCGCGGCCGGTGTAAATGAGCCTGCGCTCTTTGTCAAATACGAAAAAATGCGGGGTCCGTAATGCGCCATAGGCCTTTGCGACTTCTTGGGGTTCGTCATAGAGATAGAGCCAGGGGAATTTGTATTCATCCATCCGTGCGACCATGTGCTGGAAATCATCTTCGGCGTAGGTGTTTTTGCTGTTGGAATTGATACCGACAAATTTGACGCCTTGAGGGGCGAATTTTTCAGCCGTCTGTCGAGTGACTTCATCAGAGCCGATGACATAGGGACAATGGTTACAGGTGAAAAAGACGACCAATACCTCGGCATCATCAAAATCAGATAACTGGTACGTGCTGCCATTCGTGGCGGGTAATTTGAAATCCGGCGCCTGTTCGCCTAATTGTAATGTAAAAGCCATAATTAACGCTCCTCTTTATAAGAGATTGAATGAATCAACGAAAAATCATTCTATCCATTCCAAAAGCTCAAGAGAAGCTGAAAACAAGAGCGACTACGATAAGATTATACTGTTTGTTCATATTAGCTCTTTTAAAATGGTATGCACTCATACTCCGTAGTGAAGGCGACTTCGCAGAGTAGTACAGCATATCTACGATATTTGGAAAAACGCTCGGCTGGTGGCGGTTACGGCATTGGCGAATTCGGTTAGGTCCATATCTTTTAACTCAGCTAAGAACCTGGCGGTGTGGAGCATAAGGGCCGGCTCGTTTATCTTTTGCTTTCGCATCGGCTCCGGTGACATATAGGGACAGTCGGTTTCGAGCATCAATCTATCGACCGGTACAATTTTAGCGGCCTGTCGGGTGACTTCGGCGTTTTTGAAAGTAACTACGCCGGTGAACGAGATATAAAAACCATAATCGAGAACAATCTTTGCCTGCTCGGCTGAGCCGCTGAAACAGTGGAATACGATTTTTTCAACCTGGCCGGCGTGATTGTCCAATACTTCCATAGTTTCTTCGAAGGCCTTTCTGCAATGGATAATTACCGGCATATTCAATTCTTTGGCAATTGTCAACTGTGCGGCGAAAGCTTGTTTTTGGTCAGATTGATTTGAAAAATTGTAATGGAAATCCAGACCAGTCTCGCCGATGGCGACGACCTTTTCATTTCGGGCAAGCTCTTTTAATTGCGTCAGCGTTTCGGCAGTTACATCCTTTGCATCGTGAGGGTGCATTCCTATGGCGGCATACATATTTTCAATTTTTTCGGTAAGCTCGACGGCCTTGAGGTTCTCCTGCATGTCGGTGCCGACAGTGAGCCAGCCGGTAACACCGGCGGCTTTACTGCGAGCCACGACGGACTCGACATCGTCGGCCAGTTGTTCAAAAGTTAGATGACAATGTGTATCAATCAGCTCCATTGGTTTTAGGGTACGAAAGCGTTTTTGTAATATCTTATCTGCGGGGTGCCTTTTGGCCCGAGGACTATTGTCACAACATCAAAACGGAAAGGCCTGTCATCGATATTGTGCGTTGCAAGAAAATAACGGGCGGTCCTGAGTAATTTTGCTTTCTTGGCAAATGTGATAGACGATTCGGCTGAGCTAAAAGTTTCGTCGGCCCTGGTTCTGACCTCGACAAAGACAATGGTCCTGTCGGTATCGACCATAATCAGGTCGATTTCGCCGGCGTTGCAGGAGAAGTTGCGTGTGAGGGTTTTGAGGCCTTTTCTTTCGAGGAACCTCTGGCAGCGTTTTTCACCCCATTGTCCGAGCAGTTTGATGTCGGCCAACAGCTTGCGTCTGTTCAGCAGCATATCGTCGTTTATATAAATTAGGGGTTAAGTAAAACTTGCGGTAAAACTACAGAATACGAAATATTGCGTCACCCATTCGACCCTTCGGCGGAGTTTACCCTGAGCGCAGCCGAATGGGCTCAGGGCAAGCTTTTTTCGCTCAGGACAGGCTTACCGGCGACGGCTAAACGACCCCCAGGACAAGCCTGGGGGCTAAACGATTATTATTTTGAGACGGTATGGTCGCTGTGTCGCTGAGCGAGCCTGACGGCTTTGCCGGTCCGCTTGCGGAGGTAATACAGTTTTGCCCGCCTCGTTTTTCCGCTTCGAATGGCCCTGACATCGATTACATTGGGCGAATTAAGCGGGAAAATCCGTTCGACACCCTCATTATTGACAATCCGCCGAACTGTGAAGTTTTCGTTAATGCCGCGGCCCTTGCGGGCGATTACGGTGCCGGTAAATATCTGCGTGCGCTCTTTGTCGCCTTCTTTGATGCGGCAGTGGACATCTACAATATCGCCTATTTCGAAGTGCGGTATGTTTTTCTTCAAACTTTTGCTTTCAACCGCATCCAATATTTCTGTTTTCACTGATTCATCTCCTAAATAAAAAGTGCACAAGAGCCCCCGGCTTTAGGAACATGGAAGCACATCCTGGGATAAACTCCAGAGCACAAGCATACAAGAATACTCATAATTTATACAGTTGTCCGGAGTATATCTTTTTTTTTGCTAAAGACAAGCAATTTTTGGAAAATTCCTTTTTGTGGTGATTAAAAGGCTGTTTTTGTGAAAATTTCCCATTGCGAGTAATAATTCTTGACAAAAACCAAATATGTTTGGTAGAATTAATGTATCCAAGTCTTATACTATAATTTTTTGAGGAAGTTTACGAATGCGCGAGAGGAAAAATGAGGAGGATAATTGCCCTAAGTATAATTTTTCTGTTTGCTGAGACAGGCAGGTATGCGAAGGCAGATTTCATTTTCGGAACTCCGACCAATCTTGGGCCAAGTGTCAACAGTACAGTTTCCGACGGTTCGCCAAACATATCGGCGGACGGCCTGACGCTGTACTTCGATTCCCAACGACCCGGCGGATTAGGTGGCTGGGATATATGGGTAACGACGCGTGACACTATAGACGACGACTGGGGCACACCGGAGCCACTTCCGGAGCCAATTAACAGTATCTATGCCGACGCCGGGCCAAGCATTTCGGCCGACGGATCGTCGCTCTATTTCGCCTCCGACCGCCCCGGTGGTTACGGCAGTTTTGACATATATGTTACGAGGCGCGAAACAACAGAAAAACCCTGGGAGGCACTGGCGAATCTTGGTCCATTTGTTAACAGTTGGGCTTACGAAAACCATCCAAGTATCTCAGCCGACGGCCTGACGCTCTACTTCGATTCGTTGACCTCGCTGGGTTATTATGACCTTTGTGTGGCGAGACGGACAAAAGTAAACGAAGACTGGAGTATTGCCTTTATTCTGAGCTCAACAGTTAACTCGCTTTACTATGAGTTGTCTCCGAGTATCTCGAGCGATGATTTGAATCTCTTTTTCGATCGCCGAAGTGTGTTCGGGGACCGGGATATATGGGTAGCAACGCGGAGAAAGCCGGACGACAATTGGGGTGAACCGTTGTTTTATGGACTGCCTGTGAACACTCTTTATCACGACACCGACCCAAGCATCCAATTTGACGGGTCTATGCTCCATTTTGCCTCCACCCGGCCCGGAGGAATTGGAGGGCAGGATATTTGGCAAATGTCAATCGCTCCGGTAAGAACGATACCCGATTTTAATAATGACGGGAGAGTGGACTGGAAAGATTTCAGCACACTCGCTCAGCACTGGCTGGAGGATGAGCCGTCTGTTGATATATCTCCACCGCCTGAAGGTGACGGTGTTGTAGATTATAAGGACATGACCGGATTGGCTGAATACTGGCTGACTTATCCGGGGGTGCTGGCGCAATGGAGGCTGGATGAGACTGAAGGCGGCATTGCCCACGACAGCGCGGGTGGTAATAACGGCACACTTCATAACGGCCCGCAATGGCGGCCCGCAGGAGGAAAAAGTAAACTACTACCGCCTGAAGGCGGTAGCTTTATGGCTGGGCTGTAAGCCCACTAAAGTCCGCCATCTATACGGAAATCTCCGTCCTCAGGCTCTTTGCCCTGAAGCTCTATATACTGCATAATCACTTCATCTGTAA
>DATKYR010000116.1:0-26593 GCA_035528395.1 Sedimentisphaerales bacterium
TATGTTAGGACTTGTAAATAAATTATCTTCCATTTTTGGCTGGCTGCGGCTTCGGCTGGCGGTGTCAGCAAAACTCGGACTACCAACCAGTAGGCCTGCATTTTGCTTCCTTGCCAGCCTTGTCCTCGCTCAGCCAAAAACAAAACCTAATTTCTTTACCAGTCCTTAGTATTATAATCCTATACCGATCCAAGTTCCTTCAGGAGTCGCACCGCCGCATCCACCATCATTTCTCCGCCTCCGGGAGCAATCCGCGAGTTGACCGTCTCGTAACTGCCTTCAGCAAATGCCTTCTTCGTGGGGATATAACCGGGAGCATCCTGGCACAATTCGATTACCAGCGTGGTCGCAAATGGGCTGGCGCGCTTGATATCAAGACCTAAATCAACAAAGACCTCACCCGGCAGCCCAACCACAGCCACGTCATTGCTCAGCCGAAATACCTGTACCTCAAGACCGATTGTCTTGCTGTTTCGCATCTCGAGCGCCAATATCTTATACGCCTCGACCTGTTTGATAAACGAAAGCTCACTCGTACCAACCTTCTTTATATTCTCATGGGCCCAGGCAACTTTCTCCGGCCCATATTTTTGAAGCGGCACCTCGACGACTTCGCTACGCACCGCCAGTGCCGGCTCGGCTACAGTCTCCAGAGAACCCGATTTGGCTTTCACAGTTTGAGCTAATGTATTTCCAATATAGTCCGTCTTTAGCCGCTCCTTTTTCGTAACGTCTATGTGGTTGATGTCACCGCAGGTGCCTGTGCCGAACAGCAGGACAAACTCATCGCCATATGTCTCGCGGAGCGACTGCTCGAGGTAGAAAGGATAGTCTGGTGCATATTCGGTTCCGCCGACAGTGTCAAGGTGAAGCGTGAAGTTTACAAGCGCCGCAGCCGCGCTTCTGCTTTCGGCATCGTTTAAAAACACAATACCAACCCCTGGGTCTATCGGCCCGGCAGGCCGGACAATGTCCGGATTCAACACGCCGGGATTGAACCGTACGGTCCCGTCCTTCATATGGAACCGCCGATTGAACGACAGGCCCTGCTGTTCGGCTGTTCCGGCCTTGAGCCTGACCGGCCTTGCCGCCGCCTTGGCTTGTGTTATTGCCTTGACGATTTTCGAAACCAGTTCAGATGGATAATCCACCTTCTCGTATGGATCGTTGCCCTGCTCAGCCACTGCCAAATCATGGAAGTGCTTCCTCAAAGCACCAAAGTAGAGCGGGCCGGTGTGGCTGTGCGTGGCGGCTATAAGAATGTTAGCGGCCGGAATGCCTGTCTTTTCCGCCGCCTGCCGACGAACGCGTAACGAAACATCGGGTGATATACCAATAATGTCACAGAAGACCAACGCTGCGCGTTCCTTACCCTGACCAAGAACGATGGCTTTTGCGTGAAGGGGATTTGAAATACCCGTGCTCAGCCGCTCATTAAAGTATCCGCTCATCCGATAAGGAATCGGCGGGGTGATATCAATAACCGCCAGACCTGCGGTCAGTTCAGGAACGTCAACAGACCTCTTACGTGAAGACGATGTCTTCTGACCGGTCAGTTCTTCTAAAAACAATCGGGTCTTTCGGGCCTGGGCTAAAGTTTGCTCGGCGTCTCCTCGGTCAAGGCATTCTATGACCAGCGGACCATGTGTAAAGCCGCCATTCTTAAGGCGCGCAAGAACCGCAGGAAAATCCACCTGCCCCGTTCCCGGCGTCACCGAGACGTCCTTCGGGTGCCTGTAATCCTTGACGCACATACCAGTCACAAGCCCATCAACAGTAGCCGCATCATCAACCGGATCGAGTTTGCCGTCCGAGTAGAAAAAGATATTACCCGGGTCGTACCAGATACGGAAATTCCTGTGGCCTACCATTTCAATGGTCTTGCGGCACTGCGGTCCGGTGGCATTGAGCCCGCCGTGTGGCTTGATACTGATGCCGACACCTTTCTCGGCGGCGTAATCGCAGCATTCAGCAATAGCCTTGTAATAGACCTCGTAGAGCTTATTATCACCTGTTCCGCCCATCAGCAGGTTTTTGGCATCACAGGCGGCGCAGTTGTCAATGAGTTTCTTCAGACCATCGATACCCGCCTTAAGTGACTTTGCCACCGGGATTCCACCGCCATACACCGACAGTACTCCCAGGCTGCGTTTCTTAATCTCCTGCCCGACCCGCTCTGCCTCTTTGAGCGTGGTGTCGACCGAAATTATCAGCCCGGTTTTAGACTTGGTCGTCATCAGGCCGGCATACTTAAAACCCGCCTCGACGATGGCATCAAGCGCCACACGGTAATCGTAATCGGCCCATGGACGCGTATAGCAGCCGATTTGCCAGGGGCTCTCGGTCGCAGGGCCCGTCATAGTTGATGAGCATGATGTTGCGGCACAGGAAGCTGCGAAGCCTGCTGCACCAAGTTTGAGTGTTCGGCCCAGAAAACGCCGCCGGGATAGTTCTTCAAAAGAGTTCATCCGTATTTTCTCCTTACTCGGTATCCAAATTCATCAAAATGACAACGCCTCGTGCGCCCTACCCTTCACGAATTTCACGTCTCTCTTGGTCGTATATCGTCCGGCGTCCGGTGTCAAAAGACTGCATCGCCATTATACAGGCCACCGCGTGCTGGTAACCAGCGTCGATAGAAGCGTTGGGTGTGTTGCGGGTCCGCAGACACTGTAGCCAATCGAGGAAGTGGTCCGGCCGCGGCACCTCCTTGACGGGATTTTTGCCCCGTATCTCACCTTTTCTCTTACCTCCACCTTCGGCGGTTATAAAAGGCGCATTCCAGTTGACCATATCCATTACGCCCTGGTCGCCGAAGATCTTAAAGCTGTTGCCGCTGCCGTTGCCGCAGTTCGTCGAGTAGCTTACCATAAATCCTTCCGGGTAAATCCACAAAGCCTGAACGTGGTCGGGGCAGGTAAAGTTGTGCTCATCCTTCCAGGTAAAAGTGCCGCCCAGACAGACACAGCTCTTGGGGAACTTCGCACCGGTAATATAATGCACAAGGTCGATGAAGTGGCTGGCGTACCCCGGAACCGGCCCATCGGAAAACAGCCTGTAACCATACCAGCCCGAGTACAATACCGGATCAAACTTCTGGTAAGGAGTATCCAGCAGGAACTCCTTCCAGTCCACGTCCTCGGCCTTGACGTCCTTAACGTACTGATACCAGTAAGGTTGCTCGTTGTTGCGGCACTGCTCGATTCGTCCAACCGTGCCGAGAATACCGGTCTTATAAAGCTCCCGGCATCCCGTAAAGGTGGGAAAGCTGCGTAACTGCGTGCCAATCTGAACAACAATCTTCGCCTTTTTAACGGCATCGCAGGCGTCCCTGAGTCTGTCAAGCCTCCTCGCCAGCGGCTTTTCGCAGTAGGCATCCTTACCTGCCTCGGCAACGGCTTTAAGGTGCGTGGTGTGCTGATGGTCGCACGAGGCAATCATAATAGCATCCACATCCTTCAAGCCCACCAGGTCACGGTAAGACGAGAATTTTCGCGCCTCGCGTCCGTACCATTCTTTCACCTGCGCCGAGGCAGCCTCACGCCTAAGCCGCCATGGGTCGCACACGGCCGTGATTTCAAAATTTTCGGTCTCGACGTGTTTGTACACCCCGGGCATATGAGCGCCGAGACCCCGGCCGCCACAGCCTAAGATGCCGATAGATATCCGGTCGTTGGCACCAATGACACGGGAGTAACTTCTCGCTGACAGGGCCAGGGCCGCACCGCCTGCAGCGGTTTTCAAAAACTTACGACGGGAAATAGAACCTTGCATTGCAAAACCTCCTAAAAAAAGGAACAGATTGATATGAAAACTTCAATTTAATACTTATTCGGTAACATGCCTGTTAGTCGAAGACCCCTTCCAACAGGGGGAAGCGTGCGTTTCCGCATCTAATTTAATGGGTGGCAGCCTCAAGCGAATCCCGCAAATGCGGGATGAGCTTGGGGATGGCTAAGTAGGGACAGTTCGCAAACCGCCCATATTAACCACCACGCATCTACTATGTTACAAAACTCTACTACAATTCAAACGCTTAAAAGAGGTTAATGCAAGAAAATTCCAAGGACCTTCTCAAAACGCTGAATCCACGATACTACCTTATCATACCTTAATATAAACTTCTCGTTTAATCTTTCCGGTAGAGGTCTTCTGAAATTCTTCTATTCTTATTTCAAGATGATGCGAAGATACTTTTTCATAAGAGGACAACCGCCTGCTTTTTCTCTGACATTCGTTAACGCTTTGCCAAACGAGCGTCTTGAGCACCTGAGGTTGCTCAACCAAGTCAGAGTATGAAAAACTGGTATGGTTCTCTATTACGTCCCAGTCCGGCCGGACTATTGCCCTGACAGTCTCCTGTTCTATACCAACCGAGTCTTTTCGCAAATCCGGAACCACCAATACCTCTCTTACATAATGGGCCTGCGAAAGCGCCGATTCAACTAATTCAGGATTAACATTTTTACCGCCCGGCAGCACAATAAGGTACTTCTTCCTGCCGGTAATGACAAGGTTCCCATCCTCATCTAAGTAACCCAAATCGCCTGTTAGCAGCCAGCGTATGCCTTTGTCGTCTGTCTTAACGACTGACTGGGTAGCTTTGGGATTTTTGTAGTAGCCCTTCATAACACAGGGGCCGCCGAGAGCAATCTCGCCTTTTTCGCCGGCCTGGAGATTTTGCCCTTCTTCATTGATAATTTTTACAAGCATAGTGTTGATGGGTTTACCAACGGAGCCCAATTTTTGGGGACTTTCGTTGAAGCCGTAAACAGGTGAGTTCTCTGTAGTGCCATAGCCTTCATACAACAATATGCCTCTTCGCCAGAACACATCCAGCACCCACTTTGGCATCGGTGCCGATCCTGATAAAAAAAACCGAAGCCTGTCCCATCCTAACCTTTTTATGATGCTTTTTCCTACGAGCTTCGGCTGGCAGCGGTCAAGGAGTTTGACGAGTGGTTTTTCTTTTTTCACCGTTGCGAGGTGTTCTTCAACCTTTTTGGCAAGAACCGTAAAAAGAGCAGGTACGGCGATGAAAATAGTTACACCCTTGTCCCTGATAAGTTCAGATACTCGGCGGTACTGATTGGTGTAAACATTCGTTGCACCAACCCAAAAAGGCAGCAGCTTGCCGACTGTAAGACCAAAAGAGTGATGTGGCGGCAGAATATGTCCCAGCGTATCTTCGCTTGTTATCTTTATCTTCTCCACGGAACCCTGAATATTGGCAATAAAATTGATATGCGTCAGCTCAACTTCCCGCGGGTCGCCGGTCGTGCCCGAAGTGCACAAAATCACAGCCGTGTCCTCAGCCTGCACCTCATCCCGAATTTTTTCAAATAATTCGTCCTTTTCAGCACTGCTAACACCGATTTCTTCAAAAATGGTCATCTCAATCAGATCCAGGTTCCGGCCGGATGCCCACTCTTCGAGCTCCCGCCGGGAACCTTCATCCTGATAATCGTCGGCCATTACCATTAGACACACATCTGTCTGAAGCACATGATTTATTACCCCCTCGACCGGCCTTTCCGGGTCAATCAATACCGGCACGGCACCGGCCAAAATTATCCCCCAGAGAGCCACGTCCCAGTCCGCACGGTTTTTACCCAATATCACCACTTTGTCTTTTACGTGGATATCTCTGTCCTTAATAAGCCACAACGCAAAATCCTGCGCCCTTGTTTTTAACTGCTCAAAGGTGAGCGTCTCCTGCCGCTCCGCCCTGATGATTTCAAGACATTCCTTATCTAACGATTCCATTGGTGCCAGGGACTCATTAAAGAGGTCAATCAAGTTCCGAAACTCAAGCTGGATTTGCATTTCTCCTTTGGCTCCTGTTAATGGTCTCGTAGTTTGTGCCTTTACCGGCTATCCTGCCTCATGCTTGCCTTACCGGAAATAATATTTCGCAAAACTTTAACTTCTGCAGTACAATATGGCAAGTCTTTTCCTTAAAGCGGTACAGATTTTATAAAAGATTACAAAACGGCAGCCCTGGGATCAATCACAAAATGAATAAGCCGTTGACGTAGATAAGCGGTTTTGATACCTTGTTGGAAAAATGCTTCTTCCCAAATATGAGGCTGGAGATTGATGAAGTTGTAATGGCGTAAGGAGAATAGACATGAGCTTGCAAAAAGATTTCGTCCCGATATTCCTTGCCGTTGGCCTACTATTTTTTACTGTGTCCTCCGCAGAGGAAACGCCCCGTAAGGATGACTTCCGCATCGCTTGGCTTAAGCAACATGCTATACCTCTGCGGAGCATCGACCCCAACGACGAAGACTTCTCGGACTTGGAGCCACTATTAAAAGTGCTAAGGGATGTCCGTATCGTCCAGCTCGGCGAGCAGTCGCACGGCGACGGGGCCACGTTCCACGCTAAGACGCGGTTGATTAAGTTCCTGCACCAAGAACTTGGCTTCGATGTTCTTGCTTTCGAGAGCGGGTTATATACCTGCCGCAAGGCCTGGGAACTTCTGCAAGGTGGCATGGAGCCGCATAAGGCCTTCAGCCACGGCGTCTTAGGCATTTGGTCAGGTAGTGAGCAGGTCAGGCTGCTCATCGATTACTGGGGACGAGTGGCGAAGAGCCAGCAACCGCTCGAACTTTGCGGCTTCGACTGCCAGCTTTCTGACTGGGCGTTTCATGACCTTCTGGTCGAGGACGTCAACGCTTTGTGGGACAAGCTTGGCCCCGCCGCACCTGCTGCGGGGCAGCGTGACGCCATTGCGGAAACACTCAGCAAACTGGATCATTGGTACGACCCGGGCCCGCAGGAACGACAGCAGTGGCATCAGGCAATGGCTGCGTGGTGCAAGTCCCTCGAGACCGCTCGTCCCTCAGACGCCCTGCCGCAGGCCGAATTGGAATTCTGGCGTCGTGTCGCTGCTGGTTGTACCTGGCTCACCGCAATATGGGGGCTTCGATCGCATGCGCCAGATGATTTTCGCCCCCAACAGATGGCCAGCAACCTGGTCTGGCTGGCCCGGACCGTATACCCGAAGCGGAAGATCATTGTCTGGGCCGCCTCGTCCCATCTTTTGCGCAATCCTCCGCCAGAATGGGGAGTCAAAATGGGCCATGAGGTGTGGAAGGTGCTTGGTACGCAAACGTACGCAGTGGGCTTCACTGCCGCGGAAGGAGAGTACAAGGGTTGGTTTTGGGACAAAGCGGGGCAACTGGAACCGCCCGCACCTGGCTCGCTGGAGGACCTTTTCGTGCGAGCAGGGTTCGACAATGCCTTCCTGGATTTTCGCCACCTTGGCCCCGATGGAGCCTGGCTAGAAGAAAAATTAGTAGCTCGCCCATTCGGCTACGCTAACGATGAAGCGAACTGGTCTGACATGTTAGATGGAATTGTCTTTACCAAGAAGATGTTTCCAAGCACCAAACGCAAAGAAGACTAAATCTTTGGCTTTAATACCTCATTAAACTTCGCTGTTTCATTAATATCCATCATTTCGCATTAACGGGTCCCATATAGGCTGGCCGCGTTAGAGGTGCCCAATATCTTATTCTGTAAACCGGTGGACGGACGGCACTTATTTCTAACGAGGCTGGCAGCAAATTCTATAAACCTGTTTATATCGGTTAACTTTGTATCAATTACTTAGCCGGGCAAAGAATTTCCATTCTCAAACCTTTGCTGTCAAATTCAGGGTTCTGTGGCAATGTCCCGGTCTCGGTACTGTGTTGAAAGTACTCTCCTCAGGGTTTTGCCCAGTACCTTGGTAATTCATCACGAAGCTCCTTTTAGAAATGAGAGGGTTTGCAAAATTTCAGCTACTACTTTTTCACGACTGACACTGGTCAGATTAAATAGTGTCGTGTTGGAATAATTTTTTACTTCAGAGATAAGGCCGGCGCCTTTCTGCGCCACAGTGGCTAATACCGATTTCTCTGATGCAAAGAGTCGGCGTATCGCAGTGACAAACTTTTCCGAGAAGCATTCCATCTTACCAATCTCGTCAATAACAAATAACTCGACATCTGTTTGCTCGACATCCAAAATCGGCACCACCGATTTTTCAAAGCCCGCAACATCTACGCCATATTTACCCACTATCCAAGGCCCTTTGATGTTAGTATGAGCAAGTGTCCCATCGACCCCATCGAGACGCTTCCAGCTAAAACCCTTGCGAATATTATTTTGACGAATCTCCTGCGTATAAAAACCCGTGGCGGCTTGACGCCGCTGCACTATGCAGCTCGCGGACACAAGAATGTAGCCGAACTTCTTCTTGATAACGGTGCCGATGTCAATGCAAAAGCTACGCGTGACTTAGGTTTAATCCCCGAGGCCGATTGTACGCCTTTACACTACGCAGCCGAACAGGGCCATAAACACGTGGCCATAATACTTGTTGCCAATGGTGCCGATGTTAATACAAAGACCCAGTACCACTATACGCCATTGCACTTCGCAATCCATGAGGGCCACAAGGAAGTAGTGGAATTTCTCATAGCTAAAGGCTCAAATGTCAACGCAAAGAGCAATTCCGGAACGCCAGCAACTTTTGCTATTCGGAACGGCCATAAAGATATCGCCAAGCTTCTAATTGATGCTGGCGTTAAGGTCACCATCCACCTTTCTGCATTTGTCGGAAATTTGGAAAAAGTCAGGAGCTTTTTGGAAAGAGGCATTGATATCAATGTAAAAGACAGAGATGCTTATACACCTTTACACACGGCAGTAAGTGGCGGCCAGAGAGAGTTAGTTGAGTTTCTGCTCGATAGGGGAGCCAATATTAACGCAACAAACGAGGACGGAATCACGCCATTGTACTGCGCCGCTGATAATGGTTATACAAAAATCGCCGAACTTCTTATTGCCAAAGGTGCCCGCGTTAACACAAAGACCAGGAGGTATGAAGCCACGCCTTTGCACCGGGCATCTTGGCAAGGTCACAAAGACGTAGCTGAGCTTCTTATTACAAATGGCGCCGATCTTAACGTGATATGCATGTTCGGGACCCCTCTACATTGCGCGATCATTAGGGGCCACACAGATCTGGCGGAGCTTCTGATTACAAATGGCACCGACATAAATGCAAAAGACTCCCGTGGTCAGAAACCATTGCATATAGCGTCTGAGAAAGGTCATAAAGGTATTATTGAACTGCTGATTGCCAGAGGCGATGATATCAATTCGAAGACAACATCCGGTTGGACGCCGATGCACTACATCGCCCTTAATGGCCACATAGATATTGCAGAATTCCTTATTGCCAGAGGGGCAAATGTTGATATAAAGACCACAAATGATTTCGTAGCGAGACAACGAGGCTGGAGTGGTGACCACTATCGTGCCGGCTCCACTCCGCTTTACACGGCGGCCCGAGAGGGTCACAAGAATCTTGTCGATCTGCTTATTGCTAACGGTGCTGAAGTCGATACCAGCCAACTTGACGCTGCAGCCCAAGCAGGCCACACGGACGTGGCAAAACTACTAATAACCAATGGCGTCGATGTCAATACAGAACAACTTTGGTCCGCGACGCAGGCCAGCCATAAAGAAATGGCTGAATTGCTTATTCAAAACGGTGCCAACGTCAATGCAAAGAAAGATTATGGCCATACGCTTCTTCATGAGGCGGCATTATTCGGCAGAAAGGATGTAGCGGAACTACTTGTGGACAAAGGGGTTGACGTCAATGCAAAGGACAATCGCGGCCGTACACCCCTGCACATTGCAGCTGCAAACGGAGGAAAACGCGTTGCGGAAGTGCTGATTGCTAAAGGTGCAGATGTCAACGCAAAGAGTACTTCCAACTGGACGCCATTGCACTCCGCAGCCAGGGATGGATGCATAGAGGTAATCAAAGTTCTAATTGCCAGTGGGGCCGATGTCAATGCAAAAACCAAAGGAGGAAGAACTCCACGTGATTACGCACGTGCCGGAGGCTACACGGACATTATAGAGCTTCTCAAGGCCGCTGGTGGCGATGTAGGGTACAATAACGAATCCAAGTACGAGGCGAAAGAGTGAATCGATTCTCGATCCTCGTTACTACCTATTCGACTAATAAGCAACGTGGTTGTAAGGCAGGCTTTCCCCATAAGAGGCCTTTTCCTTTATATCTCTAATGGGATTGGCAGGAAATTTTATAGACCTTCTTTTGCTCTTCCGCAACGAAATCAACCGGCAAAAATTTCTTTATTATCTCCAAATTTGTCTGAAGGTGACTGGATAGCTCATTGGTCGTATAGCAGCCGGTCTTTGAGCGGGCCCCCATTTTGTTGTCTTTCACAAAATGGGAACTCATCGCCATATAAATTAAAAGCTGGTCGGCCAGGAAACGGTCAACGGCAGCACCGCTCGCCAGGAAATCCTTAGCCAGCTTGACGACCTCGCCAACCACCTCCTGAGACGGCTTACCTCGCATCCCAAATGCCGTGAAAACCGTTGTTCTTCCGCCAATGCAAAGCCGAATCATCACACAATTGCCCGGCCCATCAGAATCCGTTACCTCGATATGCTCAACGTCCTGAATATTCAGTCCGCTCTGAAGCAATAGTTTCTGCTGTCGCTGCGCGATATGAGAAGGCAGCTTAGCAATATATATCCGGGCATAAATTTGTGCCAGGGCGAAGCCCTGGACTATATCAAACCCGCCTTCGGCGGGGCCGCTCAGCCCGCAAAGATCGATTATTCGCCCCTTGCCTTTTTCCCACGGCTTAACATCAAAAGTTATCTTCCCGCCTCCAGCCGGATAAAAGCCGTGCTTTATCAATTTGCAATCACCCTCAAAACCGGCATTAGCGATAGCGGGCAGGAACGTCTCGCGAAGAAAATCAAACGGCGGGGCCATCGGATTATGCGTCCCACCGGTAACGATAACCGTCGAAGGCCCATCGGCTAAAAACAAAGCGGGCAAGACGGTCTGAATAACCAAAGATGCAGAGCCTGCCGAGCCAATATCAAAAGAAAAATTGCCCCCCTGGACAGGTCCCGGCTGAAAATCCAATACCCCAGACCCTAAGGCAGCCCCCCGGCATTGGCCGTTGCTGATTTGACAGGCGGCCTGAACACAGCTTAAATGCTGCCTGGCCAGACCGGGATTCCGGCGGGCGGCACGGATATTTTCGATATGCAGACTCTTGCCGGCTACACAGGCCAACGTCAGGCTCGTTCGCAGTATCTGCCCTCCCCCCTCGCCTGTGCTGCCATCGATAAAAACCGTCTCCATATTATTCCCCGCCGGCTTGAAATAGTTTCTGCTCCAGCGTCACTTTAATTGGCCTCTTTACCGTCTATCACGAAGGCTCTCTCAAAAAAGACAGCATTCTTGAGATTTCAGCTACAGTTTTATCACGATCAGAACGAGTCAGATTAAATACTTTGGTATTGGGGTATTTCTTCACCTCAGAAATAAGGCCGGCCCCTTTCTGCGCCACGGTGGCTAATACCGGCTTCTCGGATGCAAAGAGTCGGCGCACCGCAGCGACAAACTTCTCCGAGAAGCATTCCATCTTCCCAATCTCATCAATAACAAATAACTCAGCCTCCGTTCGCTCGTCATCCAGAACCGGCACAACAGCTTCCTCAAAGCCCGCAACATCCACACCATATTTGCCCACCTTATAACGCCCCTTAATGTCAATGTGAGCAAGTATCCCAGCGGCACCATCGAGGCGCTTCCAGCGAAATCCTTTACGCGTATCACCCCGGCGTATCTCCTCTGTATAAAAACCCGCAACTTTTTCACAACCAAGAGTATCTATAATCTTCATCACGGCAGTAGTTTTACCGCATCCTGGCAAACCAGTTAACAGAATTTTGGCAGATTTGGACGACATAACCACAATGGCTAATTGGTGAGTGGTTAATTAGTGAGTTGAATACTCACCACTCGCTATTCACCACTTACCTGTTACCAATTCGTGCTCCGTGCTTTGTGATTTTCACTTCTTACGGTCTTTTGCTTTTGACCCAGCTTTTTATTTTAGCAGCTGAAAGGGTATTGAGCACATTGTCTTTCGTCGCCCAGCCCCGTGCAACGGTTGCCACCCCAAAGCCCATCAGGCCTAAACCGGCAACGCTGTGCGCATCGGTCCCTATTACCAGCTTGACCCCGGACTCGATTGCCATCCTGCAATGGATGTCCTTTAAATCCAGACGCCACGGATTCGCATTAACCTCTAATGCAGTGTTTGTCTGAGAAGCATGCTTGATGACAGCGGCAATGTCAAGGTCCATCGCCTCTCGCTGGCCGATGAGCCTGCCCGTCGGATGACCGATACAATTGACATAAGTATTATCCATCGCCTTCAACGTCCGGGTTGTTACCTTCTCTCGCGGACTGGCCATGCCCGAATGAATCGAAGCTATTACAAAATCCAGCTCAGCGAGCAATTTATCATCAAAATCCAATGACCCATTGGCAAGGATATCAACCTCTGTTCCCGCTAAGATGGTTATGCCTTGTAGCTTTTCGTTGAGCTTGCGGATTTCCTTAATTTGCTGAGCCAATCGTTCGGCCGACAGCCCGTTGGCAATCGCCGACGACCGCGAGTGGTCCGTAATACAAATATATTTATAACCAATCTCTTTCGCAGCCCGGGCAATTTCAGATATATCGCAATCGCCGTCGGATGCGATTGTATGAACATGGAAGTCGCCTTTGATATCACCAATCTCAATCAATTCAGGCAGAGAATTAGTTTTTGCCGCCTCAACCTCACCTCGGTCCTCGCGCAGCAGCGGCTCAATATAATCGAGCCCGAGCTTCTGATAAATTTCTTCTTCGACCGGCCCCGCAATCATCTTATCTGCCTTGAACAAACCGTATTCATTAAGCTTCAGCTTAGCCTTTATGGCGATTTCTCTTAACCGCACGTTATGCTCTTTTGAGCCGGCGAAGTATTGTGCTGCAGCGCCGAAACTCTCCTTAGGCACCACACGCACGTCAACTTGAACAGGAGTGGTCTCGGTTTGGATAATCGCTGAGCCTTTTGTCGGCCCTGCTGCAAGGACCTCCTCAACGAATCCTGCACTGGTAAATCCCTCTACAATCCGCTCAGAGGCCTTCTTACTCTTACCGGAAGCGACGAGTATATCAACATCCCCGATGGTCTCCGCTCGACGTCGCAGCGAGCTGGCGGCCTGGATTCTTTGAGTACCCGACAGCTCCCGGAGTAAATAAGTAACCATCTCCGCCGCCTCTAAGGCCTGGTCGAGACGTATTCGGCCTGTGGACTTTTCGAGAAACTCGATCCCCCTTGTGATTACAGCAGCCTTCTTATCACCAAAGCCGGGCAGTGTAGCAAGAGAGCCGTTCTTAATTGCACCTTTAAGTTGAGCGATGCTTGTTACATTTAGTTTTTCGTAAACCGCCTTGACGCCTTTCGGCCCCATGCCCGGCACAGTGAGCAATTCCAATAGCGTTGGCGGAATTTTTTTAAGCAATTCCTGGTGGGCGGTTATCGTGCCGGTCTTCACAAATTCTTCGATTTTGGCAAGACTTGATTTTCCTATGCCGGGTATCTTTGCTAATTGGCCTGATGCCAGCAGGGTCTCGACGTCGGTCGGCATATCACCAATAACCCGACCGACCTTTCGATAGCTGTTGATGCGGAAACGGTCCTCGCCGAGTATCTCCATTACATCGGCCATTTCATCAAAAAGCTCGCTCAGAATAGCGTTTTTCATAAGGTTTACCCTGTTAGAAATTGTCCTTTTTTATCGGTTTGGATTTGCTCACCAAATTTCTAACGGGGTTGATTATATCCCGGCATGAATAAAATCGAAATGATAATTTCTCTCTATGGCATAACGAACAATCCAAATTTCAACGATGGAAATAATTAACAAGCCACAGAATAACTGTCAGGATGCTCGAAAATGGTATACAGCTTAATCCGAAAAATAAAAAAGCCATCAATGTGCTGACACTGATGGCTTTATGATAATCTTAAATTATCACATTTTTACTTTTTCTTCTTTGCTGGTTTCTTCTTGGTCGCCTTTTTCTTTGTGGCTTTCCTTTTTGCCATTTTAAAACCTCCGTGAAATTAAAAAGTGATTGTTGATAAGCGGGTTCGTAACCATCAATCCCGCTTTTTTTAGGAATTTTATTTACTTAAAATGTCCTTTCAACTGCAAAATTTAAAAGCGTAAAAATTTGTCATTGCAGAGCGAATAAATCCTGCAGGCTTTCAATCATTCACTTCCTTATTATATTTTTAGAACATATTCCGGGGTCAACTTGGCAACAATCTCTATCGACCCAATTTCCAAAGTACGCAACACGACTTTTCGCCCCCTGTATTCAAAAGGCAACTCCCGCACTTCACGTATAATTTTTTTGCCCCTATCATTCTGCATCTCAACTTCAAAGTATCTCTTTCCATCAACTTGCGTTACTTTATTTACGGTTAAAATATCCGGCAAAACATATCCTCCACCATGTGGGATAATGTCGGCATTCAAGAGCCTCTCATAAAGGCCAAGATTTTTCGCTCTTTTTTCAAAACCTAACAATTCTATACTTTCAGGGCTAAGATTGGGATTACCTTTAACCAGGTACGCGGGTAAATCTGCTCTCAAAGTAAGCGGGAAAAGAGTAGCCTGATTACTTAAATAATGACAACCCAACGCTATTTCATTCATATTTATAAGCCCCTGATGAGTCTCATTAGAAATTTCTATGAATTTTCCAAACAAGAATTCTGCGGCTATTTTCCTTTTTTGCTTTGAGTGATTCTCTGCACGGAGATACTGTTCAAAATACTTTTTAGCATTACTACCTTTAAGAATATGAAACTCCCCAAAAGGTGTGTTAATGTCTTCTGTCATCTCACGCAGTTGTTTACTTTTATCATAATATATTCCAAAGCCTGATTCATTATCCCCCCTTAACTCGTCGGCGGCTCCGTGCATGACAAAAGCATACGGAGGTAGAATTTTGTCCAGTTTTACAACAGGTTTTACTCGAAACAAATCTATAAAATGATTGCTTTTGTAAAAGTCCCAAATCACCTTAACTCCGTCTATCTCTACTGTGCTTTTCTCCAATTCATGTACTCTTTTAATTAAACTCTCAATATCGGGCAGCTCTTCCAGGCCTCCTACCAGCATTCCACATGCATTGGGTTTCACATCGAGAATGATAAGGTCATCGTCTCCCCCTCCCCAGCTTATCTTTCCTCCATAGCCAAATCCGCTCCCCCACCGACTCACATTTCTGGTGATGGTCATGTCCGGGGTGGAAATAAAAGTGGCATTTGGAGTTATATCAAGTTGATTTTGAACATAATGAATAGCCGCAATACCATAGACAGTATTAGCTTTACATAATTCCGCACCACTATCGTTTAACCCAATAAAAAAACAATGGTTCTTCGCTTTTCGTAACATCTTTTCATGGTTCGTCGTTGTTTTACTCGCCGGTATAATTGTCGGAATCATCATATTAGTCCTCTACAATCTCGTCGCCATAATCTGTTTCTTCAAAAAAATCTTCTCTGACAGAAATACCTTTCTCAAACAAACTGGCACAAGTAACACAATATCGAGCCCATGGAATTGCCCTTAGCCGCTCCCTTGGAATCGGCTCATTGTTGCCTTCACAAATTCCGTATGTGCCGTTCTCGATGCGAGCAAGCGCATCTTCAATTTCGGCAAGAAGCTTTCTTTCACTATCCATTAGTCCTAAAATATTTTCCATCTCATAGTTATCCGTTCCCACGTCAGCCATATGAATTGGCATATTTGATAAGTCGGTTCTGGGCCTTCGAAGCGTCTCTTCTTCCATAAAAACCACGTTATCTAATATTTCCTTTAACTTCTCCAGCAATAAGGCCTTGAATTTTCTTATTTCTGCAGCAGTTAGCATGCCGTCATTGCCTTTTTTCTTTGTCATACGAATTCCAAAATTAAAAGTCGTTCTTATTTCTACAAAAACGTGCAACCCCAAAGAAAGCTTCTATAAGCTTGCTTCAGCGTCCAAGAAATGTACATAAGCTCCTTACAAAAACTCGCCTAAGTGGATTAACACTTGTTTCGATTCCATCGGAAGTCATGCCAATCATAGCGAATGAGAAAAAACCAAAAACAAACCCCGCTACTGCACAGGCCAGCCGCCGAATTTTCAAAGGCTCTATCCTCGGGGAAAGGTAAGATGAAACCTGATTCTCGATCTCTCCTAAATACCGTAAATATGGTTCCTCAAGCTCGTCAAGGGTGTCGGACTCGAGCCTTAGTAATAACTTTCCCTGGAAGAGCAACATAAATTCCTCTTTTGCACAAACCGAAAACTCATAGTGGGCATTCAACAAATGCTCTAACATATCTTCCAGGGTCTCAGGTGGACTTTCATATGACCGGATACGTTCTATCAGATGTTCGACCGCTTCATCTACCAGTGTAACGACAATTTCTTCTTTATCCTCAAAGTGCTGGTAAAGAGTTCCTTTGCCGACGTTGGCCTTTTCGGTAATTTCTTCGACCGTTGCAGCGTCGATGCTCTTTTCGCTAAAAACATCCAGAGCTGCTTTTTTCAGCTTCTTCCGGGTTCTTCCGGCCCTTTCCTGCGACCTGTTTTTTTTGGTTTTTTTTGCTTTGGTCACCACAATTTTGACTATTTAGTCAAAACTGACCAAATGTTCAAGAAAAAATTTGACTTTTGCAAAAAAAAATACTATTTTTATTCAGCACGATTAAACCGTAGTTTGGAAAGAAATAATCGGCTGGATGAATACAAGTAGAACATTAAATTCAGATAGCTCCGAGCTGCATCTTAAAAGAGGCAACCGCCTTGGTAAATACCGACTGAAAAAGTGTCTCGGTACAGGTGGAATCTGTGAAATCTGGGAGGCAAGAGACCGCGTAGAAGATATCTGGGTCGCCTTAAAAATACCTCTGGCAGATATAACTGGCAGGCGTGATAATGAGACTTTATTACGCGAAGTCCGTGCAGTTTCCAAGTTGCGTCATCCCAATATACTCTCAGTTAAAAATGCTGACATTATTGACGGTCACGCAGTACTTGCTACAGAATTATCCGCAGGTACTTTAGCCGATTGTTCCAGGCCGATGTCTGTCAGAAGAATTATGTCAATTATTGCTCAAGTACTCGAAGGTCTGGCCTACGCGCACCAAAATCGAATAGTGCACTGTGATGTTACCCCAAGCAACATATTTCTATTTCCGGACAAGCGGGCCAAACTTGGAGATTTTGGAATATCCCTGAAGATAAAAGGACGCATGAAAACGGTTGACGATTTTGGTACCCCCGGATATGTCGCTCCCGAACAGGCTTATGGCTATCCTACCTATCGTAGCGACTGTTTTGCCGTCGGCCTGATCCTCTATGAATATATTACAGGAATATTGCCCCGTTGGCCCTTCGACTGGCCACCCCGCGGTTATCAGCGTCTAAGGGAAAGAACCAATTTGGCATTTGTAAAATTTATTAGAAAATCCCTGTCGGTTCACCCACAAAAACGCTTTACAAATGCCGGAAAAATGCTCATGGCCATGCATGAGTCAATACCTGAAACCTACCAGGAAATTATAAGAACGGTAGAGAAAAAAGAAAATGACTGGCGTAAAGTTCGACGCGAGGTTTTCCTTAGGCGATACGGCAGGATTTTCCCCGTTATATTCAGATGTGTCGAGTGTGATGAACCAATAGCCGAAAGAATGCAGATTTGTCCATGGTGTGGAAGTAAAAAAAATCGCTTTGATACCCGCAGCCAATTCAGCCATATTTGTCCACACTGCCATAAAGGGGTCTTTCCGGAATGGAAATTTTGCCCATGGTGCTATGGACCAGGATTCGATTCGCCAATTTCTATTAACTCAACCGGGGCTCGTTATCACGCCCGATGCGAACACTGCAATGGCAAACTTATGCGTTTTATGCGTTATTGTCCATGGTGTCATCGCAAAGTGCAAAAACCTTGGCAGACTCGGCCTTTCCCCGAAATCTGCGGTCGGTGCGATTGGTCCATAGATTCCGATTTTTGGAACTACTGTCCCTGGTGCAAACAGGACTTAAGACCGTAATAGTCCATCGGTCAGATTTACCGAAGAAATGAAATTAAGATACAGGAGCGCCAAATGGATAACCTTGTTCCCACCAGAGTGTTTTTAACTAAAGGAGTTGGCCGGCATAAGTATCAACTGAAATCTTTCGAACAGGCACTGCAAACGGCAGGTGTAGCTCAACAAAACCTGGTACAGGTCTCGTCGATTTTGCCGCCGAAATGCAAAATTATCAGCCGGGAAAATGGGCTGAAAAAACTGATTCCGGGCCAAATATGCTATTGTGTCATAGCCAGAGCCGACACGAGTGAACATGGAAGGCTGGTTGCCTCCTCAATAGGAGTTGCCATTCCTAAAGACAACACCCAATGGGGATATCTGAGCGAGGTACACGGCCACGGCATGAATAGCCAGCAGGCGGGAGATATGGCTGAAGATTTGGCAGCTGGTATGTTAGGGACAACGTTGGGGATGGAACTTGACCCTGACAAAGCCTGGTCGGAAAAGGAGCAGGCTTATAAATCAAGCGGATTGTTTATTAAAACCACCAATCTCACACAAACCGCCAAAGGCCGGGAGGGTCTGTGGACAACGACGGTAGCGATAGCAATGTTTTTGTTTGATTGAATATGTTGATGGGATTTATATGTCATGAAAGAAGTAATCAATTTCGGGTACTTGCCCGAAGAATATGCTGACCCCGAAAATGCCGGGATAGTCATCATTCCTGTTGCCTACGATGGAACAAGCACATGGATCAAAGGTGCTGACAAAGGCCCTACGGCAATAATAGAAGCATCGGCTAATATGGAGCTATATGATATAGAGACCGATTCAGAAGTTTATAGAAAAGGTATATATACAGAAGATACCATAACCAGAGAGATTACCACCAAAGAGATGATTAATGCGGTCAATGGAACCGTTCAGTATTATCTCGAAAAAAACAAATTTATAGTCGTTATAGGCGGAGAACACTCGGTCAGTATTGGTTCTATCAAGGCTCATGCAGAACACTACGCGAATCTTACTGTTTTACAATTAGATGCTCACGCGGATTTAAGAGAAGAATATAACGGTTCAATATATAACCACGCCTGTGTTATGGCCAGAATTAAAGAGTCCTGCCTAATCGTTCAGGTAGGTATCAGAAGTATGGATTCCCCCGAAAAAGAATCTATGGACAAGACCCGCACGTTTTTTGCAGAAGACATCTATAACAACACGGATTGGATTAAAAAGGTCGTCTCCATACTTTCAGATAATGTTTATATAACGATAGACCTGGATGTCTTTGACCCGTCTATAATGCCTTCCACCGGCACACCTGAGCCGGGGGGATTGCTGTGGTATGATGTCTTGGCGTTACTAAAAGCAGTTTCCAATAAAAAAAATGTCGTGGGTTTTGACGTTGTGGAGCTGTGTCCGGATGACAGAAATAAAGCTCCTGACTTTATGGCCGCAAAGCTCATCTATAAATTGCTGAGCTACAAATTCGGAGGCTGAAATGGAAAAAAACGATTTCCTAAAAAACCCTGTAAAGCATATCGATATAAAATCTTTTGATTCGACAGAAATAATCGAAGCTATGAAAGATATGTCTTTTACAGCAAGAGACACAGCAAGAGCAGCGGATATTCTTAATCAAATGATAAAAGATGACGAATGCACAATTATTTTATGTATAGCAGGCAGTACCATCGCCGCAGGGTGCAAGCAGATTTATACCGATATGGTCAGGCACAATATGGTTGATGTGATAGTGGCTACAGGGGCTTCCATCGTTGATATGGATTTTTTCGAGGCCTTAGGTTTTAAACATTATAAAGGCAGCCCATTTGTTGATGACAGAAAGTTAAGAGGGCTCTATATCGACAGAATCTATGACACTTTCATTGATGAAGAGCAGTTGCAGGTTTGCGACAACACTATAAAGGAAATAGCCGATTCACTCACTCCAGGACCTTATTCTTCAAGGGAATTTATCGAAGAGATGGGAAAGTATCTCATTAATAATGCAGAAAAACCGGATTCTTTAGTGCAGGCAGCATATGAAAATGATGTACCAATTTTTTGCCCGGCTTTTTCAGATTCGAGTGCGGGTTTCGGCTTGGTAATGCATCAGACCGAAAACGACCAAAGCCATATTTCTATTGATTCGGTAAAGGACTTTAGGGAGCTGACGGAGATTAAAATAAAATCCCCTGTTTCAGGGCTATTTATGATTGGAGGCGGGGTGCCAAAGAATTTCGCACAGGATACTGTCGTCTGTGCCGAAATCCTGGGAAAACCTTCAAACATGCACAAATACGCTGTGCAGATTTCAGTCGCTGACGTCAGAGATGGAGCCTGTTCAAGTTCTACTCTGAAGGAAGCGTCCTCATGGGGCAAGGTCGACACTGTTTACGAACAGATGGTTTATGCAGAGGCCACCTCCGTTTTGCCTTTAATAATCAGCTATGTATATCACGTGCGGGGCTGGGAAGGCAGATGGGAAAGAAAATGGAGTAAGATTTTTGAATAATCATTTTCAGGAAAGAGAAAGGAATAAGATATGACGAGAAGGATACTGACACCCTGCCGAGCCGCTGGCTCGTCGCGGCTGGTTAGATTTCTGACTGTGTTGGCTTGTTCGCTGGTTCTTATGGGTTGTAAGGATGAGCAGGAGAAGAAAAAAGCACTCGCAGAAGCTGCGGAGACCAGAACGTCGCTGGCCAAAGTCATGGCTGACTTAACCAGGGCCAAAAGCGAAATAGCCTATCTAAAGGAGGAGCTGGAAGCAGCTAAGGAAACCCACAATGAGCTTCAAGAGCAGGCCGAGCCGCTTGTCGGAGAGAGAGACATTGCAATGGCCGAAACAGAAAAAGCTCAGGAAAAAATCAAAAACCTGACTGCTCAGTTAAATGAGCAAGCCCAAAGTGTGGCGATACTACAAAAAGACATTAAGGAGCTTGAGCTGGTTATCGAGAACCAGGAAAAGACTATTGCAGAACAACAAGTAACCATCGAGCAGCTGCAGGAGATAATCGCCCAGCAACAAGGAGCTACCGAGGAACAGCAGGAAAATGTCGAGCCGCCCGAGCAACCTTAAAAGTACACCCGGCGGCACTATAATACTCCACTTCAACGACGGAAATAACTGATAAGCCACAGGATAATTGTCAGGACAATCGAGATTATTATGCAGCTTGCTATCGGAAAATAAATCCGCCAGTTTTTAGAGCCGAATTGCAAATCGCCGGGCAGCTTAAACAAACCGACTCGCCCAAGTACCATCACAAGCACACCAAGCAGTACTATAATCCCCCCTGCCGCTATTAACCACTTACCGATTTGTTGCGGACCAAAATCCATACTTTTCCATCCTTTTATATGCCGACTATAACAAATTATAACCATTTTCAAAACCATTCAAAATGTTAAAATATCCTCTATGAGCAAAGCGGACTGCGATATTCGAATAGGCACCTCGGGATGGTATTATGACCATTGGAGGGAACTGTTCTATCCCGCTGAGCTGCCCAAGAACAAATGGTTCGAGCACTACGCACAGCATTTCGACACCGTCGAAATCAACAACACCTTCTACCACCTGCCAAAGGAGCAGTCTCTACAAAGATGGCACAAGCTCGCCCCCAAAGGCTTTCTCTACGCCGTAAAGGCCAACCGATATATAACCCATATCAAGAGACTGAAGGATACCTCGGACCCGCTGCAGCGATTCTTCGAAAGAATCGACATCTTGAAAAGAAACCTCGGCCCTGTTTTATATCAACTCCCCCCAAGTCTGCACCAGGACCTCGACCTGCTCGGAAGTTTTATAAAACTCCTTCCAAAGAAGCGAAGTGCCGTCTTTGAATTCCGACATGAAAGCTGGTATTCGGAAGATACCTTCGACTTACTCAAAAAATTGAAAGTTGGCTTTTGCATCCACGATATGCCCGGCAAAGAATCACCCCGCATAGTCACAGCCGATATAATCTACATTCGCTTCCACGGCACAACCGGCAGATATTCCGGCAGCTACTCGAAATCCGCATTGCATAACTGGGCCAAATGGCTCAAAGAACAAACCAACCAAGCTCACAGCATCTACGCATATTTCAACAACGATGCCCACGCCCACGCCATCAAAAACGCAAAACAATTGAAACAGCAATTTCAGTAAGAACACTCCCAAACGAAGTTTAAGTGTGCCACCCGTCACGAATTACAAAAGTACATTTAGGCCCTTTTCAATTGCATATTGTCGGAGGGATTCGATTTCCTCGAAGGTAGGCCTGCGGTTTATTTTGGGATGTGAGGCGGCTTTATAACAGGGTCGGTACTGGTCCATAACATTAATGGTCGTCGAAGTGCTAATCTGCCCTGCTAAAAAGTCTATAACCTCAAAGCTGCCGGCTAAGTCCTCCGGCAAAACCAGATGTCTGACCAAAAGCCCGCGTGTAGCTAAGCCGTTTTTCACCTGAAGGTCGCCCACCTGACGATGCATCTCTTTGACAGCAGCGAAATTTACCTCCGGATAATCCGGCGCAGCAGAAAGCTCCTCGGCAACCTCAGAGTCAGAATACTTCATATCCGGCATATAAATATCCACAAATCCTTCAAGCAGCTTGAGCGTCTCAACCGAATCATAACCGCCTGTATTATAAACTGTTGGTAACGTCAGGCCGCCCTTCCTGGCCAATTCAATGGCAGCAGTGATAGCCGGAATAATGTGGGTAGGAGTAACGAAATTAATATTGCTGCACCCATAACTTTGCAATTCGAGCATAGATTGAGCCAACCGCTCAATCGTAATTTCCCGGCCGTGCCGGTGATGGCTGATATCGAAGTTCTGGCAGAAAACGCAACCTAAATTACAGCCGGCAAAAAATATAGTCCCCGACCCCCCACTGCCGACAAGCACACTTTCCTCGCCGAAATGGGGCCCCACAGAACTGACGATGGGCAAACAAGCGATTCCACAAAAGCCGGTTTCACCCTTGCTGCGATAGACTTTGCACCTGCGAGGACAGAGAGTACAGGGATTCATATTCTCCCACAACTGCTGAACAGGCTTACTAAACGAACCGATATTAGCCGGCAAAGACGTCATAATTGCACTTTTCACACAGTATTCGATGCACTGCAAATGTACCCAGGACAATTATAGCATAACCCTCCAGGTTAACAATTTACACAAGGCTCAATATTATTGCAGAAAAAGCAGATTTAAGGTACACTGCTTTTTTAAGTAAAAAAAGAGTTAAAAATGACGGTAAAAAAGGCAAATTTAGCAGAACAGGATTTTGATCCGGCGCATCCTTTAAATAAACTGCGGGAACTCAACAAGTTGAAGGAGAACTCGGAGCAAACGCGAGATTCGCTTGCTCGGCGATTAAGGGCCGGTGAACATGCCGCTGCTACCGAGCTTGTTGACATATATTACAAACAGATTTATTTGTTTATGAGAAGGCTCGGCCATGACCGCCAGGTCAGCGAAGACCTGACGCAGGAGAGCTTTTTCAACGCCTGGCACCATATTGGCCAGTTGAGAGACGGCAAAGCCCTAAATGGCTGGCTGTATCGTATTGCAGGCAATGTTTCAAAACTCTACTGGCGTAAGCACAAGGGCAGGAAAACGGCCGACCTTGAAGGATTTGATGTTCCTGACAATACTAATGACCAGTCCGATGTAATTGTGCGTAACGAACAGTTGGAGCAGTTGAAAAATGCTGTTGCAAGGCTGCCCATAAAATTGAGGCAAACGGTTGTTTTACATTACATACAGCAGTTGACTATCGCCGAATCCGCCGATGCAGCAGGCGTTAGAGAAGGAACCTTCAAAAGCAGGCTCAGTAGAGCATTAACTGCTTTGAGGAAGCAGGTTACTTAAACGGGCTCCCAGGTAAAAAGAAAGCCGCAATGGGAAAAGAAGAACTAAAAGAGCTATTGAATAAATTACCGGATGCGATGACAGAACCGGTTCCCCACGGTCTTGGCGAGGACATAAAACGCCAAATCCCACACAGACTTTCACCCCACAGGGTAGGGATGGATACCATCAACATTATAATTGACCTGAGAATAAATAAACTTGCTGCGGCGGCAGCGATAATCATAACAATAGTTTTGTGTGCTACCTTCCTTGGAGACAGGGACTCGACAGGCGGAAATGTACTTCAGGACAGCATGCTATTGATAAAATATTTGGGGGCTGCTGATACAAGCGACATATCAACCATCAGGTCAAAATACGAGCATTTGCTTCAGCGGGGCGAAGACGTCGTATGGTACGGCGACTGGCTCAACCCAAAGGACAGCGGTGCAGTGCTGATGCAGCGCAGGCTTGCCGATGGTAAGTATGAGGTAACGTTCGTTGATGGCCATGAACAACAAGTAAACTCCGAAGAATTAATAAAACTGCTGGCCAGGATGCTGCAAAAGAAAACGAAATAATAACTATTGCAGCAGAAATAATGCCCATCTATCGCTTGAATCGCGGCCGATTATATGGTAGAATGCCAGAGCAGCAGTTATGATTTTTGAAAAGCTTATTTTTTTCACAGCAGGCAGAAGGATTATTATCATGAGGAGCCAAAGAGGGTTTACCTTGATAGAACTTTTGGTAGTGATAGCCATTATTGCGTTGTTGATGGCGATATTGATGCCTGCACTGACAAAGGTAAAAAAACAGGCAAAGACCGTTATGTGCCAGTCCAACCTGAAACAGATGGGCTCTGCCGCTGCAATGTACACGAACGATAACGACGGCTATTTCCAATACGGTAATTGGCCTCCATCACCTGGTGCGACAAAAACACATCGTACCCATTGGGCATCGGCGTGGGAGCCGTACTACAGGGACGCTGACCTGCGCTGCTGCCCAACGGCCCCGAAATCAAAATCCCAGTACGATGAGAATGGCCGGCGTACGAATGCCAGGTGCCCGTTTGTTGGCTGGGGCATTCGGCCTGGCGGTGACGATGACCAGTGGGTTAGAGGAGGTCATTACGGCAGCTATGGGATAAATGGCTTCGTTTTGAGTAGTCCAAGTCCGGACGATGATATCTACTGGAAGAAGGATAATGTTAAAGGCGCAAATCGTGTACCTTTGCTTTTGGATAGTGATTGGATTGATGCCTGGCCGCGGGAAACCGACACACCTCGTGAATATGAAGATGAGCCTTTTAATACATCCAGTAGTATGGGGCGTTTTTGCATCAACCGCCACGAGGGGTATACAAACTGCGTTTTTTTGGATTTCACAGTTAAGAAGGTGGGGCTTAAGCAGTTGTGGCTGCTGAAGTGGCATCGGCAGTACAAAACACACTACGCAATCACTAATCCTGTGGACTGGAGCTATGGAAGCGGCTGGATGGCAAAATTTAAAGAGTTTGATAGCCCCCCCTAATCGAGAAATCGACTGTTGTACGGGAAAAAAGGCCGGTGCTTCGGGGCTGGCTTTTCTTGCTGGTTGGTGCTTTCCGAAAAACTTATTTTTTAACAGAAATGGGAGTATCATGAGAAACCGAAGAGGGTTTACCTTGATAGAACTTTTGGTGGTGATCGCTATTATTGCGCTATTGATGGCGATATTGATGCCCGCACTGGGTCGCGTGAAGAAACAGGCACAATCGGTTTCATGCCAGGCGAGGCTGAAACAATGGGGCCTTATGTTCAAGTTATATACAGATGACCATGACGGCTACTTCAATAACAGGGACGTGAGTGGGGGGCTGTGGATGACTGCGCTGCAGTCGTACTACAAGGATGATGCGAAGATGCTCCTGTGCCCGACGGCCACAAGACTCATGCAAAACGCTTCCGATTGGGGCACCTACAAGGCCGCCTATCTCGACGATTACGTTTTCAGCTATGGCATCAATTCCTGGACAAACTCCGTGACTCAAGACCGTGGCGCTCGTTTGGTGGAATGGTTCTGGAGGAATGTCCAGAACAATACAACTATAATACCTGATACCAGGAAGACCGAAGGCAGACCGGTTAGTACAAATAAAATACCGGTGTTCGGCGATTCCACATGGTATGATGCCTGGCCTCGCCACACCGACGAGCCGATGCCGGTTATGGACGGGTTCGGGATAGGCGACCAGGGCACTTCCGGGGAAATGAATCATTTCTGCATCGACCGGCACAACGGTTTTGTTAACATACTCTTTATGGACTGGTCCATCAGAAATACCGGGCTCAAAGAGTTGTGGACCTTGAAATGGCATCGTGCATATGTCACAAGCGGTCCGTGGACGAAAGCCGGCGGTGTCATGCCGGGCGACTGGCCGGTCTGGCTCAGAAACTACAGAGACTACTGAGAGAATAGCCCTTAAACAAAAAAGGCCAGTCTTTCGGGGCTGGCCTTTCTTACTGGTTAGCGCTTCTTGAAAACTTGTTTTTTTTTAACAAAAGAACAGAGTACCATCATGAGCAAGCGGAGAGGATTTACCCCCGTTAGAAAGTAAACTACTACCGCCTGAAGGCGGTAGCTTTATGGCTGGGCTGTAAGCCCACTAAAGTCCGCCATCTATACGGAAATCTCCGTCCTCAGGCTCTTTGCCCTGAAGCTCTATATACTGCATAATCACTTCATCTGTAA
>DATKYR010000117.1:0-4699 GCA_035528395.1 Sedimentisphaerales bacterium
CGTCCACGACAAGGAAGTTAGCTGTCGTAAAGCTCCAGAGGATGCCTGTCCATGGACTGTCTGGGTTGGTGTTATTGACCTCATCAATCCGCCAGTAGTAAGCAGTATCCCACTCAAGTTTTCCGGGGTCATAGCTCTCAGAACCAAGGTCCCTGGTGCCTTTGTATTCTGGTGAACCTGTGACGGCATTTTTCACGGCATCTCCATCTGTTCCGAAATAGACCTCATGCGAAGCAGCAAAGACACTCGGCGACCAGGTAATAATCTGTGTCTGCTTTACATCCACAGCGCCATTAGACGGGTCCGGGCTCCCGACGGCGCCCTCAGTAGTAAAGCTCCAGACATCGCCTTTATAAGTGCCGATGACATCAAATTCATCGATCCGCCAGTAGTAAGTTTGAGCCAAATCAAGTGTGCCGGGGTCATAGGTTGCAACTCCTTGAGGAAGACCTCCGGCGGCACTGCTGACATCGTCAAAATTCTCGCCGAAATATACGGTGTGCAATTTCGCACCGAAACCTCCTGTCCAGCTAAGGTTTGCATCCGGGTCTACCTGCTCGGCAGCATCAGCCGGGTCTGGAAAGTATGCTGTCTTGGGAGGAATACTAAAGCTCCAGACAGGGCCTTTCCACGGGCTGTTCGGCTCGGTGCCATTGACCTCATCGATTCGCCAGTAGTAGGTCGTGCCTGGAACAAGGCCATCCGGATAAGGGAATCCGGGAAAGCCGGCAACAAAAAACGTAGAGCCTTGGTTGCCCTGGAATGTCTCGGCGGCACCGGCATCCACATCATCGAAATTATCACCCAAATACACATCGTGCGAGACCGCAAAATCTCCCGGTCGCCACGAAAGATTAATCCAGGTATCCTCATGTAGGGCGCCTTCTTTCGGATCCGGGCGCCGGGCGAGCGGTTGGTCGCCTAATCCTATCACACTGTTTACCCAGTTGCCGATGAACTCAGCACAGGTTAAACCTCTGTCGTCTATCCAGCCAGGAGGGCCACTACCTGCAGACTGGTTTATAAAAGCGACGTAACCGCCAGTCTCTGTGTTGTGAATAACAACAGGATCAGCCTGTGCTTCTGCGCCTGGGTCATCTGTGCCACCCGAAGATGCGAATATCGCAGCAACTTCCCAGGGGTCTACAACAGCACTGAGAGCAATGGGTCTATAGGTTATGGCGGGGTCATTGAGACTGGGTAGATATTCCCTACCTGTCGGTGTCACCGTCAGCGAAGTATTATCAGCGGATACTATAATACCGGAAGAAAGGTCAAGGATGTTCGCGGCACCACTTGGGCCGTTATCAGCTTGTCGAGATCCACCTTCATACGAGCAGTATGCGAACCAGTCGCCGACATTTATAATCATGTTTCCGCCATCGAGCCACTCTTCAGCACGAGAGCCATCCGGATTAACGTTTGGGAATTGATAGAGGACACTCGGAATGCATCCGTTAAGCCAGATAATGTCCATTTCACCATCATTCGTATTCTCGTCTACCCATGCACCAAATTCATCAAACTGGTCGTCATCGAACTGCTGGATATCCTTGAACAGACCTCCGGTTTCGGCAATTATCGTCTCAACATCGGCGGTCTGCGTAGCAACATCATACCAGCCATCGACGTTAGGTGCCCCGACGTAGAACGCTATGTCAGAAGCCATAGCCATCGAGCTAAATGCAAATGCGACTACGAATACCAACATTAGATTTTTCATTTTTTTTCCTCCTAATTTTAACTGAAAACTGATAGGAAATTTCGCTCCGGCCACACACCGAAGCACCTGTTCTTTTCGATAACCACATGCGAGCATTGTCGAACTTCGATTGCCAATTGACGATTGAATATTGAGAAATGAAAAATCGTAAATTGAAAATCGAAGATTTTTTTACAACTTGAGACTACCTCCTTCCTTTTTCACACAAAATTATAGAAATTTCGCCTGCCGAAAGGCTAAAAAACTATAAAAATCCGCCTCTACAGGCATAGAATTCGCCGATTTTATTTATAACAAATCAGCTACTGTCCCGTCAAGGAAAATCTTTTGATTTATATCCCGATGACAAATAAAAAGCCCCGCTTGGGGCGGGGCTAAGTGGTTAATAATAAAGAACTTGTGTATTTTTCTATTTTTCGGACAGTTTTAAAGGGACAAAAATTGTGTAGCGCCCCCACTTAACCAACAGCAGAGCGCCACCTTCTTTTCTGGCCTTTTTTATTGCGTCGTTAAATTCTCTTGTATTCCCGACTTTCTGTTGATTGACTTCTTTAATCAGCGCTCCTGGTGCTATGCCTTTCTGCTCAGCCTGTGAGCCGCTCTCAACCTCTTTAACAACGACTCCGCTCTGGCCTTTATAGCCGTAACGCCCTGCCAGCTCATCAGTTATATCTTCTACGGTAAAACCTAATTCATTGATAGTCTCCGGCGATAATTCACCGGTAATCTCTTCCGTCGGTGGACGCTTGTCAAGTTTAACGGTAAGAGGTTTTCGTTTTCCATCCCGCCATACGACTAATTGAATCTGACTATCGGGTTTGAACATTGCTATTTGGTTGCGAAAGGCGTCTCTTGATTCTACCGGTTTGCCGTTAAGCTCAAGCACAACGTCATTGTGTTTTATCCCGGCCTTGTCGGCAGCGGAACCCTCAGTAACCTCAGGAATAAGAACTCCTTTGGCATTTTTCTCTAAGCCAAAAAACGGGGCCGTTTCAGAAGTCAGGTCCATCACGACGACACCAAGAAATCCGCGTTCAACAGTTCCACTTTCAACAAGCTGTTCATATGCGTGTTTGGCCATATTTATGGGAATTGCAAAGCCGATTCCTATATTGCCGGTAGAGCCGGCAATGGCGGTGTTAATACCTACTACTTTTCCGTCAAGATTTATCAGAGGGCCGCCTGAATTGCCAAAATTTATCGCGGCATCGGTCTGAATGAAGCTTTCGAGTTCAGCCAGGCCGAAACCACTTCTTCCTTTTGCGCTTACGATGCCGGCCGTAACGGTGTGGCTCAGGCCGAGCGGATTGCCAATAGCAAGGACCCATTCGCCGACCTCGAGAGTATCGGAGTCAGCCAATTCGAGATAAGCCAGGTCCCTGGCATCTATCTTTACGACGGCGACATCGGAATCAGAGTCTGTTCCGATGATTTTGGCGGTAAACTGCCGGCCATCCGTCAGCTCGACCTCAACTTTTTCAGCTCCCTCGACCATGTGATTATTTGTCAGGATATAGCCATCGGCCGAGATTATAAAGCCGGAGCCCTGAGCTGTTCGCGGCTCCTGGTATTGGCGTTGTTGTGGGCGCTGACGTGGAGAACGACGGCGGAAGAAAAACTCGAACGGGTCGGAAAACGGCTCGCCGAACGGCATATCCTGCATTGATGGGTACTCCCGTGTGACGGTCCTTTCGGACTTCAGCGAGACTACAGCAGGGGATGCCTTCTCGGCAATATAAGCAAAGGCTTTACCCATCTGCCGCAGGGTGGCAATGCTGTCCGGAACCTGCGCAAAGACCGCTAAGGGGCTGATAAATAACAGTAGAAAGACTGTTGAAATCACAATATAACGTGAACGGTTTTTTTTCTGAACGAAGCTACTAATCTGCATTTTAACCTCCAATTCATAAGTTATACAAAACAGCACCAAAACTAATAATTCTACAATAATAGCACATAATTTAAACAAAATCTATACGATTTTATTGCCAATGAGTTCATAGTGCCGACGTTTTTCTCAGGCCGGGCAGATACTATTTGCAGGAAAGCTCCCAAAAATGTCATTGCGAGTCCCCCTTCGGCTGCGCTCCCCCCTTCGCTAAAGCTTCGGAGGGCAAGCAGGGCAGGCTCTCCTGGGGGTAGGTGAAATTGGGTTTGTTTGGGTTTGTTTTTTTGGGCCGGAAGGCGGATTCATTTTCATAATCCTCTATAATATATAAGTTTACGTTCATTTTTGGCATTTTGGAAATTGGGTTTGTTTATTCGGACTATAAAATCATCTTTTTTTCTGTAATCCTTTGTTATAAGTGACTTTACATTCATTTTGGCTTTTCGGAGATTGGGTTTGATTGGGTTTGAATTGGCTTTGTTTTTTCCCCTTAGCCAAGTGTCCAATTTTTCATATTTACTTTTCATATAAGAGTTTACGTTAATTTGAGCGTCCTTGACATTGGGTTTGTTTTGCATAAAAAGTAGCTGATTTGTAGAGGACTCTCGACAGATGTAGAGGTGCCGTTGGCAGACCACAGACAACAGACACAAGACTCAAGACAAAAGATAACAAACTGCAGACAGCAGACTAAAGACACAAGACCAAAGACTATGGATGATGAATGATTCATAATAGACTCAAAACTCAAGACGAAAGACTAATGGTTAATTTGACTGGGCCGGCTGGCTCTAAGTCCTTGCCACTCGGTGGCTTACGACATGCAAACTGAAATGTCATCTTCGCCTACTGGCGGTTTATGTTTGCCTTTTGGCAAACATACATGTATTTTAACGTATTTACAAACATTGTCAACAAAAAAATGAATAAAAAACACTTTTTTTGTCATCCTGAGCCGGTCTGACCTGATTAGTGTCAGACCTGGAGTTTACTTCCTATTTCTACAGTTGATTCAAACAGTAGTAGCACTTTATGGTCTCACTACCCGGTTGTAGATGCGAACGTCATCAATCAGGCCGGACCAGTAG
>DATKYR010000118.1:0-8345 GCA_035528395.1 Sedimentisphaerales bacterium
AGACCCAACCTTTGTCGAAGGCGTGGTTGGCATGGCGATGGAATTTGACGGTGATGACCATGTGGACACCGGTAACACAGAAGACCTGGCTGTTTGGACAATAGCATGCTGGGCGAAGAGCCCCGCGGCACCTTCGGGAGATTCGCCAAGCGGTCCGGTTCATCGCGAGCAGAACTATCAGTTTAACTGGAACCACAGCAACGAGACTTTCCGGGGTTCGGTTACCGTAAGCGCTGGAGGATGGCATGCTGCGAGTCTCGGAACGTTAGAGGCCGATACATGGTATCACCTGGCCGGGACGTATGATGGAGAAGATCTCAAGGCGTACAAAGATGGGGTCTTAATCACGACCAACGATGCTCCGTCCGGTCCCCCGGCTGCTGAGGCTGGGACCCTGAAACTTGGAAGGCATGCAACAGCAGTGCAGTATTTCACCGGCACAGTCGATGAGGCCATAGTATACAGCCGGGCTTTGTCTGCGGGTGAGGTTCGTTACCTTGCCGGTTTTCGGCCGATGGTTGATCCCGGCACCGATGGCCTTGCTGCGGCTTATGTATTTGAAGCCGATGCGGCTGATAGTTCAGGCAATGGATTAGACGGCACACTCCTTGGTGATGCACATGTTGCAGATGGCGTTTTGGTCCTGGATGGTGAAGACGATGCTGTGGCAATCCCCGGTATCGGCGACGGCCTTACTGAGTTCACGTTTTCAATGATGGTCTATCCCACCGTGGATGTCGTCCCGCTACAATTTTCCGGCGGTATCAACACCGATGACTGGGGCGGCGGTGTCCACCTCAAATTGAACTATGGTACGGTGAATGTTGGTGTTGAAGGCCTTGCCGGCGGTGACGTTGTAGGTACGACTATCGCTCAGCCGGATACGTGGACCCACTTAGCATTGACAGTGTCGCCTGATGAGGTTGCTGTGTACGTTAACGGCGTGAAAGAGGGTTCCAGGATAGGCGAAGCGGTACCAGCCGTCAATGTTGGAGCCGCAACTATAGGCGCATGGAATAACGGTGGTACGGACGTTCAGAGGGAAATGACCGGTATGATGGACAATGTCCTTATCTATAATAGGGCTTTGTCTGAGGCTGAGGTCCTTTACCTTGCGAATAATTAGTAACATCGCCGTTCTCGATTGAGGAAGACCTGAATCAGGACGGGATGATTGCTCTGAAGAGTTATGCTCTTTGGGCAGAGAAGTAGGCTTAATGTAGTGATGTGGCCGAAGCCAAAGAGTGTAGCCACAAGGGCAAAGAGATATGGTTGCTGTTTTAGGCCATTTCGGGGCCTATACTGAATTATTCGGTATAGGCCCCTTTTTTAAAGGATGAATTGAAGATTTTATTTGAGGGTGTTGAAAAGGGATGCAAATTCGAGAGATTTCCCTTGACGGGAAGGTAGATAATTTGGTATAGATAACATTAGTGAAGCTTGTGTCGTTAGAGAGCCTGCCCTGAATCAGGTGAAGGGGCGGGTATCTGTGAATCTTTGGTCTTCCAGCCTGTCTCGGCCTGGCTCTTCAAGGCCGAGCGAGCCGGAGCGGGGCCGAGCCAAGACGGGCAGTCACGATTTTTGCGGTTTTGTGATAGAGGAGGAGTTATTACGCAAGACACAGAGTTAGTTGTAACGGCGACTTTGTGCTTGGCAAGGGTAGATTTTCGCATTTCAATGAGAAATTCATATATTGAAAACAAAGAGTGTTTTGGTGTGTGGCCAAAAAAATCATAATTATTTTAACTCTACTTTTGAAGGAGGACTATTATGTGCAGGAAATTGATTTATCTAATCTTTTTTATGTCGTTGTTAGGGTCAGCTCAGGTACAAGCGCAGGTTGAAGAGTGGGACCGCGTTGCGTACTGGGACGGGCGGTATCCATCGGCCTGGGGTGGCGGTGGTGAGGCCATACGAGACGGTCTCGAGGCGGCCGGCTATACGGTTCTCGACGCGGACGAACTGAAGGTATGGATGGATGCTCACATCGCAGACAAAGCGTTAAGCGTAGTCGTGTTCTGTCGGGACATCGTACCGGACACTGTGGCCGAGTCGATGTCAAATACTTGCACGCTTCGCAAATATCTGGATGCAGGCGGCAAGGTGGTGTGGTATTCGGATTGGCCTATTTACTACCAGGGCGGCTCGGATGGCAGCCAGGTTACGTGGGGTGGCGCCGGTGCGACCAGCGTATTGGGATTTAGTGCCTCCAGCGGGCCGAATGACACCTACGACGAAGTGGTTTTTACCGAGGCAGGAGTCGCCTGGGGATTGACCCAAACGTGGGAGTCGCAGCGGCCGACATCTGTTACTATTACTGAGAACCTTACACCTTTGGCAACAATCAGCAGCGGAAGTGCAGCGGCCTGGGCGAAGCATTATCTGCCGGGCGATAAGTATCGAGGATTTGTTCGGATATTTGACCGCACAGGTGCGCCCGAAAACATTGATGACATTATACGTGTCGCAGAATACATGTCCATGAGGTCGGGAAGTCCCAAGCCCGCTGATGGCGCCATACATCCGGACACATGGCTCAGCCTTGAATGGGGGCCGGGTGCTTATGCAGCCTCGCACGATGTGTACTTTAGCGAAAATTTTGACAATGTGAATGACGGCACCGCAGAAGCATTCCAGGGTAACCAGCCTTCGACGTATTTTGTTGTCGGTTTTCCGGGATTTCCTTATCCTGACGGCCTTGTTCCGGGCACAACTTATTACTGGCGAATCGATGATGTTGAAGCCGACGGCGTTACGAAATACAGAGGTAATATCTGGAGCTTTATGATTCCACCAAAGACCGCCTATTTACCCGAACCGGCTGATGGTGCCGGGCTTGTAGACCCGAATGCTAAACTTAGATGGGAGCCTGGTTTCGGATCGAAATTGCACTATATCTACTTCGGTGATAATTTTGACGAAGTGAACAATGCCGTTGGGGGTGCTCCCACGGGAGCTACTACCTATACTCCCGGCCCGCTTAAATTGGCCAAGACTTACTACTGGCGAATCGATGAGTTTGATATTATCGACACGCATAAAGGCGACGTCTGGAGCTTTACTACTCAGGGTGGCGTCGCGGGCCCGAACCCGGCTAATGGCGCTGTGGATGTAAAGCAGACACCGGTTCTGACCTGGTCACCGGGAGTCTATTCGGCTTCACATCAGGTCTACTTCGGCAATGACCAGGAGGTCGTACGCAATGCCAATACCGGTTCGCCGGAGTACAAAGGTGCCGGGGACCTTGGTTCGGAGAGTTCTGAACCCGGAAAACTCGAGTGGAATACCACCTACTATTGGCGTATTGATGAGTTAAATAACGCCAATGCCGACAGTCCGTGGACAGGCCCTGTCTGGAGATTTACGACGGCCAACTTCCTTATCGTGGACGATTTTGAATCTTACAATGACCTTGACCCCGCCGACCCCGACAGCAACAGGATATTTAACGTGTGGATAGACGGATATGACGACCCGACAAACGGTTCTTTAGTTGGTTCTGATAATCCTCCATTTGCCGAGCAAACTATCGTTCACGGAGGAAACCAATCGATGCCTGTATTCTATGACAACAGTGTTGGGTACTCTGAGGCAACTTTGACGTTGACTTATCCGCGTGACTGGACGGAGAAAGGTGTTAGCACATTAACGATTTGGTTCAGAGGCGATTCAGCTAACGCTGCTGAGACGTTGTATGTTGCTCTCAACGGCAGTGCGGTGGTCTCGCATGATAATCCTAATGCAGCACAAATAGTAACCTGGACACAATGGAATATCGACCTGCAGGCATTTGCAGACCAGGGCGTGAACCTGACCAATGTCAATACGATTGCCCTTGGTCTTGGTGACAGGAACAATCCGTCAGCTGGTGGTTCAGGTACGATGTACTTTGATGATATTCGTCTGTATCCACCGGCTCCATAACCAGACTATCGATTAATCGTTTGGGGTGAAAGACGATAGTCAAACAGATTCGTGTCAATTCGGGGCTTATACTGATTTGGTATAGGCCCCTTTGTTTTAGGCCAATATAGAAACTCATAGCACCGAGTCTTAAACCTGCGACATGTGAACAGTCGAGTAAATGCAATATGTTTCCTTTACAGCCAGTCACCAACCGCTATTTGGTCCACCGTATCTGGCTACAGTTTTATTCCAAGTTCGCAACTTGATCTCACTACTGATGCTCGATTACAACAACCGAGACAATGTCGTCGGGAGCTTCTCGTGGGACATGAATTACCAGCGCATCCGGTCTTTTTTCGGTCTTCAACAAGGTTCGATTGAGGTCGGCAAGCAAATAGACACGCGTTACGTGTAGCTCACTAATGGGCACTTGGAGAGCTCCGTCCTCAGGCCACTGAAACACATGTACGTAGAGCTTTCCCGCCTTCTTGGTGTACCTGCCCCACGACGGCCGCTCGAAGGGACTAGCCGTCGTACCGTAAATAGCTTCACCATTTGTAGCCATCCATTGGCCGATGGTTCGCATGGACTCTATGCTTTCTCGAGGGACAGAGCCATCAGCTTTTGGACCGATATTTAACAAGTAGTTACCGCCCTTCGACACAATATCGACGAGATTGCGGATCAGTGTTTCGGGGGATTTCCATGCGTGGTCATGCACAGAGTATCCCCATGTCGTGTTCATCGTCATACAGACCTCCCAATCAACGCCAGGGATTCCGGTGGATGGAATGGTCTGTTCGGGCGTGGTGAAATCGCCTTGCTCCGGCTTCCAGGTTCTAAGGCGATCCACGGAATCTTCCTTTTCGATGTGAGGGATGTGATATAGGCGATTGTTCGAGATAATGGATGGCTGGAGTCTGTGTGCCATGGCCATGAGTTCGTTAGCACGCCAAAATGAACCTTCGTTGCCCTTTTTCGAGTAGTCCCACCAGATGATATCGATTGGGCCGTAGTTTGAGAAAAGCTCGCGCGCCTGATGATGGAGATAATCGACATAAATATCATGATTGCGAGGGCCGTTTGGAGATGGCTTGCCTTTGAGCGGATAAGGTAACTGGTCGGCTTTGAGATAGTCGTACTGGGGATGGTGCCAATCTATGACAGAGTGATAGAAGCCAACCTTCAGACCCTCGTTGCGAACAGCGTCCACGATCTCTCGACAGAGGTCACGGCCGACGAGGTCATGGGCATCGTAGGTAGTACATTTGGAGTCGAACAGACAGAAGCCATCGTGGTGTTTAGTGGTGAAGACCACGTATCGACATCCGGCTTCGCGGGCGAGTCTCGCCCACTCGCTGGCAAAATCCTCCTTTGGACGGAAGAGCGGGACAGCCTCGTGTGCATATTCCCAAGTGTCCACACGGACGCGTTGCTGAATCCATTCCATGCCGCCTCGGTCGCCGACAGGTTTGCCCTTCCACGTTCCGGCCAGACCGGAGTATAGCCCCCAGTGAACGAACATGCCGAAGCGGCCCTCTCGCCACCACTGCATTCGGGTGTCCCTGTGTTCTTCTGTCTCGGTACGAGGGTCGTTCATCCGAGAAGCCTTTTCTTTGGCACACGCCGAAGATATCTGTATCAAGAAAAAGGCAGTCGCCAAACTGACTGACAGGACAAATGTTGCTTTTCTCATATACTTCTCCTTTTTCACTTCGATTAGCTACTGCTCACACACTGAGGTATAAGAGTAATCCTTGGGGCCAACTCTCTGGCCTATAGAATTCTACCAAAAACAACCGTAGATAGAAAGACACATTGCGACAACCTCAGAAGCTGCTACATTGCCCAAGAGATCGTATAGGACACCTATGAAGAGCTCAAAGTCAAATACTAAAATCCCTGTTGCCACAATTTTTTTTTGAGGCATCCTCGTTACGATATATCAATATCAGCCAACATTCACTACTTGCAGTCAGAACTGCTGGACACGGCCAACCCGTAACGTTCATTGAAAACGTTTACAAATTTCGGGATTTTTGTAAATCGGTTCTATGACAAGATGGTAGTGTCAAATATCTTTCGCACATTTCTTGTAAGCTCTCTTGCTCTGGTCATCGTTCTCTCTGGCACCCACCCCATGGGGTGGGCCACTTGAGGGCTTCTTTATCAGCCCCTCTTTTTTGTGTAAAAGTGTCCGAACACACGCCCTAGCGGGTGGGGCGCGATGAATCGCACCAATTGGGAGGGAAATAAGATAATAGACAGACGGTGCGAAATATTGCACCTTTAGCGGCTGTGCACCTTGGTGGCAGTGAACCGCATTGACAGCAAGGCGGCTCCTGGGAAACCAGAGACAGCCCCAACGCTCCCCAATATTCTCTTGCTTTTCTGCCTGAATGCTGTATGATTTGTTGGTACTTGGCATAGACTAAACTTTCGGTCAAATGTGCTGTTTGTTGACGCTCTGTTAGAAAATCATGCTGCGGCCGCAAAAAAAGAGGTGACTATGAAAAAGCGAGGCGCTTTTACCCTGATCGAATTGCTGGTTGTGATCTCTGTCATTGCCCTATTATTGGCCTTGTTAATCCCGGCTTTGTCCAAGGCCCGCGCCCAGGCCCGGGGCGCGGCCTGCAAGACCAATCTCAAGCAGTGGGCAACAATCGTCGCTATGTACACGATGGATAACAACAACGAGTACTGGATCGAGTACTGTCTAAGGCGAGATCCCGCCGGCACGTGGATGCGGGCTTTAGGGCTGTTGTATGGTAACATGGGAAAATTCCGCGCCTGTCCGTCAGCAATCCAGCCCTGTTTTCTGGAGGATCCGGCAACCGGAGATCCCAACTGGAGGCGTTATGGCAGCGCAAGAAGAGTCTGGGGACCGGGAATCCCTACAAAATACTTCTTTGAAGACGATTATGGCAGCTACGGCGTCAATCACTGGATCAACACTCTGGAGCCGGGCGATGACGGGTGGCTGAATGCACCGGAGCTGCATTGGAAAACCGACCTCAGCAAGCACACCAGCGGCATCCCCATACTGGGCGATTGTACCTGGTACGGAGGTCAGCCCGCGAATGGTCCGGATCCTGCCCACCCCAGCTTTGCCAGTGAGAGTAAGCCCCCTATCATGCGCGATTGGTGGGAGATCAATCCCACGGCAGCCTGGAGCAGCAGTATGTGCCGCTTCGCCATAGACCGGCATAGTCGGGCCATCAACATGAGCTTTATGGACAGTTCGACGCGGAAGGTTGGATTGTACGACTTGTGGACCTTGAAATGGCACCGCAATGCTCAGCCGAACTATGATGTGATTATTCCCTGGCTGCCGAGATGAACTCTTATTGTTTATCAGGGACAGTGGGGCTGTTGGGAGAGAAGATAAGGGGGGCACGCGAACCGTAGTGGCAGCAAGCCGGCTCATCGTATCCGATTCGGCATATGCTATGCGAGATACAACATACGACATACGATACATTGTCCACTATCTGCGATTCTTGGTCATAAACTCATATTTCGTTCGATATTTCTCACTGATCGATTATTGATCCGACATTTCCCATTTACCTTCACAAACGGTGCTCCTGCACGGTATGGTCTTTATGATTCTGGAATAGAAAACTCAAGGGCTGGTAGCTTGAGACACTGTCGGCTCTTTTTTATGTGCGGCACTAAAAATGGACATTGAATCCGCTCACAATTTTTGCCTCTTCTATAAACCCTTGACGTTATAACACTTATGGAATGGACATTTTCGTCGAATTTCGAGATAACGGGTTGTTGGGTTGTACCAAGGTTGTAGCCGTGAAGTCGCGAAAATGGGGTTGTTTACTGGTGAAATTTAAAGTAACTTCTGATATGATGTTAAAAAATGTAGTAATGTTTCCAAACTGCGTAAAAAGGAAATTTTAGATGAGCGTATTAAATGGTAGGTCTTTAGTCCTTCGTTTGGTTTTCTTGGCTGCACTCTACACAAGCACTTCCGCAAGTACACAGACAGTGAACACCTCTGGGGAAGTCAAGCGGCAGTGGACGATTTATCTGGCTCAGGACAAGCACCTTGACTACAACTGGTGCGGCTCGACCACCGAGATCGAGCTACGGATGGCAGCACTTCTCGACTACTTCTTGGATGCAGCCGAACGAAATGAAACCTGCTGGAACCTCGATGGAACTCTCTGGGACGAGGTCTACCGGAGTCATCGAGGGCAAATCAACAGTGCACGGCTCTACGATGCAATCCGTAGGGGCCGCGTTGGTTACGCGGGCAACTACGCTGTGCTCCTGTGGGGTATCCTAGGAGTCTGTCCGAGTAATAATTGTACAGTCTTTAATGGAATGGTATAATACTGGCCGATATTTATATAAGAGAAATTCAATTCTTGGAGACTCACGGATGAGTAAAACATATCGGCCCTGGAATCCTAATCAACAGT
>DATKYR010000119.1:0-98640 GCA_035528395.1 Sedimentisphaerales bacterium
TCTAATCTAACCAAATACCAGATTGCCGCCGGGACAAGGATTGCTCCAGATGGATATATTCTTTTTTATGAAGACCTGCATTTCGATAATCCGAGTGCCCCGGGTTCTCATCAGCCTTTTGCCTTGAGCGAGAACGGCGAACAGATATATCTAAGCTCGGCGGAAGATGGTGTTTTAACCGGCTATCGGCAGGTCGAGGATTTCGGCGCTTCGGAAACCGATGTATCGCTCGGCCGTTACTACAAGCCCAGCACCAGCAATTACAACTTTGTTCGAATGTCTGAGAATACTCCGGGTTCTGCTAATGCTTATCCGAAGGTCGGCCCGATAGTCGTCAATGAGATTATGTACAATCCATCCTGGCCAGATGGTGGCTCATATACCAACGACCAGTATGAATACATCGAGCTGTACAATATCAGCGCCGAGCCGGTAACCTTGTATGATTATGACAAGGCTCAGCCGTGGAAGTTCACCGATGGTATTGACTTTACATTCCCGGACGATGTTCCAGTTGAGATACCTGCCGGCGGATATTTGTTAGTGGTCAAAGAACCGGAGGCGTTCGCCTGGCGGTATCCGGCTGTCCCGGTTGAGAAGATTCTCGGCCCTTACAGTGGCAGCTTGAACAACGCCGGCGAGAGGTTGGAGTTTTCGATGCCGGGTGACGTGGACGAGTTTGGGACACGTTATTACATTCGCGTTGACAGGGTCAGTTACAGCGATGGTTTTCATCCTGAAGATTGTCCCGGCGGCGTTGACCTTTGGCCGAGTGCACTGGACGGCGGCGGCAAATCACTTACGCGCAAGACAGTCGCCGATTACGGCAATGACCCTGATAACTGGATTGCAACCATACCTTCGCCAGGTGACTAAGAGCCTATCCAAATAACCCGCTCTATTGCGGCCTGCTGCAAAGCCCGATGCTTGCGTTGTCGGTGAAAAAACGTTCTCAACGTGGAGAAAACCACTTCTGGCGAGCATTTTTGGCCTGCCGCCTTGGCCTCGAACTTTTCGCTCGGCCTCATAACGAGGCGGTTATTCGGATAAGCTCTAAATCTCAAGTCCATTTAATCCTCGAATTGCTTTAGAAAACAGTTATTTTGCAGCTTGACCTGTATCACAGAGTGTTTTATTATAAGAACTCGAAACAGGCGTTTTGAGTTAACATTATTTTCGGAGAGGGCTTGGCGTTTATAGCGAAAGAACGAAATAAGTAGGGAGGCAAACAATGAGATATGTAAAATTGTTGATTGTTCTGACATGTGTTGCGACTTTGGCAGGCTGTCTGGAGGAAAAAACGGAAATGGCAAAAAAGACATTTGGCGACGACCTGGCATTCCTTAAGAAATATACCGACGTAGTCGTTTTATCAGACACCTCCGGCAACAGCCAGTTAGCTGTTTTACCCACGCTGCAGGGACGGGCAATGACCAGTACTGCGGGGGGAACGGAGGGATTGAGCTTTGGCTGGATTAACCGCGAGCTAATCGCTTCCGGCAAGACGGTCGAGCACATAAATGTTTATGGGGGTGAAGACCGTTTCTGGATTGGGCCTGAGGGTGGACAATTTTCGATATTTTTCAAGAAAGATGTGCCGTTCGACCTCGAGCATTGGTTTACCCCGGCACCCATTGATACAGAACCATTTGAGCTTATTTCCAAATCCAAAAACCATGCAATTCTAAAAAAAGATATGCAGTTAGAGAACTACTCGCGCACTATTTTTAACCTTCGGGTGGACCGTGAAATTCGAGTTCTTGAACGGAGCGAAGCGCTCGATGCGTTGGGAATAACGCCGGCCAAAACAGTTAAAATAGTTGCTTTTGAATCAAAAAACACGATGACCAACACAGGCACCAAGGCCTGGGAAAAAGAAACCGGACTGCTCTCAATCTGGATTCTTGGCATGTTCAATCCATCGCCTGCAACCACGATTGTCGTCCCGTTCAACGCGGGTACGGAGGATGAGCTTGGCCCGATCGTGAACGATGCCTATTTCGGCAAGGTCCCTGCGAATCGGCTGGTTGTCAAGGACGGTGTGATGTTCTTTAGTGGTGACGGACAATACCGCAGTAAGATAGGTCTCTCGCCCCAACGTGCCAGGCCAATAGCCGGCAGTTATGATACCGTCAATAAAGTCTTGACAATTGTCCAGTACAACAAACCTCAGACTGCTGCCGATTATGTAAACTCGATGTGGGAGCTTCAGAAAGAACCGTACAAAGGTGACGTTGTTAATTCGTACAACGATGGTCCTTCTGAACCCGGCGCTAAACCGATGGGGCCATTTTATGAGCTTGAAACATCATCCCCGGCGGCAGCCTTAAAACCCGGCGAGGCAATATCCCACATTCATCGTACTTATCATTTGCAAGGCCCAGAAGCTGACCTCGATACTATTGCCAAAGCAACGCTTGGAGTAACGATAGCCGAAATAAAGTCGGCACTTCCAAAATAGCTCTTACCGTTTCTAAAAAGTTAGGTTAACATTTTAGCCATGTCGTTCCGGACCCATTCGGCCCATTCGGCTACGCTCAGGGCAAGCTTTTGTTTGCTCAGGGCGGGCTTTGATCCGGAACCCAGACTTTGGATTTTCCTGGATTCCCGCTTTCGGGCCTGTTGCCAAAGTTCAAAAGGAACGTTTTGAGATTGCCGCGCGATTCTTCGAATCGCTCGCAATGACATGAAAACGAACTTTGCGTCATTGCGAGGAATGTAATGACGAAGCAATCTCGGCTTTTTCAACAGGCCCTTTCGCGGGCATGACAAAAAGTAATACTCACTTTTTGGAAATGGCACTAAATTCCTCATGTGCTGATGTGTAATGTCCTGATTACAAAATTTCCTCTTGACTGGAAGATGAACAATTTGGTATAAATAAGATTGGTAAAACTTGTTTTAGAGCCTGCCTTAGTGAAAAAAGTCTGCCCTTGTAGCCGAAGGGTCGAATGACTGGGTATTGACGGATTTTAGTCTTTCGGCAGGCTGAATTTCTACAGTGTTTTTAAGTGAGTGAGGTGCTGAGTTTTAAGCAGGAGCTTCGTGCTTCGTGATTAAGATTTTTGCATTTCAATTAACATCCTATTATATTTCGAAGGAGGTTTATTATGTCTAAGAAATTGGTTTATTTGGTTTTAGTCTTGGCCTTTTGCCTGGCGTCGTCGGTGCACGCCGCCACAATCGTCTGGGTGTCGGACAACAAGACCCCTACAGACGGAGTCCCGGCTGACCAGCCCTGGTTGGACCTGCTTGAGGCCCAGGGGTACACCGTCAACCTTGACTTCCGTAATCAGGAAGGTCGCAGCCTCGATGCAGCAGAGATTGAGACTCTTAACGCTGCCGACCTTATCATTATCAGTCGCGACACCAGCAGCGGCGATTATGCTAACGGCGATGCGCCGACCCAATGGAACTCCATCGAGACGCCTATCATCATGCAAGTTGCACATATCGCCAGGAATAACCGATGGCTGTGGATAAATACAGACGCCTATAATGACAGTCTTCCTCCTGCGATGGAAGCGTTGGATATCAGCCATCCTGTGTTCAATGGTGTGAACCTTGACAACAACAACCAGGTTCCGGTCATCACGGAGGAGGCCAGTTCCTTTCCAAGCATTACGGATGCGGGCAACGGTACGCTGCTCGCCAAGCGAGCAGACAACGACGAACTCTGGATAGTTGAGTGGGAAACAGAGCAGGAATTCTACGCTGGGTCGGGCCAGATTGCTGGTGGTCGGCGTATGTTATTTATCTCCGGCACGAACAGCGGCGTCGATGGTCGATACAACCTCACCGCCGACGGTGAAATAATGTTCCTCAACGCGGTCGGTTATATGCTTGGTGCCTCGAAACGTGTAAATGCTTATAAACCAGTCCCGGATGATGGTGTCATCTATGAGGATACGTGGGTGAGCCTTGGCTGGTTGCCGGGAGATAATGCCGTCTCACACGATGTATATTTCGGTGACAATTTTGACTACGTGAATGACGGTGCCGAAAGCACGTTCCAGGGTAACCAGGTCGCTACGTTTCTTGTTGTCGGCTTTCCAGGATTTCCTTTTCCGGACGGCCTTGTTCCGGGCACGACATATTACTGGAGGATTGATGAGGTCAATGACACCGAGCCGAATAGTCCATGGAAAGGCGATGTCTGGAGCTTTATGATTGCTCCCAGAACCGCCTATAATCCCGACCCGGCTGATGCTGCCGAGCAGGTAGACCCGGATGCAAACCTTAGCTGGACGGCAGGTTTTGGTTCTAAATTGCACACCGTATATTTCGGCGACAATTTTGACGATGTGAACAACGCCGCTGGTGGACTCCCACAGGGAACTGCAACCCATACTCCCGGCACACTTGAATTGGCCAAGACTTACTACTGGCGGGTCGATGAGTTTGATGCCGTCGCCACGTATAAAGGTAACGTCTGGAGCTTTACTACCCAGGGCGCCGTCGGAAGCCCGGACCCGTCTAACGGCGCTGTGGATGTAAAGCAGACACCGGTTCTTACCTGGTCGCCGGGAATCTATGCTGCTTCGCATGAGTTATACTTTGGCACAGATAAAGATGCCGTGAAAAATGCCGATACCGGCTCGCCGGAGTATAAAGGTACCAAGGACCTTGGGTCTGAGACCTATGACCCCGGAAAGCTTGAGTGGGAAAGCACTTACTACTGGAGGATTGACGAGGTCAATAATACCAATCCAGACAGTCCGTGGGCAGGCATCCTCTGGAGCTTTACGACAGCCAACTTCCTTATCGTGGACGACTTCGAATCTTACAACGACCTTGACCCCGCCGACCCCGAGAGCAACAGGATATTTAATGTGTGGTTGGACGGATACGACGACCCGACAAACGGTTCTCTTGTTGGTTATGAGAATCCTCCGTTTGCCGAGCAAACTATCGTTCACAGCGGCAACCAATCGATACCGCTTTACTACGACAACAGTGTTGGTTACTCTGAGGCGACTCTGACTCTAACTTATCCGCGTGACTGGACCGAGAATGGTGTCAGCACATTAACAATTTGGTTCAGGGGCGATTCGGCTAACGCTGCCGAGACTTTGTATGTTGCTCTCAACGGCAGTGCGGTGGTCAATCATGATAATCCAGATGCAGCGCAGATAACTAAATGGACCCAATGGGATATCGACCTGCAGGCGTTCGGCATAAACCTTGCCAATGTAAATACGATTGCCCTTGGGTTAGGCAATAAGAACAATCCACAGGCTGGTGGTTCAGGTACAATGTACTTTGACGATATTCGTTTGTATCCTCCACCATCAGAGCTGGCACCTTAAGACGGTGTTGAACTTGCGATTAGAATTGTGTGGTTGATACAAAGCTCTAAAAGTTTGAGATTGCCGCGTTCGCCTTTAGCGGACTCGCAATGACAAACAAGAGGACAAGAGATTTACGTCAATTCGGGGCTTATACCGGGTGATTCGGTATAAGCCCCGTTTGCTTTTTGGGGTGGATATGCAAAAGTAAAATGAGATTTCCCTGGTTATCTGGTTTTGCATACGTTAATTCTTTTTTATAATAATTTTACAAAAGTTCATTTATAATATCATACATAGATATAAACAAAGCAGTCATACGAGAAAAGCAAATGAAGAAAGCCCGTTCTTATGCACTTGTTCTTGTCGGTATCAGTATTCTTCTGGGAGGATGTAAAGCCAGGAAGGTCACTTTCGTAACAATAGGAACAGGGGGTGTAACGGGAATCTATTATCCTACAGGTGTCGCTATATGTCGAATGGTTAATAAGAAACTTGATGAGCACAATATTAAAGCAACCGTTGAATCGACAAGCGGCTCGGTGTTTAATGTTAATGCGGTTTTAAACGCAGAGCTGGTATTTGGTGTTGTTCAATCGGACAGACAATATCAGGCGTATAACGGATTAGCTGAATGGTCCAAATACGGAAAACAAACGGACCTAAGGTCCGTATTTTCGATTCACCCGGAATCAATCACCTTAATCGCATCAGAGAAAAGCGGCATCAGGGAAATTAAAGATTTAAAAGGCAAAAGGGTAAATCTTGGAAACCGCGGCTCCGGATATTTGCAGAACTCGAGGGATGTGCTAAAAGCGGTAGGTCTTGCTGAAGGGGATGACCTCTCTACCGAATACGTTAAAGCCGTAGAGGCACCCGGCTTATTGCAGGATGAAAGAGTTGATGCCTTCTTCTATACAGTGGGACATCCCAATGCTAACATTAAAGAAGCAACATCGGGAAGGATTAAGGTATTTATCGTACCTATCAAAGGGCCGGACATAAATAAGATGCTCGAAACGTATCCTTATTACGCGGAATCGACAATAGCTCATTCATTTTATCCCTACGCAAAGAATACCCAAGATATTGAAACAATCGGTGTAAAGGCAACTTTTGTTACATCAAAGAATGTAAAAGAGGGTATTGTTTATGCTATAACAAAAGAGGTGTTTGAGAACTTCGAAGACTTTAAGTCCCTTCATCCCGCTTACAAAGTGCTGACGAAACAGAACATGCTGAAGGGACTTACCGCTCCAATTCATAAAGGCGCTTTAAAATACTATAGAGAGGCCGGCCTCGATAAACACATAGATCCGAAACTCATAATTGATTAGATGCTTTTAAGAAACGAAAGAAAAGCCGACCAGCCGTGCCAGAGACAGCACGTCTCGGCAGGTAAACTTATCATTGCTGTTGTCTCAATAGCATGGGCTTTGTTTCAATTAGCATTGCCGCGTTTAATAATACTCGATAGCACAACAGTAAGGGTGGTTCATCTGGCTTTTGCCATAACGCTCGTATTTCTGACCTTCCGGGGCCGGTCCAAACGAAAGTGGAAAGCTGACGTCCCAAAAGCTGTAAGCCGTATCCCGCTTATGGATTATATCCTGGCGAGCCTGGCGTGTCTTTCTGTGCTGTACTTTGTCTTTGACTGGACGGGCATAACAATGCGGGCAGGCCTACCCATTACGCGGGATGTTGTTATAAGTGTTATACTAATCGTACTTCTGCTGGAAGCAACAAGGCGTGCGATTGGACCTGCCCTTGCCATTATTGCTATTTTGTTCACACTCTATGCCTTCTTAGGCCCTTATATGCCGTCGATATTTGCCTTTCGGGGTGTGTCACTGCGAAGATATCTCAGCCAGATTGCTCTGTCCACGGAAGGGATTTATGGTATTCCCCTTTATGTTTCCGCCAATACGGTTTTTCTGTTTGTGCTATTGGGCTCAATGCTTGATAAAGTCGGGGCCGGACATTTTTTCAATGACCTTGCGCTCTCTTTACTTGGTCGATTCAAGGGCGGCGCAGCAAAGGCTGCCGTTGTCTCAAGCGGATTAGCAGGTCTTTTCTCAGGCTCAAGCATTGCTAATGTTGTTACAACGGGGACCTTTACGATTCCCTTAATGAAGAAGGTCGGCTATCCAGGAAAGATTGCGGCGGCAACCGAGGTTGCTGCAAGTACTAACGGCCAGTTAATGCCTCCCATAATGGGAGCAGCGGCATTTATTATCGCAGAATATTTAGGCATTGATTACCTTGATGTTGTTAAGGCTGCCGCCGTTCCTGCCTTTGTATCTTATTTTGGCCTGTTTTATATCGCCCATCTTGAAGCCTCAAAACTCGGAATGAAAGGCCTGCCTAAATCGGACATCCCCAAATTTCTGACCGTGCTGAAAAGTGGATTTCATTACCTCATCCCGTTGATTGTTTTGATATATGAATTGATAATTATGCGTCACACCCCAAACCTGGCGGCTTTTAATGCAATACTTGTCCTGATTGTGATTGTCTTTGTACGGGAAATCATCAAAGCGCTAAAGAATGGCACTGCCGTTATAAAGGCTGCTATTAAAAGTGTCAGGACCATAACTGAAGGATTAATCGCAGGAGCGAGGAATATGCTCACTGTCGCATTAGCAACTGCTACTGCAGGTATTATTGTCGGCATCGTTTTCATGGGTCCAAGCGGCATGGTTGTTGAGATTGTAACAAGACTTTCTTTCGGTTATATATTCCCTGTGTTATTAATAACGGCAATTGCAAGTCTGATACTTGGAATGGGACTGCCGACAACGGCAACATATATTGTTATGGCAACAATCACAGTCCCTGTAATCAGAGAACTAAGTCCCGTAAACGGTGTTGGTTTTATTCTTATCCCTCCAATAGCTGCCCATTTGTTCTGTTTCTATTTTGGTATTCTTGCCGATGATACCCCACCCGTAGGACTCGCTGCCTATGCTGCCGCGGCTATTGCAAAATCCGACCCCATATCGACAGGGATTCAGGGATTCATATATGATTTGAGGACCGCCGTTATTCCGTTTATGTTTGTCTTTAATGCCGAGCTTGTCCTTCACCAAATCAATAATTGGCCTCAGGCACTGCTCATTTTTGTAATGGCGATATTCGGGGCGTTTGCCTTTACAAATGCAGTGCAGGGATGGTTCATAACAAAGAATAAATGGTATGAAATTCCTCTGTTTCTTATCGCATCACTTATATTGTTTTGGCCCGCTATCGTAACGAAGATTTTCAATCTCGATGATAATCTTAGATATTATATGTACTTTATTGGAATAGCCGTATATAGTTTACCTTACCTTATTCAGAAGCTAAGACTTAAAGCATCAGAAGGGCAGGGGGGGCGCTACTCAAAATCCAATTCGAAGCTGTAAACTCGGTCTTCCAGCTGGCTACTAATTTTACAGCCGCTCTTATGCAGCACCGCCATCATCGGTTTGTTATCTATCAGAACCTCAGCAGTGAAGCCGGCAATGCCGTTGCGTTTTGCAATCGTAACAAGGTACTTCAGCAAAAAGGTTCCAACACCGCGGTTCTGCCACTGGTCGCGAACAATAAAGGCTACCTCGGCGCGGTTGGTTCGTGGATTCAGATAGTAGCGACCGATGGCAATAATATCTTCCCCGTGTGCTTCACGTAAAGTCCCGACAATCGCCATATCGCTGCGGTAGTCGGTATACAGGAAGTTCAGGACCTCCTTCTGGGGTAATCGCGTTATGTTTGACATAAACCGATAGTGTATGGTCTGCTGGGAGAGCGAGTGGAAGAGGTCTCGCATCCGCCTCTCATCAGTAGGGTGCATAGTACGGAAGTTTATGAGCATTCCGTCTTCGAGCACCATCGAGGTCTTCAATTCCTGGGGACCGACAAAAACTTTCCCTTCGACAGCCGCCAAATCAGAACTAACGTAATTATCTTCGATGGCCTCTTTGAGCAATTCGGCACGAAATTTCGGATGGGCGATGCTTATAAGCGCCAAAGCACGCTCCCGCAGGCTTTTACCGTAAAGGTAGGCAACACCATATTCGGTAACTACATAATGCACTTCACAGCAAGTAGCAGACACGCCTGCGTGGTGACTAAGATGGGCCACAATCCGCGAGATAGTACCGTGACTTCGAGTGGACTCCAAAGCAACAATCGATTTGCCTCCGGACGCTCTGGTGACCCCGTGAGTAAAGTCCATATGACTACCCAGCCCGGAGAACCCGGCCTCCAGCGAATGGGCACAGACCTGTCCTGTTAAATCCACCTCTTGTGCAACGCTGATGGCAACCATGTTATGCTGCTGGCTTATGAGGTACGGGTCACTGACATACTCAGCGGGCCGGAAAGAGAAAACAGGATTGCCGTCAATATAATCATAAAGCTTCTGCGTGCCCATGCACAAACTCGCTACTATTTTGCCGCGGTCGATGTTTTTTCGTGCTCCTGTTATCACTCCGGACTCAACAAGGTCAATGACGGCTTCGGAGAGTACTTCCGTGTGAATTCCAAGGTCATGCTTGTCTTTTAGAAACTCGACTACCGCCAGTGGAATGCGCCTGATTCCTAACTCCACTGTGGAGCCGTCCGGAATCAGGGCTGCTATGTACTCGGCGATGCAGCGGGATGTCTTCGTGGGCTTCGGCAGCGTCGCTTCAATAATGGGACTCTCACCCGGCACGAGAATGTCGATGTCGTGGACGTACAGCAGATTGTCTCCCATGGTCCACGGCATCTGAGGATTTACCTGGGCGATGACTAATCCGGCGTTCTCAGCAGCGCCCTTGGTGATATCAACAGAGACTCCCAGAGAGCACATTCCCTGTTCGTTGGGTGGAGTAACCTGTATTAAAGCGACATCAACAGGCAGCTCACCTGAGCGGAACAGGCGTGGTATGTCGGAAAAAAATATCGGCGTGTAGTCCCCTAATTCCTGCGTTTCCTTAATGTTGCTTCCTATGAAGAAGCTGTGGATATGAAAATGTTTGGCCAATTCCTTGTGCCCATAAGACGGCTCAGCAAGGCTCATCAAATGTATAATTTCGATATCCTCTAATTCGGCGGCACGTTTGACTAAGGCTTTAACCAATGCCTGGGGCTGGGCACAACCGGTACCAATGAACACCCGCTGACCGGGACGTATGCGGGCAATAGCTTCCTCGGCTGAGGCAATCATGCTCCGGTAGTTTTCCTGCCAGCTCGCGGCCGTTTCTTTATTGTAGCCGGGATTGGATTCGTTCATTTATTTGCGACCAGATTCAGCAGGCCCCCCAAATGCTTCTTCTTGTGTTTGGGGACCCCGGCTGAGGGTTATCTGCGCATCTACTACCATCGCCTTGGTGCCGAGGCTTCCGACGATGAACGGATTGATGTTCAGCTCTTTAATCTGTGGGAAGTCGGTAGCCAGCTGGCTTATTCGCTGCAGACCGCCCGTAATCGCCGACAGGTCCACATCAGCCTGGCCGCGGGCACCTTTAAGTAAGGCGTATGACCGAGTCTCCATCAACATTTCCATTGCCTCATCGGCTGTGATAGGGGCAAGGTAACAGGAAACATCTTTGAGCACATCTACAAAGGTGCCGCCCAGTCCGAATATAAGCATAGGTCCAAACTGCGAGTCGGACGTCATACCAAGGGTCACCTCCAGTCCGCGGACGCACATCTTCTCGATGTAAACGCCGTTCAATCTGGCTTCGGGTGCCCGCCTGCTGACCCGCAGTGTCAGCAGGTCAAAGGTATCACGCAATTGGTCGGGGCTGGATATGTTCAGCTTGATACCCCCAACATCAGACTTATGTAAAATATCAGGGGAAACAATCTTCATAGCTACAGGATATCCGATTCTTTCGGCGATTTCTACAGCCTCTTCAGGCCTGTTGGCCACACGACCGTCCGGCACATTAAAGTCGTAAGCCCGCAGGATTTCTTTGGCTTCAACTTCGCCCATCTGGATATGGTTTGTCTTTAAATGTCGTGAAATGATACGCTCAACCCTGTTACGATTGACCGGAAAGCGCGTAACAACACGCGCCGGATGGCTGCGCCAGGCGCCATATTCATACATAGCCCGCAGCGCTGAGACAGCCCGCTCCGGTGAGGGGTAATCGGGCAGACTGCAATCGACTAATTCCCTGCGTTCGGGCATCATATCAGCACTGCCTAAGAAAACCACGAGCACCGGCTTGTCATCAGAAACGCAGGCGGCAATAGCCCGAGCGGTTTCCGCCGGTTTTGTCATTGCGTGCGGCGTTAGAATAACGATGATAGCATCGACCGATTCATCTTTTTGCGCGGTACTGACAGCAGTGGCATACCGCTCAGGGTCGGCGTCGCCCAATACGTCAATTGGATTGCTGACAATAGCTGCAGGCGGCAGTTTCTCCCTGAGGGCTCCGGCACTGTTTCCGTTCAGAGTGGCCACCTTCATCCCGGATTGCTCGATGGCATCAGCGGCCATAACAGCCGGCCCTCCGGCGTTTGTAATGATTGCAACACGATTACCTTTGGGCAGAGGCTGCATAGATAGCGCCGCAGCGTAGTCGAAAAGCGAGTCAAAGCTTTCTGCTCGTATTACACCGGCCCGCTTAAACGCCGCGGCATAGGCAATATCATCCCCAGCCAGACCACCTGTATGTGCCGATGCCGCCTTCATTCCCGCCTTGGTAACTCCCGCCCTCAACAGGACCAATGGCTTAGCCGAGGCCACTGACCGCGCTGCCTTAATGAACTTATCGCCGGATGTAATATTTTCGAGGTAGCCGACGATGACTTTTGTTTGTTCATCGGTTTCAAATGCCAATAAGAAGTCAGTCTCATTTAGGTCGGCCTTGTTACCTATGCTGACGACTTTTGCTAAGCCCAGACCTCGGGCCTTAGCCCAATCTAACATTGCCGTACAGACCGCTCCCGATTGAGACAGGACTGATATGCCGCCGGCCTTCGGCATACGTTTTGAAAACGAAGCATTCATCCGATGTCCGGTATTAATCAGGCCCAGGCAATTAGGCCCTAACAGACGAACTCCGGCCTGCAAACAAAGCTGCGTAATCTCCGATTGCATTTTGGTTCCTTCTGGGCCGGTCTCTCTAAAGCCTGCCGTGACCACCGCTATCGCTTTTGCTTCTGCTCTAATCGAACTTTCCACGGCCTTGAGAACCGACGCTGCCGGCACCGCAATAACTGCTAAGTCTACAGTGCCTGTGTATGTATTCAAATCGTGTAAACAGCTAAGGCCTAATACCTCGTCGGCCGAAGGATTAACCGGTATGATTTGTCCCTCAAAACCACCATCTAACAGGTTGGCCAATATCTCATAACCCACCTTGCCGGGTGTCCGCGAAGCACCGATAAGTGCAATAGACTTAGGATATAATAAAAATTCCAACATAACTTGCAAATTGAAAAATTTTTTACTCGAATCTGCACTCAATTCTACAATCAGCAGCCGGCTGTTTCAAGCAAATTAAGGCCAAAGCAAATTTCTTCTACTGCCAACCGGCTTAAAAATAATCAAACCATCGGTATAAGTGTCCCCAAAACATTATGCCGCTGTTCTTAAATCTATGGAAGAAAATTATTGATATGTCGCTTCCGTTGTGGAATAATAAGCCACCTTATGAAAGTGCGCACGAAAAAATTATTGGTCGCAGCTGTATTCGTTCTTTGCCTCGGCAGTTTTGCAAAAGCGGATTTGGCGAAGCGAGTTGATGGTATTATCAGCCGTTCTTTGCAGCAGAAAGTTCAATTTTCCATTCATATCGTAAAGGCCGATTCCGGCGACACGGTATATAACCATGACGCAGGAGAGTTGATGATACCGGCTTCAAATATGAAAATAATTACCACCGCAGCGGCACTGAACTACCTGGGGCCTGATTACGAATATAAAACGAAGGTCGGTTTTTGTGACGATACCCTCGTAGTAATAGGAAGCGGTGACCCTTTATTGGGAGACGAAAAAACAGACGCTAAGTATGGTCGAGAGAAAGGCTGGATATTCAAGGACATAGCAGAAGCTTTGAAACGTAAAGGTATAGATACCATAAAGGATATTGTTATCGACAGCAGCGTATTTGATGACCAGCGCGTCCACCTGAGCTGGTCTAAAAAAGAGCTGAACAAGTGGTATGCCTGCGAAGTAAGCGGCATGAATTTCAATGACAATTGTGTAGGGATAAGCACGAAGAATAACGGCGGCAAAGTGGAAGTATTTATTGAGCCGCAAACCGCTTTTATAAAATTTGACAATCAGGTCAAACCAATATCAAAAGGGACCAGTGCCGTAGGGACATATCGGAATCAGGAGCCTAATAAGATTGTTGTTTACGGCAGATGCAAAGACAAAGTAGGGCCGTTCGATGTTGCAATTGAAAGACCTGCTGCATTTTTTGGATTTCTCCTGTACGAGAATCTAACTAAAGCAGGAATAAAAACAAATGGCCAGCTCGTAGAAAAAACGCTCGATGATCCCAGCGATTTCAAGCTGCTCACCCAATACACCACTCCCTTAGCTGATTGTTTGGCCCGTTCTAACAAGAACAGTCTCGGATTGGCAGCCGAAGCGCTGCTTAAAACTATTGCCGCTCATAATAATCCGAATGGAAAATACGGTAGTTGGGACAGAGGCCGGGAATTGATTTCTGAATATCTCCAAGAGCTTGGCATCGATGAAAGCCAGTTTTATATCGACGACGCCAGCGGCCTGAGCAGACAAAATGAGCTTAGCGCATACGCCATAACAAAAGTGTTATTGAATATCTATAATAGCAGGAATTGGGAACTGTATAAGGATTCGCTTGCGGTAGGGGGGGTAGATGGGACAATCGCCAGATATTTCAAAGAAGAAAAGTACAAAGGCAAAATCATAGGCAAAACCGGATATATAAATAGCGTCAAGACATTTTCAGGTATTTGCGCGACTGAACAGGGCGATTACATATTTTCAATTCTCGCAAACAACACCAACGGCCGCACCCGCGGAGTAATCAACGACATCGCAGAAGCGATTATTGATGAAGCTGATATGTAGCAGCGTAACAGCTTACTCGGTGGTAATATAATCCTGAGCCAGTGACATTATTCCAAGGTGACCACGGCAATTTCGTATATGCTCACCTGCGGCACAGAGAATGTGACAACGCCGGCCTGCTCCTTAAAGGTCAGTTCAATGTCGTTTTCCCGGTCGGGACCGGCCAGTGATATGTCCTTGACATGACGTTCAGCCGGCAGGCGCAGACTTATTGTGATGTTTTTGACAGGGTCGTTGGTCCGGTAGTTGACCAGATGAACAAGGCGTCTGCCGGGTTGTTCTGTTAGCTCCGAACACAGTCCCGGCTCGGCCTGAAGCGACAAGGAAAGTTCATTTGCGCAGGCCTGGCTGACCGCGCCAAGAATGTCGTTATTTTCGCCGATGCGCACCACGCTGCTGGCCGGCAGGTCACCCAGTGCCGGTTTTTCCCGCGGAAGCATCCACTCGTCGTGGGTGGCGACCGGACCGATGACACAGACCCTGCCGCCGGATTTGATGTATTGCCTGATTTGTTCTATCTGCTCATCAGAAAGGGCTATACATCCTGCAAGAATGAGCGCACGATAGCGTTTTAAATCGTTGAGATGGTGGTCATAGATTATCTGGAAACAGATGCGATTTTCAATGAGAGCCTGCTCGGCTTGATAAGTGAGCCTGGCATAATTCGAATTGGCGAATACCTGTGATGGAAAACTGCGTAGAACGGCTACATCGGCAACAATTCTGGCCTCCCTAAGCAGGTCACGACGTGTATTAAAGAAGTGAATAAAAGGTTCAAGAGTGTTGGAAATGGGTTCATTCGAGCCTGGCTTGGCGACTAACTCGCCGTATTCAAACCAGCAGATACATCCAAGGCAATCGCGGTTGAACGCCATGGACTCAGCCATCTCAAGGCCGGTTGTGGTGTAAACAAATGCAATATTATCCATACGCCGGGCGACCTTGAAAGTGCGGATACGGGTCTGGAGCTGTCCGTTCTGGTAGCCGGGCTGCCTGCCCTCGTCCCAGAACGCCTCGCCGCCCTGAAGAAGGTTTCCATGGTCCACAGGTGGTCGAATCCGGCTCCCCGGACCTCCGGGATTACACTCGATGAGGATGTCCTTACGAAGCGTGCGAGCATACCGGCTCATGTCGTAATAGGAATCGGTAAGCGACCGGCAGGAAAAATCCAGCCACGCCCGACGCAGCATATTCTCCGGCAGCCCGGTCATAGGAGGCTGCACGGTATCCAGGTCATCGATACCCATTTTGTTAAGCTGCTCGTGAGTGAACGTATTATCGAGATATTTGCGAAACCGTTGTACAGAATTGGCGTCCTGGCCGGGACCATACCCATAGTTGTCGAAGTGGAGCAGCTCTGCTCCAATGTCGTTGACGGCAAATCGAACGAGCTGCCGGTAGAATGCCTGGGCATCGGCGTGGTTCCGGTTCCAGCGGTAGCGATATGTTGCCGTACCGTACGTTAGGGGCTTGCCATCCTTATCGAGTACGACCCAGTCTTTCGCCTGTGGAACCTCTTTAAATAAAAGCTCCCAAATAAAGGCCCCGCTGTAGTTATAAACGCCCACGTTCAGATCGGCGTCGTGACAAAGTTTAGCGAATTTGACCGCATCAGCCATGCTTTCGCGTTCCGCTTCCAGGCCTGCACCTTTATAGCAGTGCATCATAACGAAATTCACGCCCAGCGCCTTAAGTTTTTCAATCATCTCGGGACTATGTTCGCGCAAGTAGGCGGCACGTTGCTCGGCCGTCGGTATGTAGCCCTGGCTTCCGTCACGCCGAACGCGGAACAGCAACGGCTCCCAGCTCCCCGCCATCACAATCCCGTCCCGCTGCAGCCAATCCGGACGTTGCTCAAGCGGCAAAGTCAGCGGTTCAGCGTGAACCAGACAGGTAAGACATAAGTGCAGCAAGATTACCAGTTTGATGGACATAAAGACTCTCCTGCGAATGGATTGTGCCGGGATTTCTCTACATGCTTTCTTCATAATCTTTCTCACTGCTCATTTTACATGATTACGGTCTGAAGTAAACTATGAGGCCGTTTTCATAGACTTTTCTTTCCCAGTCGGGCTTGACGATTGATTCGAAGATGGGTCCTTCGAGACGTCTCATTTCTACGCCGAGTATCACCGCCGACGGTGGAGATTTTTCGAGTAATTCTCCGAGTGTTTTTGGGCCCACGGTATGTGTAACACTTCGCTCAGATGGTGACATAGAATCGGCAGCTCTATAGATAATTGCACCACAGGAAAGTTCGGTATAGATATCGCTTCCGCCCTCAAGAGCGAGTAGGGGGGCTAAAGTAAGTATGAGTTTTGGTTCTTTAGTTCTCTGGGCAATATCTTCTGAAATCTTATGTATTTCAATCGGCACCCATCTTTCCGGCACAAGAACTAACGGAGTTCTGTATAGTACAACTGGATAGTAAGCAACTGCCACAAGCGCGCACACAATTACTAAAGCAGCCGCTATTTTGAAGTGTTTACTAACACTGGTTTTGCCGGCAAGTTTTCGCAAATACAACAGCGGCAAGGCAAAGCTGATTACCAGAAAAGGTACCGGCGTTGCAAGATACTGCCTCCACATTGTCGGCGGAATTAGAGCGATGATAAAGAATGCTAACGGCAGCAGGGCGGCGAGCAAGAGGGCTCTGACATTCGATATATTTAACCTGCGGCGAAGACACACAACCACCAGGCAAAGATAAATCGCCAATACCACAAGTGCAAAATATCCCGGCTGTCTAAGGCAGGTTAATGTCAACGCGGATTTGTTGTAAACCATACCTATTTCGTGCAGCCATTCGCCGTAGAGCGTAGGTATTTTGACCAGGTTCAGAAAAAATGCTCGAGGTGCCTGAGCTATCACCCAGACAGGCCAAATCAAGACAAAAGCTATCGCTGCAAGAAACGGCAGGGCGGTCTTGAATCTTTGTTTAATTGACTCGGCTGGCTGGCTCAGCAGCATCACAAAAAACAGCAGCTCTACCAAAGCTGTCGTTATACGCATACAACTTGCAAACGTAAGCAGGGCACCAATGGCGGCAATGCGCCAGCCCAGCGAAGCTGGGTTTTGATCATGCCCGCCTTCGGCGGGTGACTTCTGCTTAAAATCAGTGGATATAAATAACCAGAATGACAACACAACGCATAGGATTACAACATCATGGTTCCAGGCATAGCCGTTTGCATAATCGACGAGAGGATTGAATACGTACAGGACGGCCGCTGCTAAGCCTAAAAGCATTCCTGAAATTGCAAATGACTTGAAAATATACCGGTATATACCAACAATACAGACTAATACGAGAATATCACAGAAAGCAGAGAGAATTCTCCCAACGAGCAAATAATGGGTTGTGCTAAACGTTCTGAATAGAGCTGCACATAATAAGGGGTGGTAGGGCAGTTGGGCCGCGTATGAAAAATCCCTGTAAATCATCTTTCCCTGGGCCAGCAGGGCACCACCGGTGCAGTACATCTGTTCATCCCGGCCGATGGGCTTGGCCATACTATTGGCTAAAATTGCAAGCGAAAGAACAATCAGTATTAAGACAACCGATATATTGACGATTTTTGCAGACATCATCGTTCTGAAAGATAAAACTAAAAAACATTGAAAAGTGACAATTGAAAAATAGTAAACAGTTCCTATTGCGGAAAAAGTATTTGTCATTCCCGCCCCGCATCGTGTGCGGGATAAACTCCAGCGGGAATCCAGCTTTTCACTCTGGACCCCTGCTTTCGCAGGGGTGACATCGTTGAGTTTCGTTTTCCGCAACAGATAGTAAACAGTCGATAGTAAATAGTCAATTACTTTACCATTCAGCCAGCTCGCCGAGAAGCTCCTCGACCAGGTCTTTCATTGTCACGATACCGATGGGTCTTTCCCGGCCGGGACGTCCCCCCCTCGTAACTAAGACGATTTTCTGATTTTCCCTCTGCATAATATTTATCGCTTCTATCACTGTAATATTAGCGTCGATTTTTCGGATTGGTTTAACAAACTTTGTTAAATCAGTGAATTGTTCTGACAAGCTTAAGGCCTCGTAGATACTTATAAAACCGATGATATGTCCGGGCTCTCCCTCTGTGACCAGCAGGCGGGTGTAGGCACATTCCTCCAATTTATTTAACAGAACCGTATTATCAGAATTAACATCAACCATTTGAACATTGTTAATTGGTACCATCACAGACCTTATATTGATGTGTGAGATACTGACAAGGCGGTTTATAATGTCGGTCTGCACGGCACTGAGAATACCCTCTTCGTGCGTATCCTGCAGAATAGCCTGGACCTGGTGTCTTTGTGCAGATGTTATTACCGTTTTCGAAGAAGAAGCCAGACCTGATAATCTCACGAATAGACCCGATATGAATTTGAGCAGGGGTATGACACCGCACCAGCTTAAGACTTTGTGAAATGAGTATAAAAGCGGCGACAAATACGGCATAAGCGAATCTGAGCGATAAAAAAAGATATTTTTGGGAATTAGCTCTGAAAAAACAAATAGTGTCGGTGCGGTTAAAAGGGTTGCAAATAATTCAGCATTGTGTTCAGCCCCTGTCTTACTTAGAAATACATAAGTGAAGAAAGCATAAGTTATAAAGCTCGTAGTGAGATAGTGGGCAAGATTTGTGCCTATCAGCATTGATAGAAGCAGGCCGCTGCTGTCGTGCAGGCATCTGCTGAGTATGACGTATGATAATTTCTTTCGTTCAACTCCCAGTCGTAAGCGAAGCCGGCTGAGACGATACATACCTGTTTCAGAACCGGCGAACAAACCCGCCAGGATAATGAAGAACGCAATTGGTAATATTAATACTGTATTATTGAACATTTGTTTGGAACGGCTCAAGGATTAGTGTTAAGGTTTCTATTCTGCGCTTTTGCACTTTTTCGACGGTAAACTTCAAATTCTTCAAATGTGCGACGTCACCGCTTTTAGGTATTTTTCCGAGAAGGGCGGTCACCAAACCGCCGACTGTGGCGAAACGCGTCTCGGCCAAATCAATGCCGAACACTTCAGCCCAATCGTGAATGGCCAGATTACCTGCGAGGCGATATTCAAAGGGCCCTGTTTGTTTGATTGGTTCTATGTGGCTTGCAGGTTCCATCTGGCCGAATAATTCTTCGGCAATATCCTCAAGCCGGACAGAACCGGCGATTCCACCGTATTCATCCACGACTATTGCCGTATCGGTTTGACTTCTGCGGAAAAATTCAAGCAGAGATTCGACTGTCTTTTGTTCCGGGACAAAATGAACCTGTTGAACGATTTTGTCTAATGACACGCCCGGTTTAAGCAAAAGCTGTCGAAGGTGTATCAGTCCGACTATATTGTCTATTGTCCGGCTGTATACAGGCAGCTTTGTAAGGTGATTATCCTGCATCTTCGCGCGTGCTGTTTGCGGCGAATCTGTAACGGAACAGGCGAACATATCCACCCGCGGCCGCATAACGTGACGGACTTTGAGAAAGCCCATCTCGATAACTTCCGTCAGGAGTTTGTTTTCATCGGCGCTAATCAATCCCTGTTTTCGCGTTGTATCGATCAAAGATTTAAATTCGCCAACTGTTATTGGTTTGGGACTTCTGACCGGCCCCAAAAACAACCGAAGAATCGGTTCTAATATGAAAAATTTGAACACAAACTCAAGTGGCGTAAAAATTTTAAGGCACAAAAAAGCAGGAAGAGCAGCAGCGATACTCACAGACTTTGAATTTGCGTAGGCTATGGATTTTGGCAGTATTTCCCCTACCAGCACAAGAGCGGCGAAACTCAATACAGCGATAATAGCTGCGAATATCAGGCTTCCCTGTTCTTTGACTCGCATTATCAGGATACTGGAGACGGCGTAAAACAGAACGTTGACCGTCATATTTCCGAATAATAAGCTGTCAAGCAAATGTCCCGGTTTGTTAAGAAGACTTGCAGCAAGCTTTTGAACCTTGTGTTTGGAACCGTTCATCAGCTTTAATTGTCTGCGTGACAGATTAAAGAAGGCGGTTTCGGCTCCTGAAAAAAAAGCTGAACCGACAAGAAGCAGTAACATAAAAATAATTTGGTAAACCTGAGCCGCCATCAGCTATTACCTGACTGTGGTTTTGGCAGGGTCATCTTGAATTTGCTTCCCTTGGCGGGTTTGGATTCGACCGAAATCAAACCCTCGTGTTCGGCTATTATCTTTTTGCAGAAAGCCAGACCAAGTCCGGCCCCTGAATACTTGGACGACGAGCTCTTATTTGTTTTTGTTGTGAAGAACGAGTCGAAAATATTATTCAAATCGGCTGGTTCAATTCCCTCGCCGGTGTCGGTAACTTCTATCTCAACCATATCACTTTTCTCTGTTGCCTTGACGGTCAAAATACCGCCTCGCGGCAGCATCGCATCACGGGCGTTAAGAATCAAATTCATTAAAACCTGTTGAATCTGGACCGGCACCCCCCAGACCGTTAAGTCTTCAGGAATACAGGTTTCTACGGTTATCCCGTCCTTCGCAAAATCCCGGCAAAGACAGGTAAAAATCTCCTCGACCAAAGTAAGTAATCGAGAATTTTTCTTTTCCTGCGTTCGGCCGTTTGCCAACGCGAGCATACTTTCCATAATTTTTGAGGCACGCTCACAACTTCGGACAGTTTTTTGAAGTGCTTTTTCAACGAAATCCCTATCGTCAGGGTTCTCCAGAGCAACAGCCGCATAACTCCTCAATGGTGTGAGCAGATTGTTGATTTCGTGGGCTATCATGTAGCTGGCTGTACCCATGTTAGCAAGGTGCTGGAGTTGAGCAAGCTGGGATTTTAAGGCGTCGTTATCCTGCTGCTGATTTTCCAGACGTTTGTGTAAAGAAAAGCGTTTTTGCGTAATACTTGCCAATTGTCTGCTCCTGCTATAAAATTCAGCCGTTAGTGGTTATTATTAATAGGAAACTCTTGACTTACAAGTATCTATATCGACTTTTAATGCGTTTTTTCTTGAACCACGAAATACGATATACTAAATACGATATACGAAAAATGAACGAACAGAGGATTTTAGAAGAGCTTTTAGCACTTTTGGAAGCAAACGGCGTTACAATCCGTGATGAGCCGCTTGGTGGAAGCGGCGGGGGGCTTTGCACTATAAAAGGGCAGCATATTTTCTTTGTGGATACCCAGGCCCCCTCGGCTGTAGTGGCAGCAATTTGTGCCGAGGTGGTGCCGAAAGTGGCGGATATTGAGCAGGTATATATCAAACCGGAAGTCCGCCAATTTATCGAAAATCACAACAATCAAATTATCTGAAAGGTGGTGTAACCTTGAAAAGAATATGGCTGGCGATATTTCTGCTCTTTATGGCCGGGCTGCTCCACGATTCAAAGGCGGCAGCAAAGTCATCCTCTGCGAATACGGCGGAGAAATTTGCAAATTCGGTCGGTATGAAGTTTGTCCGCATAGAACCAGGCTCTTTTCTGATGGGGCAAAAAGATGGCGGCGATTGGGACGAAAAGCCTGTGCACAGGGTTACAATCACCAAACCTTTTTGGATGTCCGTGACTGAAGTTACCAATGCTCAGTATGAGCAGTTCGACACCGAGCACAAAAGGCTTCGTGGGAAACTCGGCTTCTCCAAACAGGATGACGAGGCGGTCGTTTTTGTGAGCTGGCACGATGCGGTCAAATTCTGCGAATGGCTCTCGAAAAAGGAAGACAAACTCTATCGTCTGCCGACTGAAGCCGAGTGGGAGTATGCCTGCCGTGCCGGCACTACCACTGCCTACCACACTGGTAATAAACTGCCCGGGGAGTTTCACAAGAATGCTCGGATAAGCTGGTTCCCCGACCCGGCACGCCGCCGCAAAGGCGCTGAGCCGGTGTCGCTTACGGTCGGTCGGACGATGCCGAATTCGTGGGGTCTTTTCGACATGCACGGCAATGTAGAAGAATGGTGTAGTGATTGGTACGGACCATACAGCCGGGATGCCCAGACAGACCCCGTGGGTTTTGGATCCGGCGATTTCAAGGTTACCCGCGGCGGCAGTCACAGCACTGAGATTTTATTCATCCGCTCAGCCAACCGGCTTGCCACACTGCCGGATAATAAGAGCTGGCTGATAGGCTTCCGAGTGGTCCAAGGCCCGATGCCGGCCACAAAGCCGCTTACCGTCCCTTCGCCACCCTTGAACCAGCAAAATATAAAGCAGCAGATTCCTGACGACTTACACAAAGGCCCGGACCCGGACAAACCGTACTTCAAAGGCCCAATCGAATATGTCAAAATACCTCCGGGTTCTAACGGCCCTATGTACTCCGAGCACAACCACGACCCGGCGTTGGTTGATTGTCCTAACGGCGACCTCTTAGCTATATGGTATTCGTGCCGGGATGAGCCTGGCCGCGAGTTAGCCATCCTGGCTAGTCGATTACGATATGGTACCGAAGATTGGGAGCCGGCCTCGGCCTTCTGGGATGCACCGGACCGCAACGACCATGCTCCTGCTTTTTGGTTTGACGGCCGAGATACCATTTATCACTTCAACGGCCTCTCGGCAGCAGCCACATGGGGCAATCTCGCCACGGTTATGAGAATTTCAACTGACAGTGGGGCCACATGGTCGAAGGCACGGCTCATCAATCCGGAGCACGGCCTTCGTCACATGCCTGTCGAATCGGTATTTCAGACACGAGAGGGTTTTATCGTTTTACCTTGTGATGCGGTAACCGGCGGCAATGGCGGAACGGCTGTGCACATCAGTCGCGATGGTGGCAGTACGTGGATTGACCACGGCGCCGGAAAGCCAAATCCGAGCTTTGCGTCGGGTTCAACCGGAGCGTGGATAGCCGGTATTCACGCTGGTGTAACGCAGCTTAAAGATGGCAGTTTAATGGCCTTCGGCCGCAGCAACAATATCAATGGTCGTATGCCGATGAGTATCTCAGTAGATATGGGGCGCACCTGGACTTATTCGGCCAGTGAATTCCAGCCAATCGGCAGTGGACAACGATTGATTCTCAGGCGATTACACGAAGACCCCATTTTATTTGTGAGCTTTGCCGACCGCAGAAAAGGTATGGATATCCCCGATGCCGCCGGCAACCAACGTCTTGTGTACGGAATGTTCGCGGCCCTTTCTTTTGACGAGGGCAAAACCTGGCCTTGCAAGCGCCTTCTAACGGCAGGGGGGCCGGCCAGAAAACTTGACGGCGGAGGCAATACCGGCCCATTTACAATGGACGAAACCCACGCCGAACCCAGAGGGTATCTGGCCGCTACTCAAACGCCGAACGGGCTTATTCATCTTATCAGCAGTAAGCAATACTACGTTTTTAATCTGGCCTGGCTCAAACAGCTCACACCAACTGCGGTGACAGAGAAACCACAGACACCGGACTATTCGTCCGTCCCCGGTGTTGTTATTGACCACAGCCCGGCTGCAACCGGAAAGTACTTAGGTTCACCAAGTCTGGCTGTTTTGCCCAACGGTCATTACGTAGCTTCGCATGATTTTTTCGGGCCGAAAACAAAAGAAGATCATACTGCTATATTTTGTTCCAAAAATGCTGGAAAAACATGGGAGAAATTAACTGTTTTTAAAGGTCAGTACTGGTCAACACTTTTTGTACACAAAGGGGCACTTTATATTATCGGCACAAGCACTCATAACGGCTATGTCGTTATCCGCCGGTCCACGGACGGAGGTCTGACATGGACAACGCCGAAAGACCGGAACACAGGACTGTTGATTGCACAAGGCGAGTATCATTGCGCCCCCGTCCCGGTTGTGGTACATAACGGACGAATCTGGCGGGCGATGGAAGACAGGTATCCCCCCAAAGGGTGGGGAAGCAATCTCCGGTCTTTTGTTATGTCGGCTCCAATCGATGCAGATTTGTTGAAAGCGGACAGTTGGACGATGAGCAACCGTCTTAGCTTTGACCAGCAATGGCCCGGAAAAGCCTGGCTGGAGGGCAATATTGTCATCACACCGCAAAATAAGCTCGTAAATATTTTGCGGGTAGAATGTGAAGACGCGGAAATAGCCGCCATTGTCCGCATTTCTGATGATGGTAAGTCGGTCTCCTTTGATCCTGAGAAAGACTTTATCGATTTCTTCGGCGGCTCGAACAAATTTACCATTCGTTACGACAGGTTGACCAAACGTTATTGGTCACTCGTCAATAAACAAAAAAATCCCAGGGCCTACCGTAACATCCTAACGCTGGTATCTTCCGGGGATTTGAGAAACTGGAAGGTCGAATCTATTATTCTCCGCCATCATGACAGCGAAAAGCATGCTTTTCAATATATAGACTGGCTCTTCGAAGGTAATGATATCATTGCCGTTTCCCGAACTGCTTACGATGATGGCCTGGGTGGTGCCCATACGGCCCATGATGCAAACTATATAACCTTTCATCGAATTCGCAATTTCCGTGAGCTTACACATGAGGACTCGCCTGTAAAAAGGAGTAACAAAAATGGCAGTTAAAAAGGTAGCTATTATGGTTGACGAGATGTATCAGGTTCTTGAGGTCTGGTACCCTTACTATCGCCTCAAAGAAGCCGGCCTGGAGGTTAATTTCGTTGCTGCCGAGGTAAAAAAGGAATATCATTCAAAAGAGGGCTATCCCTGTGTCTCGGAAATTGCGGCCGGAGAAGCTGATGCCGGCGATTATGATTGTATGGTGGTGCCGGGCGGGTTCGCTCCGGATTTTATGCGAAGAAACGCTGATGTCATAAAGTTTGCAAATGATATGGTAAATGCCGGCAGGGTTATAGCGGCTATCTGTCATGGCGGATGGCTGTTGTGCAGCACGCCGGTTTACAAGGGCAAAAAGGCAACCTGTTTTATGGCTATTAAAGATGATATTATAAACGCCGGCGCCGAGTATATAGATGCCGAGTGCGTTGTCGATGGAAATTTGATTACATCACGCAAACCGGATGATTTACCGGCCTTTTGCACAGCTATCTTAAAAGCTCTCGGAAAATAATGAGTAAGCGAATAGGAGCAATTTTCTTATGAAGCGGACAAAAACTGAGAATGAGCGGGAAAAGACCCCTATGGTACTCGTGGTTGATGACAATCAGCAGAATCTTGAACTCTTGCAGGCGTATCTTGAGGATGTGGATTGTCAGACAGTCCCGGCACGCGATGGGCTCGCGGCGCTGGAGATTATAGCCAAGAACCCCCCTGATTTGATTTTACTGGATGTGATGATGCCGAAAATGAGCGGCTTTGAGGTCTGCAAAAGAATAAAAAACGACCCCAAAACCTCTGATATTCCTGTCATAATGGTAACCGCACTTAATGAATTTGGCGATATTGAACGGGCCATTGATTCGGGCACCGATGATTTTCTAAGTAAACCGGTGAACAAGCTCGAACTTTTAACACGAATTAAAACTATGCTGAAATTAAAACACTTAAGCGACAAACTTGAGCGCACTTTGGCATATTTGAGCGAGATAGAAAAACAGGCACAAATGGCAAAGTCCGATTAGGAATTGTACTTAAAGGCCTTACTATAACGAGCCGCCATTGCCATTATTGGGCTTTGTGCTATTAATAAAATATAAGGTGACACCCCCCCAACTTGTTTGAGGGGTGTTTTTGTGTTAATAGTGAAATTTGGATTGCGGTAACAGCCGTCTTATAGGCCAATCTCCTGAAAGCAGGGGGGTAAAAAACCCGATAACCGCCTTCTAAAATCCTAACAATCCGCACATCACACACAATCGCCACAACGAAAAGACAAAATTAAAAATCAGCCAATGAAAAACCAAAAAATGGCTTAATCCACTTACGCCTATTGTCGATACTTTAGTCGACGCATTCTGGTAATCTTGTGAAAAAGTGCTGGTCGGTAATCACACAAGGAAGCGGCAATAATAGCAGGGCGACAGGGTCCAGAGTGTAAATCAAGAATCAAATTTGGCTCCGAGGGAGGGTGTATGAGTCAGTTACTGGAAATTCTTGGTAGGGCGATAACCATCGATATTGCCGATTTGATATGGCATTGGTTAAATGCAGCCAAACTTCCGAAAGACGACAGCCAATCTGCCCGATACAGTCAGCTAAACAAAGCCATTGAGCTAATTGGTGTTAAGAAGCTCGATGCCGCCGCTGAGCAGATGAGGATGTATCTGTTTGAAAATCCTTCCTGTACATACGGACGCCTTGCAGCGGCTGACATTTGTCTGTATAATAACCATCTGCAGGAGGCAATCAAAGAGCTAAACTCGGTTTATCTCCGCGAGCCGACTAATACAATGGCCCTTTATGCCCTCGGCTATTGTTATGAACGACTCGGCAAAGAGTCTCAGGCTATCGAATTCTATCAGGACTGCCTGAAGTTCAAAAGCTATTTACAGCTTCCCGCCCAGCGAATGGCTGCCATTTACTTCAAAAATGGCCAGCTCGAAAAAACCATAGAGCAATATGAGATATTGAAAAATGAATACCCTGACGACATATCAACACTTGTAACGCTTGGGCATCTGTATATTGCCACCACCAGATATATGCAGGCTATCGAAACGTTTAACACCGCCATCTTAATACATCCGGACAACTTCCACAATCAGGATGATATAGACCAGCTTATTGTCGAGGGCCAATTCCAGGAGGCATTGGAGCTGCTTGAGGATTTGTTGCAGGCACAATCCAACAGGGCCGATTTGCTTATGAAGCATGCCGATGTCCTTCGTGTGCTGGGTGCTTGCGATGATGCTATTTTGCAATACGAAGAGGCTCTCCGTATCTGTCCGGATTTCCTCGAGGCCACTATAAAGCTCGGTACACAATATTTGCAGCTGCACCAGGTACGGCTTGCCGCACAACAATTTAACAAGGCCGTTGAGATAAACGACAAAATAGTTGATGCGTACATCGGCCTGGCAACTTCCCAAAAATTAGCCGGCAACCTCTCGGACGCCTTCGGGACATTATCACTCGCAGCGTCGATTCAGCCAAACAGCTCACTGTTATTCGCCGAGACTGCTGCTTTGCGATTCCAGGACGGCCTTAACAAGAATTTGCCCTTTGATAATGAATATAATAATGTACTGGAAGACCCCATAAACCTTACTAAAGCTGTAATTGACGCACATTGTCAACAAATTACCCATCGCCCGCAAAATCCGGATTTGCATTATAGACTTGGTGTGCTTATGACCAGCATAGGAAGGTTAACCGAAGCTATTCAATCATTCCAAACGGTCCTGGAGATAAATCCCGATTATAATAGAGCCAGAAGCAAATTGGCCATCTGTCTGTTTGAAATAAACCAAAAAGCCAAAGCCCTCGAACATCTGTCCGGTCCTGTCCGTCTCGATAAAGATACACTTGAGCTACACTACAAGACGGCCTTGCTTTATTGTGATAAGGTAAAGTTCGCATCGTCTCTTATGAACCTTGAGCGTCACTTAGAGAATAATTTCGCCCGTCCGGATGCTGCGGTGAACATCTCAATAGTCCTCCAGAACTTAGGCCTGTTGGACAGGGTAACTACTATGTGGGACAATCTCTCAGATACCGCCGACCAGGCGATTAACGCCGATTATCCGCTCTAAATAAAGGCCGACAATATTTAACCGGAAAAATGAAAATAGCCCCATATCGCCCAAAATGCTGAATGAAACATAACATATATTATGGGACGTTAATTATCGCACTTCAAAGAAGCATCATTTTTTGATTTCTTTCAGGGCTTGTTGTCTTGGGATTCGTGGTGTCTGAGTGTAATCCCACGCTTCTTCCCTTGGCTTGTCTTTATTAGAGTGCTTCTAAAAACCTTCGGATACTTATAAGGGTTTCAAAACTTACTCGCTTCCGTTTTTCCTTAAGCCATCCATGAATACGATCTCTTGCTGCTCAGCTACTTTTTGGGGATCATCATTTAGGTCATTCAATATATTTCTCCATTCTTTGTTATACAGCCTTTGTTTGTTATGATTCTTCAAAAGCTTGCTCAAAGTCATCGCATCAATCATCGGCATCGTGTCTTTGTTGGTCTTTTTGTCAGATTCCGTCCATTATCGTTTCTCTATTGGGGTCGCCACAATGTAAAGGATAAAAGGTTGGCTTGAATGATTTACAATTCCTGCATTCTTCTTTCATCATATATCCTTCTGGAAAAAACCTGCTTTTTACCTAAAATCCGAAGCATAAAGAAAAGCACGAAGCACGAAGCACGAAATTCGAAACAATATCTAATGACTAAAATTCAAATGACCAAAACAGTAAGTTTTCAAAATTTGAACATTTAAATTTCGAATTTGTTTCGGATTATGAATTTCGATATTCGGATTTAGAATTTAACGTAATTGACATAACGTTCTATATGGTAAGACATTATGTTCAACTAATAAATATGAGCGGCGCTGTAGCACTAATCTAAAGTCCTATAATCTGGCCAGAGGGACCACGGAGCGATAAAGGCATGCCTAAGATTTCGTAATGCAGAATCGCCATTCTCAGCTCATCGGGGTCGGCGTAATCCAACAAAACTTCGGAAAGATATTTTGACTCGACAACTTCGTCCATACCTTCACGTTTGCCTACCAGTCCTTCAACCGTTTTGCTGGTGAATTCCGGAAGCGCTTGGATACTTGTCTGGAGTTCCGAAAGCTCTTCAAAGGCAGGCTGCACTTGTGGGGCCGGTATCGACAATTCAAGGCCAGGCCTTTTAGGTTTTACCGGTGGTGTTATGGGTTGAGTTCGAGGCGCTTGTTTGGCTTCGGCAGCGTATTTACGTACAACAGGAACAGGATGAGGATGAGGATGAGCTATTCTTTGCCGTACCGATTGGGCAGAAGGGCGAGACTCTCGCTTTTCTGTGGGATCGAGAGCACGCTGAATCTCCCTAACGAATTGTTCCAGCACCCCCCTACTGCTCGCGGGTTTACGTTTCTGCTGCTCCTCACTCTGCTCTTGCACCTTTTTCCCCTTTTTTGCTTTGATGATAGTGCCGAGCCCATAGACAGCCGCCACAAGAACGAGGACAAGTATATCCATCCAGCCTTCTACGCCGTTGCCGCGAGCAAGCTGAACTAATTGTGCTAAAAGAGCATTCATAATAAAGTCCTTGTGTTAGGCTACCAGAGTATCAGGTTATCAGAATATCAGGTTAATTTTGTCTTTTCCTGGTATCCTGATTTTCTGATATTCTACGCCCTAATATCCTGCTTTCCTGATACCCTACTTCTATTGTTTTTTCTTCGGCTTTGCAATGGAGTCGCGCATCGACGTATCGGCCATGATGTTTTTCATTCTATAATAGTCCATAATGCCGAGGTTGCCCTTCTGGAAGGCTTCAGCCATCGCTAATGGTATCTTTGCTTCGTTTTCCACTACGAGCGCCCGCATTTCCTGCTCGCGCGCGAATGCCATTGCCCGGCGTTTTTCCGCCTCGGCCTGTGCCCGAACTAAATCTGCTTGGGCCTGGTTCTTCTGCAGCACTGCGCCGACATTTTCACCGACATCGACGTCGGCTATATCAATAGAGAGAATCTCATAAGCCGTTCCGGCATCAAGCCCTTTGGCAAGAACCGTTTTTGAAATCTTGTCCGGGTTCTCTAAAACGCTTTTATACGTTATTGCACTGCCGATAGTGGTAACAATTCCTTCGCCCACGCGAGCGATAATTGTCTCCTGGGTGGCACCGCCTATCAGTCTTTCGATATTGGCCCGGACGGTTATGCGCGCCTTTGCCTTCAACTGAATCCCATCCTGAGCAACTGCATCTATCGTGCCTCTGCTCTTCTGGGGGTCTGGGCAATCTATTACCTTGGGGTTGACGCTTGTCTGGACCGCTTCGAGAATGTCACGACCGGCCAGGTCGATTGCCGTGGCCGTCTGCAAAGACAAATCGATATTTGCCCTGCTGGCGGCTATTAAGGCGCGAACAACGTTTGGAACATTGCCGCGGGCCAAATAATGGCTTTCCAGGTCCCTTGTCGTAAGTGTCAATCCTGCCTGAATCGCCGTTATTTTACTAATAACTATTGTTCTTATATCGACCTTTCTCAGCCACATCCCGATAAGCTCGGAGAATTTGACGTCGGCTCGCGATAGTTTGGCCTGCAGCCACAGCCGGAAGAATTTTAAGAACAGCATCAGGAACACAAAAGCGACAAGAAGGACTATGACCAAAAGAGCTATTCCGACGATTTTTACAGGTTCGGTCTGGGCCAGAATCGTGTTTGTTAAGTTATACATATTTTTGTCCTTTCATTAACTATCTTCATCTTCTATTTTACGAACGGTCAACTGTGTACTCTCCACATCAATAACCTTGACCTTTTTACCTTTATCAATATATCCGCCTTCAGCCACACATTCAACTCTTTGTCCTGCAAAATCACACATCCCTACCGGCCGCAACGGTGTAAGCACGACACCGACCTCACCAAGCAGCTCTTTTAATTCGGACGTATCAGGTATGGCGTCGCCCTGCTGCCGTTCGGGGGGAGTAAGTGTAACGCTTTTGCCGAATCTGGTTTTTGGGAATATCCTGTAAGCAAAAATCAGGACTCCCGGTATCATTACAAATGCGATACCTACCCCTATCCAGCCGGCCATCGCACTGTGCTGAAAAAATATCACTGCACCGCCGATTAAACACGCCAGCGCGCAGAGACTTATCAGCCCGCCGCTCGGCACGAATACTTCCGCTATTATCAGAACCGCACAGGCAAAATAAAGAAAAATAGCAAAAAACAGCCACCAACCCATTAGCTTATCCCTCTAATTTTTACCACTAAGGTACATGTAAAGTGCCTAAAGCGACACGTAAGTGTCATCCTGAGGCGAAGCCGAAGGATCTGGCCAACGAAAAAGAGATTCTTCACTTTGCTGCGCTGCGTTCAGAATGACAGCAAAGCTGTCACTTTAGCTCACTTTAGCTCACTTTAGCTCACTTCGCTTTAACTACAACTCTATTACCATGAATTTCAATTATCTCGACCTTTGTGCCTTTGTCAAGGAACTCGGCCTCAGCTACTACATCTACTATCGCATCGCCGAATTTTGCTTTTCCTGTGGGCCTTAGTATCGAAACCACTTCACCTGCATCGCCCAGATTTACGCTTACGGTTTTACTTTCGGGCGGAGTAGTCATGCTCAATGGTATTTCACCGCTCTGCCTTGGGACCGCCGGGGCAAGTATCAGCCCGCTAAGGAACTGAATACGCGGCAGATATTTTGACAACAGCCACGCCAAAACAATAAATCCGACAAATCCCATCGATAGCCCTACGACCCCCCAAGTGAAATCACTCCAGGCAATTGCATCTTGGGGCCAGGGTAATTTTTCCGGCGGATTCTTGATGAGCATACCGAATAAGCCGGCGAAAATGCATACAATTCCCGAAAAGCCTGCGATCCCAAAACCAGGCAGGATTAAAAATTCGACCAGGAGCAGAAGTATTCCTAAAAGAAATAACGCTACTTCCACCCAGTTGGCTAATCCGACAAGGTATTTACTGCCAATTATGATTGTAAAGCATATAACCGCCGCCAGGCCGGGCAGACCCACACCCGGGGTGTTAAATTCAATATAAACGCCCAACAAGGCGAGCATAACAAGCACGGCCATCGCTGCCGGTGAGTTTAACCATCGAACCATTTCTTCCGACCAGTTGGTCCTAAGCACCATTGGTTCGCCGACAAAGGTTACGCCGTCGCGTTTGGCCAAGAATTCAAGGGCTCCTGCCCGGTCTTCGACCTGTGCTCTGGCTACGCCGTATTCGAGAGCTTTAGAAGCAGTCAGCGTCAAAAGCTCATCATCTTTGACAATTAGCTCCTGGTTGTCCAGGTCATAAGTATTTGGGTCTTTGGGCAATTGCTCGCTCTCGAAATACTCAGACTTGCCGGTTTGCAGATTTTTTACTCTGTAGACCTTTGTTTGCATGGTAACCATAGCTTTTAGCAGCGGCGCTGGATATCCGTTTGCTTCCGCGGCCCGCATAAACGCTGCGCGGGTAAAGCTTTCGACTTTTTCCCGTTCAACACCCTCGAGTTTACCGCCGAGCACAATCGGAGCGCAATCGCCTATGGTTGTGTTCTCGCGCATTATTATGTCCTGACAGGAGACGCTTATCATCGCACCGGCTGATATAGCTTCGGTAGTTATGTAAGCAACGGTGTGGGCTTTTTTGCCTATATCGAGTATGAAGTATTTGGATATATCATCCGCTGACTGGAGAAGACCACCGTAGGTCCCTATTTCATAAATCAGGTATTCCACCTCTTCATTAAGGGCGGTTTGTGTTCTGCGCTGGATGGATTTGTAAAGCCCATTGTCAATCATCCCCTCACAGATGATTACTGCTGCCTTTGCACCTGGCGTCTCTGCCGGGGCGTTGCTGAATTCTTCTGCCATAACAGCCCCCCAAAGCAATAAGAGGCACGGCAGAACAATTGCAATTTTTCGAAGTGCAAGTTTCATACTAAGAATTCTACCTCTATATTGCGAATTTGGCAATATAAATAACGCTTAGCATAAAATATTGTCGTTCCCGCATAAAATTGCTACTCCTGCCGAAGCAGGGGCAGGAATCTACGACAAATCTGCCACTTTTGGCTTGACGCCCTCCCAGTGCAGCCCGCCTATTACCGCTTGTGCGATATTCGTGAGGTGATCGCCGATTTTTTCGACATTGTCAACCAGGTCGATAAATACTAATCCTGCTTCTGGTGAGCACACGCTATCGCTCATACGCTGAACATGGCTGCGACGAAAATCCATCTGCATCTTGTTGATGTTGCCCTCATTGACCAGAGCTGACTTGCCTGCCTTAATGTCACTGTTTTCCAGAGCTTCTATGATGTATTCAAACATCTGCTCTATTTCGCTTCTAAGTTGGTCAATCTCAGCCAGTGCCAAGTCGCTAAATGAAAGCTTTTTGTCAATTTTCCGCTCAGAGATTTCGACAATATTAACGGCGTGGTCGCCTATACGCTCGAGGTCGTTGACCGTGTGCAAAAGAACCGGCAACTCGACGGATACTTCATCGGATAGTTGTCTGCGTGATAATATCGAAAGATATGATGTAATTTCATACTGGAATTCGTCTATAAAATCCTCTATTTGTCTTACCGATTCGAGCTTTCTTCTGTCATCATTAACAATTCCGCTGATAGACTGCTCAAGGGCTGTTTTTGCAGTTTTTGCCATACGTACTATTTCACGCCTTGACTGTTCCAGTGCTATTACCGGTGTATCAAGAAGGTGGTACTCGAGTACAACCGGCTTAGCTGCCAAATCACCTGGTTTTTCGGGCAAAAATTTGACAACTAATTTCTCTAACACACCTGCCAATGGCAAGAATATGCCGGAATTGACAACGTTAAAAAGAGTGTGCGCGATCGCAATATTGGCTGCAATAGTGCCGGGCCCGAGTTTCCAGGGAGAAATTACATGAACCAAAGCACCAAACCAACCCGCATAAATAAATGGATAAGCTATGCCCGCGCCGAGAACGTTAAATATTGTGTGTGCCCATGCCGTGCGCTTCGCATTTAGATTCGCCTGCAGTGCCGCAAGCTGAGCTGTAATTGTTGTTCCGATATTGCTGCCTAACACGAACGGTACCGAAACATTGAGCACTGTTTGCCAGTCGCTCCCGAAAGCTCCTCCCATGGCCAGCAATTGCACGATAGCGATTGCGGCCGAGCTGCTTTGAAGAAGCGTTGTTATTACCGCCCCGGCCAAAATTGCTAATAGAGGCTTGTTGCCCAGAGCCACGAAAAGCTCTTGTACTTTCGGGCTTTCCTTCAACGGATCGAAACCGGCCTTCATAAAACCGATGCCGACAAACAGTATTCCGAACCCCAGCAGTATTTGTCCCGTACTTTTGGTTCTCCGTGTTTTACCCAACGTCCGCATGAAGAATCCTATGCCAACTGCAGGAAGAGCATAAGCTGTAATCTTAAGGGCACCAATTCCTGATATGGACACTAACCACGCCGTTGCCGTTGTGCCCACATTTGTTCCAATAATTACGCATATCGCCTGTCTGAGCGTCAGCAGTGCGGCATTAACGAATCCGATAACCATAACGGTCGTAGCAGAGCTGGATTGAACTAAAGCCGTAACACCTGCGCCGACAAGAAAAGCAATCAGGGGTCTCCTGGTCATTGACTCAACTATCTTCCTGAGCCTTTGGCCGGCGACTTTTTTCAGCCCGTCCGACATTAGACCCATACCAAACAAAAACAAACCCAACCCCCCCACTGTTCCGAATAGCATCTCCCTTAAAATTAACTCTTTTGTCATATTGGTTCCTTACATCGTATTGTATATCGCATCATAGACCAATGGCGCGGCAGTTTTATCTGTTTTGGTATCACCGGTCAAGCGAGTTTTTCTATGATTGCAAGCTTTGTTTTTTAAGCTTTGTCAATATCTCGTTCGGGATTGGTATAAATTTTCGGCTCGACCTCCGCCCATTGTAGGCCGCCTATTACCGCTTGTGCGATATTGGTGAGGTGGTCGCCGACTTTTTCCACATTGTCGACCAGGTCGCAGAATATCAGCCCTGCCTCAGGCGAGCAGAGGCCCTCGCTCATTCGCTGAACATGGCTTCGGCGAAAATCCATCTGCATCTTGTTGAGGTTATCTTCATTAACCAACGCTGATTTGGCGGCTTCAGTATCATTATTTTCCAGGGCTGTTATGATATAATCACACATCTGCTCTGCCTCTTTTTTCAATTGAGCAGCATCGGTCAGTGCTAAGTCGCTAAAGATAAGCTTTTGCTCTATTTTTCGTTCAGCAATCTCGACAATGTTTACAGCGTGGTCACCTATACGCTCGAGGTCATTAATCGTATGCAACAACACCGGCAATTGCACGGACATCTCATTGGAAAGCGCCTTCGTTGATAAAGCCGCAAGGTATGATGTGATTTCGTACTGGAGAGTATCCGTTATATCTTCGGTCGTCCGCGCAATATCAAGTTTTCTCATGTTATTTTCAACAAGCCCGTCCACTGCCTGATTAACCGCCCTTTTGGAAGCTCGTGCCATCCGCGCTATCTCACGCCGGGCCTGATCCATAGCCAACTCCGGCGTTGCCAACAAGTGTCGTTCCAATACCGTCGGCTGAAGCAGTAACTCGCCCGGCTTTTGCGGTACCAGCTTAAGTACCAGTTTTTCCAGGACACCCGTCAGAGGCAGGAAGAATGCCGCCTCGAATATCTTTATGGTTGTATGAGTAACCGCGATGGAGACGGCAATCGTTGTTTCGTTGAGTCCCCAGGGTGTGATTATATCAACAAGTTTGCCCACCTGAGCGATGAACCAGAAACAGATAAAAGCCCCGATAACATTGAACATCGTATGTGCCCAGGCAGCTCGACGCGCGTTGCGATTGGCCTGAAGGGCCGCAAGCTGAGCCGTAATTGTTGTGCCGATGTTATCACCGAGTATGAACGGTATTACCACCAGTAAAACCTGTTTCCAGTCATTACCGAACGCTCCCTGAATAGCCAGCATCTGAATCAATGCAACCGAAGCCGAGCTGCTTTGCAGCAGCATTGTTATGACTGTTCCAGCCAAAATGGCCAAAAGCGGATTACGCCCAAACCATATCAATGCTTTATGTGCGCCTTCACTCTCTTTCAGAGGGATGAAGGCGTCTTTCATAAAACATATGCCAATAAACAAAATGCCAAAACCGACGAGGATTTGCCCTACATTTTTCGACCTTTGTGTTCTACTGAATATCTGAAGGGCAAATCCGATAGCAACGGCTGGAAGTGCGTAATCAGTCACCTTGAATGCCTCAAACCCTGAAATGGAAACCAGCCAAGCCGTCGCTGTTGTGCCGACATTCGTGCCGATAATTACGGATATTGCCTGTTTGAGAGTAAGCAGTCCTGCGTTCACGAAGCCGACCACCATAACGGTTGCAGCAGAGCTCGACTGGATTAAAGCTGTGGTGCCGGCACCAACCAGAAAACCAAAAATCCGTCTTTTGGTCATTGATTCAAGGATGTTTTTAAGTTTCTTGCCAGCGACTTTTTTAAGGCCGTCAGACATCTGCATCATACCATACAGAAATAGCCCCAACCCCCCTGCTGTGCCGAAAATCATATCTGTGGTCATATCGGTTCCTTACAGGGCCATTGAAAAGTGAAAGATTTATAATCGTGCGGCAGTTTTATTTGTTTTTGCTTAACCGGTCAAGCGAAAAAAAACAAATATCAAAATTGCAATCTAAACTCTTGAATTTTGATTTTTCTATAGGCTGCGGAGAATTTCTATTCCCTCTTGTATCTTGGCGTCACTGGTCGCGTAACTTATCCTGAAGTGTGTATCTTTCTCACTGAACACATTACCCGGTATAATGAGCACATTATTTTTAATCGCCTTTTCTACGAATTTACTTCCTGACCCACCCGGCGCTTTAACGAACGCATAAAACGCTCCGCCCGGCTTAACCAGCTCAAACTTGTCCTTCAACCCATCATAGAGAAGGTCCCTTTTCCTTCTGTATGCATCAACGAAATCACTTGTCTCGTAATCCAGCGCTGCGACAGCCGCCTTCTGGAAAGGCGTAGGCGCACAGACAAACGTATATTGCTGTATCTTGGTCATCTCTTCGACTACGTTTTTAAGAGACTCACCGGCCGCAATATAACCCAGCCGCCAGCCGGTCATCGCATAAGACTTACTGAAGCCCCGAAGCAAAAGGGTCTTCTCGAAGTAATGAGCTATACTTGGGCACTCGCCGTCGTAGCAGAATCTCTCATATATTTCATCGGTCATAACGAGTATATCTTTTTCCGCTGCAATCTCAGCTAATGCCTTTATCTGCTCTTCTGAATATACCACGCCGGTCGGATTACAGGGCGAATTGAGTATAATCATCTTGGTTTTGTTGGTTATCGCATCGGCTATTTTTTCAATCGGCAGCTCGAAATTCGGATAACTATCCACAAAGACACATCTCCCCCCCAACATATTGATTACGTGCTTATAAATTACGAAATATGGGTCGGGTATAATCACTTCGTCGTTTGGATTGATAAGCGCCAAAAATGCCAGCAGCAGCCCCCCACTGACACCACTGGCTACAAGAACCGCCGGCTCCGACCAGCCGAACTCGTTCCTTACCTCATCGGCGATTCTTTTTTTCAGAATGGCGTCACCTGCCGTTTGGGAATATTTGTTGATTCCATCTCGGATTGCCTTTATCGCTTCTTCTTTTAACGGTTCCGGCACATCGAAATCCGGCTGACCTATCGAAAAATTAACCGGGTCCTTCAGTGACGCCGCCAGCGCAAAGACTTTCCGTATCCCACTGGCGTCAATCAGTTTTGCCCTATTTGCAATAATATCTTTCATTTGACAAGCGTAGCTAAAATCCCTCAACCAATCACTAATTAATTATTCTCTAATTCTCTAATCACTAATTCACTAATCTCTAATCACTTACCTATAAACTTATGGGTCTTCGGCTCAATACCTAATATTTTTGCCACAGTCAGTCCCCACATCTTCTCGCGGGCGGCCTGGGGGACATTATTGGCATCCAGCATTTTTTGAAATCTCTCGATGTTTGTTATCAGCCCGCTTGGCCGTTCATCAGTGCCAAAAACGATATGCTCCCAGGCACCCGGTCCACCTTGAAGCGTATGTGGGTTTCTCTCTGCCTCGTCGCCGGCCCACCATAGTATCTCACTCATTCTCGCTAATTTGCCAAGCTTGATGAATTTCAGAAGTGTCGAACCGGTGACATCAAAATACAGCTTTGGATTCCACCGGGCCGCCTCCGCAGCTTCCTCATACCAGGGATTACCGAGGTGTGCACCCTGAACGGACAATCTCGGAAACTGCCGACAAATTGTGTCAAGATAAATCGGTCGCATCCTTGCCGATGAGCCCCACTGCGGTTCATCTTTAATCTGGTGAGACGAAATTCCGGTGTGAAACAGTGTGTGGAAACCGTATTCTTCACACAGCCGATATATCTGAAAATAGTCCGGGTCGTCGTAGTTTTTCTGCGGACTGTGAAATTTCATCCCGACAAAACCATTCTTCTTGAAAGTCTCCACTTCACGAATCGCATTTGGGTCGTCCAGATTAATGCGTCCACAGTTAATAAACACATCCGGATAGCCGGCGGCAGCATCTTTCATAAGCTTCATATCCTTCATCCAGGTCAGCACAAAGGCCATAGCATTACGCGGGCGATATGTCTTAAGCATTTGCTCGACCCAGGCCTCTGTGCCGCCGCAGTGAATATGTGAATCAAGAATGAACTTCGGAGCTTTTGCAGGATTACTGGTCGATAAGGCCGCTTTTGATTTAGGGGTTTTGCTTACCACGGTTAATGCCGAAGCCCCCACCGCTATCTTCGCACTATTGCCAAGAAATTCTCTTCTTCCTATTTTCTCCCGCAACCTGTCCATTTTAAACTCCTATCACTAACCAATCACTGGTCTCTAATTCACTAATCAACTAATTATACCACTGGCATCAATCCTACTTGTTCTATCTGCGAAGTTCCTTTCCATTTGTCGGTATCATAACCAAATCCCCTGAATAATCAATCGAAAACTAATGTGTCATTTCGAGTGCTGCCTGCCCTGAGTGAAGCCGAATGGGCGGGAATCCAGTTCCTGTAGTTCACACTTCGTAGTTCCTTGTTCGATATTGGGTATTCTTCGCCGCCATTGCGAGCGTAGTTTGTTGGGTACGCTGTGCATACCATCTCCTGATTTTCAGGCAATGTATGAAGCCACAGTTTTCCATTTAATTTTGCCGTCTTTTGTTACTTCATATTCAAGCAATAGATACCCTCCGTTGTGACCATCTTCAAAGTACGCAAGTACCCACTTTTTTGTTAATATCCAGATTCGGCTCTCAGAATAGAAATTCATTGTCCCACCAACACTTCCCTTGTATGGAATAAGCTCTCTGTGCTGTCTCAAATCAGAAATAATATCCTTTACCGGGTCTTTTAGCCCTTTTCTCTTCATCTGTTCAATGTCCCAGCTATGGAGTTCGACAAGATTTGCCGGCTTGTTTTCGCCGAGGTTAGCCGTATCTTTCAGCTCTGTTTTTCTCTCGGTGGATTCCTTATTGGCCTGCTCAAGCTTTTCGACGAGTTCTTTATTGTTTACTTCTAACCGCTCAATTTCGTGTTTGTTTTTGAAATTACTAATGAGCAGGACCACTAAAGCCACACTCACAAGAACAAATCCGAATTGAAAAATTTGCCGAGAAGCGGGTTTCATTTTATTACCTCTTAAATTGCAATCCCCTTCTCCGCTTGACTATAATATCGACATACTCTAAAATTAATCTGTAAAAATTATGTCCAACATATCGTAACTCACTTATGGCTAACTGTATTTCTTCCCAAAAGCTGTATCTTGCGTACTGAAAAACAATCGTCCCCTGAAAAAAGCAGATAGCAGGTTTTGCCATCTTCACTCATCCACTTGGTTGGCAAGCAGCTTGTCTCCCCCGGCCCAACATCCCAATTTTCCGTATAGAAAACAGTTGTCCACGGCCCCCACGGCACAGACGCGTCAAAAATCCCTATCCCCCCTTTGAATCGCATATCATCCTCACCATAGGTAGTCTGACACCACAGATACCTTTTCAACCCCGCGTTGTAACTGATACCCGAACGATAACATCTGCCGGGATTAATAAACACAGCCCCCCTACCGTGAATATTTTTTGTCCATATTGGCTTACCTGAATCATCAAGCTCTTTGAAGAATTCATAAGCGTCACGATTTCGTATTTGTTCTTTGTGCACACGTGCCATCACCATCCTATCCGCCGGCTCGTATGCACTATCACTATCATGCGAGTAAATATAAACGAAATTATCTCTCGCACTGGCGTAATTCCTGCCAAAGTTCAAAAATGTTGGAGCACCAAAACTCGTTGTAAATTTCCAGTCGCACCATTCCCAGTTCTTGCCGTGATCTCTGGACCAGGCTATCTGCGAATTTGCGGTGTTTCTGACTAACATATAAAGCACGCCATCGACACACAGCATCCCGCTTACTTTTGCGCCTTTAGCCCCCTGCCCTATTCTTTCGCCGCTGTCTGTACGAATGTTGACACCCCGAAAATCAGGCGGTGACCCGACAATCTTTGCAATTCCGAGACTCAGCTTCTTTTTGGTTTTCGGCTCAAATCCCCAGCCGTCACCATAGGCTGTGTATAAATTATCATCATCCGCCCATGTAATCGGCCAGTTATCACTGCCTTTAGCTTTGCGAATGATTGAAGAAGCCGGCGCAAAATTAACTTTAGTAATCAAACCGCTTCGGGGATACGGCGTGTCGATTATCGCCTCCATTACCGGGTTGAACAGATATTTCTCCAGTCCACCCCAGAATCCTTCTTCCTTTGCAGAGTCAAACAGGTTTGAACCGTTTCGAACAATAATAAGTTTGAGACTTGGCACTACCAATAGCACCTGGTTGCCGGCCCCCGCCCCCGCAAAGGCATCACGGGGTACTTTGTCCCATACGCCGTCAAAATTCGTCCACCACCCCAGTCCGGAACCGGGATTAGGATTACCCGCTGGCCGGTCAGGTAAAGGCGTGCCCGCATACTTCACTACCTCTTCGACAAACCTCGAATCGATAAGCTGTTCGCCCTGCCAGTTACCTTTTCGCAGCATCAGCCGGCCCACCCGCGCTACTGCGCGAGCGGTGTAGCTACCCCCGCCCCAGTTGGCAACCAGGTTCAAGCCGTTGACTTTATAGGTTTGACCGTATCCGATAGACCATTCGTCGTCCTTCACACCAATAGGCCGCATAACGCGCTCCCGCAGCAGCGTCCGAACATCGGTATGCTCTGTACCCTGCAGGCTGGCTGTGACGGCATAGGAGAGCATTGCCATGCCCGGATTGCTGTAGGCATACTTTGTTCCCGGCGGAAAAATTATCGGGGCTTTATCGCGGGAGAGAGTGAAGGGGTCGGGGTCTTTCTTCCAGAATCCACCCTTCCAGCCAGGCAGCTCAAAATGAGGAATCTCGCCCTGCTCGGCATCTTCAACGCCTGAGGAATGTGTCGCTAAATGACGAATAGTAATTTTTGATCTCTGCGGGTCTGCCTTCCATTCTGGAATATAGTTACAAGCCGGATCATCTACACTGAGCCGCCCATCGTTTAGAGCAAGCATCAGAGAAACGCCACCCACTAATGCTTTAGCAAGTGAAGCTGTGTAATGGCGCCGCTTCGAATCCCACCCGGAAGCATACCATTCGTACACGATTTTGTCATTCCTGATAACCAGGAGTGTCTTTGTGCCTTTGGCAGCAAGAGTATCCTTTGCCGCATCAAGCTTCTCGGACGACATACCCTCACTTTCCGCTGATACTGTTTCCCATTCAAAGTTTGCCTGCCCTGCAAATACGAATTGGGAAAAGCAAATGATGGCCAACATACTTGAAATGATTCTCATTGTACTATCTCTTCTTTTGGATGTTAGCACATTAAGCTCACCAGTTCGGCCCCCCGTTGCTATACGACACTATAAGCAGATCATAAACAATCATCAGTGAATAGACAATAGTCAATAATAAATTAATACCCCCCTGCCCTGCCGGTCTGCTCTGGTGGGATATGAAATGCGAAAGACAAGATATTAAATACGATATACAACGTATGACATACGATATACGAGATACGCAATACGATATTAACTTTCTTTTCCTTCGGTTTTTGGTGTTTCGGCTTCGACTGATACTTCTTCAGTTACAGCTTCTTTAGCGGGAGCTTCTTTTCGGCCGGCGTGGCTCTTGCGATGAGCAACCTTCGGCAGACCCAGTAAAGATTCACCCTCAGACCATCGCTCTTCTTCTTTTAGCTTTTCGATACGTTCAGCACGCGTCAGAACGTTTCGGTGTCGGCTCAAGGCGCCTTTGATTTTTAAAGAACGATCAATAGACATTCAAAATTTCTCCTAAAAAAACTTTCACTTTACTTTCTTGCCGTAGGCGTCGCTGAAAAAATTCGGCGCAAAGGTTTCAAAAGATGGAGGAGCTTTACCTTTATATTCAGCTCCGACCTTGATAATTTCTTGCAATGCTTTGTATCCATCGGTCCCAGGCGTTCCCGGGTTATCGTATCTATTCTTTGTTTGCAAAAAGTAACGGCCGTTTTCCATCACAATTTCAGTAGCAATGCCGTACTCGGCGAAATGTGCCTTCACTGGTACTAAGTCCGCTCGCGCTTCATACTGCACCAGGACAATCACATTGCTACCTGTCAATGTCGGCTGAACAGGTGTAACATCTTCAATACCCCGTAATGTACTATCTTCAACGGGCGCAGGCGGTTCCCTTATATCGGCCGTCTCCCGCTCTATCGGAGTTCTCCGATTAATCTGCGGCCTTTCTACGGCTGTGCTGATTGCTCTCTGGTCGGTTAGATTATATTCCTGACCGAGCCGAAAGGCTGCCAGAACCAGCAGAATAAGGCCCAGAACCAACGCAACGGCGAGCTGATACGGCATTGAGAACTCGATTCTGCCAAAATTGAATTGGACAATTCTCGGCTTTCTCATCAATCGTGCTGTTGCTTTGGATTTTTCTATATTAACGGCGGACTTACCTTCGACAGAGCTTTTTGGTTTCATTTGCTCTAAGGTCCTGCCGTAGCCGGGCTTTTCACGGGCCTTACTCATCACCTCGTAAAGAGCCTTTTTTCTTCGATTACGTACCATAGCCGAATCTGCTTAATTAAACAAAACATTCGTTAAACAACCATTATATCGGCATAAATTCAAACAACAAGCCAATATCAGCCAAGAAATTGTCTAATTTTTATAATATTTCAATCTGGATTTCAGAGATGAACCACCAACATTTATAAGTGAGAAGTCAAACAAATACGCTGGTAAATCGGCATAGAGAAAGGACATTTGCTTTTTATACTTGTTGTGAGAATATTTATAAAGCTCTTTTATGCAGATGCTTACAGTGATTTGCAGGCATTTTAGAATGAGTGTTTTTTTGTGCTTTTTGGCATAATTTGCTTCAAAAGCATTGATTTCCCTTGACGAGAAGATTGCTAATATGGTATAAATAAAATTGATTGGAGTGTGGTTTTTGTCTCCCCGGAGGCTAAACTTGTACCCGCGTAGGCGGGTATCTATAATTTTTTTTGAATTAGCTTAGTAGGAAAGCTAATGTAAGAGGTGGAATTTTAGCTAATTCCTGTTGCGTGAACAGTATTTGTCATTCCCGCGGAAGCGGGAATCCAGCTTTTTCGATCTGGACCCCTGCTTTCGAAGGGGTGACATAGTCGGTTTTTGCTTTCCGCAACAGATACTAATTAAACTTCATACTGAAGAACTTTACATTTTGTTAGCACCTAAGATTGGTTTTTTAAAGGAAGGAGGTATTAGCAAATCGTAAAAAATAATTCTGTGCAGAAGATGTAGTGAGTGTGAAAATTATTATTGGCCGTTTTGTTTGTAATTGCCGGCACCTCCGTGCTTTCCTGCGAGAACAAGAACAGGGATTTCATAGGCACAGGTGTTTCTTACAAACGACGGGTGTTTTGGCGTGTGGCCAGAGCATAATTATTTAACTTTTTTTTACAAGGAGTACTATTATGTCTAAGAAGTTGTTTTATTTGGTTACTTTCGTTTTGGTGTTGAGCCTGGTTGGTTCAAATGTAGTCTTTGGTGCCATCGAGATAGAAAGAAATATCGCTTCTTCTAACGATGACGGTGAAGCTCTCGTCGATGGCGGTGCGGATAGTCGGGGCAGCAGCGACCTTGAGATGCCGTGGGAAGGTGATGGCGCGACGGGCAACAAACAAATTATAGGTTTGCGTTTTCGTGATATCCCCCTTGAGAAAGGTGAAGAGATATCTGAAGCCTATGTGCAGTTCACGGCCGACGACCAGAAGGTGAGCGGCGCGACTGTGAATCTTATCATCAGCGGTCTATTACAGCCCAATCCCGGTGAGTTTGGAAGTGGCGAACAATTTTACGATGACAGAGATCCCAAAACGGCTGCGGAGGTCAAGTGGACCGATATACCGGATTGGACCCTCGTCATAGCAACACCCGAGTCAAGGACCCCGAATATCGCCTCTATCATCAACGAGATAATCAGCCAGAACGACTGGACAAGCGGCAACGCCCTGATACTATTTATCAGGGACGACGAAACAAATCCCTCCACCGACATTAGAAGTGCTTTAGCTGACGGTCCGGCAAAGCTGATTTTGAAAATTGCCGTTCCATACGCTACGGAACCGTCTCCGGCCAATGGTGCCTTACTTGAGGAAACTTGGGTTACCCTTGGCTGGGCACCTGGAAAGTCTGCGGTCTCGCACGATGTGTATATGGCAGACAATCTTGCAGATGTGGAGTCCGGTGCCGAGAGCGCATTCCAAGGCAACCAGGCCACGACGATGTTTATTGCAGGATTTGCCGGATTTGCTTTTCCGGATGGCCTTGTGCCGGGCACGACATATTACTGGCGGGTTGACGAGGTTGAGGCCGATGGAACTACGGTCTCAGGCGAAGTCTGGAGCTTTCTGGTTCCACCCAAGAAGGCCTACAATCCCAACCCGGGTGATGGTAAAAAGAATATAGACCCGGATGTGGAGCTTAACTGGACGGAAGGTTACGGAGCGAAACTACACACTGTTTACTTCGGCGATAATTTTGACCAGGTGAATAATGCTACCGGTGGCCAGTCTCAGGCAGCTTTAACCTATACTCCCGGCACCCTCGAATCGGGCAAGGCATACTATTGGCGGGTCGATGAGTTCGATGTCGTTACAACGCATAAAGGCGATGTCTGGAGTTTCACAACATTACCCGTTATCACCATTACCGACCCGAACCTTATCGGCTGGTGGATGTTTGACGAAGGTACTGGCAATACTGCCATCGATTTTTCCGGTTACGGCAATAATGGCACGCTGGGCGGTGGCGCTCAGTGGGTAGATGGTGTCATAGGCGGCGCGCTGAATTTGGTCGACGGTGGTCATGTTATAATTGACAGTGTACTTGATGACATAACAAGCCCCAATATTTCACTCAGTATATGGATTAAAACCACGCAGGGGAGTGAGGGAGAATTGATTGCAGCTAACACGACTGGCAGCAGTCACCCCTTTATGTTAGGCATTCAAGGCGGTAATATCTATGTGAACGAAGATAGCGACGTAGGACAGTTCCCCCCTGCTGTCAATGACGACCAGTGGCATATGATAACGTATGTCAGGAACGGGTCAAGAGGATATATATACGTCGATGGAGTTGAGCAAGGCAGGTATCAAGGCGGCTTCGATTTGGACGCGATAGCACGGTGGTCGATAGGAATGGAATGGGATTCTGCACCGAGCAACTTTTATAATGGCATGGTGGACGACGCCCGCTTCTACAATGCGTCACTGACGGCGGATCAGGTTAAGGAGCTTATGAGAGGTGACCCATTAGTTGCCTGGAAACCGAGCCCGGATAATAACTCAACAGTGGATATCGACGAGGCGAAGCAGCCTCTTAGCTGGTCGGCGGGAGATGCGGCATCAGAGCACGATGTGTACTTCGGCGCTGATAAAGACGCTGTAGAAAAGGCCGATGCATCTGATACGACCGGTATATATCGAGGCAGACAGGGTGCTACCAGTTACAGTATCCCCGAAGCTCTTGAATGGGCCGGAGGGCCTTACTACTGGCGAATCGACGAGAATAATACCGACGGTACTATCAGCACAGGTGGAACATGGAGCTTTTCAGTAGCCGATTATCTTATCGTGGACGATTTTGAGGACTACGACACCGGCGAAAACCAGATATGGTACGCCTGGGTAGACGGACTTGGCTACGGTATTCCGGGTACTCCGCCCTACTCTGCCGGTAACGGGTCCGGCTCTGCTGTCGGAGACGAAACCACCTATTCTTATACTGAGGAGACTATTGTTCATGGCGGCAGCCAGGCGATGCCTGTCTACTATGACAACAACCAGCAGGCCAAGCTCAAGTATTCAGAGGTGGAGATGACATTGAGCTCCTTACGAGACTGGACTAAGGAAGGTGTTGGAGTACTAACGATTTGGTTCCATGGCGTTGCGTCTAATGGTGCTGAGTCCTTGTATGTGGCTCTCAATGGCAATGCGGTAGTTACTCATGATAATCCAAATGCAGCACAGGTAGAAACCTGGACTCAATGGAATATCGACCTGCAGGCGTTTGCCGACCAGGGCGTGAACCTGGCTAATGTCAATACGATTGCTATTGGTATTGGTAACAAGAACAATCCGTTAGCTGGTGGTTCAGGTACGATGTACATCGATGATATTCTGCTGTATCGGCCGGCTCCATAGCAAGAAGCACCGGAAGCCATAAATGATAGTTGATCGTTTGCAGTGACAGACGATGGCCAAACGGATTTGTATAACTTGTACCTGCGGTTACGCAAGTGCAGACAATTCGGGGCTTATACCGAATGATTCGGTATAGGCCCCTTCTTTAAATAGTAAACTACTACCGCCTGAAGGCGAGTGATTTTCTCCCATTCCCCGAATGGGACATTAAGGGATCTATAAAAAAGGCCGCTTTGAAAAGCGGCCTTTTTACTCGCCGTTAAGAATAACCTCAAACAATTTTTATAGTTCGGCCTTTGGTTCTGTTAATAACACAAATCTCAGAAGCCATTATTTTCCTGGTGCTCGCCGTTGTCACCGCTTCGTGGATGTGCGTTTTCATATACGTCTTTGAGCTTTGTTGTCGTAAGATGCGTGTAAATCTGAGTCGTTGACAGCGACTGATGACCGAGCAGCTCCTGGACACTTCTTAGGTCCGCACCATTGTTTAACATATGCGTTGCAAAACTGTGACGCAGGGTATGTGGGCTGATGGCCGGGTCCAGTCCTGCCATCTTAAGATATTTGTCCATCTTACGACGGACGCTGCGGGTGCTGAGCCGTTTGCCGTGTTTGTTGACGAATAAAACTTTGGAATCAAAATTGCCGTTATTTTGTGCCCGTTTATTCCTGAACTCCATATAGTGCTGAATGACCTGCAAGGCGGATGAGCCGATAGGTGCGATTCTTTCCTTTTTGCCTTTGCCTCTGACATGCACGATCTCGCCAAGGAAGTCTATATCATCCATATTTAGCGCTACAAGCTCGCTGACTCTTATGCCGGTGCTGTAAAGCGTCTCCAGAATGGCTCTGTCTCTGGCACCGAGCCAGTTATCCTGTGGTGGCGTATCGAGTAATTTCTTTACTTCTTCATACTCAAGAAATCGCGGCAGCTTCTTGTCCTGTTTTGGAGTTCTGACGGCTACTACCGGATTGGAGGTGACCTGGTTTCTTTTAACAAGGAACTTGTAAAAGCTCCGCAGGGTAGCCAGTTTGCGGGCTATGGTCGCTTTGGAATACTGCTTCTCATTAAGAAAAGCAAGATAAGCCCTGACGACATCTGTCCCTGCTGAAAGAAGTAACTGGTCGACTTTCAGATTAACGTGTGTTGCCACGGCCGTGGCCGAGCCACCCTGTTCCTCTGTCGGTGACATCAACTCGGTATGCGGCGGGCTGCCGATCGACTCGGTATGCAGCGGTCTGCCGTCAGAAAAACCAATCAGAAACTCACCATACTGGTTCAGGTCGGCGCCATAACATTTGGCTGTGTGCTCGGAGAAACGCCTTTCAAATCTCAGGTAATCTAAAAACTTTTGGACTGTTGTACTTTCTTCCATAATATACCTATCTGTTTAATCTTGTCGGGGGTTTTCTTAACTTTCTAAAATCACAATTGTGTTCATTTCTATCTTGACAAATTCCTTCCGGATTAGTTCGCATGAAGTTGGGCATCTGTATTTTCGCCTTCGCCTAAGAGTTCGTCTGCCTTGCCAATTAGCGACTGTGTCAGTTTGAAACTCAGCACGGCTGCATCAAACCAATCGAAATCTGTCTGCTTATCTTTTGCCTGCTCAATCAGAGCATCCAAAAGCTCGTCTTCGGCGCCGTCCTCGTAACGAAATATAAACTTCTCTACCCCTTTGTTCAAAACCAGTTGTCGCTTCATTATTTTCATCATTAAAGGCATCTCTAACTTTAGGCAAAATCGGTTGACAAATATAGTCCGTTAAGTATTGCTATAAACACCTATGTTTGTTATCGGCCTAAAAACAACTTACTAAAGCCCAAACTTTAATTTTCTTAAACAAATGTGATAAAATCGACACTGTGAAAAACACTACAACGCTTTTATCGGCCAATAAGACTTTGAGCTTTACTAAAATGAATGCGAATGTTGCCGGATTGAGGTTATATTTGGATATATTTCGTATTGTCTGACCGCTGGAGGATAGAGGGCTTGGCTCTTAATTGACCTTGAAGAAGATTCTTCCGTCTTTTTTTTCGGAGTGAATAATCCCCTTGTGTTGAAGACCGGTGACATATTTCAACGCTTCGTTACGGCCGATGCCCAGGCCTGAGCATATGTCATCCAGCGAGCAAGGCCTGCGTTTCAGTATTGATAATACATCTTCGGCTTTATTTTCGAGGCCCCTGCCGTGGTGGCTCAGTGAAAAATCAGCTACGACCTCACACTTCGGGCCCAGGCGTGCAGCTATAGCCTGCAGTTTTTCGGCATCCAGTCTCTTGATGTCGGCCTGGGCCGTGGGTCGAACGGCTGTATTAAGCTGAACTTTGTCGGGACGAATGAGTTCGATAGCATCCCTGATTTTAGAAATTTGCTCGACATCGGTATTTAGACCCTCGACAAAAAACACTTCAAGCCATATCCGGCCGGCAAATTTTTCTCTGAATGCGCATAATCCCGAAATCAGGTTTTCGATACTAATATCGTTGTGTGGCTGATTTATTCTCCGGAAAGTCTGTTCATCACCGGCGTCCAAGGAGGGCATTACTACATCAGCCTTTGCGCAATCTGCCCGCACATCTTCTTTGTACAGCAGTGTGCCGTTGGTTAATATAGCCACGGGAATCTCGGTAATTTTTTTTATGCCGTCGATAAGTTCGCCAAGCCGTAAATTCAACGTTGGCTCACCGGAACCCGCGATAGTGATAAAATCAGCTTCCAGGCCTTCAGCCAGAGTCTCTCTCAGCTCAGCCAGGATAGGCTCGATGGGTCCATAGTCCTTTCGCTCTATAGTCCTGTCGGTGGTTTTGCCAAGCTGGCAATAGACACAGTCCAGCGTACAGACCTTGAACGGCACGATATCAACGCCGTAACTTCGTCCCAGCCTTCGCGAAGGCACCGGCCCATAGAAATATTTTTTCTCACCAGCCATTTTTTATCGGTGTACGACCTCGAATATTTCTTTACAGATTTTCAGTAAATCTTCGAGCCAGTCCATCGGCATAATGCAGGCGGCGTCTGATTTTGACTTTTCCGGCTCGGCATGGACTTCGATAAAAAGGCCATTGGCGCCGGCTGCAACTGCCGCTTTGGCAAGTATTGGGGCCATTTCACGTCGGCCTGCGCTGGCGTTGCCGAGTCCGCCGGGCTGCTGCGTACTGTGGGTGGCATCGAAAACAACCGGATAACCCAGCTTCTTCATCTGCTCAATAGCTGTCATATCGTTGACCAATCGATTGTAGCCGAAAAATGTGCCCCGTTCTGTAAGTGTTATTTTTTCGTTGTCACAGGCACGAATCTTCTCGACCACATTTTTCATCTCAGCGGGAGAAAGGAACTGGCCTTTCTTTACATTTACCGGTTTGCCTGTTCGTGCACAGGCACAAAGCAAATCAGTCTGTCGGCACAGAAAAGCAGGCACCTGGAGACAATCCACAATCTCGCCGGCCACAGCGGCCTGTGCCGGCTCGTGGATATCGGTCATAACAGGCAGGTTGGTCTGGCGACGGACCGCTTCGAGAATCTCCAAACCTTTCTCAATGCCCGGCCCACGGAAGCTGTTCAAGCTGGAGCGATTGGCCTTGTCGAAACTGGCCTTGAAAATTATTCCAACTTTGGTCTTCGCACCAATATCGAAAAGTCTATTCGCAATATCCAGACAGCAGCTTTCGCTCTCAATAACACAAGGACCTGCCATTACGAATAAGGGCGCATCCAAACCAATCTCGACTTCACCAATTTTGAAATTCATTTTACTTATACATTGCGATATAGTGCCTAAAGTGACAGCTTTGCTGTCATTCTGAACGCAGCGCAGCGAAGTGAAGAATCTCTTTTTCGTTGGCCAGATCCTTCGGCTTCGCCTCAGAGCTTGCCCTGAGCTTGCCGAAGGGATGACACTTACGTGTCACTTTAGGCACTTTATATCATCCTATTGCTCTGATAATTCTTGTTCTTATACCTGCCGGTTTGGCGCCTTCGGGCACTATACAATTGACAGCCTGTGGTATCACCTTGATTTGTACGGGCAAAGTCGGCCCAGGGTCGCCGTCAATTTCAGTCATTATTGAACCGGTGTCGGAGCTTACAAGAATGTTTTTGCCCTGCCGATAAATAACATCGCCGGTATCGGCATGGTGCTTGAGGACAGTCATCACTGAATGCTTGACCAGGTGAAGCTGAGAGGCACATTTATAAACGCACACGTCCAGCAAACCGTCGCTGAAATCGGCATAGTGCAATACCTGAAGGCCTACAGCATATCTTGAAATGTTTCCGACAAAAACCAAACCGGGGCCGTCGAAAATCTCTTCTCCGTCAACCTCTACTTTCATAGGGTCAAATTTATAGTTCCAGAACGTTCGCCATATCGGCCAGAAATAATCGAAGTGGTCTATATGTCCCTTTCGCTGCTCGCTGACCCGTTTGACCACTTCGCCGTCGAATCCAAACCCGGCTATAGAAGTAAAACATTTCCCATTTGCACTTCCTAAGTCCAGAGGCCGAATGTATTCTGCTTCAAATGTCCTTATTATTGTTTTTAGTTTTTCATCAAAACCTAATTCATTTGCCAGCAGATTTTCCGTTCCGTGGGGTACTATCAGCAAAGGCTTGTCACTGCCTTCCAGGCCGTGCGCGACCTCTCTGACGGTACCGTCACCGCCGACAACGACGACCATTGCACAGTCGTAATCAATCGCTGCATCGGTGGCCAGTTCACAGGCATTTTCCAAAGAAGTGGTCAGACTAACCCTGACCTCGAATCCCCTTTTGACGAGGTATTGCTCAAATCGGCGTCCGGTCAATTTACTGCCGGTGGCGCCGGACTTGGGATTTACGATAGAAGCAATGTAACCATCATCCGGTTTCATAATTGCGGCTCTGAGCTTTCATAATAAACTGCCTTGTCCTCTTTGTTCTGCTGTTGGAGTTGCTCCTTCATCAAGGCCGCATAGCTTTTCGCAATGTGCGGCAAATCAGTCAGTCCCAAACTCTTTTGCACAGTGGTTATTTTTTCTTCGTCATGTCCTTCTATTTCCACAAAATCACCTAACAGTGGCAAGCGGTCCAAAGCAACTTCGCAATCACCAAGCTGCCAAACGCAACGTTTTTTTTCGATAGCCAAAACCTGCTCGTACCCTAATGCCGAAAGCAGCTTGCGGACTGAATCGGCGTCCTTGATTTCGAATTCTATCTCCTGCCTTCTTTTGAAGTTGCTTTTTTCTTTGGTGCCTTTATAAGTCAAAAAAAAGCTCTCGCCTTTTCCAACCATTTGCTTGCGTAATCGAAGACATCTGTCGCTTTTGGTCAGTATTGAATTTACATCATCAAAAAAGCAATCAATCTGTAGCTGCTCTGCTTGGAACTCAGCACCGAGGCCGGTCAGCTTATGCTCTATTTCCTCTAACGAATCAACCTTTAGCTTCGCTTCGATCTCAGTAGGCATCAGTTCCATCCATTATTTATCTTGATGATGTTTCTGCACAGCTTCAATAAAACCTGTAGGATTAACAATCGGGCCTGCATCCGTCTGCACAGCAGTTTCGACCCACAACTTAACAATTGTTTTAGGTTCGATTTTCGGGTCAACCTGATAAGCCAAACCAGCAAGACCCGCCAAGTATGGAGCCCCCCAGCTCATTCCACCGGTTCGATCAAATGTGTACACATCCGGCCCATGGTAGCTTGCAATTGTCCTGTTACCCGCAGGTACAAGAAGAATATCAACTGCAGAACTGTATCTTCCCCGTCTGTAGCTCAATGGATTATCAGGGTCTTTACCTGGAATGCGGACAAGTGTGCCATATATGAGGAAGTCAGAGTGGTCACAGGTTACGACTAATAAACCATTCTGCTCGGCCTTGGAAAGAGTCTGCTGCCAGTGGTTGAAGTTAGCCTGCTGAGAAAACTTGCCTGTCGAGATGCTCACCACTCGAATCTGTTCAGACACATCTCGATTCTTGTTGAGCTCGATGATTTTGTTGATGACGTCACAGTATGGCTGGTTATCCCCCTTCCACAGCGATACGGCGAAATAATGAAGCGAGGCTTTTGGCGCAACGCCGCACGTCTTTCCGACGGCAATACTGGCCACGGCCGGCCCATGCATCTGGGGAGACGCCAACTTGGCTAAATCCACTTCTTCATATTTCACCAATTGCTCTGCGTATTCCCGGTGGTTCTGCAATAAATTCCCGTCAATGATAGCGATCCTCACACCCCGGCCATTTACTCCCTGCTCATGTAGGCGCCGAACACCGAGTCCCGGATTCTTCCCTTCTTCAAGCAAACGAATTGGATCGAAGCCGTCAGGCAACCTGCCAGAGCCGGGCCAATTCGTTCGGCTGTCAAAAGGCATCTTCTCAAGCAGTTCTGCATGGGCTTTCAGATCGAGGTTGACCAATGATACGCCTGCATATCCCCAGAAAGTATTAAACTTTGTAAGGTCATTCTCATTCCTCAATACAATTGTCCGATTCGACCCAACATTAACCGGCATACTATTAAAGAAATCCGTGAGAATGTCAGTCCGGATACTCTTGCCGCCTATGCCGCCTATTTTCATATACTCAAGGGTGAATGGCGCCGAATAGCCCTCCACTTTAGCAAATGCGGCTCTAACACCAGGCCAGTCGAGTATGCGCCTCTGCATAGCACCACCGTCATTTATGGTGGTTTCTGTTAAAGGAGTCCCAAGCATACTCTCAATCTCTTCCGGTACAGTTAGTCTGTAAGCGAGTTTCCCTTCTGAGGCAGCGGAACGAACGAGTTCTACCTTCCTGGTATCCACAGGGCTGGATGGCATGCAATATCCTAATGCAATAAGAGCACACAATGTTATAAATCCGAATATGGCAAGAAGCCAAAATGCGGCTCGTCCTAATATCTTGATAATCTTAAATGATATTCGTAGAAATTTGGAAAGGGTTCCCATCTTAAATATATCCTTCCACATCTAACGAAACTACTATTTCTCATTTAAATGACAATATTTACTAATCGGGATTTAATAACGATAACTTTTTTCGGTTCTTTGCCGGCCAGGGCAGCGATTACCTTTTCACAGGTCAGCGCCTTTTGTTTTATTTGCTCTTCGTCTGTATCGGTAGAGACAACAATTCTGTCCTTTATTTTGCCGTTAACCTGCACCGCCAATTCAATTTCCTTTTCTTTGATAAGCTCCTTGTCATATTCGGGCCAGGGCTCGTAGGCCACGCTCTCGGTATGGCCCAGCTTCTCCCAGAGTTCTTCAGCGATATGAGGTGCTAACGGAGCGAGAATCAAAACGAATTTCTCAATGACTGCTTTCGGTCTGACCGTTTGTTTGTTGAGGTGATTTATAAAAATCATCATCGCACTTATTGCCGTGTTAAAACCGAAAGTTTCTATATCATAACCGACTTTTTTAATAGTCTGGTTCAACAGCCGCAACGTCTCTTCATCTGCTTCGGCTTCCTTTACCTGTTCGGCAAGCTCACCCGTATCTTCATCGATTATCATTCGCCAGGCCCGCTGCAAAAAACGATGCACGCCCTCAACACCCTGCATACTCCAGGGCTTGATTGCCTCAAGGGGCCCCATAAACATTTCGTAAAGCCGCATCGAATCGGCACCGTAGTCGGTAATGACCTTATCCGGATTGACTACATTGCCGCGGGACTTGCTCATCTTCTGGCCGTCTTCGCCTAAAATCATTCCCTGATTGACAAGCTTCTTGAACGGCTCTTTAGAGCTGACATAACCCAGGTCGTAAAGAAGTTTGTGCCAGAATCGCGCATACAACAGGTGCAGGACCGCATGCTCGGCACCCCCGATATACAAGTCAACCCCCTCATCACCCATCCAGTATTTTTCTTTTTCCGGGTCCCATCCGCACTGATTATTATGAGAATCGAGATACCTGAGATAATACCAGCAACTGCCGGCCCATTGTGGCATTGTGTTTGTTTCACGTTTTACTTTTGAGCCATCGGGCAGCGTTACGTTTATCCACTCGTCAATATTAGCCAGCGGTGACTCACCTGTCCCCAAAGGTTTGTAGTTTTCCACCACCGGAAGCTCCAGGGGCAAATCTTCTTCTGAAAGTCCAATGACGCGGCCATCTTCGGTATGCAAAATCGGAAACGGCTCACCCCAGTAACGCTGCCTGCTGAAAAGCCAGTCACGCAGCTTATAATTTATAGCTTTTTTCCCCTTACCTTTTTGTGCGAGCCAATCTATAATTTGCTCCTTGAATTCCGGCGTGCTTAATCCATTGAACTGCCCACTGTTAATCGCCCTGCCGTCGCCGATAAAGCACAATTTTCCCTCCTTGACTAACTCGGCTTGTTCGCTGTCCTGTGGCTCTACGACCGGAACAATCGGTAGCTCGAACTTTTTAGCGAATTCAAAATCCCTTTCATCGTGGGCGGGTACCGCCATAATCGCACCTGTCCCGTAGCTAATCAAAACATAATCGCTTATCCAGATGGGAATCCTTTCGCCGTTGACTGGATTTATCGCATAAGCCCCGGTAAAAATACCTGTTTTCTCTTTGGCTAAATCCGTCCGATCCAAATCGCTTTTCCGGGCCGCCCGCTCGCGATATTCTTTCACCGCCTCTTTCCGGTCCTCGGTTGTAATCATATCCACAACCTCAAGCTCAGGTGCAAATACCATATAAGTAGCGCCAAAAAGAGTGTCCGGCCGTGTCGTAAATACCCAGAGTTCCCAGTCGCAATTTTCTATTTCAAATTTAACGTCTGCTCCAACGCTCTTGCCAATCCAGTCTGTTTGCAATTTCTTTATCGATTCAGGCCAATCCACCAGGGATAAATCTTCGAGCAGTCTTTCGGCATACTTGGTGATTCTTAACATCCACTGGCGCATCGGCTTTCTGATTACCGGATGTCCCCCGCGTTCGCTCAGACCCCCTATAACTTCCTCATTGGCCAAAACCGTTCCAAGCTCAGGGCACCAGTTAACTGGGACCTTAGCTTCATGCGCAAGGCGATTGTCGTCAATGTATTTCTGTTTATCTTCCTCACTCAATCCCTCCGGAATCTGCAATTGTTCGATTGGCTTGGCCTTTTGTTCGGTCTCATCAAAAAAACTGTTAAAGAATTTCAGGAAAATCCATTGTGTCCACTTATAATAATTCGGATCGGTAGTGTTAACCTCCCTGTCCCAGTCATAGCTGAAACCGAGGGACTTGATTTGATTGCGGATGTTATCGACGTTCTTTTGTGTCGTTTCCTTGGGGGGTGTTCCGGTCTGAACGGCGTACTGCTCAGCCGGCAAGCCGAATGCATCCCAGCCCATAGGATGCAGAACATTGAAGCCTTCCATTCGTTTATACCGGGCAACTATATCGCTTGCGGTATAGCCCTCAGGATGACCGACGTGCAGACCCTGGCCGCTGGGGTAGGGAAACATATCAAGCACATAATATTTGTCCCTGGAGTTATCACAGTCGTGTGCTTTGAATGTTTTATGCTCTGCCCAGAAACGCTGCCACTTCTTTTCAATTTCGCCGAATTTATAAAGTCCCTTCTTCGAACACATCTGTTTTTACTGCTCCTTATCAATGCAAAAAATGATTCTTTGTTACACAATAAAATAAATATCGGGGGAAATCCACTAAATTCTATAGTTCTCTACGGCACGTAATTTGTGAAGTTGTCATTGCGAGCACCTGGCCCGATTCTCAGGAAGTATGCAAAAGAAAATAGACCAACAATGTCATTGCGAAGGAGCCCCGCACCAATTGAGCTTAAGCTCAGGCCTAATTGGTGCGGGGCGACTGTGACAATCTCAATCCTCACAACATGAAAACCATTTATTTTCTTAGGAGGCCTTTGAAAAAAGCCGTGGCAATCTCACAGTATCAAAACAACAGAGTTTTTGGCTTAATATGAACGTAGTACTTTTCGTTAAAGAAAAGTACTACGTGCATCTTATACCAGTTGCAGTTAAAAATTGCCGATAAAATTGCATATTATTTTAACTGGACGGGCCTGGATTCCACCTTTCGGGGCTGTTGAAAAAGGCCAAAAGAAACGTTTTGAGATTGCCGCGCGATTCTTCGAATCGCTCGCAATGACATAAAACGCATTTTGCGTCATTGCGAGGAATGTAATGACAAAGCAATCTCGACTTTTTCAAAAGGTCCTTTCGCAGGAATGACAAGTCAGGTAACTCGCTGCGACCAGCCGTGCCGAAGCCATTCGCCGCGTTGCGTCGCAACAGGCGTCTCGGCAGGTGCGTCGCATCGGGTCGACAATCTGTAAATAAAATTGGTATTAGGTTTCAATTAGATATAAAGGATAAATACCAATCGTATAAAAGTAAATATGCTCGATGTCGGCGGTTTAATGAGATGACTGCTTGTCCATGTGGAGCCGAGGATTTAACGCTCCCACATTCCATCCGGACGGACGTGGAGCACTTCCGTGTCACGATAAAATTTTAAGGTCGCAATAGTATAATCGACCAGAGATTGCGTAGCGGCATCCTGGGCGTTAAACAGGTCGTCCTGGGCGCTGAGCACACGGCGGCTGCTTGCTCGGCCGTACTGAAGCAGTAGAAAGGTATTTTTAAAGCGTTTCTCAGCCAGTATGAGGCTCTCTGACTGCACTTTATAGCGTTCAGCCGCTTCGGAAAGGTCGCGGTAGGCCTGGCGCACCTGGAGCCTGACCATATCAGCGGCCTGGTCGTACTCTCGCTGTCGTTGGTTCAACGTTATCAGAGCTTTGCGATAAACGTGCTGTTCGGGCACCCTGTCCAGGGGTAAGTCAAGTTCAAAACCAACGTCATAGTCCTCTCTCAACCATCCCAGTGTCTGGCTATTGGCTCGTCTTGCTGAAATAGCATTGGCACTGCGAACCAGGTTTAACTCGGCACGCAGGCTGTCGGCGGCAACAAAAACTTTACGCTGGGCATCGATGACGGCATCAGCATTGTTGGCCAGGTCGAGACGCCGAAGCAAGGCGGTTTCGATGACCTCTGCCTCAGCAAAATCAGGCTCAACTCTCTCCGCAGCCCTTAAAGCTTCAAGCTCACCATCGTCTAATTGGAATTCTGCCGTCGTGCGTAAACTCAGAGTTATCTTGAATTCATCAAGTGCCTGTTTGTATTCTTTTTCTGCCTGAATACAGGTATCTAATGCGCGCATCTTATCCTGGCGAACCCGGTCCAGCTCGAACTGAGGCACACGTCCTGCGTTGGCTAATTTTTCGACCCGCTCATAGACCCTGTCCAGGGTATTGTAATTTCGATGAGCATTTTTTACTGAATCAAGCCGCTGCAAAACCCCGTAATACTGACTGATAATCGAGACCACGAATGTTTTACGGAACCGGTTGAATAACCGCACCTGATACAGCGTGTCACGTTCAGCTTGAGTTAGATTTTCCAGGACGACTCTGCGGTCGCTGCCGCGAAGCAAAGGTTGTATTACGGTTATGTTTAAGAGCGAAGCCAGGCCGCCCCGCAGATTACCGGTAAACACCTCGGCCCAGGCAGCAGCAAGATTTACACTGATGCTGGTCCCGTTGGCTAACAATTGGTTAAAACCATAATTTGCTTCAATCCCCAGTACCGCATCATTGCGGTCAGCCGAATATCCAATCCCTGCCCCACCGAAAAACTGCCTTTCAAACTCGTGACGGGTCAGTCGCAGGTCCAGGGCTTTGATGTAAAGCGCTTCTTTTTGGGTCTGATATTCACGATTGTGAGCCGTCGCAAGCGCTACAGCCTGTGAGAGACTCAGAATGCCGGATGCGGGGACGGCTTTTTCAATTTGGATGTCATTTGGTGAGGGCGCAGTGTCACTGACCTTGTAGTTAACTTTGGTGCCGAAATCTTTCCGCCATTTTTTGTCGATGATGTTATAGACTTTTTCGTCAGCTTCCTTTTTATAGTTATGCTGAATGCACCCGGTCAAACTACACAAACAGACAAGGCCGCATATAATAAAATAAGCTAACTGTTTGGTAAAATTATTGCAAATCATATATTTGGTATTTGTTCCCGTAAGGGCGGTTCACGACTCATGCTACGTAGTGATTCATCCTTCGCAGTCCCGATTTTCTCAGGACGGAGAACAGAGTTACCTCACAGAGTAGTAACCGCCCGACTACAGTCTGCGTATCCCGACCACCTCACCTATTATCAGCTTCATTTGAGGTGGAGCTTTCACCAGGAACGGTCGTCCCCACTCGGGAACGTTTGGATTTCGCCACAGCCGTGCCGGTAATTGTTCCACAATCGGCCCGATATATATTATCTGCGAACGTGCAATCTCAATCTTTTCTGGCTCGCTCTTTTTGACGAGTTCTACAACCATTCCTTTTTGAATTTGATTCACCTGGTCTTCGACGGCGTAGGCGATGATTTCAGTCGGCTTAACCTCTGCGATTGTGAGTATCGGCTCACCTGCTAAAACAGCTTCTCCAGGCCAACGTTGAATCTGGCTGACCACACCGTCAATTGGAGCCGTTAGCTTTAATGCCTCCCGTGGCACTAATGCCTCAATTTGTACTAATAATTCGTCCATCCGTCGTTCCTGAATCTTTATTGCTTTGCGGATAACATCCAGAGCATCCTCTACTGATGGATGGTGTGGTTTGTATCGGGCATATTCGTCCCACCGCTGCTGAGTTTGTTTGAGGGCGGCTTTCGCCTGCTCCAGTAGTTGCTCATTTTCCTCAATCTTTTTTGCCAGAGTCTCGTATTGGACATTTGCTTTCTGCAGCTCATAAGGCGCAACGGCCTCCTGTGCCAAAAGCTCCTGGACGGTTTGTACTTCCAGGGCCAGGTCTTCTAACATTATTTTGTCGGTTTCAATTTGTGCTCTGAGCCTTAGTATCTCAAGTCTGGCATTTTCCACGTCAACTGAAAATCTTCTACCGTCGCTGAGACGATTGGTTTCCCGGTCGTTTTTTTCAGCGAGCAGGTCGTCCTGAGTCGGGACTAATTGTGCCGTCAGGTGTTCTATTTCCGCTAAAATAACGGACAATTGTGCCTGCAACCGGGTCCGTGGTTGTTCATTATCGACTATAGTATCAACCACAGCCACCGGTTGTCCCAGGCTGACTTGCTCAAACAATTGAACAGGCACGCTTTTCAGCCGTCCCGTGCAGTTGGCTGCTATCTGACGTACCTGTCCCTGGGCTATGCCTAAGACTTCAAAACGTCGTGAGCGACGAGTGAAAAGCCCGACCACGCATGCGACGACGCTCAACCACACCAAAATAGGCAGGAGGTGCCGACGTAAACGAGAAAGATAACTTATGGGGCTTATTATTTTCATACGTGACTTAGACCTCCAGCAACCGTTCCTGCATTGTCAGACTGATATTTTCGAGGCCTTCGACTTGTTGCAGCTCGGACAACATCTGTTGGTTTTTTGCGGCATTTCTTATCATCAACTGATAGGCGTATTCGACTTCGGCGGTGCCAAAGCCGCTCTCTTGCGCCGAGATGAGGGTGAAACTGCCGCAGAAACGTCTCAGGATAGCTGAGATTGGGCTGTCGGGCCCAATATGGCCCCTGAAACTAAACCGCAAAAAGCCGTTGTGCGGCTGATGAGTACCGAAGCCGGTCAGATGCAAATATATTACTATTAAACTCAGAATAATGGTCCCGACAATGGCGACTGCGTAGCGCTGAGAGCCTGCTGCCATGCCCACAACCAGTGAACAAAAAATGAAGGCTATGTCTCTGGTGTCTTTGATAATGTTGCGAAAACGTATAATCGCTAAAGCACCCATCAGCCCGACAGCGGTGATGATACTGGTACCGATGACAGCCATAACCATTGCCACGACGACGGTGATTAGAACCAGTGATTGGACAAAGGATTTTGAATAAGACAGACCGCTATGAGTGAAGTAATAAACCCAGGCCAGGACCTGTCCGAGAACAAAGGCAAGCAGCAGTGACAGGAGAACTGCCTCGGGTGTAAAAACCCCCCCTGCTGAAGGTGTATCTTGCAATATTTGCCAAATTCTATCCATAATTATTACACCACTAACCGGGGTGCACAAAACTTTAACAAACAGGATTCTTTAATTGAAGAAGCATACTTTGAAATTGATTGCTGCCGTAAGTTGAAACACTTGACCATCCGGTTCAGCCAAACAGGGTAATGGGCGGTAAACTTGACTTCCAAAATAACGCCGCCCAAAGTAAAAGAATTACGCTGCCAGGCTCCACCGGCAAGTCTGACTTCGGGCAAGCTGGTAACATGGTAAGCAAGCTCTCGGTCGAAGGTTACTCTTACTCTGTTTTCCGAACCGCCTTCGTATGCCTGCCGAGTGTAACGAACTAATACCGCAGGCCTGGCTCTGATGTTGTTCATATAGAACTGGAATTGATTGATTGTCTCGGTGTCGGCGGTATAATTCTCTGGCGGCAGAGGCGAGCCTGCAAGCAAAGTTGTCACATCGCTGTGCATAACGCGGGCCCTGCTTTTCATAATAATAGTGTTTATCCGGCGCTTAATCTCAAGAAAGCGTGGATAGTCTGGTTCGTCAGTGTAGCTGCGGATTCGCAGCTTGAAGCGATTTTTATGTCCTCCGAGGCTCTCTCTGCAGAGCTGCAGGTCATCCGAATCCAGATAGAGACTCACAATCGGATAATCACCGCTTCGATGCAATTTACAGTACCGATCCCGTTGCAAGTATGGCTTAATAAACTGGGCTATCGCCTCGGCCTTTGACTCACTAATATGATATTTCAGCTCGTGTCGGCACCTGAGAGTACGGTCGGTCAGCTTATCCGGTATTTTTACCGTGCTCGCTTTGTCTTTGCGGTAGCGAGGGCCGGTATTCCCCCCGTTAGAAGGGGTCTTCGACTGCCCGGAAGTCTGTTTTATTGATTTACCCTCAAACATAATAACCTTCGTTATCAAAACAATTAGTATTGAAGGATGTGGAAATTGTTAACTTTATTTATTTCAGGAACTTACGGCCTGAGATATCTGTTAACGGACGTTTATCATGCTCGACAATGCACAAGGCCGGTTTTCTGTTACGTTGACCCTGCTTTTGTACCGCTTAGAACTAATATCCAAATCCAGAATTTTACCTATTCTAACATATATAAGGTGCTTAAGTCAATACCATTTTAGTTCTAATAAATGTCCTAACGATTATGGGACTTTGTTTGAGAGCCTAATTTACTTCTGCCCCACTGATGGGCTAAGCAGCAACCCCGATTTTATCGGGGGGCAAAACGCTCAACCACACATTTTGGAATTGTGGGACCGTTTCTTCATTCGAAAAGGTATCAACTGAGCTGTCAATAAAATTATCAATCCAACACATACGCTTAGTGTGGTCCAGGTAATCACAGCCGAAATCATCAACACCAACCATACTGACACTTGCATACCCGGTACGGGCACACACAGTTTGGCACTGAGTTTATGCCAACGCCATGTTCTATAGATAGTGGCAAGCACTTCATAAACTCCCAGGCATATAAAGAGAGTAATGACAACATACACGGACAAAGGTAGCTTGCCTTGTTCGGCCACCACTCCCATATCGACCGACCCGCGTGTGAGCACAAATAGCACAGCGGCTTCGCCAAGATATGGTGCATCAGATAGATTTGACAACATACGAGGCGCCAGCAGTGTCCCATTCGGCAATGGCCACGAGCCGACTATAGCTTGCCCAGTAAGCGTATATGCATGGTCAAACCGTCCCATAGCCCTTGCAGCCCCGATACCGAAGGCACTTGCTGCAATACCATAGCCACCTACGACGGGCCCGGCATCCACGTCATCTAATGCAAACCATCCCACATCGACATCCTTTGGATACTCCCTAAACCCGGCCAACCATCGCCCCTGTTGCCAAAACTGTTCCTCATATTTGGCATACCATTCGCGGGCGGTTTCCGGCCACAACTCAGGTGCCCAGATAAGCATGAATGACAATCCTACGCCGCGAGCGCTGTCTTTGGCATGTCCTGTCTTTGAATCGACAAAATAGGCGGGCAGGTCCGTATCTTTGTCAAGACGTGTCTCCTGAAACCCGCGAATCGCGCGGGCGGCAAAATCAGCATGGTCGGTGCCCAAAACCACATCCGCCCGCCGAATTGCGGCGATCGCGGGCAGTACGTCAACAGGGTAGCATTGGCCGGGATAATCGTCCAATAGTCCATACGGAGATTGGTCGAGCTCGCTCGACAGCGATTCCACCTGGCTACGCAGGAGCTCTTCATATCTTGTGTCACCACAAAGCTTCTGATAACTGGTCAATCCGCTGATTAGCAACATCCTGTAGAACAGATTCTCCTTCTCAAGGTAGGCATCCCCCCAGTGATCTTTGACCCAGCTTGCATGATTGGGGTCAGCGACCAGAGCTGCGGCCGCCTCTATCACGCCTCGTGCATAGTCCCTCGGCGCAGACGACGCGAGCGTCGGATTCTCGTTGAATGCTCCCTGCAGTGCCTCAGTCGCCCACAGATAGAACACTGAACCAAACATCGGCCATTCAGTTCCGGATATGTTCTCAGTAGTCAGCTTCGTTGCAGACTTTGATTCCACACGTTGTCGGGCCCATTTCTCGTACCTGGAGGAGAGTGCTTTATGCCAGCGAAACACACAATGTGGCATTTTGTCGCTGTACAGGCCCGGATCTCGCAGGTCGTGAATCAGCATCCCGGCCAGGATAAGCAAAGCGTACGCCGACAGGAAAATCATGATAGCGGCATTGATATTGACACACAATGTCAATCGCTTCTTCATGTTTTACCTCCCCGTGTCCAAACACTATATGCTTGAAGGTAACATATCGTGATGTCGATGTCAATCGAATCCGGTGTTTTACCTTGGATGTCCAGAGAACATACAAAAGTTTTCCACAAAGCATATTGACTATTGACTGTTAGATTCATAAACTACAGATTTTAAATTGCGAAATACGAGACCTGTCCTGAGCGCGGTCGCTCGTGCTTCGTAGCGAAGCGCTACTTCTCAGAGTAGCAAAGGATACTAAATCATGGCAGAGAAGATTGTGAAAATTGGACTTGTTGGTTTCGGCACGGTAGGCACCGGCGTCGCAAAGCTGATAATCGAAGATGCGGATTCGATAGCAGTCAAAACCGGTCTTCGGCTGGAGCTTGCCTGCGTTGTTGATATCGACACAAAATCCGCCCGTCCGGTTAAACTGCCCGATGGTATCCTCACCGATGACCTGAATAGGTTGCTGGATGATAAGACTATTCAAATCGGCGTTGAGACGATTGGAGGAACCGATATAGCGAAACAGGTCCACCTGAAATTACTTGAGGCGGGTAAAGACGTGGTTACCGCCAACAAGGCCTTACTGGCTGTGCACGGCAATGAACTTTACAGGGCCGCTCACAAGAACAATCGCTGTATAGCCTTTGAGGCCAGTTGTGCAGGAGGTATTCCTATTATCTCAGCTATCCGTACAGGATTAGCGGCAAATAATATCACTGCGATGTATGGCATCGTCAACGGGACCTGCAACTATATCCTCTCGAATATGACCTCGCAAAAAGAGGGATTCTCCGAGGCCTTAGCTCAAGCCCAGGAAAAAGGCTACGCCGAGGCGGACCCGACACTGGATATCAGCGGCGGCGACAGCGCACACAAGCTGGCTATCCTTTCCTCTATCGCTTTCGGATATGAAATAACACTCGACGACATCTTTGTCGAAGGCATCGAATCAATTTCAAAAGACGACATTCGCTACGGCGGCGAAATGGGCTACTGCTTGAAATTACTGACGATAGGACAAAAAGACGATCACAACAGGATTTCTCTGAGAGTCCACCCGTCTTTTATTGCCGAGGATAACCCCCTTGCCCGTGTAGGAGGGCCCTTTAATGCCATCAGCATATTCGGCAGTGCCGTCGGGCAGGTGATGTTTTATGGCAGGGGTGCGGGAATGATGCCTACGGCAAGCGCGGTCGTCGCTGATATTATCGATGTGGCTCTGGGTAATTCCGCTACTACTTTTCGCCATTTGCGCCTGCAACCCAGAAGCCGGACGGCGCCGTTAATAGAGGAAATAGATAATCTTGTAAGCAGGTTTTACATCAAGATAATGTGCAATGACCAGCCGGGTGTAATAGCTCAGTGGAGCAAAGTACTTGCCGAGCACCAGATAAGTATATCCGGCGCGCTGCAGCACGAGGATATCGGGCCGGACAATACTGTGCCGGTAGTAATCGCAACCCACCCTACCCGGCAGAAAAATGTTACCGCCGCGTTGGAAGATATGAAAAAACTTGATGTGATTGGCGGAAAGCCGGTTTGCATAAGAATCGTAGATATTCCAGAGGATAAAGATTGACAACCAAATACGCTATAATAATTCCCGATGGTGCAGCGGATGAACCCTTAGAGCAATTCGATAATAAGACCGTGCTTGAAGCTGCACACACACCCAATATGGACAAAATCAGCACGTTAGGCAGGCAGGGTCTTGTCCGGACGGTTCCTGTTGACATGGAACCCGGCAGCGATGTAGCTCAAATGAGTCTATTAGGCTACGACCCGAAGCGATATTATACCGGCCGAGCGCCAATTGAAGCGGTGGCACGCAATATCAAGCTGTCATTAGACGACTGGGTTTTCAGATGCAATCTTATTACCATTGCCGACGGCAAAATGGCAGACCACAGTGCCGGACATATCTCCACTGCAGAGGCCGGCAAACTGATAAATGAATTAGACGACCAGCTTGGTAACGAGCAAATTCGTTTCCATACAGGCGTAAGCTATCGGCACTTACTGGTCTTCAAGGTCCTCGATTTCGACATTCAGACGTATCCTCCGCACGACCATATAGGTACGGCGATAGAAAAGATTTTACCTCGCGGCAAAGGTGCTGAACTGCTCATCGATTTGATGGCCCGTTCACAGCAGCTATTCACCAACCACGATATTAACAAAGTCAGAAAGGACCTGGGAGAAAACCAGGTCAGCTCAATCTGGCTTTGGGGACAGGGTAAAAGAGCCCAGATGGAACGTTTCCAGAAGCGGTTTGGACTCAAAGGCGCTACTATAACCGCTGTTGACCTCGTTAGAGGTTTGTCGAAGCTGATAGGCTTTGACTTGATAAATGTACCGGGCGCCACCGGTTTTATTGACACGAATTATCAGGGCAAGGCCTCTGCTGCAATAGAAGCGCTTAAGGAATATGACATCGTTTTTGTCCACATAGAAGCGCCTGACGAAGCATCTCACAACGGTAATGCCGAGATGAAGAAAAAAGCCGTCGAGCAGATAGATAAATATATTGTCGGGCCTGTGCTTGAGGCGCTACAGGGTTACGAAAGCTGGCGGATACTGGTAATGCCGGACCATCCAACTCCTATCCGAAACTGTGCTCACTCACCTGAGCCGGTTCCATTTGCTATGGCGGGTGATAATATCAGCGGCATTTTACATACGACCTTTAGTGAGGCCAATGCGGCCAAGTCAGGATTTAGAATAGACAAGGGCTTCGAGCTGATGGAGTATTTCTTAAAAAGCTAAAGTTTATTGACCATCAAAACCGAATTCGATAAATTGGTATATAAAACTGCTCTATTGAAAACCTTTGGAGAATATCATTGCGAGGCCCGAAGGGCCGTGGCAATCTCGTGCGTGACATGCAGAAAAAGCCATCGTTGTCTTTGAGATTGCTTCGCGGAGTTTACCCTTGAGCGAAGCGAAGGGCTCGCAATGACATGCTTCGGCCTGATGTTTTCAACAGAGCAATAGAAAACACAGATTTCAGCAGGTTGATTATGGCAATAGTTGTACAAAAGTTCGGTGGTACTTCGGTTGCGGATGCCCAAAAGATTCGCCAAGCTGCCAAGCGAGTAATTGAGGCGGTCAAGGGCGGTTTTGGGATTGTAGTAGTAGCTTCAGCCCGCGGCAAACAGACTGACCAGCTCATTGCAGATGCCTTGGAGCTTAATCCAACTCCACCTAAACGCGAGATGGACCAGCTTCTCAGTACCGGCGAGCAGCAAACAGTGTCGCTTTTCGCTATGGCTCTTGATGCTATGGGCTATGATGCTATCAGCTTCACCGGTGGTCAAATCCGAATGATGACCGACAGTGCCCATATGAGGGCACGGATAGAAAGTATCGACACCGAGCGAATTCATAAACAATTAGACAAAGGCAGAATTGTTATTGTCGCGGGTTTTCAGGGCATAGATAAGGATGAAAATATTACGACGCTTGGCCGAGGCGGTTCAGACACAACAGCAGTTGCACTGGCCGCGGCACTGGGAGCAGAGGAGTGTGAAATCTATACGGACGTCAATGGAATTTACACTGCCGACCCGCGAATATTCAAAAATGCCGTAAAAATGGACGAGATTAGTTATGATGAAATGCTCGAGCTGGCGAGTTTTGGAGCCAGTGTTATGCATCCTCGTGCCGTCGAGTTCGGTAAGAAGTACGATGTTAAGATCCACGTAAGAAGCAGTAGTAATAAAGAGAAAGGGACAATAATTACCCATGAGGTGCCGCAAATGGAAGGTGTAATAGTTTCAGGAGCCACAATACAAAGAGACCTGGCTAAGATAGGTCTCCTCGGTGTTGATAATGTGCCCGGTAATGCCGCAAAAATATTTGCTCATCTGGCGAAGGCCAAGGTCGTCGTCGATGATATCATCCAAACAGAAGTAAGCCCCAAAAAGGCAAACCTGTCGTTTATGATTTCCATTTCGGATTTGCCCGCCGCTAAGGAGGCTGTAGAGAAAATCAAAGACGAGGTGAACTGCCGGAGCATCTTTGTTCGCGATGATATTGCCGAGGTCTCTGTAGTCGGCATTGGTATGCGGACCCATTACGGTGTGGCCGAGAAGATGTTTGGTGCCTTGGCTGAAGCCAAAGTTAATATCGATTCGATTACCACCAGTGAAATTCGCATCAGTTGTGCTGTGGACGAAGACCAGGCCGAAAAGGCCCTCGAGGCCGTTTGTACCGTCTTTGAGTTAGACAAACCGGCCGAGCATCGAAGTAAAAGTTAGCCGCGAAAGTACAAAACGAATAAAGAATAATGAATATCCACCGCAAGGTGTCCTGTGGAGAACAAGGAATTTCGAAGTTCGTCGTTCTATATTCGATATTCGGAATTTTAAAAACCTTGCCAACACGTGTCTGAACAAAACAAAAGCCCTTATGCGATGAGCAGACGCAGGCGAACGGGTATAATCGTCCTGTGTATGCTGGCGATAGTGGTTTTTGTCCGGCTGGACTACAGCCACATCAGGAGCAAAAGGCAGTCTCAGCCCAAATCTGACGAGCAGGCAAAAGCCAATGATTTTCAAAAATATCATACCAAAACCTTCACTGTCGTAAATGTTGTCGATGGTGATACTATCGACATAGATATACCTGACGGTCAATACGAACACACTCGAATACGGCTTTGGGGAATCGACACGCCGGAAACAAAAAACCCAAATGTTGGCGTAATGTATTTCGGCCCGGAAGCCGCTGAATTTGCAAAAAAATTGGTCCTTGGAAAATCGGTAACGGTCTATCTTGATGAAGGAAATAACACCAGAGGTAAGTACGGCAGACTGTTGGCTTATGTCAAATTGCCTGACGCCGGCTTCCTGAACGAGATTCTGCTTACCGAAGGTTTTGCTTATGCGGATTTGCGATTTCGTCATAGTCTTTATAACAAGTACAAGCAATTGGATGCCAGTGCCCGCAGCTTAAAGAAAGGACTGTGGGAAAAAGTAATCCGCGAGCAACTGCCCGAATGGCTCCAAAGAATGAAGCCAAATCTGCTGAACAAATAATCCTTTGAAATTGGGTTTGATTGGGTTTGATTTTTTGGACTGCGAAAGCGTCGTTTTTATGTAATCCTTTGTTATAAGTGAGTTTGCGTTCATTTTTTGGCATTTCGGAAATTGGGTTTGTTTATTCGGACTGCGAAATCATCTTTTTTTCTGTAATCCTTTGTTATAAGTAACTTTACATTCATTTTGGCTTTTTGGAGATTGGGTTTGATTGGGTTTGAAATTGGGTTTGTTTTTTCGGACTCTCCGCTGCCATTTATTTTCATAATTCATTGTATTATATAGATTTGCGTTCATTTGCAATCCGCCTACGGCGGACAAGATTGGGTTTGTTTTGCATAAAAGGTAGCTGATTTGTAGAGGGTTCTCGACAGATGTAGAGGGCAATTTAGTGAAGAGTGAGCTAAAGTGCCTAAAGTGAGCTAAAGTTAGATTCTCGATGCTCATGATTGGTAATTCCCCTGATTTACTATTGACTATTTACTATTGACGAATCTCGAATCTGGGCCTGCTGGGCCTTAGTATTTGGCTTCATTTTGCCGGAGGCGAAAAAAGCACTCCCTCTATAATTAGAGCTACCTGCGTATTTGATGCGAAAATAGTCCTTGATTCCCAATTCGGAATTCTTGTAACTCGATGCTGGAAAGGCAGTTAAAAAATATTTGAAAAATTTGATTTTTGCTCGAAGGTATCAGCGTTTTTGATTGAAAAAACGTAGATATTTTACCTATTTTAACGCCTACTGGCGGTTTATGTTTGCCTTCTGGCTAACATACGTGTATTTTAACATATTTTCAAACAATGTCAACAAAAAAACGGCCAAAAATGCACTTTTTTTGGGCAGCCTGAGCGTAGTAGAACGGGTCTATCACAAAAAATCACTTTTTTTGGCCACCCCCACGAAAGCGGGGACACAGAAAATACTCCCTGCGCAGGCAGGAATCAATTTACCTTTTAAACATCAAACCGTCTAACCGTTTCACCTTCACACCGTTCCTAACCGTTTAGCCCTCATTCTTGCGGATAGGAGCTTCCTTAATAGTACCCATGTCGGTATTCTGATTCCATTTCCATCTTCCAAGCCAAATACTCATCGATTCCCATGCTTGCCCCTTCAATCAGAAATGCCGCTTTCTCCACGATATCTGAAAACTTCCTTATATTAATGTGCGTCAATCCTGGAAGTGACTTTTTCCCTTCCAAGTTCGTCGGATACCGGAAGGCACTACCAATGGGATCCTTCCCACAGAATTGATTGATGTAATCTTGTATTTCATCCAGTTCTTCCCTTGGGTCTCCCTTATATACCTCCTCCAAAATCCTTCTTGCTTCAACCCATAGTTTGTCCAACCTGTGATGTTTGGGGAACTCCCCAGACTGATCGAGAAGTTTCCTTCCGTTGCTGATGATACTTTTCAGCAGCAACTCCATATATTGCCGATACAGGAAAACGATTGGGTATACTAAGACGTCCAGATCACTACGGTTCTTTTTTACCTGTTCAACAAGCACTTTTGCAGCCCGCTTATAGCCCTCAATATATACGTACCAATCCGCGTGAAAAGGGTCAAGGCACGCGTTGTGCCACCAGTCAACATCCATAGAGAACAACTCATCATCATGCTCATCTTCTCGATCTTTGTTATTTTTTCCCATATTGTGCTACTAAATCAAATCCACAAATTTACTTGTTTGTTCACGCCTCTGGTCCTTATCACTTTGAATCATTGAATGCTTCGATAACAGCCCGTCTCCAAGAGCGTAACCAACTACCATCGTTCTGCCGCTCCTCCATCAAGATATTCTTCTCCTCAAGATGGCTCCAAACCTTTTCGGCGTTTTTCAATAATACGTCCGTATTGATTGAACCTTCCTCAAACCGCTTTTCAAAATCACCAAACCAGTACATATATTGACGCCAGCTCAGACCAAGCCATGCTTTCTCTGGTTCTGAATCCATTTGTCGTAAAATTTCTTCCCCGTAGGGATTACAAGCGCTTGCTTCCGAAAGTAATCCAGCCTTCCGCACACGTACCAAGTCTGACTCTCGTATATAGGACATCACCGACTCTTCAAACCAATAAGGTAACTGACCTCCACCCTCCGGTGGCACGTCCCATCTTGATGGTGTAAACCTCCGAACATTAAAGAATTTGCCACTGGCACAATCTGTGGCTCCAGCAACTTTCCATAACAAAACATCGGATGATGTGAATCCCACGAGAACACGGACTTCCGAATTCTCGAGATACCTTATCATACGCATAGCACCCTTCAAATCCTCGGTCTCATGCAACTCCCGCCGCGGCTCCACCTCTGACACAAACACTAGAAAAAGCCTATCCGCGTTACCTCTAGTAACAATGGATGCTATTTCGGCTGTCCTATCCGCTCCTGATAGCTCTCCCATACGTACAAGGACACTGTGAAGCACATCAACACCCTCTTTTGAAAGTCGATCTTTTAGATCATCGGAAATCTCCCTGTTCAAATCATAATAGTCGTCAGAATATATACGAGGAACAACCGCAGGTGAACATATCGCATGAGGCTTTAACCGCTTTACACATTCAACTATATCCGTGAGCAGGTTCTTCCACCAAGCTAACGAACTCTGGTCAGCAGTATCCACGTCCGCAGGAAAGTATAACCACTCTGGAAGCTTCCCACGTTCAGAAAGTGGATAGTACAGTTGAGGATCGAATATCATCTCAAAATTGTCACTTCCGTGCTGGTCTATTTGAGCTTTGACCTTTTCTTCTGTGTAATTTACAGGGCTTATCAGGGCACCTCTATAGCATATCAAGTTATCCTCCAACAGTAGATTTTGTGAATCATGTCCCATTTGATGATATACAGCCATTACATACCTCCTTTATCCTGCCAATTTTTCTCAAGATCTAGCGGTCGCCGAAAACGCTCAACTGGCCAAACACTAGTCATTCTTTTTAAGCAAAGAAGACCCGCTCTTTGGAACTTTTCAAGTATGTCATCGCTTCGATACCCCCGTGTTGCAACTCTCTCGACAGTCTTATGCGACAAATCCGATTCATCGGGATGTTGATAAGGGTGGATTCCGAAACGAACATAGCTCAACGTAACTCCAAGAGAGAACTGGTCCGTTCGCCAATCTATAAGCTTCTTCTGATTGTTCAATTGCTCTGGTGCCGCAAAGTACGGCGTGCCAGGTCCCTGATTAAGCCAACTCTGTGTCAGTGATGCAGCGGACAGGTCCCTTACTAAGTTGAAATCAACCAACACAGGAGTTGTCCCGTTTTGACGAAACATAACGTTGTCTGGCTTTATATCCCTATGCACAAGTCCAAGATCTGATATGTGTCCTATCGCATTGATTAATGGAGTACCCAGTTCCAGTAGCTGTTCATTGTCTAACAATCCGTCACGTTGGATCCGATCCGTTAGTGTTCCGCCAGGGAGAAACTCTTCCAAAGTAAAGCTATACTTACGGCCGTCGAATTCATATGTTCCCGTTCCAAACAGCTTCGCAATGTTAGGATGATTACACCTCTGCATCGCTGAGATTTCACGGTCTGTTCTCTGAGCACTTATAGGGCCCTTAGCTATCTTCAGTGCATATTCTTTTCCACCCTTGCCTTCGACGTTGAATACCTTCTTGAATGCTCCTCCGCCCACGGATTTGCCAAAAGTGAATCCCTTCGTATCGCAAATGGACTGAGCCACCTTCGGAAGGTCAGTTTTAGAACCCATCCCCATTTTTCTCCCATACCTTTGAGGCCGCTGTACGCGAAAGCCACGGCTGGACTGGATTTTGCCACGTAGCCGGCAAAGACACGACGACAGAGGAATCCTTAACGTAGCACATGCCAACACAGCGTCGAGCAAACTCCCAGACATATCGCTGTGCACGATTAATGGTCGATTCTGGGAGAACTACATAAGAAAGGTGTGCAAAACAGGTATTCCTGTATGCCTGATGCATTGCGTCCGTCCACCTCTCTAGTTTAACTTCGAACGCCAATACACGCCCCTCAAGATCCACCGCAACCACGTCTGTCCTCCCTCGTCCGTAAGGGAACTCCCTAACAAATTCAAGTGTACCCCACGGACTTTTTTCAGACTCAAGAATGGAGCAAAAATCCTCTACAAGAAAATCTTCTGTTCTATATTTCCCTATTCCCATTCTTATAGCCTTATTCTCCTAATGTTCATCACCTTCTCAGTATCAACCTCTATCATTCTCATACACAAAGTGCAACTCCAATTCATAGTCCCTCTAATTATTATCGACCACCGTTTATGTACGATTTGAGTAATTATACTCATTCTGGCAAAAAACCTCAATTCCCGTCAATTCTAAAAATCCGCGTAATCCGTGTAACTTGTGCCCGCGCATGGGGGTATCCGTGGTTAAATATTACAGATTATATTCTTTGATTTTTCGATATAGCGTTCTTTCGCCGATGCCTAAGATTTTTGCAGCCTTTTCGCGGTTGCCTTTTGTTTTGGCCAACGTGTCTATAATGGCCTGCTTTTCAAGCTAGTACTCCATTTCAGAAATAGTACGACTACGAGATTGCCGCGCGATTCTTCGAATCGCTCGCAATGACCTGAAAACGCACTTTGCGTCATTGCGAGGAGCCCTTCGACTACGCTCAGGGTAAACTCTGCGACGAAGCAATCTCGACTTTTTCAACGAGCCCACTATACCTATTTTTGTTCTTGTTTATACGGCTTCATTTATCAATTCTATCTGTTTAAACCTGCAGAAATGTTGAAGCTCTTTAGTTATATCTCCGTAGCATGTGACCCGGTGTATTCCATTTTCCCAGTTTTTCCACAGTTTTTCCGCATCGCCATCCACCTTAACGGTGATTTTGGTGCGACAACCTCTATCTGTCTCGGGGGTGTCGATAATCCGGCCGGTGAAGTAAAGTAATTTTGACGAGCCCATCAATACCGCCTGAGTGACTTTTTGGCCGATGCGCATTTTTACCTGGGGGACAGCGCCTTCGCGGCGTTCCATGATGCTGCGGAGCTTATATGGAGCGGAAGGGCCATCGGGACCATCCATCTTTGTGGTTCCCATGCAGTGAATCAGGGTCGCGCAATTAGTGGAAAAATCGAAGCCGGGATTATTAACGAATCCAGGCCTTCCTGAGAATCCCTGAAACAGTATGTGGGTCATCGCACAGGGCAGGTCAGATTGGCAAATGCCGCCCAGGCCCATATCATTTAGCCTTGTGAATCCTATGCAGGGGAAGGCGTAGGATTGGCAAAGCGGGGCGTACATAGTGCCGTAACAATCCACCGCCATGACGGTGGCATCTTCTTCGTCGAGCAACTTTTCAAAGGCCAGCGCAAGTTTACACGACCTGAATATATCTTCACTTGTCGGTTCGACGAGTTGAACGGCCCCTTTGATCCATGCATCAGCTTCGGCTTTTGCCTTGATATCGCTGACGGCATTGTACGTATTGAGCACGCGCTGCAGCGTGAGGGGCTTTATTTCTGTGCCGAATTTGTTTTTTATCAGGTCAGCGTACTCATTGAAAGGCTGTGTGGTGAGGTTTAGAATCTTAGCTTCTCTTAGATGATGGATAGCGCGGAATGGTCTTATCGCAGCAGCCAATTGAGAGTAGTCACTGGTAAGGAGACATTCGAGATGGTGGTTTTTCTCCTGCCTGTAAACGGCGGTGAGATTATGCCATTCGTGCCCGGAATATGGCGAAGAGAAAACCATAGTAGGACGGCCCAGGCTGATGATTTCGTTTAGGATTGGCATTGTCCAAAGAGTCAGGTGAATTGCAAGGATGCCGTCAGCTTCTTTTAACTTGTCCCTGGATTTGTTGAGCTGCTCAACGGAGCTTACTAATTCATCGACAACAAAATCCACATCGGCCAGCTCGTTTTTGAGTTTTGCGAATTCTGATTCGTAAAGTCGCACCTCCTTTTTCAGGTCCAAATCGGGATTAGGATAGTGGCTTTGTGGAATGCCCAGGTATATCTTTGCCACCTTTACTTTTGACCTTCTGCATCCGGGGCTAATAAGCTTGCTTGTTTGGGGCCAGGCACAAAATGCCGACATGCCCGGGGCGGCGAGGTAAGCAGCACCGCCTGCGGCTGCGAATTTGAGAAGGTCTCTTCTGTTAATTTCTTTTTGCATACCTGTCTCCTTTCCTGGGTTTGTTCTTTAGTAAGATGACGAAAAATGCCTTGAGTGATTACATTACTCGCTACATTAGCGAAATTCCCATTGCTGGTGCTGTTTCCAATAAATAAGTTAAAATTTTTGATTCGCCTTCGGCGAAGCACATTCAACAGATTCATCCGCTTCGGCACGACAGCAGGTACAGAACGTTACACTCACTTTTTAGAAACGACAATAGTATCGAGCATCCAGCATCGAGCGACGGGCGACGAGCATCGAGCGACGATACACGCTACCCCCGATGTTTCGACATCTTGAAACAAAACCTGGGGGGTGACTACGTCACAGATTATATTCCTTGATTTTTCTGTAGAGTGTTCTTTCGCCGATGCCTAAGATTTTTGCTGCTTTTTCGCGGTTGCCTTTTGTTTTGGCCAGCGTGTCTGTAATGGCCTGCTTTTCAAGCTCGTCCAGTGGCAAACCTGCCAAATCTCTCGGCGCCCGGCTGCCGGGAAGCAATTGCCGTCTCTGTGCTATATCGGGCGGTATGTCCCGAACGTCGAGTTTGTCGCGGTCGCACATTACAACCATTGTCCTGATACAGTTTCGAAGCTGACGAAGATTGCCGGGCCAGTCATAGTTTGAAAGGATTGTCTGTGCGGCATCGGTTATACCTGTAACTTTGGAGCCGACTTCCACTGCGGCTTCTTTGATAAAATATTCAATGAACTCCGGTATGTCTTCCACTCTGTCGCGCAAGGCCGGCAGGGAAATGCTTACGCCCTTGATTCTAAAGTACAAATCCTGCCTGAATCTTTTCTCTTCTATAAGTTTTGTTAAGCTTTGATTTGTTGCGCTGATGATGCGGACATCCACAACGGTTTGTTTATTCGAGCCGACCGGTATAACGATGCCGTCCTCGATGACACGCAGCAGCTTGGCCTGGGAATTCATCGCCATATCGCCGATTTCGTCCAAGAACAATGTCCCTTTGTCCGTTATTTCAAAGAGTCCTTTTCTGTCGTTAGCCGCTCCTGTAAAGGCTCCTTTGACGTGTCCGAATAATTCGCTCTCCAATAAAGTTTCGGTCAGGCCGGCACAGTTTATCGGCTTAAATGCCTTGTCCCAGCGCAGTGAATTGTAGTGAATCGCTCTTGCCAGCAGCTCCTTGCCCGTACCGGATCGGCCTTCAATCAGGACGGATATATTAGTCGGCGCCACACGTCTTAGGGTCTCGAATATACCCTCAATCGTGGGGTTCTTCCCCCACACACCCTCAAACTCGAATTGCCCTTTATCCGTTTTTTGTGTTCGGCGTTGAGTTGCAGCCGAGACTTTTTGGCCGGCCTGGGCCACAAGTGTACGAAGCTGGTCAATATCAATAGGCTTGGTAAGATAATCGTATGCCCCCCGCTTTATGGCTTCCTTGCAGGTGTCGATAGTTGCGTAGGCGGTTATTAAAATAACTTCTGTTCTGTCGTTTTGCTTCCTGACTTCTTCAAGTATGGCCAGTCCGTCGATGTCACCGCCCAATTTCAGATCGGTAACAACGACATCGACCTGCCGGCTGCGCACAATCTCCAGCGCGTCTTTGCCGGTGTAAACAGCAATTGCCTTTGTACAAAATCTTTCAAGCGCTTCGGCAATTCCATCCGCATGGTCGCGCTCATCGTCAACAACCAGGATTATATTTGCCTTTTGCTTCAAATTGACACCTCATTAGGTCTGGACAGGTAATCTTATAGTAAATGATGTTCCTTTGCCAAGCTCACTGTCAACTTTTATTGTGCCGCTATGTGCCTCGACAATCTTTTTTGCTGTCGGCAAACCCAAACCACTTCCCCGCGGCCGAGAGGAATAATATACATCGAAGATGTGCGGTAATCTTTCCGGAGCAATGCCGCTGCCGGTATCGCTAATCTGAATGACTGCATCTTTTGTTTGCCTGCCTGTTCTTATCATCAGTTCTCCACCCTCGTCCATAGCCTGCTGGGCGTTAATAAACAGATTTAATACCACCTGTTTTAACATATCCGTGTCAACCTTGCAAATAAGCGGCTCATTATGCAGGACGTGGCGCATGGTTATCGAATGGCTGTGTGCCTGGGGCGAATAAAAATCGACCATATCACCGATAAGCTCATTGATGTCGGCACTTGCCAACTGTAATTCGGTTCTGTCAATATAGCGCAGGAAACCGTCGAGTATTTGCTCAAGTCTGTCCGTTTCTTTTTGAATAACGGTTATTTTCCTCAGCGCCCTTGTGAATCTCCGATGGCCTTTTTCCGTGCCTGATTCGCCGAATTCAGCAGAAGCCGAACCCTCCAGCTCTTCGTTGACAAGTTTCAAATTAATCTTGATGGTAGAGAGGGGATTTTTTATTTCATGGGCAAGCTCGCCGGTCAGCTTGCCTAATTCTTCAAGGAGATGCCCGTTTTTATTTCTCTTAGTTTTAGATAGTTTTTTGTGCAGAAATAACACAACAACCGGTACGACAGCCAATAAAGCAAGAACAAAACCACATATAAACTGCTGCACTTCTCTTCCCTCTGCTTTTAAGCCCGTTGATTTGTACAAAGTCTCGTTAATACTGAGAACCCGAACGCAATCAAGAGCGCTTGCGGACTCATTTTAATCTACCCCCAACCAATATTGTTATTTTTCCCAACCGGCTTATGTTTTTTCTGTTTTCTCTGTTTTTTCCGCTTTTTCCTTTTTATTTATCTCAACAAGAGCGGCTTTGCGGGAAAGTTTTAATCTGCCCTGGTCGTCGATAGATATTAACTTTACCGATATCAAATCACCCATTTTGCAGACATCATCAACGTTCTTGACGTAACCATCGCTGAGCTCGCTGATGTGGCACAGGCCTTCGACACCGGGTATGATTTCAACAAATGCTCCAAAATCTTTTACAGAAACCACTTTTGACTGGTTGTAAATCCGTCCGACTTTAGGCGGCTGTGTAATCATCTCGATAATCTCTTTGGCCTTGAAGTGCCCGTCGCCGCCGAGACAGCTTATGTAAATAGTACCATCCTCTTCGACTTCGATGGTTGTGTCGGTTTGTTCCTGAATGCTCTTGATTACTTTGCCGCCCGGCCCGATTACCTTGCCAATAAACTCGGGGTCGATTTCAATGCTTATCAGCTTCGGTGCATAAACACTTAATTCAGGTTTGGGTTCGCTAATTGTCTGGGCCATAATCTTCAGAATCTCCAGCCGAGCCGTCTTTGCACGTTCCAACGCCTCGACCATAATATTATGCGCCAGACCCTCAGCTTTTATATCAAGCTGTATCGCCGTAATACCGTCAACAGTGCCGGCAACTTTGAAATCCATTTCGCCGAAGTGGTCCTCTTCACCAGCAATATCGGTCAGCAGCTCGTATCGGTTGTTTTCGTCGCTAATCATTCCTATCGATATGCCGGCGACGGGCTTTGTGATTGGAACGCCGGCGTCCATCAGAGCTAATGTTCCGCCGCAGACCGAAGCCATTGAGCTGGAACCGTTCGATTCGGTAATGTCCGAGATTACCCTGATGGTATAAGCGAATTCATCGTCCGGTGGTCTTACCTGCACCAATGCCTTTTCAGCGAGTGCGCCGTGCCCGATTTCTCTTCGGCCGGGGCCGCGCATTGGTCGGACCTCGCCCACAGAAAACGGCGGAAAATTGTAATGCAGCGTAAAGTTTTGAGCATACTCATCCAATAAGCCGTCTATAATCTGCGCATCCCGGATAGTACCAAGCGTTACGCTCACCAGGGATTGCGTTTCCCCGCGTGTAAACAGTGCTGAGCCGTGAGTCCTGGGTAAGATACCTATTTCGCACTCAATTGGACGTATATCATTATAGCCTCTGCCATCGGACCTTTTGCCGCTTAACAGCAATTTCTTAATGACCTCGCCCTCTATCTTTTCAAGGATTCGTTTGACCATTGTCTTTTTGTATTTGGGAGCAGCTTCATTCTGTAACTGCTGTTTATCCTCATCAGGACAGTATTGGGTCATAACCTGCTCACGTAATTCATCGATTGCCGTGTTACGCTCCTGCTTGCCTGGTGTTTGCTTGAACTCGTATAGTTTATCTGATATCTGCGAACGAATTTCTGAAACGAGCTGCTCATCGGTTTCCCTAAGGGGGATTTCCTTTTCGACGCCGACCTTTTCGCGAAGCTCTTCGATCATTTCGCAAACCTGAGTAATTGTTTTTTGTGCTGTTGCTACAGCATCAGCGATAACCTTTTCCGACAGTTGCTTGGCGCCGACTTCAATCATATTCATCGCTTCTTTGTGGCCGCCGAGGAGCAGGTTCAGGTCGCTCTCAGCAATCTGTTTATGCGTGGGATTGATTACGAATTCCCCGTTTACCCTGCCCAATCTACAGGCCCCAGTGGGCCCTAAGAACGGAATCTTGCTTATCGTAAGTGCCGCACTGGCACCTATCATTGCCAGGATGTCAGGGTCATTTTCCCTGTCCGCACTTAAAACATTCGCTGTGATCTGCACTTCCTGGAAGTAACCCTCTGGAAACAAGGGGCGAATTGGCCTGTCAATTTGTCTTGCTGTCAGGGTCTCTTTAGTGCTCGGCCTTCCCTCGCGTTTGATAAAACCGCCTGGAAATTTGCCTGCGGCACTATGTTTCTCGCGATATTCAACACTCAATGGGAAAAAATCAATATCCTCAAATCTAGGCGGTGCCGTTACTGCGGCAACGAGCACGATTGTATCGCCGTATTGGACTACGACCGCCCCGTCTGCCTGTTTGGCAACTTTGCCGGTTTCGATGGATAAGGTTCGGTCACCGATTTGTCTTTCTACTCTACATACATCAAACATATACTACCTCTTATATTACCTCTTTACTTATTTACCTCTTTGGAATGTCCAGAAGTGAACCCCACACATAAGCGAGCAAGATATTTGTGTGCTTATGCTCATTTATTTTCGTAAACCAAGCCGGGATATAATCTTCTGATATCGCTTGACATCTTTGTTGCTCACATATTTGAGTAACGCGGACCTGGTCCCGACCATTTTCAACAAACCACGTCTGGATGCGTGGTCTTTGCGATGAGTCTTGAGATGCTCGGTAAGCTCGTTGATCTTGTTTGTCAACAGTGCAATCTGCACTTCGGGAGAGCCTGTATCCCCTTCGTGAGTCTCAAAATCACCAATAATATTTTGTTTTTTCTGCTTTGTCAGCATTTTTTGGATAAATCCTTTCTAACACACCTTTCAACATATTACAAAATACAAACTGAGGATTTTAATCGAACATTATAATATTTGCAAGCCTTTTTCCTGACAGTATGATAAAAAGATTGGGTGTGGCCAGATTTTCCGGCAGGCGATTTCTTGGTTGTCAATACTCATTTACAAGGTGCAATAAAACCACTTTTGTCATTGTGAGCGCCTGACCTGATTCTCAGCAAGTATGCAAAAGAAAATGTACCAGCAATGTCATTTCGAAGGAGTACCGCCCCAATTGAGCTTAAGCTCAGGCCTAATTGGTGCGAGGCAACTGTGGCAATCCCAAACCTCAAAATGCGAAAACCGTTTATTTTCTTATGAGGCCCCCGTCTTGCTTTTGCCAGCTACCTTGTCTTGCAACGATAGTCGCAGAGGCAAGCAAGAAAGCGGGGGGCCGTGGTAATCTCCGGCTTACGAACGATTGAGATTGTACTGCTATGTGAAGTACCCGCTTCGTTTTTCGCAGTACTACTGCTGCCCAGAAGGGCTGCGCAGCGCGAGCTTCGCTTCGCTCGCAATGACACAAAGTGCAATCCTATGCCAAAAAAGATGTTATGTGCTGCCGGCAAAATTAGCCACACCCGACAATCTTATATTTGGAAGGTCGTAGTCATTTGACTACTACATTTGACTACTTTGTTGTCGAAAACAAATCATCCTATATAGTTGGAAGACTGTAGTCATTTGACTACTGCATTTGACTATTGTGTTGCCAAAACAAATCATCCTATATAGTTGGAAGACCGTAGTCATTTGACTACTGCATTTGACTACTGTGTTGCCGAAAACAAATCATCCTATATATTTGAACCCGCGTTTCCCATGTAAACAGTGACAAATGAATTGAATTCTGATAGTATGGAGCTTATGGAGACCACTCAAGCCAGGTCGCTGAGGACGCTTCAAGTAAAACTGATAAAGATTGGTGCCAAAGTAGTGAGGCATTCGAGATATGTGATTTTTCAGATGGCGGAGGTGCTGGTTTCAAAAGGATTGTTTCAGGAAATCCTTGAACGTGTCCATCGATTGAAGCCTGTTCTCATTGGGTCTGTTTTGTATTTTGGAAATTTGAATTTCGATATTGTTTAGAATTTAGATATTCGGATTTAGAATTTAACATTCTTAAGGTCTGTACAAAAGCTGAGATGGCAAAAAAGGCGAGACACAAACAACCATGTTTTCGTACAAATGTTCAACAAAGTGGCTTTGAAAGAGAAAATTCTTGGTAGTTCAAGGTGAATTTGGTAAGATTGCTGGTGTCGAACGGAGAAAAGTGCAGAAACGACCCGGCCTGTGAGTATGATAAGGCTGAATGCGTTAATTTGACGTAGTAAAAGGCTACAAGATGTGTGAGTTCTGTCTAAAACATGGCGAAGGGAAGAAGTGGTATTTGCAGACAAGGAACTATTCTGACGAGCTGTTGAGTGACATCCGTCGGCGTAGGATGATTGAAGAATTTTTCTCAAATCCTGACCGACTCACAAGAGGTATAGAGCATCTCAACCGCCTTGAGAAGACTCCTAAGTTTATAAGGAGTATGATTGGCCGCATTATTACCGGTCGGCAGAAGAAGACCCACTTTGGGCAAGTAGTGCCAATCGAGGAGATTGAAAAGATATTCGGGTTTGTCAGCTCTATCGTCCGTGTGGCTTGCATCTGTCGCCACGTTACATTGAACCAAGAAAAGCGCTACTGTTACGGGGTCAGCATGTCGCCCAATGGTGGGGAGTTAGCCAAGATCATGAGGGGCCTCGATAAGAGCTTTCTTGCGGGGCCGGATATGTCCGGACTGGAGACATTGAGCAAGGAAGAAGCTGTATCCGCTTTTCGAGATCACGAACGAGAAGGTTTGTGCCATACTGTTTGGACTTTTCAGTCGCCGTTCATCGGGGGAGTGTGCAACTGCGACCGTTCGGACTGCCTGGCTATGCGCTGCACGGTAACACATTCGATCCCGGTGATGTTTCGGGCCGAATATATTGCAGAAGTTGCCCCTGACGTGTGTATTGGTTGCCGGGAATGCATGCGTGTCTGTCAATTCGGCGCTATTTTCTACAGCGCCTCAACCGGAAAGGTTGCCATCGACCAAAGGCGGTGTTATGGTTGTGGGATATGCCGTTCCCTGTGCAATAAGAACGCAATCCGGTTGAATGACCGTAACAGAGTGCCGGCCGCCGCGAATCTCTGGTAAATACGCCTTGAATTGGACACGGCTTTCGTGCCATGATTTCGTTGATAATCAGGTTCGGCTCCAACTATTTGCCCTGGCTTATAACCTCGGCAATTTCCTGAGACGTTTGGCTTTACCAAAGAGAGTAATGTAATGGTCACTGCGAACACTCAGGGTAAAACTGATTAAGATTGGTGCCAAGGTGATAAGGCATTCAAGGTATGTGATATTTCAGATGGCAGAGGTGTTGTTTTCAAAAAGGTTGTTTCAGGAAATCCTTGAACGTATCCATCGATTGAAGCCTGTGCCCATTGGGTACGGCTAATGATAAGAATTGCTGAAAAACTTGAATTTATGAAAGTGAGGGCGGTCACGGTCTGTGCAAAAGTAGGTATTGGAAGAAAGGCGGGGCATAAATAAAAGTGTTTTCATGCATATTTTTAGTAAAACTGACTCGGAAAAGAAAATTCTTGGTAGCTCAAGGTAAGTTTTGTAAGGTTATTGATGCCGTTCAGAGAAGTATGCTTTTTAACCGTTTAAATGGGAAATGTCAGTTAGATTGTTACAACGTTTTCCAAATCAAACAACCGGACAGCAGTGATAAAAATTTATGAGTGAATCATTACAAAAATCTGAAAAGAGAAATACACAACTATTTGGAAATACAACGAATACCGTCTGTATTCTTCCGGCGAAGCATCGATAAAGAATCTTCGAATAATAAATTTACTTAGAAAATGTGGTGTAAAGACCGTCCTTGATGCTGGTTGTGGATCGGGAAAACTCATGCGTGCTTTGATAGAAGAATGCGGTAACGAATTTTCTGTTCATGGATTTGATATTGCGGAAAATTGTTTAGACCATTTTTTTGATAAGATAAAAAATGACATCCTAACTGTCGGAGTGTTGTGGAATAAAGAAGATTTTAACAAAAAATATGACGCAATAATTTGTTGCGATTTCCTTGAGCATATTCCAACAGAAAAAGTTGAATTAGTATTAGATAATTTTTACCGTTGCACAAAAAAATTTTGTTATCTCTCTATAGCATTGCAACATGATTATTTTGGTCCCAAGATTATCGGAAAACCTCTTCATTTAACCGTCAAAGAACCAAATTGGTGGATCTCGAAAATTTTAAAAGCAGGATTTGATGATCCGCGATATGTTACGGAAAAGGATCGTAACGGGCATGAAATCTGGCTACATATATACCTTTTAAGTAGAGATCCGCATTAAATTATCTCGGTTGAAAGGTCGTAGTCATTTGACTACTACTACTACTGGTCTGTCACACGATAAATGCGTAGTGGTTACTGGTAGGGTAGGGCTTTCGTCCTTCGCAGTAGCTCTGCTACGGAGAATGGATGCCCCACCAAGATGATGCTACTACATTTGACTATTGTGTTGCCAAATCAAATCATCCTATATATACAGAGGGTTGTTTATGGGGTATTTGTCCCGGCGGAGTTCCGGGGCGTTTTTTGTTCGAGGAAGGCCTCTAAGATTTCTGCGGCGGCAACGGCGTCGAGGCGTTTTCTTTTTTTCCCTCTCGTCAATTTGGCAGGAGTGAGCTTTTCTTCGGCACTAAAACTGCTTAGGCGTTCATCCTGGAAGTGAACAGGGATGTCCAGATAGTCTTTTAACTGCTCGGCGAACTTCAAGACAAGCCTGGTCTGGGCGCTTTCCGAGCCGGTCATATTCAAAGGCAGCCCTAACACAACGGCTTCGATATGTTCGGTCTCGATTACCTCTGAAATCTTTTTTAGCAGTTCCTTTTGGCCCTCGATTACAGCAATGGGTGAGGCAATAGTCTCGCCGGAGTCACAGATTGCCAATCCGGTGCGTTTCGTGCCATGATCTATTGCGAGGTATCTCATTTTTGTTGTGTATATATATTACGCTGCAAGCCATTATGTTACAGAAACTTTTCGCCGGCGTGCTGCTTTATCAGCTCGAGCAGCTCTTTTAGTCTGTGGGTCTGGTCAATGTGGCATACAAGTGTGGCATCGGGGCTGTAGGCTACGACCATATTCTCCAGGCCGATAGCGGCAATTAGATGGCCCTTCTCTTCGGTAACGATAATGCTGTTCCTGCAATCAAGCAGCTCGCTCGCGCCGGCTACGACGGTGTTATTGTCTTTGTCCGAACTGATAATATCAGCAAGTGCTGCGAAGGAACCCATATCGAGCCAGCGACAATCCAGCTTTATGGCATAGACTCTTTCAGCCTTTTCCATAACGGCGAAGTCGATGCTGATTTTGGGCAGCTTTACAAACCAGTCCCGGAGCGTTTGCTGCTGATTTGGACTGCCCCAGTCGGCTTGTATTCTGGCTAAAGGTTCGGTGGCCTCGGGTAGAAACTTTTGCAAATTAGCTAAGATTGTTTTGGCCTTCCAGACGAACATTCCGGAATTCCAGAAATATTGGCCGGTGTTGAGATATTCTTTCGCCTCTTTTTCGTCCGGTTTCTCTTTGAATGCCTCGACTGAATAAATTTTATTTTTGCAGCCAGGATGCTCAGAGGGGTTGGAACATTTTATATAACCAAGTAATGTGCTGGCGAAGGCCGGCTTAATGCCGAAAGTAATCATATTGTCCGGATTGTTATTCACAAAGACAAGGGCATCCTTGAGGGCCTGCTGCAGTATCTTGGGAGGCTTTATAATCTGGTCGGCTGTAACCACAGCTATTGTGGCCTCAGGGTCATATTTTGTCAGGACGGTTGAGACCAGCCCGATGGCGCCGGTCGTATCGCGAACAGCAGGCTCGGCTATGACATTATTAAAGGGCAGTTCAGAGAGGTTTTCACGAACCACATCTGCGTAGCCGGCGTTTGTAAGGACGATTATGTTTCTCGTATCGAAAATCGGCGAGAGACGTTCAAAACAACGGCGAAGAAGGGTCTGGCCGTCGAGGAGTCGTAAAACCTGTTTGGGGCGTCTTTCCCGGCTGAGCGGCCATAATCTCCTGCCCGTGCCCCCTGCCATTATCACTGCGTAATCCATTCTCCTGCTTCCTTCAAACTATATAGCCCTCATCAAAATCATTGAGAGGCTTAATTTTCTGCGCTAATTCTTCGTATCCCTGTCTTCCCATTAGTGCGAAGGCGGCTTCTTTGCCTAATTCGACGGCAGGCTGGTCATAGGGATTGATATTAAACAGAGCACCGGCGAAAGAAGTCGTTACTTCAAATAAATAAATAAACTGGCCGACTGTATAGGCATTCACTCTATCGAATAGGACCGTCAGACAGGGACGTTTGCTTTCCAAAAGGGCGTACTCTGTGGCTTGCTTCTCGTTGTTAAGCAGCTCGCTCAAATCCTTCCCGGCAAGAAATCCGAGTTCCTGCGCATATTCGGGAGCCGGGCCTATCTTGATGTCTTTATCGAAATTACGGACCTGAAGGAAAGTAAACAGTTTATCGTTCGGCCCTTCGCGATATAACTGCACCTGGCTGTGCTGGTCGGTGGTGCCGAGCGCCTTGACCGGTGTGGGGCCAATATGAACATCGTTTCCGGTTAAATCTTCTTTTTTGCCGAGACTTTCCGCCCAGAGCTGTCTGTACCAATCAGATAAGTCCTTGAGGTGGTAACTATATGGCATCATTACAGAAATCCTTTTGCCGCGATTGTAGAAGTGGTAATTTATTGCGGCATTGATTGCAGCAGGATTTTTATAGAAATCTTCGCACTTCACTCTGGCATCCATATCGCGGGCACCTTCTAAAAGTGAATCGATGTCAATCCCGCACATAGCGGCACTGAATAAACCGACCGCACTTAAAACACTAAATCTCCCGCCAATACCTTCCGGTACTATAAGGCTCTTAAAACCTGCATTGTTGGCAATACGGCGGAGAATGCCATGATTAGCATCAGTAGTCGTGATTATCTGTTTTTTACAATCGTCGGGTCCGAGTTTTTCCAAAAGCAATTGACGAACAATCATAAATTGAGCTGCGGTTTCTGCCGTCCAGCCTGACTTACTGATTGCATTAAAAATCGTCTTATCGAGCTTATCACCAAGCCAATCCAGGAAAGACGCTATCTGTGAAGGGTCAATATTGTCAAACACGAATAGACGAGGGCCGGCCCTTTGATTCTCATCAATATTGTGCATATAGGAATTCAGCGCTGTATGCACAGCAATATTGCCAAGAGCAGAGCCACCGATGCCGAAGACAACAAGATTCTCACATCGCCCTCTCAGCTCCTTAACCAGTTCCCTGACCTCTTGGGCGATTTGCGAGTTATACGGAAGGTCCCTGTAGGGAGTCTTGCCGGCCTCTCTTTCCTTATTGAGTTGTGATATTAAGGGCGAGGTTTTTTCAGCGAGGTCTTTTAGCTGCTCAGGAGTGATCCCTTGCTCGTCGCCTATAACATCTGCCATAACATTGTTGTAATAGAGTTTAATTTTCTGTTTCGGCACTTATCTATTCCTTTCAAAATCTTTCTTAAAATTTCTGCTTCACTAATATTTCATCTGTGTATCCATCATTTGAACTGGTGACCTTTGAAAGCCTTTTCTTTATCGACCCAGCCGCCCGGAATATTTTCGGTATGGGCCTGCTTGGCATAGCTTATCATCTCGGCTAAGATGTCTGGGTATTTATCTGCTATATTGTTCTGCTCACTAATGTCTTTGCTTAGATCATACAACTCGAACGGTTTGTTCTTGCCCGGCTGTACGGCCTTCCATTCATCCATTCGCACAGCCGTCTGTTCTCTGAACTCCCAGTAAAGATATTTATGCTTTTTCTGCTTGCGGCCGGCGGCACGCTCACCCAGCAGCGTTGGAATGATTGATATTCCATCAATATTATCCGGCGGTTCGACCCCGGCAAGTTCTGCCAAGGTCGGCATAACATCCGGGAAATACCACAAATGGTCACTGACAACTCCGGCCTTAATCCTGCCCGGCCAGCGCACAATCATCGGAATACGCAGACCGCCTTCATATAAATTCCCCTTCTGCCCTCGAAAATGCCCGTTGGAATCAAAGAAGTGGTTGAAATAACGCGCTCCACCATTATCGCCGCAGACAAATACAATCGTGTTATCATCAATTTTAAGTTCTTTAAGCAAAGCGAATATTTCTCCGATTTGGCGGTCGCACATATTTACCATAGCTGCGTAAACTTTCGCATCGTTTGGCATTCTGGATTCGGCTGTCCAGGGTTTATCTTTGAATAACTGCCAGGAAGGTTCATTCTCAGGAATCCCCCATCGGCCGTGCGGTGGGGTCCACGCACAATAACAGAAAAACGGCCTGTCTTTGTTATCACGAATAAACTTTATGGACTCATCAAATATCAGATATTGCGAGAATTGCTTTCCCTTGTAGAAATCACCGGTGTTGCCTTCAAGAGGTACTTTCTCACCGCTTCGCACAAGGTAGTTGGGGAAATACGAGTGAGCGTGTACCTGGTGATAGTAACCGAAGAAGATATCGAAGTCGTGCATCTCAGGAACGCCGGTAGTCCCGCGGTCGCCGCAACCCCACTTGCCGAATCCGCCGGTGGCATAGCCGGCCTTTTTGAGAACCTCGGCAACAGTAACATCCTCGGCACGCAGCGGCACGCCGCCGGGATTGGTACGAACGGTCGTGTGCCCCGTATGCCGGCCGGTCATCAAAACGCTGCGGGTCGGCGCGCACACCGGAGCCCCCGCCAGCGCTTGGGTGAAACGTATACCTTCCGTCGCCATCCGGTCGATGTTTGGGGTCTTGAGATATTTATTCCCCATACAGGACAGCTCAAAGTAGCCAAGCTCATCTAACATTATATATACGATATTCGGCTTTTTTCTTTTTGAAATGCCGGGTTGTGTATTGGCGCACCGTGACATCGCCATTGCCACTGCACCCGAACCCGCTAATTTCAAAAAATCGCGACGTTTCATAAAATTTCCCTTACAAAATAACAGCCGGAAGTCAGAATTCTTGACGGGCGATTAGTCTTCACTCTTTTCTATTGCTGCCGGTGCTCCGAAAAACTTCTTTAGACGTTCTGCATCGAACTTAAGCTCTCGCTCATAGGTGTAAACACCGTTTACTTCCTGCTCGATGTCGGTAAGCTGCGTGTAGCAATAGCCGGCAATGTTGGGATGGTCGGTAAGAATAAGGGTAAGCTTGCCAATCAGCTCTTCAACCTCCTCAGCGCTTTTACCGTATCCCCACTGGTTCCTGTTGTTGCCGGCGGGTTCCCTGGTAGCGTGTTCTTTGGTCCAGAAGGTACCTCCGTATTCATCCACCGAGTATGGCTGTCCCTCATAAGGGGCGGAGATCTCGGGGAAGCAAACAAAGACATTTTTCCCATCAGGTGCGACCGAAGCGTAGCGCTCGCGGAACGTCTCAGGGTTCTGGTCGTAGTCGTGCACGGTGAAGATGTCTGTCTCAACGTGGACGTATCCGCTGGCATCATTGATTGGACGCGTCGGGTCCAGTGCACGGGTCAGGTCCACTGTTTCCTTTACGGCCCGGCGATGAATCTCAAAACGAGCCCTTGCCCCCCCTGCCGTTTCGTTAAACGGTGTCCACGCTACAATTGAAGGATGGTTCAGGTCGCGCATCACCACCTCTCGCCATTCGCGCTGATGATTATGAACCCCCTGTGGATTGGCGAACGAATGGGAGCCACCCCAGTCACAGAATTCGCCCCAGGTCAAATATCCGAGACGGTCGGCCCAGTAATGGAATCGCTCCTCGAAGACCTTCTGATGGAGACGCGCACCATTAAAACCTACTGCAAGCGAACGTTCAATATCGGCTTTAAGCTCTTTGTCGCTTGGTGCCGTCCAGATGCCATCGGGATAAAATCCCTGGTCGAGAACATGCCGCAAAAAGATGGGCTTGTTATTGAGATAGAACTTGTTTCCTTCTATGTGAAATTTGCGAAGCCCCGCGTAGCTGTTCACTGTGTCTATTACACGGCCGCTTTGTAGAAGCTCGAACCGCAGCTTATAAAGATATGGGTCGTCAGGACCCCATGGCCGGGGCTTTTTTACATCCAGCACCTGAGCAATGCCGCCGGCTGACTGTGAGCGAACAGAGGTGAGCTTTTTGCCCGTAGCGGAAAAGAGAGTGGCTTGAAACTCCAGACCCCGGCGGCAGTTATTAATAACCGGGGTCAAGACAAAGCGGCTATTGTCGAGGTCAGGTACAATACGAACAGATTCAATGAAACTTTGTGGCCGGGCCTCCAGCCAAACAGTCTGCCAGATACCTGTGGTCCGCGTATAGACAACGCCGTGCGATTCGAGTCTCCTGCTTTGTTTGCCCGCAGGCTGGACGTCGGAGCGCACATCATCGAGAGCGCAGACGAAAAGGTCGTTTTCGCCATTGCGCAGCGCATTAGTAATCTCAAAACAAAACGACGAGCTGCCCCCGTAGTGACGACCAACGCCGGTCCCATTGACCCACGCACGGCAGTCATAATCGACCGCACCAAAGTGTAGAAATACCCGCATACCGTCCCATTGCTTAGGAACAGTAAATTTCCTGTGATAACAAACTTCGTTCATAAAGTTTGTATATCCGATACCCGATAGTTTGCTCTCCGGGCAAAAAGGAACGATAATTTTTTTATCCAATCGTGTACCATCCTTCGGCCAATCCTTCTCAGCGCCGGAGAAGCCGAGGTCAAAACCAAAGTTCCATTCACCGTTCAGGTTCAGCCAGGTATCTCGCTGAAATTGGGGCTTGGGATGTTCGGGGCGGGGAATCTGCTTCTGTGATTTTCCTGCGCTGTTTGCAGAAGCAGCTGTAAGAAACACTAACAGCAACAACACAAAGCGGGATTTTTCAACCCAATTCTTAAACAAGCCAGTACCTTTCATAATCTCTCCTTTTATCAGCCATTCACAAATCCTATCTGGAATAAAGCAATTCTGGTGAGATTATAACGTGCTGGAATTGATATGCAATTAGTTTCCCGTTTTGCATTCGAAACGTGGCGCTTATAAAGTTGTTGTGCTTAATTCTCCCTCTACGAGCTTCAATCAACTCAGTTGGACATCTATCGTTTGCTTTGCGGCTTTATCGAGCCGGAAAGTGCCGGTTAGTTTTCGGCCGTCAATGCGTGTGGTAACTTCGTATTGCCCCAAATAGCCGCGGAAGTTTGTATTGCCACCTGCTGCGACGGTCGTTTCAGCTTGCGTCCACCATTTGCCTTTGATGAGCCGTTCTAATTCGTTATAAGCTGGTTTAGGTGACATATCGTCCCGCACAAGTCCGGCCGGTGCTTGCTGCCACGCGTTCTGGTCGGTGAAGTCCCACCATGTAATGGCCTCGACGGCAGGATGCGAAAAGAGGACACGATAAAACTCAGCCACCTGCTGGGCCTGTCGTTTTTCGCCTTCGGATGTGCTCACCCATCGGAAATTTGGGTCTTTGCGTTTTTGTCGTAGCTCCCAGCCCTGCTCGCCTGAGACAACGGTCGTCTCGGTGAAATGCAGCGGCCTGCCAAACTTTGTAAATCGCTCACAGACTTCCCATGCCTTCTGTGCGCCCCAATAGCCGCCGTGCATATGTGACTGAATGCCCACAACGTTATAAAGCGGCTGTCCACTGTCATCGACCAATTCTGAAATCACCTTTTCGGCATAGGATGGGTCGGTTCGATAGTCATTGATGAGCAGTGTGGCTTTAGGATTGGCCTTGCGCGCGCTCTTGAATGACTCGCGGACGTATGCCCCGACGCCCATCTTGCCGATAGCATCGGTCAATATCGGCGCACGCTCCCTGCATTCGGGACGGTCATAGTGTGTTGCCTCGTTGACTACGTCCCAGATATCGATTTCGTTTTTGAAGCGTCGCACGCAGCGCTCAACCCGATCTAACTGTAGTCGCATCGCTTCCTCAGGGTCCTTAGGCAGCCAGGACGGCTGGGCGTAATTCCAGGCCAGCGGGTGCCCCTTGGTTGTTATGTTTTTTTCCTTACACCAGCGGACAATCTCCTCGGTGCGGGCATCGTCCGGTTTGCCGCGTTGTCGCTCGTAATTCCACCAGTAGAAAGGCAGCGTAGCAAAATTCAGCAACGCAATGAAACGATTTGCGTAAGCGGTATTGTCCTCAGGTGTCCTGCACCTGTTTAACTTGAAGATATTGCAGCCGAACAGAAACTTATGCCGCTTTTGTTCTATTTTCACAGCTAAGCCACTCTTAAGCGATTTTCCATCCGGCCCGAGAAGTTTCAACACAGCACTACCCATGCGGTATTTCTCGATGCGTGTATCGACCTGGCTGAGAATGTCATCCCTTTGTTCTGCCGCGGCGAGCAAAGGACCCGGCAATGCTAACGAAGCCGCGCCAAATCCTGAGGCTTTAAGAAAAGTTCTCCGATTCATAAGATTTGCCTTTCGTTCCAGTTTTAGAAGAAAAACCCCGCACCAATTGAACCCACAACCAAGCTTATTTAGAGTCCGTGAATGCTGTGGACTTACACCAAAGGACAATTGGTGCGGGGCTAAATATAAGATTGTGTTTGTTTATACTGCCTCATCGACCATTTTAATTTCTTTGAATCTGCAGAAATACCCGAGCTCTTTCGTAATATCTCCATAACAGGTCTGTCGATGCAATCCGCTCGACCAGTTTTTCCATAGAGTCTCAACATCGCCGTCCACCTTGACCGTAATTTTGGTTCGGCAGCCTCTGTCTATATCGGGAGCATCGATGACCTCGCCTGTGAAGTATATCAAATTATCAGTATCAACCAGTAGAGCCTGAGTAACTTTTTGGCCGGTCCGCATAAACACCTGCGGCACAACTCCTTCTCTTCGTTCCATAACTGTTCGCAGCTTGTAAGGAGCAGCCGGCCCTTCCGGGCCATCCATTTTTGTCGTTCCGAGACAGTGAGCTAAAATGATGCTGTTATTGGATTCATCTACAGTTGGGTCACTGATAAAGCCGGGCTTTCCTGACAGTCCCTGCATTATTATGTGGGTCATAGCGCACCGTAAATCCGATTCACAGATACCGCCTAATCCTATGTTATTAAGCCTCGTAAAGCCGACGCACGGATAAGCGGGCAGTTTAATAGTGTTGTCCCACATCGTGCCGTAACAATCGACGGTCATCAAAGTCGCGTCTTCCTGGTCAAGCATATCTTCAAAAGCCAATGCGAGCTTACAGGATTTGAATATCTCTGCCCTTGAAGGCTCTACAACCTCAGAGGCCCTATTTATCCACAGCTCCGTTTCGGCCTTTGCCCGTTTGTCGCTGACGGCGTTATAGGCATCGACTACCTGTTCCAGTCCGATTTGTTTCATCTCTGTGCCGAATTTGTTTTTCATAGCATCGGCATATCCGGAAAATGACCGGGTTGTGACGTTCAGAATCCTGGCTTCTCTTAAATGATGAATCGCACGAAAAGGTCTTATTGCAACAGCTAATTGATTGTAATCACTGGTGAGCATACACTCCATCCTGGCCCCCAGTGGTTGCCTTTGCAAAGCACCGAAGCTGGACCAGCCGTGCCCGGAATACGGAACAGCGAAAACCACTGTAGGCTTACCTACACTGAGAATTTCGTCTAAAATCGGCCTTACTCCAATATTGAAATGAATCAAAAGGATACCGTCCATTTCCTTCAATTTGCTCTTGAGAGGTCCAACCTGGTCCGCAGAGCTAACCAGCCTGTCAATAACAAATTCCACGTCGGACAGCTCATCTTTTAATTTTGCAAACTCGGATTCGTAAAATCGTATTTCATTCCTGAAGTCCAGCTTTGGCTTGGGCCAGAGGCCGTGCGAAGTCCCCATGTAAATCCTGGCCACTTTGACTTTTGTTCCCCTGCAGCCCGGACTTATCAGCCCTGAAGCGTTCCGATTCGCACCAAACGCCAGAATCCCCGAACCCCCGAGGCACAGAGCACTTCCCGCCGCTGTCAATTGTATAAATTCTCTTCGATTGATTTTGTCGTTCATTGTAACCTCCTTTTACATAGTTTTGTTGAGCCTTTTGCCAGAAAAGACTTTTATTTCAGTTCGGATAAATGCACTCCGGCCCACAGATGATTTATATTTAACTTAAGAGCTTCCTCGAACTCTGCCCTGGCCTTCGCCTGATTACCTTTCCCTAAGTATCCCAAGCCCAGCGTGTAGTGAGTATTTGCCGTTCTAATATTATGCGCCTGTCTTTCTCCAAACTTCGCAAAGAATGTCACGGCAGGCCCCGGCTTTGCGGACTCTATCAGCTCGTCGAATATCTTCTCTGCTTCATCTTCCCGGCCGAGCTTCTTCAAAGCCAGACCCTTGTAATAGCTGTACTCCGATCGGCGAACCTCTATAGATGCAGATTCTTCAAAATACTCTCTGGCTTTTTGAGTATCGCCCAGGGCCTCATAGGCGGTCCCGATAAAAAAGTGGGTCTGGCAGGTCCTCCTGTCACGTCTTGATCTTCCTACCTCCAAATTTTCAGGGTATTCAAGGGCCGCTTCAAAATCTTTAAGTGCCTCCTGATACCTTTTGTCTTTCAACTTCTTCCGGCCTCTTAGCAGATGGGCATCGACATATACGTTATGAATTTCCCCTCCACCTTCCCATGTATGGAAATGGCGGCTGGCAAGTAATTCGATCGCCCTGTCATATTGCTGCAATTGCACATAGAGAGCTATTTCTCGCGAAAGAGTATCGTCACGTTTGATTATCGTTTGATGATTATCTTCCAGCAATTTAAGTCTTTTCTGAGCTGACACCCCTCCCGCCTCATATAGAAGATCCAATTCATAATAGACCCTCGGGTCATTGTCATCACATTCTATGGCCTTTTCCAGACTGGCAATGGCCTTGGTAACATTATTTTCCATCCTCGCATAGGCAAACCCAAGATTCCGATGCACGGTTGCTGTAGTTTCATCCAAATCTTGTGATTTTTCCCATTCTTTTACTGCCCTTTCAGGTTGATTATCATAAAGGAGATTTCCAAGATAATAAGGAGCAAGCGCATCCGATGGATTATTATTCATAGCACTACTGAGCACATCTATTGTCTCTAAGCGAAATGGAAAGCAGTAATCCGTCGGCATTTTGCCTGCCGTACGGTAGCACTCGGAAGCCTTTTCAGCATTTCCCTTTTTCTCATAAAAATAACCGAGATAATAATAGACCATCGCGTGCCTGCATTCCTCTTTTTCTTTGGAATCCGCCAATAACCGCAGACACTCGATTGCTTCATCCCATAAACCGCAATTGCCGTAGTCAACGGCCGTTTCCAGATATGACTGCACCTCACCTCTGCTCTTTACATTTATGCTGTTCATCACTTCCGTTGCTTGTTTTCTCGATCCGGCCGCACGTTTTGCAAGGTAAAGCTCATGGCCCGCCCAAAAGTTTAGTGGGTCAAAGGCCAAAGTCTTTGAGGCCAGTTGTGCTGCTTCATCAAACCGTCCCAATTGTCTTAGCACAGCGGACTTTAGGTTCAACGCCTTTGTGTTCCAGGCGTTTGCGGCGATTGAGCGGTTGATGTGTTCCAAAGCTTTCTCAAAGTCGCCTCTAATGCAGTAGATTTCAGCCAGATTATAATAGCCGGCTGTATGAAGGCTGGAACTCCATGTCGCCTTATATAAGGCGTCATACGCGGCATCGTATTTACCCTGAAACTTCAAAGCCAGCCCGAGATAATAGTGGGCCTGACCGCTTTTCGGACTGGTATAATTTTTCGTGAGCCGTTCGATAGCTTGATTGAGTTTCTCTTCCGCCTCCTTGAACATTCCCCGCTTGCAGTAAAGAATACCAAGCTCCGTGTTGACCCGTGAGTCGTAAGGGTCTCTTTTTAACGCTTCTTCATAATATGGATAAGGCTCAAGGGCTGCGTTATGAAATTGGTCCAGGCGTTGGCCTGTTAGATAGAGCTCTTCAACTGTTTTAATTTCTTCGGGGGCCGGCGGACGTTCCACCGGCTTGGGCATCGGAGCCCCCTCTTTCTCAACCGGTTTGTACGCTATGAGCTCTTCGCCGGAAGAAGACTGAAGCGAAACTCGCAAATCTTTCTCCCTCACCCCTGCGGCAAGAGCAACCTCTTTCAAGAATGGCCTGTCCGGCCCGATATTTATTCGCTGCTTGAAAACTACTTTATCTTCGGCCTTGAGCAGCACAAGTGCGTTTTTATATGCCGACGTTGTATTAAATCCAACTTCGGCTGTATTTCCCTCTGTCACCTCCAGATTTACAGCGGCCTTGAGATTGGCGTTCTTCACGCTTTCTATTTTTCGAAGAGGATACCAGTACTCCTTAATAATTTTGACTTCATAAGGCTGTATCCAGCTATAATCGGGTTGATTGTCCGAGTACGCCCCGGCCATAATTTCTATATAAGGGCCGTCGGTTTCGGTCAGAATTTTATCCCACATTTGTCCGCGAGGGCCCGGGCCCCATTCCCATAATTTCTTGCCCGGAGCAATGTGATGGTTGGACATATAAACAGTACCAGCTTCTTTTCCGTGGTCGTAGCCCGCCAAAAAGTCATCTTGATAATTCCACGCAAAAAAAGATATTGGCGATGGATGATTTTTCCACCAGCTTAGGTCCACACCTCTTGTGTAATCAACCCCTGAGTAAAACTCGTTTGAAATCGGCCAGTGCGCAAACTGGTTCTTCCCGTGGTAAGTGGCATACTCCGTGCTCGGAGGAAATATCACCTGGTAATTTTCATTTGCATGAACCGCAACATTTGCCCAGCACAGAATAGAATTAACGAACGGCGTCCGGTTAATAATCTTAATGGTCGCTTCCATATAGGATTTCTCAGGATAGAGAGTTATACCCACCAGCCATCTCATTCGATGCCGCAGCTCCGTCTCACCTACCCACACGGTTTTGCTGCCGTCAGGGTTCTCCTCCAACGTGTAGTCAACAGGCATAAAAGTCGTCGCCCTGTGATGGTGAGGAATGCACCATTCTATACCCCCGGATATCCACGCTCCGAGCATCCCGATAAGGGCCGGCTTGATTACATGCTGGCGGTAAAGAAAATCATAGTCGTTGGTTTTGTCCAACGCGGCAAAAACTCGGCCGCCGATTTCCGGAAGGATACAAATCTTCACATACTCATTTTCAAGGTAGGCCGCCTTGTATGCTTTGTCCTTCCGGCTGTCGGTCAGCACGTCCAGCATCGGATAAGGATATACCCGCCCTTGTGCTCCCTGATAAGTCCTGCCGGTATAGAACCTCGGGTTTGGGTCTGCTTTGCCCACCTCGTAAGTAGGAATCACCAGCGGCTCTTCCCATATTTTGACGGTCGAATCCGCCAGAGTCGGGGTGATTGAAAAGAAAATTAATGAGGTCAATAATAAAACCGCCTTGGTAAAACATTTTTTGCCTGCCATTTGAATCCTCCTTACGTTTTCAAATTTTTAAAAGGTCGGCATATTTTACCATCAACGTTTTTGTTTGTCCTGTATTAAATTTGACTACGACAATGCTGTTTTCACCCATATCGCTAAACCCTTCGACTCTGCCAAGGCCGAAAGATTTGTGCCGTACTAATTGGCCTGTCTCAAAATGAGGTACAGTTTCACTGATATTGTCGTTATCATCGTCGTAATATCCATTTTCTTCAGCAGTTTGTTCGGTGATCTCCCGGCCGAGTTCAAAAAGAAACTGCGAGGGTATTGTTCGCAGCATCTGCCCTCGCACTGTCCTATATCGGGCATAGCTGATATGCAGGCCGGTTTTGGCACGGGTAATGCCGACAAAAAAGAGCCTGCGTTCCTCTTCCAGCTCGTCTTCATCTTCGGCAGCGTTGCTCCGTTCGTGTGGTAGTATGCCGTCTTCAACACCAACTATAAAGACGTTTTCAAATTCGAGACCCTTTGCACCATGCAGGCTCATCAGCGCAACACGGTCACTGGAAGTGTCGTATGCATCGGTGTCGCTGAAAAGGGATATCTCCTGAAGATAATCAACCAGCGAGGGCTCCTCTGTCTGCTGGTCATATTGTTTGACGGCGTTTATCAGCTCACTTGCGTTTTCCAGTGCGTTTTGGCCCTCGGCGCCGGCGGCTTTGAGAGATTCTGATAATCCAGATTCGGCAAAGACACGCTCGGCGAGCGGTGCGACCCGGCCGGTAACACCTTTCTTGAACTGTTCGAGCATATTGACAAAGACTGCGAGCTTGGCCTTTGCACCCTTGGAAAGAGATTCGATATGCTCTGATTTCTTAAGCGCCTTAAAGAGATTGATTCCATTCAGGGCGGCGTAGGCACGAACTTTATCTGTTGTTACCTTTCCTATACCGCGGGCTGGTGTGTTAATGATACGCAATAGTGCGATTTCATCATCGGGATTGACAAGGACCTTCAAATAGGCCAGCAGGTCGCGGATTTCTTTTCTCCTGTAGAATTCCACTCCCCGGACAACCTGATAGGGTATCTTATTCTGGACAAGTGCCTCTTCGAGCACACGGCTCATAGCATTAACACGATAGAACACGGCCATATCTTTGAGACAAACTCCTTCTTTACTCAGCTCTTTTACCTGTTGGGCGACGGCCTGGGCCTCTTCACTCTCATCCTCGAAAACACACACGTCAACGTTCCCGGCGGGAGGTTTTGTGGGTACAAGTTTTTTTTCCTTTCGATTACGGTTAAATGCAATCAAATTGTCGGCCACCTCGAGGATATTCGCGGTGCTGCGAAAATTCTCTTCGAGTTTGACAATTGTGGCGTTGGGCCAGTCGCTTTCAAAAGCCAATATGTTGCGGATGTCGGCGCCCCGCCAGCGGTAGATGGACTGGTCCGGGTCGCCGGTTGCACAAATATTGTTGTGCTGTGAGGCCAGGGCCTTGGCAATCCTGTACTGGGCGTGATTGGTATCCTGGTATTCGTCGATTAACAGGAATTTGAAACGTTCACCAAGCTCACAGCGAACCTCGGAATAGTCCTCCAGTAGAAATGCTGCCTTCATTAACAAGTCGTCAAAATCCAGACCGTTTCGTTCGCTCAGAATACGCTGGTAGCCCAGATATATTGCCGCTAACGTTTTTGAAAAAAAATCATCTGCCCTGTTCTTAAAAGATTCGGCGTCTATCAGCTTGTTTTTCAGGGTCGAAATCGCATCGAGCATTCGGGCAGGAGAAAAGTTGGTCGTATCAAGCTCGCAATCTTTAATGGCCTGTTTGATGCATCGGGTCTGGTCGGATTCGTCATAAATGCTAAAGTTGGAGTTTATACCCGCTTTATCAGCATATCGGCGAAGGATTCTGACGCATAAAGAGTGGAAGGTGCTGATATGTGCACCGGCGCTCGCACCAAGAACAAACGCCCTTTGGCGCATCTCCTCGGCGGCCTTGTTCGTGAAAGTTATTGCGCAAATATTGTATGGCCGCACGCCCGAGTCTATAAGCGCTGCAATGCGGTATGTGATTACGCGGGTCTTGCCGCTGCCCGGGCCCGCGAGAACAAGCAATGGTCCTTCAATGTGAAAGACCGCTTTTCTCTGTGAAGGGGTTAATTGTTTCGAAAGTGCATCATCCATAACTGAAACCGACCGCCCCGCACCGGTCTGGCGTGAACTAAGGACTTGTAAATAAATTATCTTCCATTTTTGGCTGGCTGCGGCTTCGGCTGGCGGTGTCAGCAAAACTCGGACTACCAACCAGTAGGCCTGCGTTTTGCTTCCTTGCCAGCCTTGTCCTCGCTGGAGCCAAAACGA
>DATKYR010000120.1:0-33600 GCA_035528395.1 Sedimentisphaerales bacterium
GCGAGATTACTAAACTCAGCCCAGCCCTGGAAAGCGCCGCAGCCAAAATGGAGTACGAACAGTCCCTTGCCGTCATTAACGAACTGACGCAGATTAATCCTGGCCATGTGGCCTGGGTCAGGCTTTTCCCAGTTCATAAAGTGCACGACTATGATATCATAGTCGAACACCTTGTCCGTGCCCAGGAATTCCGGCTCCTCGACCACATCCACCTTCAAACGTATATCTTCTCTGAGAACATCAGTCAGTGCCGGAGCTGTTTGCTGCCAGTTGTGAGCGGGATGGTCGATACCGGTAACTATAAGCACTTTTTTGGTTTGCGCTTCGTGGTCTTCCACAGAATCTGTCGGAGCCGAACTGCAACCAGCCATAAGAATGACCAACGCTACAAATACAGAAGTGTACTTCATAACTGCTCTCCTTAGAAGCTAATGTGAATGCCTCATTTCCATACCCAATGAATTGCGAAGAAAAAATCTACGCATCGAAGCCGGATTCTTTGTAGTTCTTGAATCCATTACCGGCTTTTAGGGCAATAAAACACCTGTTTATTACCAGGCAATATAACAGTTCCCGTTATCGCCTGTCAAATCCTATTTTACGCGCTATTATTAGCTTTCAATTGTGAGAGAGAGTGTTGCATATCTTAATTAGATGTGGTATAAGGACAACCGTCAGTAGAAATTAACAGGTAGTCTGAGGTTAGTAATCAGTAATATGGAAACAACAGAATTAAAATCAGCGATATCAGATCTGTCGGCCCGGATTGAAAAAATCCGGGACTGGCTTTGACTTGTCCAACAAAAAAATCCAACTGCAAAAGCTGGAAGCCCAGATGTCCAAAGAAGGCTTTTGGGACAATTCCGAAGAAGCCCAGTCTGTAGTATCGCAACTGAGCATGCTTAAATCGCTCATTGAGCCGGTGGAAGAAATGCAGCGTGAGGCCAAAGACCTTCAGGAGCTGTTCGAAATGGCAGCAGATGAAGCAGATGAGGATGAACTGGTACAGTTAAAGGATGACCTAAGTACACTTGTCAAAAGGTGTGAACAGGTCGAATTATCGGGGCTGTTATCCAGACCCGAAGATACGAAAAACAGTTTCTTCAGCATTCACGCCGGGGCAGGAGGAACGGAGAGCTGCGATTGGGCAAACATGCTGCTTAGAATGTACACGCGATATTTCGAGGCAAACAAATATAAATTCCAGGAGCTTGATATCACTCCGGGAGAAGAGGCCGGCATCCGGTCGATAACTCTGCGAGTGAGTGGGCCTTTTGCGTTCGGTAAGCTCTCATGTGAGACCGGGGTACACCGGCTCGTAAGAATAAGTCCGTTTGACTCGCAAAAAAGGCGGCATACAAGTTTTGCAGCAGTGGACTGCGTTCCGGAATTCGATGAGGACATCGATATTGAAATAAACGAAGATGACATTCGAATCGATTTATATCGGGCCAGCGGTGCCGGCGGACAGCATGTGAATAAGACCAGCTCGGCGGTACGGATTACACACGAACCAACGGGCATCGTCGTTCAGTGCCAGAACGAAAGAAGCCAGCATAAGAACAGGGCCCAGGCGATGAAGGTGCTCAAGGCCAGGCTTTATATGCTCGAGCAGCAAAAACGCGATGCCGAAATTGCAAAACTATACGGCGATAAAGGTGAGATCGCCTGGGGCAATCAGATACGAAGCTACGTTATGCAGCCTTATCAAATGGTCAAGGACCACCGAACCAGCTTCCAGACAGGCAATGTTGAGGCGGTGCTGGATGGAGAGCTCAACGGATTTATCGAAAACTACCTACGATACCGAGCAAAAAATAAACAAAAGTAAAAAAAGGTCAGAAAAGATGAAAGAGATTATTGATGTCGAACTAAAAACACGAATAGTTGATCCGGCAAAATGCCGGACAGACCTGCTTGCAGTGGGGCTGTTTTCGGATACTAAAGTGCTGGATAAATTAAATGCGCAGCTCAACGATAAGCTCGACGGTGCAATCGAGCGATTGATTAAATTAGGTGATTTCAAAGCAAAGGAGGGAACCAGCACAATCGTTTATGGCAACGACAGCATAGGGGCCGAAAGAGTTTTGCTGGTCGGCTTAGGTGAAAAGAAAAAAGCAACACTGGATACGATTCGCAAAGCGGCATCCAACGCGGCAAAAAAATCAGTGGAAATGAAAATAGAAACTATCAGTTTAGCGCTGCACAAAGCATTTGGCGGACGATTCGATTTATCCGCAATGGGCAGGGCCGTAGCGGAAGGGGCATATTTCGGAAGCTATCGCTATGATGAGTTTGTTACTGAGAGCGAAAACGGACGGGCGGATTCGCTTAAAGTTGAGTTGATTGATTCAGACTCGGCGAAAATGAAAAAGTTAAACAAAGGTCTTTTGAGCGGGATTGCTATCGGCAAAGCGCAAAGCTATGCCCGGACGTTGGCGAACCGGCCGGCCAACGTAATAAATCCAGCCGAGCTGGCAGCCGCCGCAAAAGAGTTAGCCCGAAGTACGAAGAGGTTGAGCTGTACGGTTTTTGACGAAAAACAGTTAGCAGCGAAGGGTATGGGCGGAGTGCTTGCGGTCGGGTCAGGCTCGCAAAATAAGCCGAGATTCATTGTTTTGAAATACAGCCCCGCCGGCAGAGCTGCAAGTCATCAGCCAACGGTTGGTCTGGTGGGCAAAGCGATAACCTTCGACTCCGGCGGAATAAGCATTAAGCCCGCCGCCAATATGGACCAGATGAAATTAGACAAAAGCGGTGGTATTGCAGTATTGGCAACGATGAAAGTTGTGGCAGAGCTGGGGCTGCCGCTCAATGTTTACGGTATAATTCCATCTGCGGAAAACTTGCCGAGCGGAACGAGCTATCGACCCGGTGACATTATCACCACCTTCAGCGGCAAAACCGTTGAGGTGCAGAATACCGACGCCGAAGGCAGGATGATACTGTGCGATGGTCTTAGCTATGCCGTCAAACAAAAATGCGATATTATCATTGACATAGCAACATTGACGGGGGCCTGTATGGTCGCTCTTGGCAAATATATGGCCGGACTAATGGGCAATGATGAGAAACTGATAAAGCAACTGCAGAGAGCCTCCCAGGACAGCGGCGAAAAGGTGTGGCCAATGCCGAGCAGCGAGGAGTACGCAAAAGAGATGAAGAGCAAGATAGCCGACCTGAAGAACATCGGCAGTAATTGGGGCGGAGCCTGCACCGCAGCAGCCTTTTTGAGGCAATTTGTCGGTGATGCAAAATGGGCGCATCTGGATATTGCCGGTATGGATATATTCAGCAAACCTACGGAATTTTCAGCGGAAGGCTCAACCGGATTTGGCGTGCGGTTGCTTACCACTTATCTTATGAATTTAACGTCAAAGAAAACCTGACCTAAACCAAATAGAGTTAAAGACGTAAATTAGTTGACAGTCGAAGAATACATATATTTATGAGTGAAAGAAATGGCCAAAAAAAGCAAGACCATAGATACCGAGAGAATCAAAAAAGCGGTTAAGGAAATACTCTTAGCGGTTGGTGAAGACACCGAGCGCGAGGGTTTAAAGAAAACACCGGAACGGGTGGCAAGGATGTACGCTGAACTTTTAGGCGGGATGCACGAGGACCCTAAAAAACATCTTAGCATCTTTAGTGAAAACTACGACGAAATCGTTCTGCTGCGTGACGTACCATTTTACAGTATCTGCGAGCATCACCTAATGCCGTTTATCGGTTCAGCTAATGTTGCTTATTTACCTTCGGGAACGGTGCTTGGTGTCAGCAAATTAGCTCGTGTTGTGGACTGTTTTGCCCGGCGACTGCAGACACAGGAAAGACTTACGTACAAAATAGCCGATTTTATAATGAACAGCTTAAAACCACAGGGTGTCGCTGTTGTACTGGAAGCTTCACACAGCTGTATGACCATTCGGGGCATAAAAAAGCCCGGCTCGGTAATGGTGACATCGGCGCTTCGCGGGATATTTAAGAGAGACCCGAGAAGCCGAAATGAAATCTTGAGCCTGATGCATAACAGCAACAAATAAGAGATTTTGTTTATGCATAAACTGGCCAGGCACGTGCGGTTTTCGATTAATCCTTTTCTGTCAAAAGAAATTGAAGGGTTCAACTCGTTTGTTTCTAAGCCGGCCGGTGAAGGACTGTCAATATTCTTAGAATTATCCGTCGAAGTGGCTGGGGAGGTTCAACCGGCTACGGGATTTGTTGTTAATGTAGCTGATATTGACAAGAACGTTCGCGAATTCGTAGTGCCGGTTTTTGCCGAGCGAATAAAAAAAGATTTTCTTCGGGCCGAACACATTGGTTTCTTTGCAGTGACTGAACTTCTAAAATCGGCCTGGAGCAGATTGGCCGATAAGTTTGGGGCTGCCCAGTTAAGCAAATTGAGCCTGAAGCTGAATCCTTTCAGGAAGGTAGTTATAGATTCGAAAGATTTGGATATGGTTTATTTCGGTGAGAAATTCGAATTTGCAGCAATGCACAAGCTCTGGAACGACGATTTCTCCGAAGAGCAGAATTTTGAGGTTTTCGGAAAATGCGCAAACCCCACCGGTCACGGCCACAACTATATCGTTGAGGTTACGATAAAAATGCCGGTGCGTAAAAATGGTTTCCATATCAGCGATTTTGAAAGAGTAGTTGACGATGAGCTGATAAAACTCGTTGACCATAAGAATTTAAATGCCGACGTTAGCCAGTTCAGCAGAACCAATCCCACCGTTGAAAATATTGCATCTTTCGCATGGAATAAACTCGTGGGCAAATTCGGCCAGGCGGCTCTGCATTGTGTTACCGTCTGGGAAACCGACAAGACATACAGCTCGTACCGCGGCCCATGCAATAGCGAATAACGTAACTCCGAGACAAAGTGAAACTGAGTTTCGGACTAATTCAATTCCAACAATGTTTGATTCTGAATAAAAGGTGATTCGAACAACCAAACATAAACTAACCGGCGGGATGTTGCTGTTTACGGCATTATTTTTTTTATACAGTCTGGCAAGTCCCGGCAACCTGCCCGGTGACACAGAGATACGCTGGTCGGTTTCCAGGCAAATTCTTCGCAGCGGAACTTTTTCGCTGGAAGAGGATTTCCAGACACGCAATTGTGCAATTGGTGTGGACGGGAAGCGCTATGCAGTTTCCGGTCTTGGGCAGTTGCTCTGTCTGCTGCCTTTCGCCGGGCTTGGTTTAATCTTAGAGAAGGTCACACCGCTCGGTTCCGAAGTATCTGATTTGTTAGCGCAATTTCTGGCTTCGGTAATTCTCTTTCCGGCAATGGGGGCAGCAGCGGTCTGGATTCTCTATCGCCTGACGCTTTCGCTTGGTTACAGCCTGAGGACATCGCTTATCGCTGCGGCCGTACTGGGTTTTGCTACGATGCATTTTCATTACTCGGTAAATACACAGGAACAGACACAGATGTCTGGGCTGTTGGTTCTGGCAATATGGTTAATGGTTAAGTATTATCAACAACAGCGTTTCGCTTACGTATGGTTATTTTGCATGGTGCTGGGAGTTTGTCTTTTGTTCCGGCCATCATCAACCTCCGCCGTTCTGCCCATATACCTGGTAGCCCTCGGCAGTGAAGTGTTCACGTCAGAAAAAACATTGCGGGCCAGAAGGGTAAGCGAATGGCTGGCAGCGGGTGTTTGTGGAACGGGCAGTTTCCTTGTGCTTCTGGGTTGGTATAATTATGTCCGGTTTGGCAGTGTTTTTGAAAGCGGCTATGGGCTATCTACAACCACGTCGCTGGGCGGCCATGGGCTGTTTGAAAGCTCACCTTTGCCGACCCTGGCAGCGATGCTGTTTAGTCCGGGAAAGAGCATATTTCTCTACAATCCGGTTCTTTTACTCTTTCCATTCTGTATCTATGGTTTTTACCGGCGTCATAAGGTAGTGGCCCTGGCCATTACAGCCGCGATTGTAAGCAACCTTGTCTTCTACAGCTTTTTCACCGCCTGGGCCGGCGATTATGCCTGGTCAATCAGATATCAAGTGCCTGTGCTGCCGTTCTTAATTTTGCCGATGGTGGTTTTGTTCGGCAGAGGAGTGAAAACCACGGCAAAAATTTTAATCATATCGCTGATATCAATAAGCTGCGTTATACAGTTGGCCTCAGTAGCATACAATTTCAATCTTGAGTTCATCCAAAATCCTAATCATCACGTAATTGCTGATAATTACGTTTGGGATTGGTCGCAGTCTCATTTGCAGAAGCGATTTGCAAATATTATCGGACACATAACTGGTAACCGCAGCTTTAGCTCTGTGAAGGTAATGAACGAAGAGCCGATGCTGCTGAAGTTCAATCGGAGCAAGCGGGAGGTACAAACCGCCTATTGTGTAAATTTCTTCCCCTTTAAGGCAAAGAGTATGGGCGATTCGCGAACCGCCTATACTTCGGGGAGGCTGTTTTATCCGCTATTGTGTCTCTGGCTTGCCTTGTTGGCGCTTTTTTGGGCGGCGGCGTTCAAACTAATTCGGTTCTTCATAAGACAGAGGACAGATGACTTAGAACAGATGACACAGGGGGAGTACGCCTGAGAGGATATCATGAAACGACAAAGTTAACCTTATATTCTAATAACATAGTAACCCGATAGCCCGATAACCTGATAATCTGATAACCCGATAACCTAAAGCTATGTTCTTTATTTGCCGATACTTATGGTATAAGAAGACTGTCGGTCAACCTGCCCCAATCAGAGGTGAGCATAAATACTATTGGTGCGGTTATGACCGTAAGAAAAAAGGTTTTCACAGAACAACCAGCTATGACAGTGAGGCTGTATTTATCTGTATGCGCAGCCGACGGGGACGGAGTCTAACCAAATAGATTCCACTAAAAAAAGCAGAACTACGATATTGATAACCGGCTAATAATTATTATTCTTTGCAGATAGAAAGTTTTTCCATGGAGCGTATATGACAGTATTGATTACAGGCGGTGCAGGTTTTATCGGCTCTCATCTGGCGGAGCGGCTGCTCAAAGACGGTAATAAGGTGCTTGTTATCGATAACCTCAGCACAGGTAGTTTGGAAAATATCGAAAGTTTCAAAGAGCATACCGGCTTTGAGTTTGTCGAAGGTGACATCCGTAACGCCGAGCTGATAGAGCCCCTGGTGGAGCAGAGCGAAGCGGTCTTTCATCTGGCTGCAGCTGTTGGTGTCAGGCTGATAGCCGAGGACCCGGTGCATACGATAGAAACCAATATCGGCGGCACTGAGATAGTGCTGGATATAGCCAACAAATTCGGCAAAAAAATCCTCATCGCTTCAAGCAGCGAAGTGTACGGCAAAAGTGAGGCTATACCCTTTCGTGAAGATGATGATATTGTGCTCGGCAGCACGAGTCTTTCGCGGTGGTCGTATGCCTGCAGTAAGGCGATAGACGAATTTCTGGGCCTGGCTTTCTATCAACAGTATGGATTGGGCGTGGTAATCGGAAGGTTTTTTAATACAATCGGGCCGAGGCAAACAGGTCAGTATGGGATGGTAGTGCCGCGGTTCGTTCAAAGGGCGTTGAGGAATGAGCCGGTCCTGATATACGGGACGGGCAAGCAAACGCGATGTTTTTGTTATGTGGCCGACCTCGTAGAGGCGATTATCAGCCTGATGAAGCGCGAGCAGGCAGCAGGTAAAGTATATAATATCGGTTCGAGTGAAGAGATTGCCATTGAAGACCTGGCTGATAGAATTATCAAAATGACAGGCAGTAAAAGCAAAAAGCAATTTGTGCCCTACGAAGTTGCTTACGGAAGGCCAATTGAGGACATGATGCGGCGGGTGCCAAGCCTGGAGCGAATCAAAAAAACGATCGGCTGGGAATCGAAGACAAGCCTGACCGAAACGTTGCAGCTAATTATTGATAGCGAAAAGCGTAAAAAGGACTGAACATTATGAAAAAAGCATTGATTACCGGTATTACCGGGCAGGATGGTTCATATTTTGCGGAGCTGCTGCTGGAAAAAGGTTACCATATCTGGGGTATCATGCGGCGAAGCTCGTCGTTTCATACGGGCAGAATTGACCATTTGTATAAAGACCCGCACGAACATCCACGACTCAGGTTGGTTTATGGGGATTTGACTGATGGTAATAACCTCTCAACAATTATTAACGAGATTAAGCCGGACGAGGTCTATAACTTAGGCGCACAAAGTCATATTCGGGTGAGTTTTGATATGCCTATCTACACGGCTGATGTGGATGCCCTTGGGACACTTCGGCTATTAGAGGCAATCCGTTCCAGCGATAAGCCGGCTAAGTTTTATCAGGCCTCCAGCAGCGAAATGTACGGCAAGGTCGTCGAAACACCGCAAACAGAAAAGACGCCGTTTTATCCGCGAAGTCCGTACGGTTGTGCGAAGGTTTATAGCTTCTGGCAGACAGTAAACTATCGAGAGGCTTACGGTTTGTTTGCGTGTAACGGGATTTTGTTTAATCACGAATCACCCAGACGAGGCGAGACATTTGTTACACGAAAAATTACACGAGCGGCGACGAGAATTAAATTGGGCATGCAGGACAAACTCTTTTTGGGCAATCTGGAGGCAAAACGAGACTGGGGTTTTGCCGGCGATTATGTCGAAGCAATGTGGCTTATGCTCCAGCAGGACAAGCCGGACGATTATGTTGTGGCAACGGGCGAAAGCCATTCGGTCAGGGAATTTGTGGCGGAGGTCTTTGGCTATCTTGACCTTGATTGGCAAAAGTACGTTGAAATCGACCCGCGATATCTAAGGCCAAGTGAAGTTGACTACCTGCAGGGCGATGCAAGCAAGGCAAAAAAGGTCCTCAAGTGGGAGCCGAAAGTAACCTTTAAGGAGCTTGCGAGAATGATGACCGATGCCGATATGAAAATCGCCGAGGACGAGGAAATTATTAAAAACCACAAGAAAACAAAAAAATGAGCACTTTTTTTGAGAACAGGCGAGTTGTTGTTACCGGCGGCGCCGGTTTCTTAGGCGGTTACGTTACTGAAAGACTGCAAAAACGGGGCTGTAAGAATATCCTTGTACCGAAGATAGAAGACTATGACCTGGTCAACATAGATGACATAATTCGGATGTACGAAGATATGAAGCCGGATATTGTTATTCACCTGGCTGCGGTTGTAGGCGGAATAGGTGCCAATCGCGAACACCCGGGCGAGTTTTTCTATAAGAATCTAATCATGGGCGTTCAACTCATCGAGCAGGGCAGACTACGAAACATTGAGAAGTTTGTCGCGATTGGTACAGTTTGTGCATATCCGAAATTTACACCGGTGCCGTTTAAGGAAAAAGACATTTGGAACGGATATCCGGAGGAGACTAATGCACCATATGGGCTGGCCAAGAAAATGCTGCTCGTTCAATCGCAAGCTTACCGGGCGGAATACGGTTTTAATTCGATTTTCCTGCTGCCGGTAAATCTTTACGGGCCCGGCGACAACTTTGACCCCGCCAGCAGTCACGTGATTCCCGCGTTAATAAAGAAATGCGTTGATGCCATTGAAAGTAGCGCGGACAATATTGACTGCTGGGGGACAGGGAGTGCCTCGCGCGAGTTTATTTATGTAGCCGATGCTGCTGAGGGGATTCTTTTGGCGACAGAACATTACAATGGCCCTGAGCCGGTCAATATCGGTGCCGGATTTGAAATAACGATAAAAGAGCTTGCTGAAAAGATTGTTGAGCTAACGGGCTTTACCGGTGAAATTCGCTGGGACAGCTCCAAGCCGGATGGTCAGCCGAGGCGGCGGCTGGATGTCTCAAAAGCCAAAAAATACTTCGGCTTTGAGGCCAAAACCCCCTTCGACGAAGGACTTAAGGCGACAATAAACTGGTATCAAAAGCATCGAACGGCATAGCTGGTTCCGAGCCATCCCCAAGCTCGTCCCGATTCTTCGGGACTCGCTTGAGGCTGCCACCCAACAAATTAAATGCGGAAACGCATACTTATAACAGGCGTGTTACAGAATACTATAGCCAAAATAAGAATACAATTTTTCAGACACACAGCTTAATCAACTCACATCGGAAAAATACAGTCGCGACAGATAGTACACGAAGAACAATAATGTCAAAAAGGTTCTTTATACTGTTATTATTAGTGTGTAACTGCAAGCTGGTTGGTGCCAGGGAAAATCTGGCATTACGCAAAAGTTACACACTCTCGCCGAAACCTAATTATCATTTGTGCACTGACAAGTCCGATGTAATTCAACTCACCGACGGCAGAACCTCCGGCAGTCAATGGACGGACAAAAGCACCGTAGGCTGGCAGAAAGCCGAACCGGCTGTTGAAATTGTGATAGACCTCGATAAGAAGTCCGCTATTTATGAAGTCCGGATCCACACCATTGGGGGAGGCTTCGCGGAAGTAGAGTTTCCCGAATTTGCCGCTGTGTTGTTGAGTGAAGACAATCGAAAGTTTCGATTTGCCGGACTGATAAGCAGCAAAGATTTGGAAAATGTCCGAGCACGCGGCTACCGCGGAGTCCCCCGGACGATGAGTATTCGGGATATAAATGCCCCGGGACGATACGTCAAATTTATAATAAGGCCAAAATGGCGTTATGTATTCCTTGACGAAGTAGAGGTATTCGGCGATTCGCTTTCGGCTGCCAGAAATATCAAATTTCGAAATGACCTTGAAGCGTTCACGAGTTCTGAAGAATTACTAAAAAGAATTTACGGTTACCTGCAGTTGCGCGAAAACACTGCCGCCACTATCAAAACTGTCAAAGAGAACCGGTCGAAGCTATCCGGCCAATTCAGTGAGAAAATGTTTTCTGAACTTGAAAGACAGGCCCAAAAAGCAGATACACCTACAAAAATGCTTGCCATAAAGGAGCAGGTAGGCAAAACCCGGGCCGGAATATATAAGGCGGTGTATGGAAAGCCATTTGTGTGCCTGCCGGCAAATCCAATGGAAATGGTGTTTGAAAAAGAGATGTTCCTCGGCGAAAGTGCCAAAGATATAAACGTTCAAATGTGGCAGAATGAGTACGAGTCAGCCGCATTTAACATTGTAAATTGCTCTGATGAAGTGATGACAATGGCTGTTTCCATTTCGCCATTGCTCAGTCCTGCCGGCGAGAAAATCGACAGCAACAAAACGTTCAAGGTTAGAAGAGCGATATACGTTAAAGGCAGTACGGTCGGCTCAATAGCTGACGCCCTCGTCTTGCAGGCGGAACATCCGTTTACTTTACAGCCGGGCGAACTAACACAAATATGGTTGACAATATTTAATCCGACGTTAACGGCAGGCAGCTATAAAGGCCGAGTCGGCATTTTGGCAAAAACCACAAATGGGAAAAACCTGCCGATAGAAACTATTCCTATTAACATAGAGGTTCAAGAGCATAAATTTCCTGAGAACGTTGCCCTTAATACCTGCAACTGGTCGTATTATAAAGTTGCTTCTGCGGCCGAAATGGCAGAAGACCTTCATAATCATCATATTAACGTTTATACTGTTCCCCCGCAGGACCTGCCATTTCTGCGATTTTCATCGGACCGGCCCGGCGTGGTCAGAAAACCGAATTTCGCAAATTTAGATAAAGCTCTTCAGTATCATAACTACGCCGGGACATACCTGCTTTGCCTGGACTTCAATAGCAGTAAGAAAGACCACGGCCGATTCGGGAACGTCAAATGGATGACTCCGGATTGGAGGGCTGTTTTTTCACAATGGCTGAAAAATCTTGTAAAGCATCTCAAGGATGCCGGCGTCGGTTACGATAAGTTCGCGCTGTATCCGTTTGATGAGAGTCTGTGCGACGAATTTTACGAACTTGCCAAACTAATCAAGGCCACAGACCCGAAAGTGAGAATTTATGCTAACTCCTTCGGCAAAGGCCCCAAAGAATTTATGCCGTTCCGAGAGCTTATTGATATATGGTGCCTTCAGGACAGCCATTGCGAACGAAATCCCCAATGGCTGGAGCAAATAAAGGGCTTCGGGAAGAAAGTATGGACGTACGAGTGTCTCAGGCCAATGAAAGCCAAAGACCCTTATTCGTATTATCGCCTTCTGCCGTGGCGTGCTTTTAAGCGAGGCCAGACCGGAGCCGGATTCTGGATTTACTACTACGGACTTAATTTTGAAACCGGTGCTGTTCCCTGGGATGACACTTTAAGACCTCGCGGCTTCTCCGGTGTTGTTTATGGGAGCCGAGGCAGCCCCGTACCGGGACTATTGGAGAATATCATTCCCTCGCGTCGTTGGGAAGCGTGGCGAGAGGGAGTTGAGGATTATCAATATCTTTTCGAAGTACAAAAAGCTATAGACCTGATTGGTACTGAAAACCAGGAGATAGCAAAACAAGCTCAAAAATCTCTTAAAGCTGCGGTAGATTATGTGTTAAGGAACTCACGCGATTGTGATGCTGTTTATCAAGCCCGGAGAAAGCTTACTCAGATTCTGTCGGAAGTTAATAATGCAAGATAAAGTAGTACTGGAAACTTTCATAAAGAGCAGTAGTTATACGAGCCCGCAATATATTAAGAGACTAAAATTTATATTTTCCGCAATATGTCGATATGCTCAGTCCAAAAACAAGCCCATTGAAGAGCTTGAAATTTTGGAGTTCGGGTGCGGTACAGGAGGGATTACTTTTCCATTGGCTTCTCTGGGTTCTCACATAACGGCACTTGATATTGACCCATCGGCCTTGTCCATCATCTCAGAACGTATCCGGAACGAGAATCTCAACAACGTTATTGTTACGCAAGCGGACGGCCATAGCTTCGATGACAGCAAGAGCTATGATATGGTCATTGCCAGCGAGGTTCTCGAGCATGTTGCCAGGCCCCGGGAGTTTATACAAAGAATCAAAGCCCGGGTTAATAAAGGCTCCTGGTTGGTTATAACTATTCCGAACGGATATGGGCCATGGCAAATCAAAAGAAGGTTATCGATAATTACTCTTCTGCGCAAGAATAATTGCCTGCGTAGTATGTTCGGGAAGAAACCTTACACAACTGGGCAAGACCATTGCCAATTTTACACCAAAAAAAGATTTCTTAAGATGCTTTCTGAATTTTCCTTCAGCCTTAGAGATTTTGGCAAATCGGACTCCATATTAGCGATTTTTGAAACAAGACGAGGTCCTCTCTTCGGCAAAGCAGACGTGTGGCTTGCAGATATTTTACCATGGTGGCTGGCAAGCGGCTGGTATTTTGTGTTTGAAGCGGAATAAATTAGATGTCGTTACGAAAACGGATAATAATTAATGCGGGTTCGAACTGGGCCAGCATGCTGGCGGCCGCGGTAGTTGGACTGGTGCTGGTTCGAATTATATTGCGCGACCTCGATGCAACCGGCTACGGCATCTGGGCCCTGCTGGCTACGGGACTGCGCTATCCGATGATTCTTGAGAGGGCATTTGTGTTGGCGATAAATCGTTTTGTGGCTTTTTATCGCAACGACATAAAAGAGCTGAACCGTTTTGTATCAGCATCATTTATTATACTTATAACGTTGGCGATTTTGACTGTTGCAGCCGTGACACTGCTGTCCTTTGTGATTTCAGATATATTCTCGGCAATTACCCCGGAATTCGAACGCGATGCCAGGATTGCATGCATACTCGTTGGTATTACGTTGGCCTTTAAGATGCTTGAGGCGAGTTTTAGCGGGACATTACAGGGCTGTCAGTATTACACCCGTTATAACGGCGTTGTGATTACAGCTAATCTGCTTCGGGGGGTTCTTACAGTTGGTTTACTTGTGTTTTGGAAAAGCATAATCGCCGTCCAGTTGGCGTTCGCAATCACAGCAGCAGTATCTGCTCTATTGATGTTTATTGTAGCGCGAAGGTCGATTGCCGGTCTAAGTGTAAACGTTCGTCTGATTAATAAAGAAGCATTGTTGGAGCTGTGGCGATATACGTCCCACTCGCTTGCACGTTCAGGCAGCTCAATTTTTATGTACAGCACAATGGCACTGCTGGTCGGCTGGGCCGGTACTGCAGCACACGTCGCTGTCTTTGATATCGCTTCAAGGATTCCGAGCTTCGTCCGTGGATTTTTTGCGGCTACACAGGTGGTTTTCCTGCCGGCGGTCTCCGATCTCTGGGCCAAAGGCCGAACCGAGGCAATAAAGGCAGTAATCAAAAAGGGTACACGTATAAGCTCGGTTCTGGCTTGTGCCTCACTTCTTTTATTGTTCGTCTTCACGGAAAAAATTCTGGCTCTCTGGCTTAAAGGTGCAGTTCCGGAAGGAACAGTTTGGGTTATGCGAGTGCTAATTATATCGGTTCTCCCGGGCGGGCTTTTCGAGATATGGCTTCCGGCCTTGGTCGGAATTGGACATCTGCGAGGCCTGACTATTGCCTCAATTGCGACCGCATTGATAGCTGTTTTACTGGAACTGATACTTTTGCGGGGTTTCGTTACCGTCCCGATGGCACCTGCGATAGCGCTGGTTGTCGTTTTGTGGGCCAAGACAGGAATCTGGCTGCCCTTTTACGGTCTGCGCAAATTAGGGATACGCCCTTACGAGTATCTGAAAGACAGCTTATATCAACCGCTCGCAGCAAGTGTTGTTTCAATTACAGCACTTTGGGTGCTGAGCAGCGTTTTGTTGAGAGGAAACGTTCATTGGATTTTGATGCTTACATTGTCCATCGTTGTTGTAATGGCGAGTTTCACAGCTATTTCATTGCCGAAAGAGACGGCTGACTTAATTGTCGTAGTGAGAAAAAGGTTCGAGGGCAAAAAGGAATATCGAAGAAGATGAAAGTCCTTGTTATTAATCAATGCTCTACTAACAAAGGTGACAGGGCCGTTCTGTTTTTTGTGCTCAGAGAGCTGGCCCACAACGGTGCTGACCAAGTTACAGTATCCGCAAGTAATCCTGAATATTGGGAAGACAAGCCGGATTTTCCCGGCGTGGCTGTGAGAGTTATCCCATGGGGATGGGATATTTCCCGTAAAAAAGGTGTCGGCTTTTTAGGCAAAGTAATTCATCGAATACAAAAGATGATACTGAAGAGACGAATTAATTTTCCCCTGGTGCGTAACGCCCTGATTGCAGGCAAACGTCCGTGGTATCTTCGGTTCCTGGTCAACAGGCAATTCGCCAAAGCTGTTAAAGACGCTGATATAGTAATCAGTACCGGTGGCCATCACATAACGACGATGTTTGTGCCCGATGCGGTTACGCCGCAAATATTCGATATGGCGGCAGCTTTGCTTTACGATAAGCCGTTGGTACTCTGGTCGCAATCTATCGGGCCATTCAACTTTAAGTCACCGAAGAGCAGATTGATGGTGCAAAAAATACTTTCCGGTGCCTGCCGAATATTTATCCGCGACGAAGCCTCGGCAGAGCAAATAAAAGAGTTGGGGGTTTCCCTGGAGCATGTATCGAAGACACGCGAGTCTGTATTCGGCCTGTGTGACATTGTGAAATCACGAATCAGACCCAGTGAGCGCCCAGAAGTAATGGGAGTCGCTGTTTACGTACACACACGTGCTAACCAGCTCGAAGAACACGAAAATCACCGGCGCTATTTTGCATCGTTGATTGACCATGCTATAGAGGCCGGATATAAGGTGCGTTTTTTCCCGATGGAACTGCAAGGCACTGACCGGTCCTGTATTGAAGCTGTGATAAACAGCGTTGATAAAAAAGGAAATTGCGAAATCATAGAAGGCTTTCCCGGAACCTCGGACCATATCAACGCCGTCGCACAGTGCAGAATTTTTGTCGGGCACAAGACCCACTCACAAATCTTTTCGTTGGTGGCTGCAACACCACTCCTTGCGATTGCATATCACAAGAAAACCGAAGATTTTATGGCCCAGTTTGGGCTTGAAAAGTACTGCATTACCGATGCGCAGCTCAGCACAGAGAAACTGATACAACTCTTCGATAAAATCAATAATAACCTGGACTCCATCAACCGGAAAGAAGAAGAGGCTGGCTCTAAAATGTGCGTACAGGTAAAGCAAGATTTTGCAGATATGATTAAGCAGGTCCGAGTGGGAAAAAAAGAGTAGTGTTAAAAGCGCCGAACTTAGAACAAAAAATCAAAAATCGAATGAAAATACTTAATTTTCCTGATTTTTGACCTGAATCCCACCCTTTGATTTCCGATATTTAGCTTTAGACTTTATTTTCCGACTTTAATCAGAAGCCTTATTTTTTAGAGGAACCTGATGGCAACGTTTATTGCAGTATTATGTTTGATTGCAATAGTAATATGTCTGCCGCTGGTGGTCTTGAAGCCGAAGTGGGTGTTTTACATATTCCTGATATCCGTAACGTTCCACAGCATACTTGCCGGCTACATATATAGTGCAGGTAACCTTGGTATGCCCCGCACGTGGTCACCGGCGGACGTCCTGGCATGGTTAACATTAGCGGCAGCACTTTTTGTACCGCGAGAGCGGCAATATCATTCCGGCATTATTGGAAAATGCTTCATTGTCATAGCATTAGTAACCGTACTTGCCCTGATACAGGGCCTGCTGATGTATACTCAGACTGCATTTACATATTCGAGGGTGGCGCACTTTGTAGCAGCTATGATATTTGGGCTTAGGTACTTCACAAACTATTCTCGCGCGAATGGATTTTTGAAATTCTCGGTCGTTTTGCTCCTGGCAATGTTTGTTGTACATATTTTAATCAGATTTGGCGCATTCACACCTCGGGCCGCCGAATTTGACACTGCTACACAGCTGGGAGGTGAGAGAGGTACTTATACTCTTGTTCCCTTGCTCTATCTTTCACTGGTAAGTATCGCAATAGGCAGATTAGTAAGTAAAGTCGGCTCCATTCCCGTATCTGTGTTTATGCTGCTGGTCGCTATAGGCGGCATAGTGCTGAGTGAAACAAGGTCCATGTATGGGGCAATGGGTGTTCTCGCAATAGCTTCGCTTTTGTTCGTCAAAGGCAGGGCCAGAACTTTGCTTGCGTACGGGATTGCCGGCCTGCTCGTGGTGGGGGCCACTTCTGCAATAGGTTTCGATTTCCTGGAAAGATTTCGAGCCGGCACCACAAGAACAGGCCAGGTCGAAATACCGAGTCCCTTTCAGAAAGGCACCTGGAGGGCATTGGAGCACGAAATAATACTTTCAAGTTATAAGCAGGAGCCTTATTTTATATTGACCGGCAGGGGTATCGGAGCGCTGCATCCGGCACCAGCAGGGAAAGACCCTCTGGTGGGTTTTTACCATTCAGAGTATTTAGGATGGCTGGATAGATGTGGTTTGCTCGGATTGGTAACGGTGCTCATCTTGATATTCGCTATTCTTGTGCGAAGCTTCGTTTTATCCAGGAGCGATATACCATATATGCGATATTACGGAGCAACATCCTTCCTATTGATGATAGCTTTGGCGGCAGACGGATTCTTCCATCCTATATTTTCCAATCCCCGTGCCGCACCGCTGCTGATATGCTTCGCAGCTATAATGGCCAACTGGCAGGACATTTATACAAGCTTCTATCAGGAACAAGAGGTTCCTGAGGAAAGCGAAGAGTATCCTGAGCTTACCCCGTTAGAAGTAAGCCGTTGACTTCTGTGACGGGGCTTACTTATGCTTAACTCCACAGCATATTGAATGTAACTGGGAGTACCTTCCAAATTACAGCAGGAAAGCAAAAATTACCAATGCGCGTATTGATGGTGGCCGGTGCAAGCACGGGCGGCTTATACGCGTACACCGATGCCTTATGCTGTGGTTTATCTAAAATCGGTGCAGATGTTACCGTACTTACCAATCCATTGTGGGTGGACCTGCCAAGGCCGTATAAAGTCGAAAGATGTCAGTTTGAGTTTATAGATAAGAAAAAGCAATGGTCACAACTGCACTGGGCCGCGGACCGATTTTACCGAAGCCTGAGCAACAGCTTGCGGCGGAACCGATTTGCTGTCCGCGAGCGTTTCGATGTAGTTCATTTTCAAGGCGTGGGCACACCCCTGTTAGACCAGTTTTTTCTAAAGCCACTAAGACGACATTTGCCCGTTGTGCTTACAGTTCACGATGTTAAGCCTCACTACGAACGGTTTGTCAGCAGAGCTTCATTCATCAAGCGGAGTCTTCAAATCCCCAACCGTTTGATAGTCCATTACGAGGACGGCAAAAGACAACTGGTTGACCACTGGGGTGCTTGCGCCGATCGTATAGACGTAATTCCCCATGGAATTATGCCCCTGCAAAATCCACCGGACCCGACCGATGCACGGAAAAAATTAAATCTGCCGTCAGACCGTCAGATAATACTTTTCTTCGGAGGGATTCGTCCAAACAAAGGTCTGGATATTCTTCTCAAAGCATTGGGAATTGTTAAGGCGCGTAATCAGCAGGTTTTACTGGTCATTGCCGGCGGTCTTCTCGGCAGGTTTAATTTCGAGTCATACTCCGATATAATCAAAAAAGCTGATTTATCAAATTATGTGCAGACCTTTATCCAATTTATCCCGGAAGAAGAGGTGGATTATTTCTTTGCAGCGTCTGACCTTGTTGTATTACCCTATTTGAAATTTGAAGCACAGAGCGGAGTATTGCTTCGCGCGTATTCGCACAAAAAACCTGTGGTTGTCAGCAATATCGGCGCAATGGGTGAACTCATCAGCTCAGATGAAGTCGGACTGGTCGTTGAGCCTGGGGCCGCGGAACCTCTGGCTGAGGCTATCATAAATGTATTAGGAAGTCTTGATAAGTTTCGGTCCCGCTATAGCCCTGACCTCGAAAACAAGTATAGCTGGGAGCATATCGCTGAATCGACAATGCGCAGCTACGAAGTGACTGTCAAAAGCAAAAAACGAGTTGATGAAGAACCATAGTACTGCATAATTGAATCTATACTTGTCATTCCCGCGAAAGGGCTTGTTGAAAAAGTCGAGATTGCTTCGTCACTACACTCCTCGCAATGACGCAAAGTGCGTTTTCATGTCATTGCGAGCGATTCGAAGAATCGCGCGGCAATCTCAAAACGTTCCTTTTGAACTTTGGCAACAGGCCCGAAAGCGGGAATCCAGAGTTCTCGATTGTTCTGGATTCCGCATCAAGTGCGGAATGACACTCTCTCAACTCACAAGCAACAGAATAGTAGAGTAACGATGAAAATAGCATATGTTGTTTCGAGCTTGAAAGTTAGTATGACCTTTGTGGTCAATGAGCTCGAAGCACATGAAAAAGCCGGATGGCAGGTTTTGCCGTTGGTCAGTTGTAAGCCGGGCCCATTCGAAAATTTGTCCGAACTTCTGGTCAAATGGAACAAGCGGGCCGTTTTTCGCCCTAATGTTTTTATACAAATAGGCGTAACCTTACGGGAAATCATTACGCACCCGCTTCGTTTCGCAAAAGTTTGCTTATGGCTGGTAACTTTGCTAATACACAGCCCGACCGAGTTCGTAAAGGCGCTTTATGAGCTAACAATTTCCTGCTATTTTGCCGGCCATTGCAGGCGTTTCTCAGCAGAACACATACACGTGCATTTTGCCAGTCGGTCTCTCAGTCTTGGCTTAATGATAGGAATGCTGACCGGCCTGCCTGTTTCCTGTACCGTTCACGCTTTTGACATATTTACAAGAAGTCCGGGCAGCTTACAAATGCGATTAGCCAACTGTAAATTCATAGCTGCCATCTCTCAATTCAATGTAGAATATCTTCGCAATACTTGCGGCAAATCTGTTGCCGATTTGTGTAATGTTGTGCATTGTGGAATAGACGTGGAAAAATTTCGCTCTGTTTCTCGTCAACCGGAACCCGGCAGAATAATTTGTGTGTGTAGGCTTTATCCGAAAAAGGGTCTGGACATTGCGATAAGGGCTTGTGCTAAACTGCGGGATAATAATGTAAAATTCCTGTTCGAGATTGCAGGAGACGGGCCGCAGCGCCGGGTTCTTGAGGAATTAATTGGACGGCTGAATTTAGCTGATAACGTCAAGTTACTCGGCGCCAGGCCAAATGACCAATTGATAGAACTTTTTAGTCGAGCATCTGTATTTCTTATGCCTTGTGTCAAAACACCTAACGGGGATATGGACGGCATTCCCGTTTCGATGATGGAGGCAATGGCTTGCGAGGTGCCGGTAGTGTCAACCGCTATATCGGGCATTCCGGAGCTGGTTGAAGACGAACTGACAGGTCGCCTGGCTCCGGAGAAAGATGTCAATGCGCTGGCGCAAATCTTAAAAGAGCTTCTTGAAGATATGAATAAAATCGAACAGTTTGGAAAAGCCGGCCGCGAACGTGTTCTAAAGGATTTTTGTATTTCCCAAAACGCAGCAAAGCTGAGGGAGCTAATAGAAGAAATTAAAAAATAAAAATGCTCTAAGGAAATTAGAAAGTGAGCTAAAGTGACACTTAGGTGTCATTCTGAGGCGCAGCCGAAGAATCTCGTTTGTTGAGCGGTAAAAAAATTCTTCGCTCCACTACATTCCGCTCAGAATGACAGCTTGGCTGCCACTTTAGGCACTTCAAACTTTAAGTACTTTAGGCACTTTTAAGCTGATGCACATTCTCTATATTCATCAACATTTTGCCACGCCGGCCGGTAGCACCGGCACACGTTCGTATGAATTTGCCCGCCGATGGGTAAAAGCCGGGCACAAGGTTACCTTGATAGCCGGCCATTATGATATCGGCGGTTTGCAAGTGGACAGGGCACTTTACCAGAAACAGACCATAGAAGGAATAAACGTAGTTGTTGTTGGGACCAAATACAGCAACAAGCAATCACACCTGCGTAGAATAACATCATTTCTGTCCTTTTGCTTTTTGAGCATTTATGCGGGCCTGAGGACTAAAGGCGTGGACGTTATATATGTATCAAGCACACCATTGACAGTTGGAATCCCCGCAATGGTCATAAAATGGGCCAGACATATACCTTTTGTTTTTGAAGTACGTGACCAGTGGCCTGAAATACCAATCGAGCTGGGTATCACAACCAACAGGTTTCTTATCAAGATACTTTTATGGCTCGAAAAAACCATTTACAAAAATTGCTCTTCCATAGTTGCTTTGTCGCCGGGCCAGGCGGATGGTATAAGAGCCGTCTTGACTGAGGAAAAATCGATAACGGTAATACCTAACAGTTGCGATATTGATTTATTCAGGCCGGATATTGACGGCTCAGCCGTACGACAAAGAATGGGCTGGGGGGATAAACTTGTTCTTCTCCATACAGGCGCAATGGGTAAGGTCAACGGCCTGGATTTCGTTATCAACGCTGCCGAAAGACTTAAAGAGCATAGTGATATTATGTTCGTATTGATAGGTGACGGAAATCAAAAACTGTTTCTGGAAGGCAGAGTTAAAGAACTCGGTTTGACAAACGTGGAAATCTTATCCTCCGTGCCGAAACAGGAGCTGCCTGAATTTTACGCCGCGGCAGATATGGGGCTTGTGATAATCGGTAATTTTCCTATTATTGAGCATAACTCTGCCAATAAATTCTTTGACTCCCTAAGCGCGGGTAAACCCGTGCTTTTGAATTATTCCGGCTGGCAAAGAAAGATTCTGGAGGAGAACGCAGCCGGTTTCGGCTGTGATTTGTGCAATCTCGACCAATTCGTTGAAAAAGTATTGCATCTTAATTCACATAGAAAGCAGATAGAACAAATGGGACAAAACGCCCGGCAGGTCGCCATCAAAGAATTTAACAGAGATGAGTTGGCGAAACAAGCGTTAGCCGCAATTTCTTCGATAGCAAAATAAGCGTTGTCTACAGGCCCAAAGAGCCTTGGCAAAAGAAGCAAAATGAACATAGCAATCCTTACTAATGATAATTTTTTCTCATTTACTGTCTTAAAGGATTTTCTCAACCTCCGAAAGAAAAATATAAAGCTTATCGTGTTTTCATCAGCGCTTATTGGTAAAAGAAGCACAATTGCTTCCATCGGATGGTCGCTTGCGAATACCGGGTTCCGCCATACGGTATTCAAGCTCATGGTCTACGGCGTATTTAGAATGATGAGAATAATCTGTAAACTGCTGCCGTTTATTTCAAATCACTGTTCATCTTATTTGTGGGCTCAAAGAAATAATATTCCACGGGTGGTTTCTTCGAATATTAACAATAGAGAAGTCGTTGAGCAAATAAGGCGCATCAAACCTGATTTGATAGTCTCGGTTAGCATGAATCAGATTATAAAAAAGCAAATTCTCGAGATGGTTCCAAAACGATGCATAAATGTACACTGCGCACCATTACCTCGCTATGGAGGTATGAGTCCCTATGTATGGGTCCTTGCCAATAATGAAGATTATTCTGCAGCGACGATTCACTATATAGACGAAGGACTTGATACAGGTGATATAATCGTTCAAGAAAGGGTGGCGGTGGCAGATAATGACTCAGCTTTTGCTCTGTTTTATCGTTGCTGCCTGCGAGCCGCGGAACCGCTAATCAAGGTTGTTAACGAGATTGAAACCGGTATAGTAACAAGCTATAAGCAGGACTTGTCTAAGAAATCCTACTTCTCGTGGCCAACCAAGGAATGTGTGAGACAATTACACAAGAATGGATACCATTTGGCTAAAATGGCAGATTTTACTAAGGCAATATTTAAGCAAAAACCCAGCGTCGGATAAGAAACAATAAAGAAGTTCTGGTCAAATCTTACAACGAGCCCGGAAATAAACCGTATATAAAATTTGGGCTCTATCTTGTCGGATAAATTACAAGTCACGGCGTGCTCAGTAATTTTTATGTTGCCAAAACAGATTGATTTGGTTAATTGGTGAGTGGTTAATTGGTTAATTGGTTAATTGGTTAATTGATTAATTGATTAATTGACTGCTCACCACTCACTACTCACCAATTACCAATTACCCATCTTCAAATAGCCTTTTTTCCAGACTACAAACCCCGATGCTACGAACACAACTATGTACACAATTAAGGCGTATCTGGTTCTTATCTGGCTCATAGCAAGGCCGAGAAGTGCATACATACCGGCTAAACCGTAGCAAATGGCAACGGTTCTTTTAAGGGGTATTCCTCTGTCAATCATCTGGTCGTATATATGCCCGCGGTCGGAAACGAACAACGGACGTTTATTAATGAATCGCCTAACAAGCGCAACGGCCGTATCGAGGATAGGCAGCCCAAAGACCACGACCGAAGCCATCCACCATCTCGGTATCCTCTCAGCGAACAAAATCATAAGGGCTGCCACTACAAAACCGAGCAGCATACTTCCGGCGTCTCCCATAAATATTTTGGCTGGATGGCGGTTAAATGGTAAGAAACCACATACCGCACCGAGAAGACCCAAACATATAATTACGCGCACCGGATCGCCAACTTTGCTGAAACCCCAGGTGCCTAAATGAATCGCCAACAACAAGCAGGCAGTGGTGATTATCACTGTAACACCTGCACAAAGACCATCCAGACCATCCAGAAGATTTAGTGAATTGCTTGCACCCAATACAAAGATAATTACAATCGGGATTCCCAAAATCACTTCAATATTTTCCGGTATTCTTGCCCCGGCCAAAGAATAATATAGCGCCGGCCTTATACCAACCAAAACCAAAACGACAGCAGCTACAATTTGGCCTAATATTTTCTGCCTGGGTCTAATGTCGAATATGTCATCAACGAGTCCTACAAAGCACGCTATAGCCCCACCGGCCAATACCGCCACCAGCCAGGTGAACGACAAGCGGAAATGCTCCGGCTCGACTGAGCTCGCCGAAGTCCGGCTGCCAATGCAATAAATGCCTGTAAGTATGCCGACGGTCAGCCCGGCTAAGATGCCAACACCGCCAAGATAGGCGACTGTTCCTTTGTGAGTTTTTACCAGGTTGTCGGGTTTGTCAACGATTCCAAACTTTAGTGCGATGCTCTTGCACAGCGAGGTGGCAACTAAGGCCGAGATAAATGAAAATACAAGCACAGGCCAGAATTGTAACACCCAACTGAGAGGCCTTTCAGGACCTATGAGATTGTCCAACATAGTTTCTATCCTCTATCCTGAAAAATTCCTGAACCGGCGTTTGTTTTGCAGGCTTTACACAGTTTACAGAACGAAGGCGAGCCTGTCCAGACCAATCGCTGCGGCCTTGACACCAATGTCCTCTTTGGGTACACTACTCGCAGTGAGGTCGTATGAGCCTTTTCAATACTTTTAAATACCGCTGAATCTTCCTCAATGATACGGTTTTCAATAAGCGCGGGATAAGTATGAGTTATTACGGTAATTTTAAACGCGGACTTGATATTTTCATTGCTTTAGCCGCTATGGGTATTCTGTCTCCGGTTTTGGTCGCGATAGGGATAACCATAAGGCTTAGCAGTAAAGGCCCTGCAATATTCAAGCAGGAAAGGGCTGGGAAAAACGGCAAGCCGTTTGTCTTTTATAAGTTCCGCACAATGACACTCGACGTTGACCCCTTTGGGCCCAGTCCGAAATCCGGCCAAGATCCCCGGCTGACAAAGGTCGGCAAGTTCCTGCGGGAGTGCTCACTCGACGAACTGCCGCAATTATTTAATGTACTTAAAGGAGATATGAGTATTGTCGGGCCTCGGCCGCTGTATCTTTCCCAGATACCCGAGTGGAACGAAAGGCAAAAAAAACGGCTGCTTGTCAAGCCCGGCCTGACGGGTCTGGCACAAATCGGGGGCAGGGCAGAGCTCACACGCGAAGAAAAACTTGAACTCGACGTTAAATATGTGGAAACCGCCTCTTTTTTAGCCGATATAAGGATAATACTGGCGACTATTGTTCAGATATTCAATCGAAAGAACATCTACGAAAAAAGGTACTCAAAAACCGAACACACCCGGGGCCAGAGCAAACGAGGAACATAAAAAAATATGTTAAATTCGATATCCGACACACAAATGAAATACCTGACAAGAATAGAGCAATTGGGACAACTAAGCGAGCAGGAAAGAACCCGGCTAAAAAAGATTACCGAGACGTTTCCTTTCCGCTGCAATGACTATTACCTGTCGCTCATTAACTGGGACGACCCTGAAGACCCGATACGCACAATCATAATACCTAAATTACACGAGCTTGAAAAATGGGGCCGGCTCGATCCCTCGGATGAGGAAAGCTATACGATTATGCCCGGCCTTGAGCATAAATACAACTCTACAGCGCTGCTTTTAGTGAGCAATGTCTGTGAGGGCATCTGCCGATACTGTTTCCGTAAGCGTGTCTTCATAAATACGCAAAGAGAATATCTTCGTGATCCGGCTGCGGCGATACAATACATAAGAGAGCATAAGGAGATAACGAACGTTCTGTTGACCGGTGGAGACCCGCTGGTACTGACGACATCAAAACTTGAGAATATTATCCGACAACTGCGCCAAATCGGGCACGTTGAAATAATCCGTATCGGGACAAAGATACCTGCATTCAATCCGTATCGTATCATCGAAGACCCGACCTTGCTCGAGATGATAAAAAAGTACAGTACGAAACAAAAGAAGATATATGTGATGTCTCACTTTGTCCATCCTCGTGAATTGACAGAGGTGGCCGTAAAAAGTGTCAATTTATTGCAAGAGGCCGGTGCGTTACTGGCAAATCAAACGCCCTTGATAAGAGGCTTGAATGACGACCCTCGTGTTATGGCGGAATTGCTTGCCCGGCTATCATTCATAGGCGCTGTTCCGTACTACATTTTTCAGTGTCGTCCGGCGACTGGTAATAAAGCTTACACGGTGCCGATCGAAGAAGGATATGAGATTTTGGAGCAGGCCAAATCGCTGGTCTCAGGACTGGCAAAGCGGGCACGTTATGTAATGTCCCACGCAACAGGTAAGATTGAAGTTCTCGGCAAAACCAAAGAGTTTGTGTACCTCAAATATCATCGGGCGGCCGACGACAAGGATAGCGGACGGTTTTTGATTTTCAAAAGTAATCCGAATGCTTACTGGTTCGATGACTATGATGAGGTTGTCCGCGATTATCCGATCAATCTTCCATACAGGGCTTACGGCCCCGAATAAAATTAACATCTCTGATTTTATGGCAACATGTTAACCTTGAATTCGATTTGTCCGGATGCCCCCGTGAAATCGGGGGTTATTTATTTTAGAAACCCCAAGGTTCATTGGAAATGATGTTCAAGAACGTGGCAGCTATTGCGTTGATTCTGTTGGGCGGTGGCATCGGATTCGCGCTGGAGCCGGATGAAATCCTCGTGATAGCTAACAGACAAATTTCTGCATCGGAGCGGATTGCGGAGTACTACTGCGAAAAACGAAAGATACCGAAGAAGAACATCATCTATCTTGCTTTGGGATACAATCCGCGTGAGGGAATCAGCAGGGACGAGTACGAACGCTCCCTTGCATTGCCAATAAGAAGGGCGTTGCAGCGAAGGTTTCCCGACGAAATCAGATGTTTGGTGACAACCTATGGCATACCTATTAAAGTAGGGTCGAGAGGGCTCTTGCCGGGGATGGGAGGCAAACTCAACGAATTGAAACTGCAGGTCAGTGAGGAAAAGCAAAAACTTGAGCAATTGGAAAAGGACCCTGAGCTCGACCAGGTGCAGGTATCGACCCGGAAAAAACAAATCAACGAAAAAATCGCCCGGATGCAGCTTGAAATTGACCGCATCAGTGGCAAAGAGACAAATGCGTCGGTGGACAGTGAATTATCGATGGTGCTGTTCCAGCCCTACGATTTGTATCGATGGCAGCCTAATATGCTAAGGGGTGACGTTCTGGGTCTGGGTTTCAGAACGCTCATGGTCAGTCGGCTTGATGGGCCAAGCTATGAAATAATCAAGGGCCTTATAGACAAAGCACTAACAGCGGAAGAGACGGGATTAAAGGGCATCGCCTACATCGATTCAAGAGGTTTTAAACAAAAGGATTTGTACGGTTATTTCGACCAATCTCTGCGGGATTTGGCGGCGTTTATACGTTCGAGTACGAAGATGCCAATCAAAGCCGAACAGACAGGACAGCTCTTTATGCCCGGGAGTTGTCCACAGACGGCTGTTTATTGCGGCTGGTATAGTGTGAAAAAATACGTGGATGCTTTTGATTTTGTCGATGGTGCCGTCGGATTTCATATCGCCAGCTTCGAGGCCCAACAACTGCGGGACCCGAACAGCAATACCTGGTGCCCCGCGATGCTGACCGATGGCATCACCGCAACACTGGGTGCAGTGAACGAACCATATCTTCACGCTTTCCCTCCGCCGAATATATTTTTCGCAGAGCTTATTAAAGGCGGCTGTCTTGTCGAGGCATACTACTACTCAAAGCCGTTTAATTCCTGGCAATTTGTTCTGATAGGTGACCCGCTGTATAGACCCTTCAAAAAATCTTTCAAGAAAGAATAAAGACCAGAGACGCCAAGCCTGAATTTCGAATATCGAATTTAGAACACCCAACTTCAAAGTTCATTATTCGGTATTCGTTATTCGATATTCTCAGTCCTGTTGTCTTGCGTTTTGAGTCTTGTTAAATAGCGCTATCAGATAGATTATGGTAATGACGGCTGCAATTCCCACAACAGAAATGATTACTTCTCGCAGTCCGAAACCTTTACCAAGAATCATGGAGAACAGTTTTACAGTCAACAGCAATACTACTGGCCCGGCTAATGCTGTTACCAGCCATTTGAGTTTGGGGGGCTTAAGCGATAGGTAAAGATGCAAATAACAAATCCACAGCATACTAAAAATCGGGTAAGCAAACAGGTGAAACATTGCGTTTGTAACCGGTACCAGCTCCGCCAGATTCGCTCGCGTAATATTCGTTATCCCAAAGATCACCGCCCCGGTAACTAAAAGGGCGGCAGGCCAAAAGGTGAAAACTGAAAGCAGAATTAAACCTGTAAACACACCTGCTATATTAGCAACAACATCCATAACATCGCAATTACGCCCCGTAAAGCCCTGAAGCAGCTCATCAACAGCCCCATATCCGGTTAATACGATAAACACCCACCATACGACAGCTTTTCGCCAAACTACCTTTTGGTCCGGACTGATTGCAAACCAGAGCAGGAATACTAAAATCAAATATGCAAGGAAGTGCAGGCCTTTATCAGAAACGCCGGCTTCGCTGACAAAGTTAGGAACAGGTATATGCGCAAGAATAAAAAAGCTGAGCCAATAAAAAATCAATAAGATGATAGTCACTTTTTGTCGCTGTGATATAGCCATTGAAACAACCCAAGAGAGTCCCGGTTACTAATCGTTTTGTTTGTTGAAAAGTCACAATAACTGTCATTCTGAACGTAGCGCAGCGAAGTGAAGAATCTCTTTATGACCCAAGATTTGAGATTCTTCGGCTTCGCCTCAGAATGACAATCTCTGTTTTTACCAGAGCGTAATAATCTGTCACTGAGGTTTCGATGAGCCAACCTGCCGAGACGTTGCCCTGGCACGGCTGTCATTGCTCATATCTTCCGCAGTCAAATACAACAGCCAGTCATCACCGCCGCCTGGCGGAGAAAGATTCTTCCCATCGTTTGTCATTCCTGCGTAACGTCTGTCGGACGTGTTTTGAGCATTTATCCATATTACTTTATACGGGCCTGTTTTGACAGCAATATTTACAACTCCACCATCCGGCAGATACACCAGATATTGTTTACCTTGTTCCGCCAGGCAAAAGCCGTTGTCCACAATCTGCTGGTTCGGGCTCATTCGATAAAAAGGTATAGTCTCAAAGAAATCCCAGACCTTCCTGACAATGTCATGATTGACCTGTGTTTTTTCGGATAGGTCCATGTTTCCACTAAAACCCGAAGATGAATCACCATCCATATCCGCGTAATTGATTGCCGCGGCCGACATCATTATGACATATGCTTTTTTTCGGATATCAACTTTACTATGAATTTTATTATACTTATTGCCGGGCCAGAATACTTCCTGGGCGTAAAGGGGCTTGAAATCGTGATGGTTTTTTAAAAGACCTTTATTAATGTGGGAAAGGTTGGTATCTTTCCACCCCTGCAGTGTAACGAAAGAGAGCCAATCCTCGTTTTTGAATGGGTCGTCTCCGCTCGGATTGTGAATCGAGATGAGATGTCCAAAGATATCCAGCTCCTTTATCCTTCGGCCAAGGCGATTGATGTCGGCAGTAGTCATAGCGTTTTGGAATTCATCAGGTTTTAGTTTCGGTTCGGGGCCCGCCACATTAAGAAGGATATTCCAATAAGGCCCCAATCGAGCAAGTGTGTATTTTATATACTGCTCCTGCTGCAGGTGATTTGTAGGAAAGTCTGAGCTTTGCCCGAAGAAACCGGCAAAGGGATATACCATTATTTTGCGTGCAGCCAGGTCGTTCATTATGACTTCCAGTTTTTGGTATTCCGTCGCGTTTAGCGGCCAGAGGTCGGGCGTCCTCCAGCCGCGACCGCGACCTTCGGTATCCCGGTTCAGATAATGACTGGCCACAGAGAGCATGTTGTAGCCTTGAGTCTGCACCCAGTCTAAAAAGGCCTTGCGTTTGGCAGATGGCCAATTCTCGGCAAAAAACCTATCCCCTACGTGAAAGCTGCGAATCAAAACATGTTTGCCGCCCTTGTAGCCAAACCACATTGGGTTAGTCTGGTCCACGGAAATCAGACCGGGAATATCAGAGCGGACGCATTCAAATGTCCCGCTTACACCGTCCGAACCATCGGAAAAAACAGCATTGTATTTCCAGATGCCAATCTCCTCGGGCATAAACCGAATCTTCCAGGTCTGTTCACCATCGTAGAATCCCCAGAACTTGATTCCCCTGCCATCGGGACTTTCGTAAGTAACATTTAACGCCACGTCTCCGTAGGGATTCCGGTAGTTTTTTGTATTCTTTACTGATACTTCAAAGCGAGCCCATCGGCCTACCGAAACACCAGCCAGGGCCTCAAAGCTTTTCGGCGGCAAAAATGAAAAAAGCACAAAGAGTAAAAGCCCACTGATATGTGCCTTATTCTTAAGGCCGCTGGATTTCGAAATATCAATCAGAATTCCCATATAAATGTCTCAGGTACCGGACATCTACAATGCTAACTGACAGACGGTAAAATGTCAAAGTCGGTTCCTCAGTGGGCTAACCCGCACCTTTTGGACTTAGAGCTTATCCGAATAACCGGGTCGTTATGAGGCCGAGCGAAAAGTTCGAGACCAAGGCGGCAGGCCAAAAAGGCTCGCCAGAAGTGGTTTTCTCCACGTTGAGAACATTTTTTCACCGACAACGCAGGCATCGAGCTTTGCAGCCGGCCGCAATAGAGCGGGTTATTTGGATAGGCTCTTATGCTCGCACCTGCCGGATGCGGGGATAAACAGGGTTTCGGTAACCGTTTAAAAATAAATAAATCTGGGAAATCCGGGATTGAATGTGTATAATACAAATAAATATATTGCGAGACTCCAGATTTAAGACACGGGACCTGAAAAAGTTTGGTCTTTAGTCTTGGGTCTGTGGTCTTGGGTCTTTAGTTTTGGAGGACTAAGAAAATGAAACGTTTAACAATTCTCGTAATAGTCTTAGTTTGTTTCGCAGCACTTTGTCTCGGCCAACGCAGAACTCGGTCACCACAAAAGATAATTCGGCTTACAAACCCGAGCTTGAAAGGAACGGTCAGCTTCGAGGAGGCCTTGGCCAAACGCCGCAGTGTGCTCTTATTTTCCAGCAAACCCCTCGAATCTGAGTACATCGGACAATTGGCCTGGGCCGGTCAGGGCATAACAGATCAGCAAAGAGGTTTGCGAACGGCACCATCGGCTGGGGAGATTTATCCCATAGACTTATATTTTGCCACTGAGGAGGGACTGTTTGTTTATCGACCGGCCGAACACAGTCTGGAGCAAACTTCGGACCAGGATGTCCGCAGCGGCTTAGCAGCAGCGACTTCGATGCAGGATTCCGCGGCCACGGCCGGCTGTGATATTATTGTTGCAGGCTCTGTCAGAGAGCTCACGAGCCAGTTTCGCAATAAGGCCAGAACATATATGCTCCTCGAAGCCGGGCACATCGCCCAGAATATCCAACTGCAGGCCTTCTGCTTGGATTTGGGGTCTGTAACAATCGCTGAATTTAATACAAAGGACGTCAGCAGAGCCTGCAAATTAACGAGAGGACTGGAGCCGCTTTATATAATTTGCGTCGGCCATTCAATAGAGCAAGCCGCAGCAGAAGCATTGAATAACCAGGAGGGCACAGGAGCAAAAAGAGCGGCGTTGATTGTTGCCAGTCAAAATTTCCGCGACGAGGAGCTTTTCGAAACAAAAAGGGCGCTTGACGCAGCAGCGGTACAGACGGTTATCGCAAGCACAAGAATAGGAATTATCAGGGGTGCGCTTGGAAATATAGCCGAGGCAAACATTCTGGTAGGTCAATTGAGAGTCGATGATTACGATGCGATAATCTTTATAGGCGGTCTGGGAGCCGTTGAATATGTTGCCAATCCTGCTGCACTAAATCTCGCTCGTGAGGCGGTGCGCAAAAGAAAGATCCTCGCTGCAATTAGCACAGCACCTACTATCCTGGCCAATGCCGGAGTACTCACCGGTGTCAGAGCTACCAGCTTTTTGTCCGAACGTAACACACTTATCCTATCTGGGGCTGTATATACAGGTATCCCTGTCGAGCAGGACAGATCGATAATAACCGGCAGAGATCCGGCAGCTTCAATTCTATTCGGCAGAGCTGTTGCAGATGCCCTCACCGGCAGATAATTTTGTATACACAATCGCAGACGAAATACGCCTATTGTTTGCAGGAACCGTAACGGTTGGTAATCGGCAGTCTTCTGTCTTTGCCGAAGGCCTTTGGTGTAATTTTCACACCCGGCGGAGATAGCCTTCTTTTGTATTCGTTGCGGTCAACCATACGAATTACACGGAGGACAACATCCCGCGATAGACCCGATTCAACGAGCTTTTGTGCGGACTTGTCCTCTTCAACATAGCCTTTGAGAATTTTATCAAGTAAATCGTAATCCGGCAGTGAGTCGCTGTCTTTCTGGTCGGGCTTCAGCTCGGCGCTGGGAGGACGGCTTAACACTTCAGCCGGTATAATTTTACGTCCGGATATTTTGTTTATGTGCTCGGCCAATTTATAAACCATTGTCTTGGGAACATCTTTTATCACGGCAAAGCCCCCTGCCGTGTCACCATAAAGAGTCGTATAGCCAACTGCGGTTTCGCTTTTATTACCCGTCGTCAGTACCAAAGAACCAAACTGATTACTCAACGACATGAGAATGCAGCCGCGGATTCTGGCCTGCAAATTCTCATAGGCGATACCTTCGCTCTTCCAGCCCCGGGCAGTTTTTAACGCCTTATCGAATTGCTTAAGTATCGGCTCAATCGGGATGGTTAAAAATTCTATACCCAGATTTCTTGCCAGCTTCTCAGCATCTCCTATCGTTTCGGGACTGTTGAATTTCGAGGGCATTGTAATACCGACGACATTTTCCGCACCTAAAGCAGCGACAGCGACAGCAGCCGTGACCGAAGAATCTATACCCCCGCTCAGGCCGAGCAGCACTTTCGCAAAACCGTTTTTGCCCGCATAATCTCTTGTGCCGAGCACAAGTGCCTGATAAATTTCATCGGGAATGTCACCTGGCTGCGGAGCAGCAGCTTGCATCGGCTCAACCTGCACTACTCCGCCGGTCGTCTGAACAATATCAGCAATTAGTAAATCCTCGTCGAATGCCCTTGCCTTGGCTCTAACCCTGCCGGTCGAATCAGCGAACATACTTCGCCCGTCAAAAATCAATTCATCCTGCCCGCCGACAAGATTGCAATAGGCCACAGCGCTATTGAACTCTTTCGCACATCGGCTAACTATCTCCTGCCTTTTCTTAATCTTGCCGACATGGAACGGCGACGCTGAGATATTCAGAATCATCTGGATTTGGCCTGCGTCCTTGAGAAAATCGACCAGCCATTCGATTTCCCAGATATCGGCACAGATAGTAACAGCAACATTGAGACCGCCTACATTGATTACCACCGGCTCAGTGCCGGGCTGGAAATATCTTGGCTCATCGAACACACCATAATTCGGCAGTTGGGCCTTTCGATAAATTTTGCTTATCCGCCCGCCTTGTAATACAGCAGCGGAATTGTACCTGGCCCCCTGGTAACTTCCAGCCTTCACAGCCGCTTCGGCGGAGTAGGCTTCGGCAAAGCCGGCTATTATTATGGTTTTGTCCTGGCAATCGGCGGCCAGCTTATCGAGGGCTGATGAGCAGTCTGTTAAGAAATGCTTCTTGTGCAGCAGATCCTCCGGCGGATAGCCGCAAATCGCTAACTCCGGAAAGACCAGCAAATCCACATCAGACCGAACCGCCTCGGCATAGATTTCGCGCATCTTCCGGGCGTTGCCGGCCAAATCACCCACCACCGCATTGAATTGTCCCAATGCTACACGCATAATTAGTTTCAAATTTTTAGTGTCGAGTTTTGATCCCAGCCGGCGACAAGCAGGGGCGAAAATTCAAAACAAATAACCGGAGAGGGCGGGATTCGAACCCGCGGTACCCGCAAAGGGCACACCGGTTTTCGAAACCGGCTCGATCAGCCACTCCGACACCTCTCCAAATCTCTATATTATAATTTTATAACAGCTTACAGAAGCAACCCCGACAGATTTTCTCTCACTTTATATACAACAGGCCGATATTGC
>DATKYR010000121.1:0-21735 GCA_035528395.1 Sedimentisphaerales bacterium
CATAATTTTTTCTTTGTATAATTCCATTAGTTTCATAGTAGCATCCTTTCTTTTAACTTGAACGTTTATAAGGGGTGCTACTATACTTTTTTATAGAGTAAATTCTATTACTTTTTGGTTGCGGCTCTGCTGCTCCAAGTAATCCGTGGTTTAAGATAGGTAAAATTTTCCGTCAGTTCTCAATCAAAAACGCTGATACCTTCGAGCAAAAATCAAATTTTTCAATATTTTTTTAACTGCCTTGCTGGCATCAAGTTACGAGAATCCCGAATCAAGAATCGAGGACTTTTTTCGCATCAAAAGTGCAGGTAGCTCTAATTATAGAGGGAGTGTTTTTTTACTCCCTGAGTTTACCCCCGGTGTGTGCTTACTTGCTTTTCTGCCGGGGGCTACTTTTTTCGCCTCCGGCAAAAAGTTGCCAAACTCTAAACTTGTCTTCGAATGTCGTAGTCGGGGATCCAGATTAGAGCTTAACCATTTGACCAAATTACCCATATTAACTAAATTAACCAATTAACCATTCACAATGAACCATGAACCACGAAATACGAGATACGCTGGAGTTTACCCCCGGTGTATGCTCACTTGCTTTTCTGCTGGGGGCAATACGAGAATCGAGGCACCAGTTATTTACGTGCCTATAAGGCACCTCTACATCTGTAGAGAATCCTCTACAAATCAGCTACTTTTTATGCAAAACAAACCCAATTTACTGGATGCTCAAATGAACGTAAACTCACTAATAACAACGGATTATAAAAATTTTATCCCGCTGGCGGGGCAAAAAAACAAACCCAAACAAAGCCAAAACAAACCCAATCTCCGAAAAGCCAAAATGATTGTAAACTTAACTTTAACAAAGGATTACAGAAAAAACGATGATTTCTTAGTCCGAATAAACAAACCCAATCTTGTCCGCCGTAGGCGGATGCCCAAAATGAACGCAAACTTATATGTCACAAAGGATTATGAAAATGAAACCGCCTTCCGGCCTCGAAAAAACAAACCCAAAACAAACCCAATCTCTGAAAGGCCAAAATCGCTTGCCGGAAAATCCGGCCACACACCATCGAAAGCCTTTTTGCATATAATCTTGATTTTTCGGGCAGTTGTGCATATACTAAAGCGGTTTTTGCAAGGAGAAGTAAAATGAGATTTACAAAAATGCACGGCCTGGGCAATGACTACGTCTATGTCAATTGCTTCGAGGAAAAGATTGAGAACCCCGCAAAATTAGCTCAAATCGTCAGCGACCGGCATAGGGGAATCGGTGCCGACGGTTTGATTCTCATAGGCGCCTCGCAAACAGCCGACGTGCAGATGCGTATCTTCAACGCCGACGGCTCAGAAGCCGAAATGTGCGGAAATGGTATCCGGTGCGTTGCAAAATACGCCTACGAACACAAACTGGCCCAAAGCCGGGGACTGTACCCCCTGCCGGATCAGCCCCCCTGCTGCTCTGCTTCATTGAATATAGAAACAGGCAATGGCGTTTTAACTGTCGGATTGATGGTTGACGATAGGGACAAGGTCCAAGGAGTCTGTGTCAATATGGGCCAACCGGTTCTAACGCCAAAAGATATACCAGTAAATCTGCCCGGGGAAAAAGCCCTCGAACAGCACATCGAAATCCTCGGACAGGAATTGCTAATGACATGTGTATCGATGGGTAATCCGCACGCTATATTTTTCTGTGATAATGTGGAATTAATCAAGCTCGAGAAACTTGGCCCTGCTATCGAAAACCACAGTCTTTTCCCAAACCGCGTAAATGTCCATTTCGTCCAGATTGATAAGCCAACAGAATTTACGATGCGGACATGGGAGCGAGGTACCGGCGTTACGATGGCTTGTGGCAGCGGTGCATGTGCCGCCTGTGTGGCTGCGGTGCTTACCGGCAGATGTGAGCGAATATGCGCCGGACATTTGCCGGGCGGCGACCTGAATTTAAATTGGTGCCAAGAAGATAATTGTATCTATATGACGGGTCCGGCGGTGGAAGTCTTCGAGGGCGTCTGGCCGGAAAAGTAATTCTTAAATACAAAGCTTTGGAGAGAGGCAGAATTGCACAGCTACGCCGAATATCCCGGAAGATAAATTCGTACCTCCGGCAGACTCACAGATATTATCAGTTCTCAGGATCCTGGCAAAGCCCGAAATCTTGCCGCCAAATTCAAGCAAACCCCGCTTCGGCGGTATTGACAATTCTACTTCCAACAGGCTGCCCGGCTTAAACGTCGCGCTTTTGGTCTCAAAATACAAACCGCCGGGACCCACATTCACAGTGCAGCCGGCATGAGATTGCTCTGTTGTGGAACCAACTTCACGGCAGGAAATATTAAACTTCGCCCCCAACCGCTTATACTTGCGTCTTTCAGTTCCTTCCATTTTATGCCTCCCTGCATCACCCTACCTCGTCCTTGAACCTTGTATAATTACACACTGTCGTTTAGAGCAAAATTCATTCCAAAACAGAGAGCAGACGAATACCCTATTTTAACTTTTACAAATGCTTGCTCGGTATAAAGTTAAACAGAATTATCCAGCCGACATCGAAAGACTAATTAATGAAGCCGCTTGCAGCGTTGATAAATAGCAACGTTAGAAAGCAACTTTACCCGCTGATAGCTGACTATTTGCACAGAACAAACTAATTTAGCTGCTTATTTTATAAAATGTTATGTTTCTTTCTAAACAAGTAACCTTCTCAGTCCGAAAAAAGGAACGCGTGCGTTGTTTTTTTGCAACGCCCACTCTTGACAATAGTGGAGATAGGTTTTATTATCATAGCTATGCCAGAACATCCACAATTACAACCAGAAAAGTCAGATAGAAACGGCGACCAACGAAAGGGACACACCGTAAATGACCAGTCAGGTTCCAGGCTGCTTGGTAAGTCAATTGTGCAGTCATTACCGATAGGAGTTATTGCCTTTGACCCGGATTTGAAGATTATCGAGGCCAATCCCCAGGCAACAAAACTAATTGAGTTAGGCCATTACATTGATAAATCCCTGGCAAAAGGCACCGACGACAAGATATGGCTTGGCTGGACAGAACAATTAAAATCAGCAATTTCAAAGGGGGAAACATGCAGGTTTGATGACGTAGGCTATACATCGAACGGCAAAACAAAATTGTTGCGAATCGTCTGCACACCACTGAAAGAAACAAAAACAACAAAAAATCTCGGCGGTATCATCATAATCGAAGATGTAACCAAAAAGGTCAATATCCAAAGACAGTCGGTCAACACTGAAAGACTGGCTGCTGTTGGGAAGCTTGCCTCTAAGGTCGCTCACGAGCTAAACGACCCTCTGGACGGAATACTGCGATACGTTAATCTCGCGATGAGAATTGTTGAGCAGGAAAACCTGGAAAAACCCAAAGAGTACCTGACCCAATGCCGGAAGGGACTTATGAGAATGGTGCAAATCGTAAGCGAGCTTCTGGAATTCTCCCGCAGCACTTACACACCGTCGGAATATACCGGAATAGAGCAGATTATTGAAGATGCTATCAAAACAATGGGCTCGAGAGCAGAGGCCCTGAATATTCGAATACTGCGAAACTATACATCCGGAACCCCACAAATCAGAAGCGGCAATCTGTTTCAGGTGTTCTGTAATCTTACCAAGAACGCCCTGGATGCAATGCCGGACGGCGGAGAACTAAGAATCTCAACGCGTCTGGCAGCGGACAATACCATTGTAGCTGAGTTCAGCGACACAGGAACGGGCTTACCGCCGGAAAACACAGAAGCTATATTTGAGCCTTTCTTCACGACGAAAGATAAAGGCAAAGGAACAGGATTGGGATTAGCAATATGCAGGGACATAATTGAAAGCTATCACGGCCGAATAACCGCCGAAAACACTCCTGACGGCGGCAGTATTTTCACTGTTTACCTGCCGGCAGCAAGTAATTCATAAAAGATACATAAAAAAGGATTGGAAAGTTCTATGAGACAAAAGAATATTCTTGTTATAGACGACGATAAAATCATATTAGATTCACTGTGTGAGTTCCTGAGGCTCGAAGGATTCCAGACCAGCGGCGCAGAAACATTAAAGGGTGCTTTAGCCAGGTTAGAACAAGAGCACTATAGTCTGGTGATAACAGACGTCAATCTGCCTGACGGAGACGGCCTTGAATTACTGGATATTATCAGGGAAAACCATCCACAAACGGTGGCCATTGTGATAACCGGCTATGGTACCATCGAAAGCGCAGTTAAGGCAATCAAGCAAGGCGCCTACGATTACCTTACAAAACCGATCATTGATGATGATTTACGGCTGGCGGTAGAAAGAGCGATTAAGCAGCAATCGCTTATGAGCGAAAACGAGAGCCTCCGATTACAGCTCGAACAAAAATACCGCCTGGAGAACATAATCAGCCATAACTACAAAATGGCGAAGATTTTCGACCTTGTTGAGGCAGTCGCCGATACCAAAACCACAATACTGATGGCCGGTCCATCGGGCACCGGCAAAAGTATGCTTGCAAGAGCAATACATCATAGTTCGAGCCGGCGTAATAAACCGTTCATCGAGGTAAGCTGCGGGGCACTCCCGGAGACGCTGCTGGAAAGCGAGCTGTTCGGCCATGTTAAAGGGGCGTTTACCGGCGCTGTAAATAATAAAGAAGGCAAGTTTCTGGCGGCAGACAGGGGGACGATTTTTTTAGACGAAGTTTCCAATGCCTCGGCCGCTCTGCAAGCCAAGCTTCTGCGGGTCCTGGAGGACAGACAGTTCGACCCGGTCGGCAGTAATAAAACCCAAACCGTGGATACGCGCATTATACTCGCTTCAAATCGCAACCTCGATGAGGAGATAAGGCAAGGCAGGTTTCGAGAAGATTTGTATTACCGGATAAATGTCGTAACAATAGACCTGCCGCCTTTGAGTGAGAGGGTGGGAGATGTCCGGCTGTTAGGCGAGCATTTTTTACGGGTGTACTCTGCACAGCACAACAGAAATAAGCTCGGTATCACCGATGAGGCGATGGAGTATTTGGAGCGTTATTCCTGGCCCGGCAACGTTCGTGAACTGGAAAATGTAATTGAGCGGGCGGCTCTGCTGAGTAAAAATAAATTCATCGGCCCCGAGGACCTGCCAAACACAATCAAACAAGAGCAAAACCAACAGCAAGAGACATACAAAGCGATGAGCCTTAAAGAAACATTAGCCGGGCCAGAGAAAAATATTATCCGCCAGGCCCTTGAAGCTAATCACTGGAACAGACAGGCAACCGCCAAGGCCCTTCAGATAAACCGCACAACTTTATTCAAAAAAATGAAACACTACGGCCTCTACGCCGAGGCCGAACGATTGGGCCTGACCTGAGAATTGTTTATTGATTGTGCTCTGTTGAAAAAATGCAAAGATTGTCGTTCCTTCGCTTCGCTCAATGACAAATCTGAGCAAAGCGCAGCATAGTGAAGAATATGCCAAGCGCATGTCCCTAAGACCACTGCGTTGGCTAACTTTGATGAGATGCCCCCCTAACGCTCGCAAGGTGCATTAATTCTAAAAGAGATAATCCCCTTATATTGTGAGGTGTTCCGATAATAAACCCCTGCTTTTTTGCGGAGGGAGGGGAGAAGGAAGAGAAAAGCAGGGGCAAAAAATGAAAAAGCTGTTTTAATTATAGCACCCCACCCGCCGAGGTCAAGGAAAAATTTCTCAAATACCCAAAGAAAAATTTTTTTTGTAAAAAAACTCCCTTTTTGAGGATTGAAAAGAGGGGAAAAAGCGGCCTATCTCTTTCAAATAAGCACAAGGACACCCCTGTACTCAGTCGGCTCCATAGACCGACGGCGTATTATTCCTGCTCAGGTCAGGCCTTGAAGAATACTCTGTGGCGATATAAAAACCACAGAAACAACCATTTGACCAACACAACACCAACGGGCAAAATCAGGGGCATAAACAGCCCTGCATGCTCAGCGACCCCGAGAAAGAAGAATTCGGCAATTCCATCGAAGTCAACAAATCTCTGCAGGAAGTAAATCGTAATCGGATTCATCCCAATAACAATAAAGAAAAACGCACACTTCCTGTATCCCTTAACGTCAATTATCCAGTAAAATAAAGCCAACAGCAATAAGCACCAGCCGCCTGAGACCAGGACATAAGAGCTGGTCCAGATAATTTTGATGATAGGAAAAACCAGACTCCAGAGCAATCCGACGAGCAAGCTGACTATACCGGCAATGGCCAGGCCGGCCGCCTTGCGATTGCCCGACCGGTTGGAGCGCAGCCAGTGACCCGCCAGCGCACCCAAAAGGACGGTGCAGATCGCAGGCAATGTCGAAATGAGCCCCTCATTATCGCCGTACCCGTAATAGAGCACACCCGGAACTAACTGCTGGTCGATATATGAGGACAGGCACCCTTCCATCGTGAGGTCACCGGCTCCATAGTTAGGGACCGGAATCAATATCATCGCAAGCCAGTACAGAATCAGAACCACCGCTACAATAACCGCCTGGGCGCGCCATTTCGTATGCACAGCAATTATTGCAGCGAAGAAATAACACAATCCGATTCGCTGGAGGACGCCCGGCCATCGCATTTGAGCCCAATCGAATCGCAGGAGCTCATTAAATATCAAGCCCAACAAAATAATTACGGCTGAGCGTTTGAGAATGTGCAGGTACAGTAAGGGGCGACTGTGTCCGCGCTCTACCCGCCGTGTAATCGAAAACGGCAGCACTACTCCAACTATGAAAAGAAACAATGGAAATATCAAATCCTCAAAATGAAATCCCTCCCACTTGACGTGGTTCAACTGATTGTGAATTGTCTCGGTTACCGGGTGGTTATAAACCTCCACCAAGCTCTCGAAGATAGTCCCGCCGCCAATAATCCAGAACATATCAAAACCCCGCAACGCATCTACCGAAGCCAACCGCCGACCAATTAAATTCTGCTGTTCATTACTCAAGATTTTTCTCCTATTTCAAATTTTTAGACATTATTTTTCAATCTATTCCTTAGATTTTGATAAACAACTTCCTGCGATACATCCACCAGAGTATCAACCAAATAACCGTAAAACCTGCTACGGCATTAATAAACCCATTCCATTGACCCCAGTCCAAACCACCTACGAAAATACGCCCGATCTGGTGAACAGCAAATATCCGGCTTGCCGTAAATACTGCAATCGCATTCATTCCGATTACCACAAATCCGAAGGCCCACTTATTATAGCCTCTGATATCAATCAGCCAATAGAACAAAGCCAGCAGCAATAGACTGAGCCCTGCTGCAAATAAGACCATCGAGCCTGTCCAGAGAAGCCTGATAACAGGAAAGACCAGCCCCCAAATATATCCGGCGGACAGGCTAATCAGACCCGCGAGTGCCAGTCCGGTTACCTTGTGATTATCCGGCCGATTGGAGCGCAGCCAATGGCCGGTCAAGACCCCCAAAAGTGCCGTCGAAATGGATGCCAGTGTGGGTAGAATACCATTGCTGTCACCGTATCCATAATAATCTTCGTGAATCTTGCCCGGAAGAAACTGCTGGTCAATATAGGCCGGCAGGCATCCCTCCGGTGTGATAACGCCGGCACCATGACCGGGCACCGGAACCAGTGTTAAGGCCGCCCAGTACAGAAGCAAGATCGCACCTGCCCCTATTGCCTGTGTCTGCCATTTGGTGTGCATTACCAAGAACGCAGCGAAAAAGTAGCATACTGCTATCCGCTGCAGGACGCCCACCCAGTCCATCTCGGGCCAATTAAAGTGCAGTCCGCCACTACCGAGCATCACGCCTAACAAATACAGCACTGCCGTGCGTTTGACAATGTGGAGGTAAATTCTCGCACGGCTTTGCTCCCGCTTGAGGCGGTTGGAAATCGAAAACGGCACCGCCGTACCCACAATAAAGATAAACAGCGGCATAATCAAATCTTCAAAATGGAAGCCCAACCACTTCGCATGAGTGAGCTGTTTGCTGATAAATGCCGTTACCGGATGATTGAATATTGCATCCAGGCTTTTAAAGACTGTCCCCCCGCCAATAATCCAGAACATAGAAAAACCCCGCAGTGCGTCAATCGAGGTCACCCGAGTGCTCACCAAATGTCTCTGTTCACCATCCGGTATATTTTGCTCCATTCGATTTCGTGTTTGTTACTTTTGGGCTTTTTGGCTTTTGCCCATCGATATTTTACTTTGCGTTTTAGATTTTGATGAATAACTTCTTGCGATACATCCACCACATTATCAGCCAAATGACGGCAAACGCCGCCACGGCGTGAATGAAGGAGCTCCAATCTCCGACATATTTGTCCAGACCATCCACAAAAATATCTCCGATGTGGCGGAAATTAAATACATGGGTCGCCATATATACTGCAATTGCATTCATCCCGATTACAATAAAGCCAAAGGCCCACTTCTTAAAACCACACACATCAATAACAAGATAGAACAACGCCAGCAGCAGGTAACACCATCCTGCCGAATAAAGGACAAAGGAGCTCGTCCAAATATGCTTGATGACAGGAAACAAAAAATTCCATATCCAGCCGAGTACCACACAACCTACGCCCGCTGCCAGGAGGTATAAGACCTTCATAATGCCTTTCTTTTCCAAGCGCAACAGGTGCCCCGCCATTATTCCAAGCATTACTGTAGTGGCAAATGTCATGCTGCTTAGAATCCAGGTGTAAGGCGGGTCGGTTCCATCGATGAAGCCGCCGAAAATGAGCCTGTCGATATAAATTGCCAGATTTCCTTCAGGTGTTAATACGCCCGCACCATATTCGGGCACCGGAACCAGCATCATCAAGGCCCAGAACAACAACAGTAAAACAACGGTCGTGACTATCTGCCATACAATTCGAAGATTGAGCAGGATTATTGCCGCGATTAAGTAACCCGCCGCGATTGCCTGCAAGGTATTACTGTAGATATGGAGCTTTGAGAGGTCGTATTCAAGCAGATTTCCCTGCGCGACCATACCTAAAATAAATAGTATAATTGTTCGCAGCACAATATGAAAATACAGCCGCCTTTTGCTGTTGCCCCGCTCAAGGCGTTTATTGAACGCAAACGGCATTACCACACCGACAACAAACAAGAACAACGGCATAATCAGATCCCACGGGCGAAAGCCCTCCCACCGAACGTGTGACATTTGTTGACTTAACCACTGGGTTGTCGAATTATCGAATTTCTCGTGCAAGCCGCGAAATATCGACCAACCGCCGATGATCCAGAACATATCGAATCCCCGCAGGGCGTCAATTGACATTATCCGGCCTTTAGGTAAAGATTGTTGTTCAGTATCTGGCATTTTGCTTTCCTCTTAATAATAATCAAAAAAATATGACCCAGGAATCTGGGGACAAACTTGGGACATTTTAACAACGCCTGTACGGCAGCGCAAGAAAAATAGCTTTGCGTATGAAAAATTTTGGAGGCATAAGCACTCGGCTGAGATGGCCTAAAGGATGTCATTTGAGCCCCGCTTTTGGTTTGTTGTAATGTATAGATACTACATAATGTCTCGACCATGAATTAATTCCGGTGCAGAACCTTCGACGAGAGTTAAGCAGAAGCTCAACTCTTGCTCAGGGTGGTTTAACTCAGCTTCTGCTGAGTTAAACCACTGCCCGGGACTGGAGTCGAACCAGCACGACCCTAAGGTCACTAGCCCCTCAAGCTAGCGCGTCTGCCTATTCCGCCACCCGGGCCTTTCGATTTACTGTTGACTATTGTCAATTGACCATTAATTCCGTCAAACAACGGCGGATTTCCGCTACGCTACAATATTGATTACGGATTGTCAATTCTCAATTCAGAGATTCGAAAAATATGACAAACACAGATTTCCCGCCAAGACTTTTTGTTTTGCTACAAACTGAAATAAAAAATCCCTGCATTGCCAAAAGTTTTTGACGGCAGTATTAACTTTGATATAATTGCGAGCCGATGTAAGAATATTCAGAGCAAAATAAAAACTGGACAGCTATTACAACCAGTAAATACGATACGCTGAACGCCGATTATGACAGAGACCAAGATAGAAGAAAGTAATGCCCGGTCGAGTTTGGAGGGGTCTTTCCTGAAGCACCTGTCCTCTTCGCTTCCGGATTCAAAAGCAAACCTTATGTTCTGGTCCTTAACGCTGGCTGGTCTGGTGCTGGACTTGTGGAGCAAAAAAGCAGTGTTCGATTGGTTAGGGAACCATGACAACATTTCGATTATTAATGACTGCCTGCGATTAGTCAGGGCATTGAATAATGGTGCCGCCTTCGGCATCTTCGCCGGTAAGCCTTATTTCCTAACAGCCATTTCGGTTATCGCCCTGGTGATGGTCCTTGGGGTTTTTCTTTTTAGCGGTACTCACAACAAACTGGTTCACGTTGCTCTTGGTCTGTTCACCGCCGGTATCTGTGGCAATCTTTACGACAGGATTTTTAATAACGGTTTAGTCCGTGACTTTATCGATGTCTATTATCGCGATTCTCATTGGCCGACTTTCAACGTCGCAGACAGCTTGCTTTGTATCGGCGTTGGGCTGCTGATTATTTCAACTTTCCTCACTGAGAAGTCTGCTCAAAAACATGCTCAGCAACAAAAATAGGGGCACCTGTCGCCGCCCCCAAGGCAATCGCATCGGAAGGACGGGAGTCAACTTCAACGGTTCGCCCGTTTACGCTCAGGTGAATCTTGGCAAAAAAGGTGTGGTGACGCAGGTCATTTATAACTATCTTTTCTATTCTTGCGCCGAGATTTTCAATTACATTAGCCAATAAATCGTGCGTCATCGGTCGCGGGGGCTTGATGCCCTTTAATCGGCGGTCGATTGCAAAAATTTCAACTATGCCAATAACGATGGGAAAACTCCGATGGCCATGACGCTCTTTTAAGACAATTATCTGCTGGTCAGACATTTCGTTAATAATTATTCGCGACAATTCGGCTTCCGCTTCCATTTTTGCACCACCTTTACTTCGTATATGCATAAATGCGTATATGAGTTTATGGGTTTATACGTTTGCTCCTCAACTCATCTACCTATCCAGTTATCCACTATTATATAATTCCGAAAGGTGTTTTTCAACGGTCTTTAACTGTTCAGACAGCTCGGTGAGCCTATCCCTGGCCTGAGCTACCACTTCCGGCTTGGCCTTGGTAACAAAATTTTCGTTGGCTAATTTGGCTTCCACCGCCTTTTTAGCCTTTTCGAGCTGCTCCTTTTGCTTTTCCATTCGTACCCGTTCGGCTTGCAGGTCAATAGCATCATGTACATAAACTTCCGTTGCATCATCCATAATTGATATAGCAGCGTTAGCCGGTTTTACAAGTGCTGTTCCCGCCTTGAATTCTTTTACTCCAGCTAACTGTCGGATAAGTTCTGCGTTACCATTTAGAATCTCAACAGTTTCTTTTTGTGACTTTGCGGATACAACCAATATTTTATTCGGCGGTATGTTTCTATTGCTTCTGATATCCCGTATGGTACGAATTGCAGATTGAATAAGCATAATTTGCTTTTCTGCATCTTCATCCATCAAGAATTCAAGACCATCCGGCCAGTGCGCAATAACCAACGCTTTTACTTCTTTAGATTCTGCTATGCCTTTCAATTCTCTTATCGGTGCGATTTCGTTTAGTTTCTGGAATATTCCTTCGGTAATGAACGGTACAAACGGATGTAATAGGCGCAGAGTCTGGTCCAGCACAAAAGCTAACACGTTCTGAGCAATCGGCTTTTTCCGCTCATCCTGCATTCTGGGTTTTGCCCACTCCAGATACCAGTCACAAAAATCGTTCCAGAAAAATCTGTAAAGGCCTGCCAGTGGTTCACTGTACTTAAACTTGTCCAGAGACTCTGTAACCTCTGAAATAGTTTTGGCCAATCGGGAAAGAATCCACCTGTCGGTAATATCCATTTTGTCGGCGTCGAATTCAGCAGGGTCGAGCCCTTCGAGATTCATCAAGGCAAAACGCGAGGCGTTCCAGAGCTTGTTACAGAAGTTTCGGCCAATATCGAACTTCGGAGAGGTATTGGCCTGGCGGCCATCGGGCAGTGTCATTGATACGACCGGCATCCGAATATCCTGAGTATCGGTGGTCATACTGGCCAGAGTAAAACGCATTGCATCGGCCCCGTGACTGTCGATAGCCACCAGCGGGTCGATGCCGTTACCCAGGCTCTTGGACATCTTGCGTCCCTGGCCATCCTGTATCATCGCATGAATATAAACGTCACTGAACGGAATATCGCCCGCACAATACTGTCCCATCATCAACATACGCGAAACCCATAAGGTTATAATCTCGCGCGCGGTGCAAAGAACATTGCCCGGATAGAATGTTTTCAGCTCAGGCGTATCATCCGGCCAGCCCATCGTACTAAACGGCCAAAGCGCTGAAGAAAACCATGTGTCGAGTACATCTTCGTCCTGTGTCCAACCGTCAGCTTCAAGCTGCTTCTCAATATTTTCATTTTCAGGGCCAACGCAAATGTATGTTAAAGCACCTTCATCAGAATCCATTGTAACCGAATGCACTTTTCCGGAAAGCTTTGAAAGCTCATCGTCCAATTGGCCATTCTCTCCGGCTTTCAACCATATGGGGATTCTATGACCCCACCAGAGCTGTCGGCTTATGGGCCAGTCGCGGAGGTTTTCCAGCCAGGCCTGGTATGTCCTGGCATAACGTTCGGGGATAAATCGCAATCGGCCGTCAAGCAGCGGTTTTAAGGCCAAGCCAGCTAAAGAATTCACCGGTACATCGGTCCCCTCAATTAAGCCTTCACCGAATTTTTCGCTCAAATGTTCGATAGGTTTTTTGACCGCAATGTACCACTGGTCGGATAGATACGGCTCGATGGGGACATGGCTGCGATAGCTGTGCCCGACTTCGTGGGCATATTCGCGAACATCTTCAAGGAGATTCTCCGTTCGGAACCATTCGACAATGGCCTCACGCGCCTCGAAACGGTCCATTCCGAGCAAAGATTGTGCTTCCGGCTCATCGGCATCTTCCCAGCCGAATTTATCGCTTATCGAGCCATCCGGCGCCAACACATTGATAATTTCAAGTCCGTGTCTTTGGCCTATCTCCCAGTCATCCGGGTCGTGGGCCGGCGTAACTTTCAAAAAGCCGGTAGAAAATCGCGCCTTTTCATCATCGCTGTCAGCATCGGGCAAAACAACGTGCTCATCGGCGATAATGGGGATTTCCCGGCCTACAATCGGAAGGCGAACTTTTTTACCGAGCAGATATTCGGCACGCTTATCCGCAGGATTCATCGCAATGGCGGTGTCGCCAAGCATCGTCTCAGGCCGGGTCGTGGCGACAGTAACATATTCAATCCGTTCGCCCGCCGCATCAACCGGTTCGACAAGTGGATACCTCATATACCAGAAATGTCCCTGCACCAGCTCGTGCTCGACCTCATCGTCGGCCAATACTGTCTGCGTAGCCGGGTCCCAGTTGACCAGCCTTTTTCCTCGGTAGATTAACCCGTCTTTGAAGAGTTTGAAAAACGCAGCCCGAACTGCTTTGGCGCACACTTCGTCCATCGTAAAGCGTGTTCGCTCCCAGTCGCAGGAACAGCCCATCGCTTTCAACTGGTCGATAATGCGGGCCTCATATTCGTCTTTCCAGGCCTGTACTCGCCTGACAAAGTCCTGGCGCTCGAAATCGGTACGCCGTTTTCCTTCTTCCGACAGGATTCGCTTCTCAACGACTGTCTGTGTAGCGATACCGGCGTGGTCGGTACCCGGCATCCACAGCGTGTTACAATTTTGCATCCGTCGGAATCGAATCAGGACGTCCTGCAATGTATTATTCAACGCGTGGCCAAGATGCAGCGGCGCCGTAACATTAGGCGGCGGGATTACAATGGTATAGGCCTTTTCATCTTTGCCGTCACCTAACGACTCGGCGTGAAAATACGAATGCGCAGACCATATTTCATTTGCCTGCTGCTCTATCGTCTTAGATTCATAAACTTTTGAGAGTTGTTCGCCCATAACTGTTCCGGTTTCGATAATCGCCTATAAAAAATTCCGGCGCAACACATCGGCCGGAATATTATCCTAATAAAAGCAAACAATAATGTAAAGCTAACAATTAAGCAGAAATCAGGCATTTCCGCCTGCTTTTACGAGATGTAATTTTGTACTTTTACCGGAGTCTAATCGAGGTTCATTGTCATCAGGAACTCTGCGTTGGTTCGGGTCTTTGTAAGTCTGCCTTTGAGCAGCTCGATTGCTTCGACAGGATTCAATTCGCTCAGAACTCTCCGCAATCGATACACAAGCTGTAGCTCTTTCGGGTCAAGCAGCAGCTCTTCCCGCCTGGTTCCACTTCGGCTGATGTCTATGGCCGGCCAGGTCCTTCTGTCAACCAGACGCCTGTCAAGGTGCAATTCCATATTTCCGGTCGCTTTGAACTCTTCGAAGATTACCTCGTCCATTTTCGAGCCGGTGTCGATTAATGCAGTTGCGAAAATAGTCAGCGAACCACCTTCTTCGATATTTCTTGCCGCGCCGAAAAATCTCTTGGGCATCTGCATTGCACCGGCATCGACACCACCGGTCAAAATTCTGCCTGAGTGCGGCATCTCGGTATTATAAGCACGGGCAAGACGGGTTATGGAGTCCAGCAGGATTACTACATCTACGCCGTACTCGACGAGCCGCTTTGCTTTTTCTATTACGACCTCGGCCACCTGACAGTGACGTGCGGCCGGCTCGTCGAAAGTCGAACTTATAACCTCAACATCATCAGCGGTTTTCCGCTCCATCTCCGTAACTTCTTCCGGCCGTTCGTCAATCAGAAGCACAATCATTTTCACGTCGGGATGATTCGTGCTCATGGAATTTGCAATTTTTTGCAGCAGAATTGTCTTGCCGGTTCGCGGTGCGGCAACTATCAGGCCACGCTGACCTTTACCCACCGGTGTTACCAAATCAATTATCCGCATATTTAATTCTTCCGCCGAAGTCTCAAGTATGAAACGTTCATCCGGATGCAGCGGCGTCAAATCGCTGAATACCACCTTTTCCGCGAGGTTGTCGGGATTTTCAAAGTTAATCGCTTCAACACGCAGAAGGGCAAAATACTTCTCCGAATCCTTTGGCGGCCTGATTTGACCGGATACAATGTTCCCCGTCCGCAGGCCAAAACGCCTGATTTGAGATGGTGAAACATAAATATCATCCGACGATGACAAGTAATTGTAATCCGGATTGCGCAGAAATCCGTAACCGTCCGGCAGTACTTCCAGCACACCTTCGCCGTACATTAGCCCGTTCTGGCGAATACGCTCCTTGAGAATTTTGAAAATCAAATCCTGCTTTTTTAACGCGCTGTATTCTGTAATATTTTCATTCTTGGCAATATCGTGCAGCTCTGCAACGGTTAGTTTCTGCAAATCCGTCAAATACAAGTTGCCTTTCTTAATCCGCTCGTATTTGGCATGTGTGGATTCTTCCTCAGCTAGTTTAGCTTTCAGGGCTTCATCCTCGGTCTCGGCGGCAGCAGTTTCTTCCACAGCGGCCTCAGCTAAGTTTTCCTCTGCCTGTCCCGCTACGGCCTCAGCCTTCTCCGCGACGAGCTCCTGCTCTTGCTGTTCTTCGGCTGGTTGTTCTTTTGCATCGGCCTTTTTCTTTGTTTTCTTGCGTTTTTTGGTTGTGCTCTTTACGGCTTTAGCCATCATTACTCCTTTTCCACTTGTAAAACACTTTAATCGCCCCCGCAAAGCTGACGCCCGCAAAAGCGGGATGCAGGGACACGTCCCGAACCAATTCATCTTAGGCCTTCGCCTTATTGGTGCGGGATAATTTCCCGCCTGCACTCGCGTAACCGCAGGTGCGAGCGTAGGAATTCAATAAGATTTGAGGTTTGAACACCTGTACCCGCGTTTTCTGTGCGGGTAGCACAGGTGCGGGCAGTTGAAATAAAACCTATATATCAAAAACGGGCAACACTAATAAGAGCGTTCTATAATAAACCCCACTTACCCATTATACATAATGTAAGAGAAAATATCAGTGACCTGCCTGGCTAACGCCGAGAAGTCAGAATTGTTTTCTACGGTATTATCGGCATTATCGGCGAGGTTGGCCTTGTTGTCCAGAGAAATCTGAAAATTTTCTCTAATTTTAATCTGATTTTTGTCAAAACCCAATTTTTTTGCTCTATTCAGCCTTAATTTTTTCTCACAATCGACAAAAATAAGCTTATCGCACCGCTTGTCCCAGCCGACTTCCACCAATAAAGGCATATCCAATATGATTGCTCTTACTTGATTTTGACTATTATATTTCTTTATCAGCTCCTCGGCCCGCTGCAGAACAATTGGATGGATTATCCCGTTAATCGATGAGAGCTTATCGGCATCGGTAAAAACAACCGAGGCTAATTTTTCGCGGTCAATTTTCCCTGCTGAATCTAAAACAGCCAGGCCAAAAAGGCCGACTATCTTTTCCTTAATAGGCGGCTCATCAAGAAGCTCATGGGCAATCTTGTCGGCATCAATGACCTTACAGCCTAATTTGGCAAACTCAGCAGCAACGGTACTTTTGCCTGAACAGATACCACCTAAAATACCGATAACTGGTTTTTTTCCGGTAATGCCCACAGCAGAATAGTTTAAACAATCAGAAGATAACGGTCAAGCTGAAAAATACCAATAGCGGTAAGTGAAGTAGAATACGAAATACGAATCATGAAATATGAAGTTCATCTGATACTTTTGCATTATCCGGCCCTTCGGCTGCGCTCAGGGCAGGCTTTTTCGCACAGATGGATTGCAGGCTGCTCAGCAGATAGTTTTTCACTACTACGTCCCAGCTCATATTTTTTGCAAGCTTGTAGCCGGTTTGAATCATACTTTCAATCTCGGCCTCGTTTTTGGGCAAACGTGAGCATATTTGCATTGCAACTTTTTCGCTTTCGCCCGCTTCTATCCGGTCGCGTACCGACCGGTCAATCTGCAGTATGTCCTCTATCTCGGCATAGCCGTGGGATTCCAGGTTGGTATAGTCGGCGATAATGACATTCCTGACATTCTCTTCACCGGTTGTGTCCCGCAGGAAGCCCGAACACCCGCACACACTGCTGAAGACACATATTCCGCCGAAAGTCAGCGGTTCAATCTGAGCTATCCCAAACGGCTCATAAATGCTCTGTCCAAATTCGACGTCGCTGCCTTTGCGAATGTCCATAAATTCCATATCTGCCGGCATCCTCCTGCCACATCTTTTGGGGGCAAAGCCGAACTGATTGATGAAAATGATTTTTATATTGCTGCTTCTGGCGTTGAATTCCTGTACAGCCGTATAGTAATTTGCCTCACCACCGGACATATCAGGCCAGCCCTCACGGTGAGCCACGGGCCAATTATAAGCCGATTCCATATTGTAGACATCACTGGTGCGACGTTGTGAAACTTCCGTCGAAAGGACAAACAGCACTGCTGTTTTACACTGTGTCCTGAACTCTTTTTCCACATGTTCAAGCACACGCAAATCGCGCCACATTCCCTTGCTTTGCACCAATCTCGTTACATGCGTGAAGATGAAATCCGGCTTATAGCCCAACAGGTTCTCGCAATACCGTCGTAGCTTCTCCTTCGAAGCAAGCTTGTCCCGAACGCTGATTTGATATGCCGGGATACCGTTATAAACTATATCTATCTTGACGTCTTCGAACTCCGGGGAGAGGAACCGCAATTCGTCCATGACATAATCTCCCACGGCGTATATATGGTCGCAGTATTTCGAGGCCTCCACAAGAGCGTGTTTGAAATAGGAATTCTGGTCGCCGAACACTTCATTGACGAAAAGTCCATCATCGTGAGCCTGCTTGATAACATTATAGAACATAGTATCGTGCCCGTGATTTTCCTCTACAATGCGTCGCATCGTGGCTACTTCGTGGGCATAAAAAGCTGTCCTGAAATCACAGGAAGATTCGAGAACAGCCGCCAAGGCCGTTGGCATCCCCATAAACTCGTGCGAAATAACAACAGTCGAATCTTTTGCTGCGCCGAGCGCTTTCAGTACGGCAATTGTCACCGGTGCCAATCTGACATATTGTTCGTATTCCCACAGGTGTTCATGCAAATGGCTCTGAATCCCGAATTCCTCAAACAGGCGTCTTTTGAATTCATTAACCACCCACTTATCCATATATCTTACATCGACCAGCACCACCTCAGGTGAGCTTTTTATTCCAGTCTGCTCGTCAACAAAAGTTCGTCTGCCGTAGATAATACCAGCATTGAAGTATTTTTCTATCTTACAAAAGGCCGGAGCGTAACCCGTGTTTACAAATCCATCAATAGACGAATAGAGCACTTCACTATTTTCGCCGAGCCGCTCTGATACAGAGCCTTCAGTAGTGAACAATGGGCCGACAAGGATTGACCTGTTAATTGCATCAAGGTAAGATTTGCAGGTGAAAAAGCCCTGCAGGACGGCGCCTATACCACCAACTTTCCCCACTGTCTCGTGGGTAACGTGCACAGCAGTTGTCTCATTGGCCATAATAAGTTTCCCTCCAAGTTGTTATGGGGTTCACCCTAGTTGTCGTTACTGTTTCCACATAAAATATAGGAAACAATTTCATCACAACCAAACTGGAGGGATTCAACGGCGAGGTAAATTTATCAGACCGAAAAAATCAGGTCAGAATTGCCAAATGAAGGTGTTTTTTGGGACCACTTCGGCCGGCCTCGGAAATTTTCTACAAAAGTCAGCCTATTTCTTCTCGCAATGCCCTTATCGAACCCGAGAGTATATGCTGGGGAACATCGGCCAACTCCGGCTCCAGTATTTCGCTAAGTGCTATTTTGTCGAGAATATCCACTGCCTGTTCACTATGAGGTGCTATCAGGCCCGCAATTCTGTGGGCTTCGTATAATTCACTATCAGCCATTAGTCGCAGATACATAATTACGTATTTCGTCAGCTCTCTTTCGCTCATCTCAAGTACCGGCCCAGCCGTCTCAATTGGCCCAATCGTCTCAGGCGTCGCTTCCGGAACCTCTCTTTCCTGCAATATGTCTTGAGTAAGCTTGTGCGTCTCGGCCATTAGCCGTTTTTCTCTTTCCAAATCGGTCTCATCTATCGGTGCAAGTTTTAGCACTTCGCCGGAGTGTAAACCGGGAACGTAAAGTCTGTTATGGCACGCCGGGCATTTGCCCCATTTGCCACCGGCACTGTCAGGGGCCTCTATCTTCTTGCCGCAATGAAAACAGTGAAATTTTATCGGCATTTTAGCACCTCTTAATCTTTTATTCCGAATGCTGTCTCTTTACTATTCAGACTAATCAGTATTGAAGAAATAAACAAGTCTGTGGTTACTTTTTTTCTGCCTCATATTCTGCAAGCACCTCTGTAGTTATTCCGCCTCGAGGTGTAAATCGAGAGGTAACCTTCATCCATCGTGGCTTGCATACACCTTTCAAATCATCCAATATATCATTTGTCAGAGCCTCGTAAAAAATACCCTTATTGCGGTAGCTTTGCATATAGAACTTCAAGCTCTTTAGCTCAATACATAACTTGTCGGGACAATAATCGATAATAATTTCACCAAAATCCGGCTGGCCTGTTCGAGGGCAGAGGCTCGTAAACTCAGGGCATCTGATATTTATACAATAGTCTCGCTCAGGGCGGGGATTATCGAACAATTCTATTTCTACCCGTTCGCTCATTTTTTTACCTCTCTGACAAATCCAGCTTTGATAATATAACCTAAATCCCCACTTAAGACAAGCAATAATCAAATCGTGAGAAAATAAAGGTGTAGCCGGATTTTCCGGCAAGCGATTTTGGCCTTTCGGAATCCGCCTACGGCGGACAAGATTGGGTTTGTTTATTCGGACTACGAAATCATCTTTTTTTCTGTAATCCTTTGTTATAAGTGAGTTTACATTCATTTTGGCTTTTAAGGAATTGGGTTTGTTTGGGTTTGTTTTTTTGCCCCGCCAGCGGGATAAATTTTTGATAATTCATTGTTATTAGTGAGTTTACGTTCATTTTGCAATCCGCCTACGGCGGACAAGATTGGGTTTGTTTTGCATAAAAAGGGCTGATTTGTAGAGCGTTCTCGACAGATGTAGTGCCTTATAGGCACGTAAATATATGGCCTTATAGGCACGTAAATATCTGGTGCCTTATAGGCAGGTAAGTTAGTGAAGAGTGAGCTAAAGTGCCTAAAGTGCCTAAAGTGAGCTAAAGTTGGATTCTCGATGCTCATGATTAGTAATTCCTTCTGATTTACTATTTACTCCGCCAGAAGACGGCGGATCTTCGATATTGACTATTTACTATTGACGAATCACGAATCTGGGCTGGCTGGCTCTAAGTCCTTGCCACTCGGTGGCTTACGACATGCAAACTGAAATGTCATCTTCGCCTACTGGCGGTTTATATTAGCCTGCTGGCTAATATATGACTATTTTAACAAAACTTCAAACAATGTCAACAAAAAAAACCGAAAAAGAACTTTTTTTTGGTCATCCATGCGAAGACAGAGACCCAGTAAGTTTACTGGGCGGCGTCACATTTCGCACCACTGAATATTGACTTGACCTTCATTCGGACATGATTATCAAAAAAATCCTGCGAACGGAGTCGATCCTAATTAAATGAATAACGATATGTATCACTCGTTCTGAAAACGCCGCTTCCCTGCGCCCATACCACATAAAGAAATCGTCAAAGACAACAATCGAGGCAGAGATAATTTAATGGCCCAAATGATACACTTGAGCTACCGATTTTAATCTTTTCGTGTTGAGTCCACTTTTTACAGTTAGTGCAGAGAATTTGAAAACTCATAGGCTCGCAGGTTACCTTGACCAGCAGCCCAACACCACCCGGCAGAATATTGTTCGTCTTGCATCTATTTCGCAATCCCTGTAGCAACAGGATACGGGCATCGGCCAATCCTGCCCAGAATTCCGATATGATTGTCAGCTTGGGCTTGCATCTCTTTATCAGTTCTATCGTTCCGCGGTATCCCAGATGTTCCTCTTTGAATTTCGCGTTGACAGGGTCTTTGAGCTCCGGAATCTCCGGCTGACTCATGTGCGCAACAAGAATATCACAACCTCCGAGTTCATCATCATTACAAAGCTCGGGAAAATACTTAGTGTCACATGAAAAACCAACAGTTAGAATGGGTTTTTGCTCTTTCATGCAGCTTACTCGATAACCAACTGCATTAGGAACATCTTTTGTGTGTTCGACTTTGAAGCTATCGACATTAAAGGGCAAACCGGCCTCTTTATATAAATCAACTTTATCTTGTCGATTAGCATCTACCCGAATTGGAGGTTTACGAAAACCTTTAGGTTCCCGGGTCCATTCTTCTGTGCTTCTATCGGTATCATTATCCAATACAAGCGAATATGGTTTAGGCTTCTTTTTTGAATTAGCCCACATTTCATATTTAACATCGTCAATACTTTTCAGGTCATGCGTATGATCAGGATGGTTATGGCTAACCAGTACGGCATCAAGCTCTCGCAGATGGAATTTCTGATCATGAAAATTCATGAGAAAATCATGCCCCGGGTCCACTGCCAATCCATTACCAGTAAACTACTACCGCCTGAAGGCGGTAGCTTTATGGCTGGGCTGTAAGCCCACTAAAGTCCGCCATCTATACGGAAATCTCCGTCCTCAGGCTCTTTGCCCTGAAGCTCTATATACTGCATAATCACTTCATCTGTAACA
>DATKYR010000122.1:0-7299 GCA_035528395.1 Sedimentisphaerales bacterium
AATAAATGATCATCTTCGATATTCAAGACAGCCAAAAAGCTTTTGGTTCTATCGATTGCTCATTGCGTTGCAGGATGCATTTTTGGGTTATGCCAGGGTGAAGTTGTTGCCTTGGTGTAGACCACCGCCGTGAAAAGCAAAGGCTTATAAAAATGAGTGTCGCTAATCTGTGCAGATATTGTTGTGGTGATGGTACGTGCTTGCTCAGCAGAAAGGTACAACTAAGGCTGCATTATCCTGATTTTGTCTCAAAATAAGAAAATTTTTACCCGCTCTTATCAGCAACATACCGGAGAATATCTTAACTGACTCTAAACTCATCGCTTACAGCCAAACCTTCCTCAAAAATGGGTCATCGCGAGTATTTTTCCCTTGAAAATCTTTTTGTTGTGGTTTAGATTACATATTCGTAGGCGAACATTCCTCGATTCCTGGTTCCGAATTAGTCGGGCCGCTTCGCAGGTCGGTCTCCTATGACGCCGATGGAGTCTAAGAAAGCACGGCTCTTAGCTCGTGACAGACTGCCCGGCCTGATTGGCAAGGATAGAGTGTCTAAGAGCAGGTGTGTTATACGCTGCCTGCAATTTTTGTCTTGTCCCGTTATCATTCAAGGCTTTGGTTAATTTTTTCCGAGCTTCAGGATAATCAGTAAACCGATATACGGGTGGATGGGTTTTTATATGAGAACTTCCACGTTTTACAATCCTTATCCTCCGGGGGTACTCATTACCCCACAAATCCGGCAGATCATCTAAAAAACCGTTAGTCATCTTTGCCTCCCAGGGCCTCCGGGGCCCGCTGGCTTAGGGAGGCAAAAAGCCAACTGGACCCGGATTATTTAATTGGTTTGTTGCAACAAACCAATCAGACCCATAAAAAAACACAAACAAGTTAAGCGATAAAACACTAATCTAATTAGGGAGTCAAGTTTATTTCCCCCTTACGGGCACTGCCTGGTCCACGATTTCCCCAGGACCTCCCCCCCGTCGGGAACACACCCCCCCGGCCCGATATTATCGCCCAGCAGGCGGCCTTCCAGAGGCCTTAAATCGAAAGTTGCGGCAAAGGACATGAAAAACCTTGTTATCTAAACCCACGCATCCAAATCGTCGATATCACAATCAGTTCCAATTTGAAGGCGTATGTTTGACCCGATACTTTTAAGGAATTTGTCTAATGGCAAAAAAACTGGCCATCAGCTTAAAACCCGGACCCGCAATGCAGGTGACCCGTGTCTTGATTGGAAAAAAAAGGCTGGTATATGTGATACTTGCGGATATAGCTTTAAAATATCGATGGGGCCGCTCTAAAATTGCTTACATCGGCACCACTAAGAAAGGCGTTGCCCGAATTGCTCAAAGTGTTGCCGCTCGTGCAGATGACATCTTGTCGATTTATGGTGTACGTGAGTTTATTGTACGCATCGTGACCTGTCAGCGACGCCAGGGAGTCAATACCTGGCCAAAACTTGAGCGGGCGCTGCTGCTTGCCTTCCGCCAAAAGTATGGCTCACTGCCCAAATGCAATAAGCAAGGTAAGCACATAAAAGAACAGGATCTGTTCGAGTACTTTAACCCTGTTCGTCTCTTTAAAGTGTTGGTATCGTTGGACAGCAGTTCGAAACCGTCCGTTAAACGATTATCACAACGCCGCAAAGTCCGCAACAAAACCGTGAAACAAAATCACTAATCATCCCGCCGGCAGTCGGCAGCGATGCCTATGTTCCGGACTTATTTTGATATGCTCTCAATACTTTTGAAATTCAGCCCGCATTCGAGACATTTGTGATATCGAATTCGATAGCCACCGACGATCAATTGCGAAGAATCCTACACCAAGAGGGGTTTTCCATCCATCGACCCAAGCATACCCTCAAGGGCAAACGGGACGAACAGGCATACCTCTCAGCTCATCCGGCTCCTATCATTCAAACCATATGTAAGTACACCATATGGTTCTGCTACGTCCAATGACTCCTCCTGTTACGCGATACAAAAACTCGTAATTGATTAAGTAGACGGTGAGCAATCCTTGTGCTAAACAGGATTGATGCTGTCCCCGGAATTCCAGTGAAAATTAAAGTTTTAACTTCTGAATTTAAAAGTATTTAACATGACTACATGGTTGACATCATCACCGGCATGAACCCGACTCTGGTGAAGTTCAGAACAGGATTATAGAAATGCTTGATGGGCAATTTAAAGATATGGCGTGTGAGTTACTTGGAAGTAGGTGACAAATCCAGAAGATAAGATCAAAATTTGACACAAAAACAAATACCACAAGTTATTCTTCCCATGAGTTACAAAACGCCAAAATTCTTCGAAACGTCACATCTTTCAAAAGCTGGAAAATAACACAATTTCCAGGTGACTCCATTTTGACCCCACAAACGTTAACTTTGCGCATAACGAGTCCTAAAAAATGTCAATTTTTTGTGAAAATATAGATATATTAAAATTTTAATCGGATTTCCCGCCTTGAATCACGTACACTCTGCAGATATAATCACTCCTGCTTTTGGAAATCAAATTTCCTGTTAGTAGTGGATTATCGGTACATTATTTCTAAGGTTTGTGACGTTCAGATGAATGCATTTATTGGAGAGATACCATGAATCTGAAAATTCTTATCGGCCTGTTGGTCTTGATGTTGTCCGGTCTGGCGGACGTGGCGTACGCGGAGGAGCCGAACACGCTGAGCGATGAAGAAAAGAAAGCAGGCTGGCGACTGCTGTTTGACGGCCGGACGACGGCAGGCTGGCGCGGGTACAGGTCTAAGACGATGCCCGCCAGTTGGAAAGTGGAGAATGGTTCGCTGCTGTCACGTCCTCGGAAGGGTGAGTCCAGGGGCGATATCATCACTGTCGATCAATTTGACGACTTTGAACTGCTCCTGGAATGGAAGATGACTAAGGGGGGCAACAGTGGCGTGATCTATCGTGCGACCGAGGAGCACAAGAACGTCTGGGAATCCGGTCCTGAGTTTCAAATCCTGGACAACACCGGACACCTGGACGGCCTGAACCGGCTGGCTTCCGCAGGGGCCTGCTACGCGGTGTTCGCCCCCGCCAAGGATTTCACGCGTCCACTCGGGCAGTGGAACCAAACGCGGATTGTGGCCCAGGGTAATCATGTGGAACACTGGCTCAACGGAGAAAAAACGCTGCAGTACGACATCGACAGCAAACGCTGGCAGGCGCACGTTAAGACCAGCAAGTTCTTTCTGACTGCCTACGGACAGGGAAACTGGGGCCGCGCCCCCAAGGGGTACATCGGCCTGCAGGACTATGGCGGGGCCATCGAGTATCGCAACATCAAGCTCCGCCCGGCAGCGGCAAAAAAATAATAGTCCTGGTGCAGGAGCTGAATCGTGTCGCCTTTGGAAGGTGTGGACTATCGACATAGCGAATTGAGATGAGGTAGATTGCTGTCTGCCAAAGTATTCTGGACCGGTCCCGCCAGCCAACCAGAGCGCACCGAGCCGTGTACAGATGCCCCCAAAATGTCCCTATTTTAACGAGCTGCAAAATCCCAGAATTCTTCGAAAAGTCACTACTTTCAGGAAATGGAAAACACCGCATTTTTCAGGTGACATCTTGGTCGAGTAGACGTAAAGCTCCTTCATTTAGGCATACTTTGTATTCTCCGTTTCTCCTTGTTGCTTCTTCCGTACAAGCAACATAATAAGTCAGCACATAGAAAGGCCTCATTCCCATTTTATACGAAAGGTTGGCCGACAATGGATAAGTCCTGGGCACGGTTCGCTCGGCAAGGGGCGAACCGCCGTTGCTCCAATAGGCTGTAGCTTCCCACAGATAAACTGTTTGATTGGATACAATCCTTCACTTATACTCTTTGAGGCAATCTAACAGAACCTGGTTTGAGGATTAGCTGATGGCAACAATAACAAAAAAAGAACTTATCGACCGAATTACCGAAAACACTCAGGCTAAGCGTTTGTTGGTTAAATGCAATGGATAAAGGATCCTTTTTCAATTAGTGACATCTGCTAACATCCGGCTCCAGAGAGACGCCGCTGACGCGTCCCTCCTGAGCCGGCCGTTATCTGGAATTGCACGAAAGGTGGGACAAAGAACATTATAAACGCTATAAGCATTGTTTTTGTTTTGGCATTGATCAACGTACGGAAGAGTCTGTAGCAAATGGCTGATCGCCCGTTTATGAAGTCAAATGGGAAATGTCAGCTTATAACAATCACAGAAGGAGAATCGAATGTCATCAGAAAACAAAGGTATGGTTTCGCGTCGCGGTCTGCTCGCGAAAAGTGCTGCGGTCACGGCGATGCTGGCTTCGGGTGCGCATGGCGCCGGTGAGTCCCGGCAGAAAGCAGGACCCGCAACAAGACGCGACAGAGGCCGGCAGATTGGCCTGCAACTCTTCTCGGTGCGTAGCGAGTGCAAGCGCGACTTGCCGGGCACTATGGCCGCTGTCGCGAAGATGGGCTATAAGGGCGTGGAGTTCGCCGGTTACTACGGGCATGCCGCTAAGCAGTTGCGCAAGATACTCGACGACAACGGGCTCAAGTGCTGCGGCACGCACACCGGCATTAACACGCTAGTCGGGGATGAGCTGGCCAAGACGATCGAGTTCAACGAAACGATCGGCAATAAGTACCTCGTCGTCGCGGGTCTGCCGGGCAAGTACCGCGAGTCGCACCAGGCATGGCTCGATACGGCCAGACTCTTCAACGAGATAGCCGAGAAAGTCAAGCCGCACGGCATGTTCGTGGGTTATCACAATATGGGTTATCAGAATAACCGTATCGAATTCCAGGTAATGGACGGCGAGCTTCCCTGGGACACCTTCTACGGCAACACAAGGAAGGAGGTCATCATGCAGCTCGACGTAGGCAACGCGATGCGCTGCGGCGCGGACCCACTGCCCTATCTCTACAAGTATCCGGGCCGGGCGATCACCGTACACCTCCAGGAGTACAGCAAGACCGATCCCAATGCGCTCGTCGGCCAGGGCGACGTCAACTGGAAGGCTTTCTTCGCTCTGTGCCAGGCCGTGGGCTCGACAGAATGGTATATCGTCGAGTATGCTCGTGGGGGCGCTCCAAGACTCGAGTCCGTCGAGAAATGTCTCAAGAACCTTCGCAGGCTGAGGCTTGTATGATGCGGCCGGGCTTCAACTGTGGGGGCGTCTTGTTACTGGGTGCGTGCAATCTGCCTTGCTTCGTGTGGATTGACCGGCTGCTGGAATCCTGACGCCAAACCGGCCGGGCAGGTGTCGCTGCAATTCTCACTGAGTCTTGAATGTAAGGATGCTTCTGGCAATATAACCATAGCAGATGTGGAAGTCACTCGTTTTTGAATACTCATTTGCCTGGTCGAGCATGATTTCGGTTCACACGCTGTCCTTCATATTCGGATCCATGCTTCGCGTCAAGTCTGAGCAGCTTTCTACACCGGCTTGATCATTTCCTCGTGCGTCCGGGGCGAGTGAACTACGTTGATTCCGTACAATTGGCAGAATGCCTCGACATCACGCCTGTGATTCCCTAGGATGACGACTTGGTGGAATCCCTTCACATCTCGGCAATCCTCGATGTCATCCATTTGGATTTCGACGCTCGTCCGGCAGCCGCCAGCCGGGGGCGTGTTGACATTGCCGACCACCGTACCCGTGTCGAGATAGAGCGCGTCAGGCCTGAAGAATTGTACGAGCGTCACCGACTGCCCGACCGGCCAGAGGACCTGCGTAGAAACGCCCAGGTTCGATTCTGAGTGGCTGCGGAGAATGTAAGGCGCATACTCCTTCGGATGATTGAGCCCGTAAATCCGCGTGCCGCTGACGCAATGGGCAGCGATTAGCACGTTCTTGGCGGTCTCGGGCACAGGATCGTTCATGAATCCCGGTTTGTCGAACAGGTAGCTCGTCAGCATGAGCGACACCGCCGGCCCGACCGCCGCCTCACACCCATAGGTCACCCCATGATCCTGGCTGCAATAAACGCAAGTTTCGGAACAGCGCGCCCTATCGAAATATATCGGGCAAAACGAGCCAAGAATAATATCATAAAGCCCTGGCAGCCCAGTACTGAAGACAAAAGCTACTGTCCTGCCCATTGGGCTGATATTGCCATTGGCAGAGGTGCATGCGGCTTCAGATGTAGGGCATGTTTTTTCGTACTCATAGCCTTTGGTGATCTCGGACCTGGCCAGCTTGCCATGTTTGGGACAGCAGGTGTCCAGGTGGATTCTGCTCCGGCACTGCTTGTGCAGTTGATTTAAGGCTAACTTCTTAGCGCTGCCGAAAAAATTTAGGAAAAACATTTGACTCGCGGGAATATTTATCCGATAATTTAGTTTAGACTCATCTACCATGTTGTAGAAAGAGATCTTTCGCCGTCCATTAGGGCGGCGATTGCATTTTATGCTATTCTTCTCTCGTATTTTTTTCTGAGGCTTCTTCTTTTAGACTCGCCATCCAGATAATACGCCGTCTTAAGAAAGGCAATTTTTCTTTCTTTTAACTCGATTCCCTCCGTGCGAACTCGGTTTCCTCTTTTTGGCTTTTTTAGCCCTCTTAACTGGTTTCTTCTTAACTTTTGATAACCGGTTAGCGGCAATAATTCCCTCTGCGGCAAGCCCCGCTGGGCCAATTGTTGACTCTCTCACGTTTCTTGATTTTTTACTCCTTTTTCTGCATTTTCGAGCTAAAAAATGGGCCCGACTATGAACCCCTGGAGATAATATCCAGACCCATTTTTCAGCTCAAAATCGCAGTTTCTTGATATACACAAGTCTGCCTTGAACCCTCTTACCGAGCAGCAGCGCACGTACGGCCTTTTCTCTCCGTGTTGGAACACAACCGATAACCTCAAAGTCGGCGGTGTGAGCGATCTTAATCTTGAGCCAGTCACTGCGCGGCCAACAAAGACGGATTGGCGGTGTGGTGCAAGGTATGTGCAGATAAAGCTACCAACAAAGCACATAAGAAGCGGCTATAGACACAGACGTTACAGGAGAATCAAGGGGCCTGTGAAAAGATACTTCAGATATGAGGAGAGACATCGGACCAGCATCTGGGCGATTCTCTGGTTCCCACATAGAGCTCAAAACCCCTTAATGAATGTCGGAGTTGTCGGCTGACAAGAGTCGCGGATTTCTGTGATGTGTGCTTTGTAAAAGTTTTCTGCAGTTTTGTTCGGTAATTTCATGGAGGGTCATCCGTGGGCGGCTCAGTGCGCCAGATGGGCTGGTGGGATCGGTCCACGAATTCGAGGGAAATTTCTGAGTGACTGTTACGCTTTTGGCTTGCGACTATTCAA
>DATKYR010000123.1:0-6403 GCA_035528395.1 Sedimentisphaerales bacterium
TTTATTATAGCGGCTGTAACACTCCAACGAATACTCAGAGTAGTCTAACAAACAAGGCCCTTCTAATCAAATACTTTATTGTTTTTTCTCTAACAAAGTCTCGTTGTTTTCTGATTAACAAAGAGACTCTCGAAGTACTGACTTTGAGAGCAAGGTCGTAGGTTCGAAACGCGCCCCCGCTATGAACCTACGACCCAGATAACGACGATGTATCTACGAATCGTCAAAGAATATTGCTGATGACCTAATATCGCACATTCTCGCAGGATTTTTCATTTGAAAATATGGGTCCTGGGGTGTAGATTTCAGGTGGCGGTTGCACATGTAAAGTTCAACAAGACACTGACCAACCTGCAAGGGAAGGTCAACGCCATTATTCGCAAGGACGGCCGCCTTTACCAGATCAAGACTAACGCCACGGAATCGCTTGTGGTAGACCCAATCAATAACACGGCCACGTTCCTTAGCAAGGCAAATCTGAACGACAGGAAGAAGCAACAGCAAAAGCGAGATGCATCTTTGAAGTCTCTTAAGCCTGGCCCACGTTGGCTTTATTTAAAAATAACAATCCGAGAGATACAATAACTGACCGATTACTTTACGAAAGGAAAAAATATTGGCAAAAGTACATATAATCTGTAACATTCTACTGCAACGTGAGTCTAAACTTACATAGCAAGTACAAAACGGGATCTCGGTTCGACCAAATAATTAACCGTATGTAGTATGCTTTATTCTTAGCTCGTAACGCCTTATAAACTGCGTTCATAACCTATAGCGGACAACTTCAAACTGGAGAGGAACTATGTTTGGCGCACTGGTTGGCAAAGAGATTGCAGAAACGGTGCTCGACCTTCGTTTCGTCATCGCAACACTTCTCTGTGTAGTGCTCATTCCTCTGGGGATGTACGTCAGCCGGAAAGATTATGAACGGCGCCTGGCCGGCTATCAAAAGGAACACCAGATGTACAGGCAGCGTCACGGCACCCCGGCGGCACCGGCAACTGGTGAGGAGGAGGCACAGGGCTTTAGACCTCCATCGATCCTGAGTATCTTTGCCTCGGGCCTCGACCCCTTCGTACCTGACAAAGTCATCACCTCACACCTGGGATTCTTTCAAACGGTCAAAAAATCCGGGATCGACAATCCCCAGTCCCTTCTCTTTGGAAAGGCGGATTTTCTCTTCAATGTGGCGTTTATCGTGTCGTTGGCGGCTCTGCTCTTCACCTTTAATTCTATCTCAGGTGAGAAGGAAACGGGTACGTTGCGCCTTATGATAGCAAATTCCATCCCGCGCAGTCGGATTCTTATGAGTAAGATCGTGGGCAAATATATTGTTCTTCTGATCCCATTCATTCTGTCGGTTTTGATTGCTTTACTCATCCTGGATGCCTCACCTGATGTCTCGATAGCATCATCGAATGTCTGGCCTGCTTTCCTTGTCATAATGATGGCGACTCTGTTGTTCATTTTTGGCATGGTAAGTCTTGGCATTTGCATCTCCACGTTTACATCACACTCGATGGGCTCGATTGTGCTGCTGTTTTTCGTATGGGCCATGTTCCTGCTTGGTGTACCTAAAGTCGCTCCCATGATTGCGGAGCTCATCTATCCTGTTGAATCAGGAAAAATCTTCAGCTTCAATAAAAGATTGATCCGTGAAGATATCGAGAAGGAGTTCGAGCAGGTCAAGAAGGAAACAATCGACTCTAAACGGGACGAAGAACTGGACATTGTGGATAAGATGGTAATAGAGTCTGCAAAGGAGATTGTAGCCCGAGTAAGAACTCTCGGCCGTGAACCGTCGGAGGCAGACTTCAAGGAGGCAGACTTCAAGGAACTAATAAAGGAGTCAAACAAGAGGCATCGAGAGTTAAAAGCCAGGTATGAGCCTCAGATCGAACGGCTTTTCAACGAATGCCAAAGACGCATAGCGAGTGAACTCAGGAAAATTGAACAGGACTATAGAAACCGAAAAAATGTGCAGCTCTCCATTGCCATGAATCTGGTCAGGATTTCCCCGGTAAGCTCCTACATGTACATAGTATCCGGTCTTTCGGGCACGGGTGTTACAGAGCCCGACAACTTCGTCAGGAATGCCCAGAGGTTCCAGGATCAGGTTAAAGAAACCTTTTATGACAAAGTCTATTTCATGTTTGGCATACAAAAAAAAGTAGAGGGATTTAACGCTGGGAAGCCACCTTCTTTTCCTGATATGAGGTATCGCTATCCTAATCTTACGGAAGCCTTGCAGATACATTGGCCTGATATCCTTCTGCTGGGTCTCTTCGATGTGCTGTTTTGTTCGCTGGCCTTTGTTAAGTTTAACAGATATGACGTGCGATGAGGAGCTATCTGATTATGCAACATTCGGAAGAATTAGATGCTTAAGACTCTGATTAAGAAAGAAATTACTGCAACGGTCCTTGATATGCGGTTCGTGATTGCGGCGCTTCTATGCGTAGTACTTATTCCGCTGGGGATGTACGTCAGCCGAAAAGACTACGAGCTGCGCCTGGCCGCGTATCAAAGAGAACACCAGGAATATCGGCAGCGCTATGGGAAGAAAGTAACCTGGGACGTAGAGGCGCAGGGTCTTAGACCACCATCAATCTTGAGTATCTTTGCCTCGGGTGTCGATCCTTTCATGCCTGATAAAATTATGACAGCGAGATCAGGACTCTTTCGGACAGTTAAAGAGCCCATCGCCGACCATCCTCACTCGTTTCTCTTCGGAAAAGCGGATTTTCTCTTCAATGTCATGTTCATCGTGTCGTTGGCGGCTCTGATCTTCACCTTTAACTCTATCTCCGGCGAAAGAGAGAAGGGGACATTGCGCCTGATGATAGCGAACGCCATCCCGCGCAACCGGATTCTTCTGAGTAAAGTCGTGGGGAACTACGTTGCACTCCTGATCCCATTCATTATCTCGGTCTTGATTGCTTTACTCATCCTGGATGCTTCACCTTATGTCTCGATAGCATCATCGAATGTGTGGCCTGCTTTCCTTGTCATCATGGGGGTGACGTTCTTGTTTATCCTGGGCATGGTAAGTTTGGGTATTTGCATTTCCGCGTTTACAAAACAATCGATAGACTCGATTGTACTGGCATTCTTCGTATGGGTGACATTAGTGCTCGCGGTACCCAAAGTAAGTCCGATGGTCGCCGATATCCTCTACCCTGTTGAAAGCGCAAACGTTTTCGACTCAAACAAGAGAATGATAGCAGAGGATATTGACCATGAGCTTATCGAAGAGAGAGAAACGCTGCGAAAAAAGTGTTTTGAGGAATACGGAGCGCCGGAGAGCGATATGCACGCGAGCCGGCCTCGAACTGAGGCGGGCAAAAAGGCGAATGCCAAGCTTGATCAGGAGTTTGCCCCTGTTGCTGAAAGATATCAAAAGCGCCTCGCGGACAAGTTCAGGCAGATTGAGCAGGACTATATGCGCAGAAAAAATGTGCGGTCCTCCATCGCTATGAATCTCTCGAGGGTATCTCCGATTTGCAGCTACACGTATATTTTGTGTGAACTTTCAGGTACGGGTGTAACCGAGCCGGACAACTTCACTCGAAATGCACAAAGATATCAGGATCAAATGAAGCTGGAAATTTATGATAAAATCATTGTCAAGCGCGACAGGCATGGCGCTACCTACAGTCGCGTGGAAGGATTTGACCAGTCAAAAGCAATCCTTCCAGACATGACATACACCTATCCCACTGTTACCCAGGCCCTTCAGGCAAGCCGTCTCGACATACTCCTGCTGGGCCTCTTCACCGTATTGTTTTGCTCACTGGCCTTTATGAGACTTAACAAATATGACGTACGTTGAGGGCAGTAATTTGCTGTCAGTCATCGGTTGTCATTTCCGCAGTTGCGAAATTTGGAAAGCGAGGTCTTGGCGCCTTCTGGTTCTATGCTAGGGGTATGGAGTCGGGGGAGGATTTCCATGTACAGTACTTTGATGGTACAAGTTGGCAGACCGTGGCAAGTTACACCAGTGGAACTGATTTTGAAAATGACCAGTTTTACCATCAGACCGTCTATATTAACGAAGAACTCTATGTCTTCTCAACCGATATGAAGATCAGATTCCTGTGTAATGCCAGCAATAATGGGGATAATATCTATATCGATGAGGTCAAAGTTTCGGCCAGAGTAGGCGAACCTGACACTTTGGCCCCAGATCCTGATCCAATGACCTGGAAGACCGTGCCGTATGCGAATAGCAGCACTTCGATCGCTATGGTAGCTACGGCAGCGTCAGATTCAAGTGGTGTGGAATACTACTTTGCCTGCACAGCCGGCAGTGGTCATGACAGTGGCTGGCAAGATAGTCCTACATATGAGGATACGGGTCTACAACCAGAGACACAGTATACCTACCAAGTTAAAGTTCGTGACAAGAGTACCAACCAGAACGAAACAGCTTTCTCAACTGCCGAATCGGCTACGACTTGGGCCACATCTGAGCAATTAACCATTTCTATATAGAGAACAACCCCAAAATATCAGGCTTCAGTGTGTGGCCGGAGCTAAATTTCCTATCAGTTCTCAGTTTAAATTAGGAGGAAAAAAATGACACGCTTAACCATAATCTGTATCAGTTTTATTATCGTTAGTTTGATTTTTGCAGGACAAAGCTATGCCGACGTTGATCCCGAAACTATTGTAGGAATTTGGCTCTTCGATGAAGGGGGAGGGGATGTAGCTATTGACTCTTCTGGAAATGGGAATGACGGAACACTTAATGGTCCAGAGTGGACCAACGAGAGCAAATTTGGCGGTGCTTTGGAATTTAACGGCTCAAGTAGCTATATTGAGTTTGCCACCGGGGAAAGCATGAAAATCCCACACTTTACGTTCATGGCTTGGTTCAATACGAGAAAGCTTGACGGATATGGTCATATATTCCAGACGGGTAATGATTGGGACGATATGGCTGGATGTGTATTTAGAGTTCATCAAGAAGGATATGCACAATCGGCTTTGGCATTCGGACCTGGGAATACGGCAACATGGCTTAATGGCCCAGCGCTTGAAGCTGATACATGGTATCACATGGTGCTTACCTATGATGGAACCACTGCGACACTATATCTGGATGGTGTAAATGTAGCCAGTGGCGACGGACAAGGTGAGATAATGTACGATGATCAGCCTGTTAGGATAGGTGTACTTTCCAATACTATTGGTTCTGCTTTTGATGGTTTCATCGACGAGGTTGCATTATTCGATGTAGCTCTGGAGGCTGAAGATGTTGAAGCGATAATGAACAATGGCCTTGCGGGAGTCCTCGGCGACCAACCGTTAGCGAGTCGTCCCAATCCGAAAGATGGCTCTCTGATTCTGGACACATGGGTGAACCTTTCCTGGTCCCCGGGAGATTTTGCCGTCTCGCACGATATTTATATGGGGGAGAATTTTGATGATGTAAATAACGGCATAGAAAGCACGTTCGTTGGCAACCAGGAAGGAACATTTATCGTTGCTGGCTTTCCCGGATTTCCTATGCCTGAAGGTCTTGTTCCAGGTACGACTTATTACTGGCGAATTGATGAAGTAAATGAGGCCGAATCCAACAGTCCCTGGAAAGGTGATATCTGGAGCTTTTCGATTGCTCCAAAAACCGCTTATGATCCTTTACCGATTGATAGTGCCGAGTCTGTAAGTGTGGATGTGGAACTTAGCTGGACAGAGGGATTCGGTGGAAAGCTTCACACTGTGTATTTTGGTGACAATTTTGATGAAGTCAGCAATGCAGCCGGCGGTTCGGCTCAGGGAACGATAACCTATACTCCCGGCCCACTTAAACCGGCTAAGACTTACTACTGGCGTGTTGATGAGTTTGATGTAGTCGAAATGCATAAAGGCGATGTCTGGAGCTTCACGACCGAAGGTGCTGTTGCGGCACTTGACCCGGCTAATGGCGCTGTGGATGTAAAGCGGACACAGATTATTAGCTTCTCACCGAATGTCTTTGCTGCTTCGCATGAGTTATACTTTGGCACAGATAAAGATACCGTGAAAAATGCCGATACAAGCTCGCCGGAGTATAAAGGCACCAGGGACCTTGGTGCTGAGACCTATGACCCCGGAAAACTCGAGCTGGGTGTCACCTACTACTGGCGTGTTGACGAGGTCAATGACGTCAATCCCGACAGTCCGTGGCCAGGTATACGTGCTTGTTTTGAGTCCTCTCCGCGATTTGGTCCACGAGGTCTTTTTTTGTTATTGTTGCCATCAGCTTATCCTCTATATTGTGTTAGATTACCTCGAAGAGTATAAGCGAAGGATTGTATCTAATCAAATGGTTTATTGTCGTGAACCTATAGCATGTTAAAGCAATGGCGGTCCGCCTCTTTCCTCCTTCGTCTGCCGGCGGGTGCACGACTACTCA
>DATKYR010000124.1:0-23706 GCA_035528395.1 Sedimentisphaerales bacterium
TCTTGGTTTGTATGGCATTTTTGTTCGGGCATATTGGGTCTCCTTGTAAAAATTGAGAATTTGTCCGATAACATATCGGCAAAATGCCCTCAATATGCCCAATTTTGTTGTTATTCTTTACCAATATCATGAGTGAGAACCAAAAAAAGTGTATAATTTCTTATAATTTATGCAACAATTGAACTCATGTCTGTAATAAGTGGGGCCAAAGCCATCTGTAGTATCCATGTGCTTGTGATCCGCTCCTTCTCAGTAGTCCTTAGCAGTACAAAGGTTGGAGCCAACTTGCTGTCCACGAGCCATAATTTCGTTTTATCTCCTGTTCTCTGGATATACCGGGACAAATTCGCCGCGTACTCCAGCAAACTTTTTATGATTTAGCCTTTTATTTGTGTTTTTGTGGGCAAGACCAGTTGTCTTGTGACTGAGAAAAGATTATAATAAGATATTGAGATTCTGGAAAATGCTTATGGGAGACGTGGACCGATGAAGGGTTGTTTGTCACAGCGAGATATTATGGCGTTTGTAGATGAGGATGCTCCTGCAGATCAACTGGCAGCATGGAGACGTCATCTCAGAATATGTGACCCGTGTGCTACACAAGTTGCTCGACTGCGTGCTGGAATAGAACCGGCTCTACAGAGAGCTGAAAACGGCGACATCCAGACGAATCATTCGGTGGATGAGCACCCTATTTTTGGGTTGGAGCCGAACCTGCAGCTCGGCGATTTCCTGCTCGAGCGACGGCTGGGCGCCGGCGGAATGGGCGTAGTGTACCAGGCCCTGCAAGTATCCCTGAATCGCCACGTGGCTCTGAAGGTTCTTCCTTTGGGTTTCGCCGTGGATGCTTTGGCGGTTGAGCGGTTTCGTCGTGAGGCCCGAGCTGCCGCGAAACTGCGCCATCCTAATATCGTCACAATTTTTGCCGAAGGCGCTGAGAACACAATTTGTTATTACGCCATGGAGATGATCGATGGTGAGAATCTCGATCAAATCATTAAGAACCTCCGGGTAGCTAACTCATTGGAGGCCAAACAAAACACCTCATCGGCTCCAGAAGAATCTGACATTGAACATCACCTTCAGGCAGAAGGCGAGATAGGGACCACTTCAAAGGCCTCTTGCCCACTTCGCAACTGCACGTCGAAGAGGGAATACTTTGATACATTGGCTCGCCTGATTAGCGAAGTGGCTGAAGCACTCGACTATGCCCACAGCGAGGGTATCATCCATCGCGATGTCAAGCCGTCCAACCTGATGTTGACTGGTGATGGTCAGCTGGTTCTTCTGGATTTTGGAGTAGCGCGGATCTGTGAGGAGCGGGCGATGACACTTACAGGCTCCTTCGTAGGGACGCCACGGTATATGAGCCCCGAACAGATAGAGAGTGATCCGAAAGAGATGGACCACCGTTCTGACATATATTCGCTTGGCGTGACCTTGTATGAACTGTTGACGCTTGAACCGCTTTTCGAGGGGGATATACAAGAACAGATCATTAATCAAATTATCAACAAAGAACCACTCAGGCCACGACAGATCGACCGGCGTATTCCGGTCGATCTGGAGACGATCTGCTGCAAAGCAATTGAGAAGGAGCCGCATCGGCGTTACCAAAGCGCCGGTGAGTTTGCCAACGATCTGCGTCGCTATCTCGACCACCGTATCATTAAGGCGAAGCGATCGGGTCCTGTAGGCCGGTTGGCAAAATTTGTCCTTCATCGCAAGGTCACAACCGCGTTAGTATCAGGTATCGTGTTGGCGACAGTCGTGGCTGGTTCTATCACTTGGGAACACTACACCACGCAATGGGCACAACAAGATGCCATGGCCCAGATTGACCGGCTCACCGCACAGAACAAGTACTTTCCTGCATTTGTCCTTGCGAAAAGGGCCGAACGATACATCCCGGATGATCCCTTGCTGATCGACCGCTGGCCTCGTTTATCGCGGGATTATTCTATCACAACAACTCCAACCGGCGCAAAGATTTTTATCGGGGAACACTCCGTTGACAGTACAGGCTGGGAGTACCTCGGCCGCTCTCCAATTGAGCATGCCAGGATCCCTTTTGGCACACACCGGTGGAAAGTAGAGAAAGCCGGATTCATAAGCTTGGAGGTGATCCAGTCTAACGATTTGCCTCCGCCCTCTGTCGATCCGGCTGGTCTGTCGGCCAAGCATATAGACTTTCTTTTGCACAGGGTAGGCAGTTTCGCGACCGATATGGTATTTATACCCTCATCTGAAGCTGACCAAGGCTATCTGTGGCACGGCACACGGACCATTCCTTCGACGCCCACATTTCTGATAGACAAATACGAGGTAACCAACAGGCAGTTTAAGGTATTTGTGGATAGCGGTGGTTACCAAAAACCTGAATACTGGCAAGAAAAGTTCGTCAAGGACGGCGAGACTCTTGCGTGGTCACAGGCCATCCAACAGTTCCGCGATCAGACTGGCTCTTTCGGCCCGGCCGGCTGGAGCGATGGAACATATCCCGAAGGACAGGCTGATTACCCGGTCGGTGGTATTAGTTGGTACGAAGCCTCGGCCTATGCCCGTTTCAGAGGCAAACACCTTCCGACGATCTTTCACTGGCTTTTGGCGACCGGGGCAAACAACTTTCCTTACCGTGTTTCCCCCTTGAGCAATTTCGGCGACGGTCCGGCTCCCGTAGGCAGCCATGGGGTGATGAGCAAGTTTGGGCTATATGATGGGGCGGGCAACGTAAGAGAGTGGTGCTACAATGCTATAGAAGGCGCTGAACAGCTCAGAAACATCCTAGGAGGGGCTTGGGGCGATCCCGAGTATATTTTCACCGGTGGGGAGCTTCGGTCTCCGTGGGACAGGGACGTTGCCAATGGTCTGCGGTGCGTGGAATACTTGGGTGGGAAGGACGCCGTGCCTGATCTTGCGTTTGATCCCATTGAATACAAACATCGGGATTTTACAAGCTTTAAGCCGGTTTCCGATGAGGTCTTAGACTCGTATATAAACACTTGGTACAAGTATGACCGCACTGAATTGAATGCAAGAGTCGAATCAGTCGATTACTATTTGAGCTACTGCCGAAGGGAAAGAATAACATTCGATGCGGCTTATCCAGACGAGCGCGTCATCGCCTATCTGCACTTACCAACCGGCGTGAAACCACCGTATCAGATAGTGGTCTGGTATCCAGGTGGTGACGCCAGAGCTAGTCCATGGGATCAGAGGGCATACAGGCATGAGATGGTCGCCATCATGAAGAGCGGCCGTGCACTAATTGTGCCCTTCTACAAGGGGACCTATGAGCGCCGTCTTGAGAAATCTTTATATCCACCTGATGGGATTCAAAGCAGGAACCTGTACATCCAAAGGTCGCAGGATATGCGAAGAGCTATCGATTACCTCCAGACGCGGCAGGACGTAGATACCGATAAACTCGCCTATGCCGGGTTAAGTTGGGGTTCCCTAATGGGCTCGGTAATGATAGCCCTGGAAGATCGGTTCAAGGTCGGGATTTTTCTTCTCGGCGGCATTTGCGCCTGCCAGAGACACCCTACCTCCGACCCGGCCAACTTTGCGCCTCGCGTCAAAATCCCGATACTCATGATTAACGGCACAGATGACTCGATTTTCCCATACGAGACGGCCCAAAGACCGCTGTTTAATCTTCTGGGAACACCAGAAACACACAAGAAGCATATTGTCTTTCCCGGAGGGCACAGCATCCCCTGGGAATATCATAAACAGTGCCATAGAGAAATAATGAAATGGCTGGACCAATATTTAGGTCCAGTCAATAGAATTGATGTTGATAGAAAAAGCGAAGCCGAGATAGGTAAAGCAGCAATGGACTAATTCCGTAAAATGAGGGGAGAATGATAACTACCGACTGGAACCGCAGTTGGCGAGTATTATCGTATAATTGTATATGAGCAATCCTGGTCAAACAGACAGATGTGTATTGGAAGCTATTCGGCGTGGGGATGCTGAGATGTGGTCTCAGTTGATCAACGAATACCAGGGTCGGCTTTTGAGGTTCGCGATGGCTCGTGTTTCTCAGAGTGCCGACGCGGAAGATATCGTTCAAAATACGTTCACTTCTTTTGTTAAAGTAGTAGACAGTCTCCAAATTAAAGTCAGCATTGAAGCTTACTTGTTCGGTATTTTGCGCAATGAGATTGTCAATCGTGTTCGGACGCAGTGGGCAAAAAGGGTGTGCCTGATCCAGGATGTCTACCGTAAAAACAAAGACGGTACGTCGGCTAATGCGCTTGCATACGTGTGCATTCCTAGTCCAAGCACTAGCTGGTGTGTCAGTCACGATGAAGAGCACCAATTCCTCCGACAGGCCCTAACAGAGGCACTACGACACTTTGTCAAGGGCTTCCAGAAGGCGCAGAAGTTGCATAATCTGAAAATGGCTGAATTATTGTTCTATTGCCAGCTTTCGAACAGCGAGATAGCCAAGCAACTCAATGTGGATGATGGACCAGTCAGGGTCTTTAAGCACCGCTGTCTTAAACGCATCCGGGAGGATGTCGCGGGACGTTATCCCGCAACAGATATCTCTATTTCGTATTCTGAAAATCTTCTAACCGAAATCTGGCAAGAACAACGCCTGAGCTGTATAAAGCGCAGTACTTTGGGTGCCTTCTTGCTAGAGGACCTGTCACCCGAGTGGTTCGACTACGTGGACTTTCATCTGACCATAATGGGTTGTCATTTTTGTCGTGCCAGCTTCAAGGATCTTCAGGAGCAGCAGACAGGCAAGCAGCAAGAGTATCTTCGGCAGCGCATCATGAACTCCACAGTCGGTTTTCTATCCAAACCCTGATTTTCCTCCTGAATCGAAAGGATCAAGACAGGTGTATAACCATTTGTCTTCTCTTTTCACCGCAGCCGTTCTGGTTTTGGATGACGTAGGGTGCATTTACTCAGCCGAGCCAGCAGTCCTCCGAATTAAGCCTTGCCAAATCATGCATTTATGCTATCCTGCGGCCTTCATGGATGCAAGTTGAACATGGAGGATGGTTATGCCTACGCAAATGCCTTCTGATCAGCCAGCGAAATGGCTCGGCCTACCAGTGATTGCCACGATTGTCCGGACCTTATTCCGTGAGCTAACTCTCCAGAACGAGTACCTTCGCCTGGAAAACAAGATCCTCAAGTCCAAGAATTGAACCTCAACTGTCTTTGGGGGAAAGGTCGACTAACTCATCGTGGAGTGCTTTGGCATGTTCGCCGGCAGGGTGTGAATAACGCATCACAACAGTGTTTCTATTCACGCCAACCAAATGGCCGGTTTTGCGTACTCCGTAGCTTTCGCAAATATGGTTCAGCAATGATATGGCCTTTTTCTCATCAAGTTTCATACGAAACAGCGGTGTACCTTTTCATTCGGAAAATCGCCTCTTGCATGTTCGACAACATAGCAGGCGGATATGGTTATTTTTCCCGAATCTGCCACATATCGTTAGATTATTTGCACCGCGTTTCCCATAATCCGGGCACTTCTTATTCTGACAACAAAATTTTGAAAGAGCTTGCATTGTTTCGCCTCCTGAATGCTAACTGTTTATGAGACAACCACTTGTCCCTCATTCAGGATGTCGGCAAAAACAAGCTAAATTGTTCAATTATGTTAAGACACAAGGCAATTTTTGCTTAAAACTAGAAAATTTTCTGGTTCTTTAGAAAATTACTGTAACGAATTCGTGTTTTTAGCGTCCACCAGATAGATAAAGTTTTCTTAATGACCGAGGAGGGATTTTGGTTTAAGGAGTTAAATAAGAGCATACGAGAAACAGCTGATGTGGAACGCGAAGAAATTACATGTATTTGCGACACTTGCTTATGCTTTTGCAACCTCATCTTGTATAGCGGGAGCCGAGAGCGCCGAGCCTACTGCCGCTGAGTTGGTTCGTGCGGTTCGCGAAAGTGAAAACTGGATTCACCACGTTGAAAGTTTTTTCCTATGTGCCGAGAGCAAATGGACGATTACGCCGAAAGGAATAGCGGCGAAGCGAGCCGAGTTAAAGCAGCACTACTGCGATGCAGAATTGGACCCAAATCGCTTCTGGGATCTTAAGCCTCGCCATGAAGATTTCCTCGAATTTGCGATAGAGCGGGACCGGCTGTACTTTCTCAAGGAAGAGCCGGGCCGATCGCGGAGCCTAAAGATATGGGATGGTAAAGAAGCTTTCTCATACGTGCAGGATTCCATAAGCAAGCGGGATCACTACTACCTTGGGTCCAAACCTGAGCAGATATTTGAGAATTTATTTGCTAATATAAGTTGGCTGCGGTCGCAGCCGCACTCATTTTGGTTCGATCCACGGGATGTAAACGAACGCGTGAAGTATTACGGGTATCCTGAAGACTTTACTGTCATTGGTCAGCAGAACTATCGAGGTGTTGACTGCTATGTTTTGGATTGGAAGCCGAAGGAGGGGCTTTATGCTGCGTCAGATCTGTCAAAACGCTGGTACGTTGGAGTAAAAGACAGGCGTCTTTACGGTTTGGCAGCCTTACGTGGTGGCCAAGTGGGTGTTGAGCACTTCACACTATGTTACCGCGAAATTGCGTCCGGGTGCTGGTTCCCGATGATCCAGGGCTACGACATCCATGATCCTGACAACGAGGGCAAATACTATTTAAGGAGCCATCGAGACTTCAAGATGATTAATGTACGGATTAATGAGAAGTTGCCTAAAGAGTTATTTAGAATCGAATTAAAAGATGGCGTCAAGGTGACCGATGAACGGTCTGGTCAGCGTATTACAAACGAATATCAAACTGGTTTTACCGGTCGAAGGAAGAATTGAAGGTATCGTTGTGGAAAAGAGTAGCGGAATGCGTGAAAAAAGACATCAAATGGTCACAACTCAAGAAAGATTTTGATATTATCATGGAATTGGAATGTTTGGTTGCGTAGCCAAGCATATGATATGGGTAATTTCAGTCGTACTGATATTGAATCTCAAGGAACGTTAGCATCTCAGAGATGAGGCAACAGCGAGGTTTCCCGAGAGAATAATAGTACGTACGCAAACTTGCTGAACAGGGGCCTTTGTCTGTTTACTGGCTCAGTCAGTGTGCAACTGACGGGGACGGAGTATGCGCGAGCGGAGTTCGTGAGTTTAAAGTGTTAAGCTTTGTAACGGCTGTTTTCAATCTTCTGAATCCTGTGTTCCACGTGGGTCCGGTGGCACAAAAAAACTGTTCACAACGACCCAAATCATAGACGGCTTTGGCGTGCCCTCGATTTCGCAGTGCTTCGAACGGTGGGCGATTACTGTCAAGGGACTCTTGCACATCTCCCCTGAGTTGGTTCGTCCGCCGTTTTTTTCTTTGCCGTTCACTTTAAGTCTGGCGGGCGGCGAGGGTTTTTTGCTGTGGAATGCCTCTGCATCCGATCCGAGCCGCCCGCCTCTTGGCATTTTGTGAAAGAAATAAGTTATGGAGCTTAAAAAGATTATCGAAATTTCAAGGCAAAAAATCATTGAGACACATAATGCGTTCTATGCAGGGCACCCTGAAGTTGCAAAAAGCTACCTTGTAGAAACATATAATCTTTTATACAAATACTTCAGGGTGTTGTCGGAACATGATATCACTAAGCTGGTTGACACCGAGACACCCCTGGAGGGATTGAAGGACTCTGTATGGACAGATTGGTTTGAGAGGCTCAAGCTAACTAATCCATCAGCATATCGTTTTTTCCTTGAAACACTAACTAATTTTGTCCAGCAGTATCCCGACAATGCTTCATACGTGACGGTTGGGGATTTACAAGGCGTATTAACTGAAATTTGAAAACAATAAGGGAATGAACCGATTATAAAATTCTTTTGAAAGGATCCTCTGCCGAGCTGGCAATGAGGAAGAATGGCAAGTATTAGTGGTCTGTGAATTGGCTCGCAAGCCGCGATGTCCAAGGGGATAGTAACCCAATCTCAACATACGCGTATGCCGGCCAAGCAGGCATAGGACAATATGACTAGTAACCAGCGAATAAAGGGGCAACGTATGCAGCGATCTGAAGAGACACTCCCCGTGCTCAGAGACGGAGAGTCTGACGAAGAAGCAGTGTTGAACCAACTCGTGGAGGGATACTCGGCGCTGACACGAGAGATACACAAGGTTGTTGTCGGGCAAGATGAGGTCATCGAGAGCGTGCTGTGTTGCATGCTGGCCGGCGGACACTGCCTGGTGCAGGGCGTGCCAGGGCTGGCCAAGACCTTGTTGGTCACTTCGCTCAGCCGAGTGTTGCGCATGACGTTCAATCGCATCCAGTTCACGCCGGACCTGATGCCGTCGGATATCACCGGGACGGACATCATCCAGCAGAATCCAAAGACGATGCAGCCTTGCTACAACTTCGTTAGGGGCCCGATCTTTGCCAATGTGGTCCTGGCGGATGAGATCAACCGAACCCCTCCGAAGACCCAGGCCGCCCTCCTGCAGGCCATGCAGGAGAGACAGGTCACCACGTCAGGAACGACTTATGAGTTGCCGAAACCCTTCTTTGTGCTCGCTACGCAGAATCCCATCGAACAGGAGGGCACGTACAATCTACCTGAGGCGGCCCTGGACCGGTTCATGTTCATGACTCACATCGACTATCCACCGCTTGACGACGAGTGCGACATTGTCAAACGTACGACCACGGGAAGAGGCAGTAACGTCGAACCCGTGCTGGACGCCAAGCATATGCTCCAGTTCCAGGAGATTGTCCGAATGGCGCCTGTGAGCGATGCGGTCATCAAGTACGGCGTATACCTGGCACGGGCAACGCGTCCGGAGGATCCCATGGCCACGGACATGGTGGGCCAGTATTTCAAGTGGGGGGGCGGGCCCAGGGCGGGGCAGTTTATGACGCTTGCGGCCAAGGCCCGGGCTTTGATCCATGGGCGCGTGACGGCGGGATATGATGACGTCCGGGCCGTGTGCAAGCCGGTGTTGAGGCACAGGGTGACGGTGAACTTCAATGCCGAGGCAGACGGCATTGCTGCCGATACGGTCCTGGACGACCTGATCACCAAGGTACACCCGCCAAAGTAGGGACGAAATCTTCAAGACAGGGGATGACGCGTGACCGCACACAGAAAACACAAGTACGTTGATCCGATCCTGTTGAGCAAACTCAAGAACATGAACTTGGTGGCCCGCTGCGCAGTGGAGGGATTCTTTACCGGGATGCATCCCAGCCCCTTTCACGGCTTCAGTGTGGAGTACAGCGACCACCGGGCCTACCAGGCCGGAGATGACCCGAAGTACCTGGACTGGAAGATGTATGGCAGAAGCAGGAAATTGTATATCAAGCAGTTCCTCCAGGAGACGAATCTGACCGCGTACATCATGCTGGACAGCAGCCGCAGCATGTCGTTCGCGTCAGGAGACAGCGTCACGAAACTGGAATACGGCAGTTATCTGGCGGCGGCCCTGGCCTATCTCATGCTGATGCAGCACGATTGTGTCGCCTTGGGAGTGTTTGCCGAGGACATACGCACTTGGATTCCGGGCAGATCGCGACGAACGCATCTCAGTGTGGTGCTCAAGACACTGCAGCACAACCAGCCCCACGGCAGGACGCGTCTTGCAGACGTTCTGCACAACCTGGCAGAGAGGACACGGCGCCGGGGGATTGTCATTCTCATCTCCGACTTGCTGGACGACGTGGACGATGTGAAGCGTGGACTTGCCCACCTCAAATACCTCAAGCACGACGTGATCCTGTTTCATCTCCTGGATCGGCAGGAACTCGAGCTGGACTATGAAGGACTCGTGCAATTCGAAGACTTGGAGAGCAGCCGGGTCGTCAGGGTGTTTCCCAAGTCCATACAAGCCACGTTCAGACAAAACGTGGGCCGGTTCATGGAACAGGTCAGGACAAATGCGCACCGCAACGATATTGATTACCATTTGATGAATACGTCGGAATCGCTGGATCGAGCCTTCATGGCCTATTTGGCGAAGCGCAAGGTCATGGGATAGACGATGGGCTTTGGACAGATAATCTTCTTGTTGGGGATTGCGGCCGTTGCCGGACCAATCCTGATTCATCTGCTCATTCGGCCCCGGTTTAAGCGGATCCCGTATACGATGATCGACTTCCTTGAGGTCAGCCAGAAGCAGAGCCGGGCGACCAGACGCCTGCGCGAGTTGCTGATACTGTTGTTGCGGTGCGCCATCGTCGCTCTGATGGCGTGCATGTTCGCCGAGCCCTTTCTCAGGCTCCAGGGTGATAAGGTCGATCGTCCGGACCATCACTTCATCATGGTGGACAATTCGCTCTCCATGACATATCAGGACCAGGGACAATCCCACCTCGATAGGGGAGTTGAAAAGGCCATCCAGTACGTCAGAGATCATCAAGCGGCTCCGGCAATGTTCGATGTATACACCTTCTGCGGGGGCTGCTGTGGCAGCAAACTGGAGGCTGCGGTAGCGGTCAATGCCCTAAAGAGGATCACGGCCACGGCCCACAAGGCGGACCTGACGGACTTCTCTGCTGCTGCTCGTGTCGCGATTGAGGAACATGAGGACACCTTTGTGTACATAGTCAGTGATTTCACCCCCGCTGCGGTGGAGGCCCTTGCGCAATGTCAATCCATCGACGGACTCCAGGATGTCAACTACGATATCATCGCTGCGCGTAAGCCGGCGAATGCGCTGGTCAAGGATGCCAGAGTGCTGCGATACCGGGAAGGTATCGTTGAACTCCTCGTCGAGGTCGAAAATTCAGGCTCCGTAACCCAGAAACGCCTGCTGGGTGCGTCGGCGGAGAGCAAAAACGATGTGGTGACTACTGATGATACCGTGATTGAGCTGGAGCCGGCAGGATCGGCCAAGTACGTACTGAAACTCAAGCCCAACAGCCAGATGATAGGCGACGATTTCCTACCGGTCGAGATCGCGCTGAGTCCCCCGGACGCGCTAGCAGCGGACGATACGTACTTCCTTGGAGTGCAGATCGAACGCAGCCCGCAGCAGCGTGTTCTGATTACCGGCAGGACCAAGAGGCAGGGCTTTCTGGTCCAGAAGGCCCTGGAAGCGATTTCCCGGGCAGAGTTCGACAACAATCTGATCATTCGGCGAAACCAAGGGCCGACGCTTGACCGAGCCAAGCTGGAAAATAGCGACATCCTCATCTGCGGACACATCAGCGAGGGCCTTGGCCAGGACATCGATGAGTTGGAGCGTTTCCTCGCCAAGGGAGGTACGGCGGTATTCTTCGTGAGCCGGGACATGTACCTTCCCACCGCGCAGCGCCTGTATGACGCGGGCGTTATCGGTGTCGAGCCTATCGAGTTGATCGACGAACGCCACGTGTTGTCCGGGCCGTGGCCGTCCGACAGTATTTTCGCCTATGCGGGCCTCGATGTGGAGACGGCAAGGGCGGCGAGGAACTACACTTTGGGCAACTTGCCGCTGTGGAGCCATTTTGCATGCCGGAAAGGCCCCGAGACCAGGTGCCTGTGGCCCATTGAAACGGGGCACAGCCTGGTCTACACTCTGGCCAAAGGCGCAGGCAAGAGCCTGCTGATCAATACCAGCATGGACGATACCATGAGCAGTCTGACCAAGCGGGCCGTGGTCGTACCCTTGTGTCGGTTGATACTTGGCTGCGGCAGTGCCGCCTATGGGTACGGTTTTCGGGTAGAAGAACAGATAACGTTGCCGGTCTTCGAGTTCGAGCGGGCCCTGGCCCAGGCCAATCAGGGCATCTGGGTGTTGGACCCAGCCGGCAATAGACATAAGGTCCCTGTCACCGGCCCGAGTCTGACGGGACACTATCCGGAGCAGACCGGCTGGCTTCAAACCCTGTCTGAGCCGGTTCGCTATGCCGGGATCAATCCCGCGGTCGGTGAAACAGACCTGCACACCCCCGAGCAAGTCGAGATAGACCGGTTCTTGGCTAGTTTGTCCAGTGACGAAGGACGATCGAACCAGATGGACCGGGCCACTATGAGCAATGATTCGCGCCGGCCCCTGTGGAGACTGCTGGTATGGATAATCATAGGGCTTGTACTGGTAGAAAGCTTGGTAGTCAATCGGATGAAAAAATGATGCCCGACAACGCCGCCCACATACTGAGCGAGCTTGTGACACGCGTCGCCAAAGTGAGAAAACGGCTCGTAAGCCTTGTACTCCTAAGATCGCTGGCACTGATCTTCTTTTCCGTCAGCGTCTACATCATGCTCTTTGCCTGGCTGGACCACCGCACCCATTTCGGCACAGGTGCACGCTGCGTCGCTCTGGTGATTCTGGTCGCAATCACTGTCGGGCTGCTGCTGGCATTCTTCCGACGGATGTTCATCAACCTTGGACTGGAACATGCTGCAAGCCATATCGAGTCCGTCAGACATTACCAGCAGCAACTCCTGGCGGCCGTTGAATACTACCAGCAACAGGCGAACTATCCCTATTCAGAGCCGCTCGCGCGCAGAATGGTACGTCAGTTTTGGGTCGAGGCCAAGGATGACGATTTCTCCACTACCGTTCCCGCTTGGAAGCTGTGGTTGTGCGCGGCCGTCATCACCGTAGGGCTGGTAGTGACGGGTCTGTTCGCTTGGAATCACTACGCGTATCTGGCACGCTATGCCGCCAGATTGGGCAGGCCGACCGCGGCCCTGGAACCTCTGCCCGCCACACGACTAAAATCACTGAGCGGGGATATAATCGCCGAACCCAATGAGACTGTTGTTCTACAGGCAGCTATTGAAGGCAGATTACCGCAGACAGGCAAACTGGTCATCGAAACACAGGCGAAAGCGCGGCGTCAGACAAAGGCAGAGACAAGTGAGCCCCTCATCGAACCTGCGTATGACCCGCTTAAGGTGCTCACCTTGCAGCCAATTGAGGGGACGGCCGACGACGATACCATTTTCAAGGGTAAGTGTAGTTTTGAGCACACGGGCACCTACCGCTACAAATTCGCGGCGGCGCAGGCAGAGAGTCCGTGGCACACCATCCGCGTATGCGTCTTCCCGGAGATCGAGAGAATCACCGCCAGGATATCCTTCGATACCGGCACACGGCAGTTTACAACCACTGAGACCGTAACAGACTTTGTGTTAAGCGCCCTCGCAGGTTCGATGGCCGAGATCACCGTGGAGGCCAGTTGCGAACTCGAGACTGCTGAGGTGAAACACCTCGATGATCGCACGGATCCCTATGCGGTCAACGGCAGTGACCGTTTCACGTTCGCCACATCACTCGACCGAGAAGGACTCATTGAGTTTCGCCTGCAAGACACTGAGGGCCTGTGGAGCAGAGAGCTGCCTCCCTTGACAGTGAAGATTACAGAGGACAAACGCCCACAGTTCTCCCTGCTCCATCCCGATGGAGATAGTCTGGCCACGAATGTGGCCAGCGTGCCCATCCGATTCGAGATAAAGGACGATTTCGGCATCGCCGATGCAAACCTGTTTCTGGACTTCGGCGACGGACGCACCGAACGCATACCCGCCACGATCGGTGACGACACGTGCACAGCCAAAGTCGATCACGTGCTCGAGTTGGAGCAATACAACCTTGGCATTGGCGACGCGGTACTCTTCTATGCCAGCGCCACGGACGTCGCCACCGGATCGACGCCGCGCGCCCGGCCGGCCAGGAGCGATGTAATAATTCTGGAAATCAAGCCCTATCGGCGGATATGGCTTCAGGGCTCGGACGGTCCCCCCCGCCCTGGGTGACGCAAGCAGGAGGGGGACCAGTGGCTGGTCCATGATCGCTTGATTGAGATACTCGAATATACCCGGGCCTTTCTCAAGAAGACCTGGCGCCTGGCCAACCAGGAAAGGCCCGACAAGGGTGACAGGACCAAACAGGTCGCCATCGCCGACGATATCGAGTACGCAGCCAAGAACCTGGAGCTTATTCGGGATGATCCCAAATACCAGTTCGACGGCACGGACATCAACGCCATCAACGCCGTGTTGGACGACTTCGAACTGGCGCGGGCCGAACTGCTGGCCAACCGAGTGGAAAACGCCATTGCCCCGGAGACGAGGGCTTATCGAGCCCTGCGTCGGCTCGTCGACGATATCATCCAGGGAGATCCCAAAGGAGGCGGCGCCGCGCCCAAAGAGAAGCCGGACAAGCTGGAACTCAAGGACGTTCAACATCTCACCCGGCTGGAGCGCGCCCGTGTTGCATGGCAGTTGAAAGCACTGAATCAACAGTTGGCCCAGGTGGCAAAGGAGCAGGAGACGCTCAACCGAACGTTCCTGCACTTTCTGGACGTCGAGGCGAAGCAGGAGAAGCGAGCGAAGGTCAACGATGAGAAGAGTTGGGTCACCGATGGCCCCCCTTCTGGGCAGCCGAGCCAGACCCCGCAGGGACCGGCGGGGTCCTCGAAGATGCAGGACAGAACCGTAGAGGGGGCATTGGCGCCGGCCAGCGGTGCGACGGGTAATTTCACGCCGGCGAGCCTGGCCGAAATCATGAAGGTTTTCAGAGCCCAGCAGAAGCAGTTGCGAACCGAACTGTCCATGCTGGAAGAGCAACTGGCGCGCATGCCCATCGGCCTAGACCAAGACAGCAATGGGTCCAGCCCGGTCGAGGCCAGAAAAGCCGCCCGGGCCCACATAGAGCAGGCCAAAGACGCCATGGATCGCTTCGAAGCGTTTCTGGCCGAGCAGTACTACGACCAGCACGATCCGAAGCAGTTGGCTCTGGAGGCTCCGGCCATGGTCAGTGCGATCAGCCGCGAACTTATGATGGCCAGGCAGGCCATGCAACAAGAAGCCAGTTCCTATACGGAGGACGATGCGGAACGGCTCAGACAGATGGCTCTGAACCTGGAAGACATGGCCAACGCCTACGACAAGTCCGTCACACCGGAGCAGCGCAGGCAACTATTGAACGACCTGGCGGCCGTAACTGCCCAGCTCAATTCGATGTCCTCCTCAGGTGCCCCTAACAATGCCAATGTTGGCGGCGACCGCTCGGGGCGGTCCGGGCCGGTGCTCACCGTCAAGGGCGGTGGCGATCAGGACATCGTCGACGCCGCTCGGTTTGCCGCCCGGCATTTCCTGTCGAAGGACATGGAAGTCACCAAGCGCCCAAACAGTCGTGTGGGTAGAACCAGCGGCGGGAGCCTGAGGTTCTATGATCAGGAAAATGACTTCTTCGAAAGTGCGGCCGAGAGCCGCCCAGAGTGATGAATAACATTGTTTTTACTGACTATCCGGGCCACAGCGCAACGCTCCTGATCGTGGGTGTGGTGACGACACTATTGGTGTGCTCATTCCGAACCGGCACGCTGCGCAGTCTGCCGATCTTACGCTGGGTGCTCGGTGCTCTCAGTTTTGTTGTGATCCTCGTGTTGATAGTATTGACATGGAATCCCTCCCGAGTGCGCAGGATCGAACGCAAAGAGCAGAACACACTGTTGGTGTGCTTTGATACCAGCGAGAGTATGAGTGTTTCTGACCAGTTGCAGAGTCGCCTGGATCAAGCCCTGGCGGCGTTTGACCAACACTTCGTCAACGGCCGGACAGACAGACCACGCTGTCGATGGTACGGTTTCGACAGTGACTGCCGGGCCATCTCGAGACAGGACATCGGCACGCGCTGGGGTGATCGAAGTGACCTCGAAGCGGCCCTGGCCAAGCTGGTCGGATATGCGCAGGCAGAACGTGGGACCGATGGGGATGTCGCGTCGAGCTTCTGTGGGGTCATCGTCTTCACGGATGGACAGGTAGACAACAAGCAGGTGTTGTCCTATGTGAAACTGCAGCGCAGTGATTGTCCGCTGGTGATCGTCGGGTGCGGCGACGACCGGCCCCTCAAAGACGTTGTCGTAGGAGCCGTAAAGGCCCCAATATCGGTCCATGTGGAGCAGCGATACGACATCGTGGCACAGATCGCCGCGCGGAACCTTGATGGGCAATCGGTGGAAGTGCAATTGTGGATCAACGACGTCCTGACCGACCGCATAGCCGTCAGGGTCCCTCAAGAAGACAAACGGCACGACGTCTACTTCTCGGCGCATGCTTTGGCGCCCGGCATTGATGAGGTCAAGGTGGTGGCCAACGCGGTGGATGGGGAGCTGAACGTGCACAACAACGCCCGGATGCGTCTGGTCGAGGTCCGGGCGGACGACGCCCTGCGGGTACTGCTCTATTCTCAAGTGGCCGGCTTCGACATCGGCAGGATCAGACAGTGCCTCACGCGAGATGCCAGGGTACAACTCGATTTCGTATACGACGCAATAATAGACCCCAAGCTGCAGAAGGAGCGCGCCGATAGACTCGTACGTTTTCCGGGATCCGCCGCCGAATTCAATCAGTACGACCTTATCGTGTTGGGCCCCTGTCGCTTTGACCAGTTCTCCGACGAGCAGATCGCAGGACTGTATGACTTCGTCACTAAGCGTGGCGGCTCCGTCGTTTTCTTGCCGGGCAAGCGGCCCTTCGGACTGGAGGGGTGTAAGATCGGTAAGGTCTGTACGCTGGTTCCCGTGGACTTCGATGGTCCGATGGATACGGGTCCCACGCACGGTCTGAGCATCACCGAGGAAGGCCGAGACCAACGCTACTCAGAGGCCGTCTGTCACGAAAGTAGAGGTGACGACATCGACGTGGCCTATTCACGCTTAAGGAAGAAACCTGCCGCGTCCACTGTCCTGCGATGCGGACAGCAGGTCCTGTTGTGCACCCAACGCATCGGCCGAGGCAAGACCGCCATTCTCAACAGCCGTAACATCTATCAACTCTACCGAGAGGACGAGGAGGGCGGCCCCCTATTCCAACTGCTCAGTGACATCGTCACCGACGTGGAGGGCCCACATAGCAAACAGAGCCGCATCGAAGTATTTGTCAGGCGAACCGGTGACGCGACAGGTCTCATCTTTGAAACCTGCGTAAAAGATCAGACCTATGCCCCGGCGCAGCAGGCCACCGTCCTGCTCGAATTCGACGACCGCATCACTATCATGAGAGAGGCTTGGCCGGGGACATACATGGCATCGATACCGGATTTCCAGGGCACCTCGGTCTTCGCCCGGGTACGTGTGGAACATCGCGGCTTCTACCTGGGAGAAAAGGCGGTCGCTGTAGAACTTGCTGACGTCAGACACGAAATGGATGATACTCGCTGTGACAAGGAATTTCTGCAAGCGCTCTGTGATCATATCGGCGCAAAGTACGTTGACGCCAGGGAAATCAGCGCAACCGCAGAGGCATTTAATCGGTTCCAGTCGTATCGCGCCGGCGGACTGGACCGACAACTCCAGCGTATATGGCCAAGATGGCGGGTGTTCGCGTTCTTGTGTTCGATACTGGTCTTGCAATGGTTCCTGAGGCGAGCGAAAGGACTCATATAGGCGCAACTGGGATTGAGGATTGAACAAATGGTAACTGAGAAAATGGCTGGTAGTACTTTATGCATACTGGGCATTCTGATGGTTGTCAGTGCAAACATGAACCAGTGCTGCGCGCTGACCAAGGATGAACCGTGGCATGTTGTCATATGTGGCGGCATTCTGCAAGATCCTCAGGCGAGTCAGGCCGAGGCGCGCGTAATTGCCGGCCTTTCCCACTTCTTTGGGGACCAGCTCGGAGTCAACCAAGAGGCCATTGATATTGTTTGTGACAAGCAATCACTGGCCTTTGGTCCAGGCGTAACCGCGTGCACGCGCAAGAGCCTTGAAAGGACACTCCTAAGCTTGGTCTCGGACACGCGGCGCATTGACAGATTCGTGTTCTACTACACTGGACAAGCCAATCGCGCAGCAAGTACACTACGGCTGAATGTGCGAGGTGAAGACATCATCCACGAAGAGCTTGTGCAGTGGCTGGGAGCTATTAAGGCAAAGCAGCGATTGATCGTATTGGATTGCCCTTGCGCCGGCTTAGCCCTCAAAAGCCTGGCAGACCCCAACAACATCGTCATCTGTTCCGCACGCAGCGATCAGTACGACAGCCCGAGGTTCAGCGAGTACTTCGTACCTGCACTGCTGCAATGGAAATCGGATGAGGATGCCGACGGCCGGCTTTCACTGCTGGAGGCGTTCCAAACTACGTGTCGAGAGCTGGATGCGTACTACGAGCAAGAGAAGTGTTACAAGTCTGAGAACGCCCTGCTGGAAGACGATGGCGACGGTGTGCCCAGTCAGCAACCCTGGTTGTTCGCCCGGAGCGGAAAAGACGGGGCCCGGGCCGCACAATTCTACTTCAGACAAACACAGGCAACCAAATCACTACGAGGTCAATGAAGATGCACGAGATGAGAAGCAGACGAACATTCCTGCGAAACATGGTGGGAACCATGCTGGGAGCTGGGGCGGCCTCAACGGCGTTGCCGGCAGGTCGTTCAGCGGCGCCAGGCCACGCTATTCCACCCGATCTCCATGACTACGATTTCTTCATGGCCCGAGTGAAGTTCGACGACAAAAGCCCTAATGACCCATGGAATGTTCAACCCGCCGGTGACAACTACTTGCTTGACGAGCTTTGCAAGGCTGTCCGATGCCAGGTGAAGCTCATTCCGGGAATGCGCAGAGGCAGGCCCAGCCGCGGCGGCGTGAACCATTTCAATGCCGTTGTTGACTTCAACTATGCCGACGATCTGCACAAGCTCCCGTTTCTCTTTATGACGGCAGGGGGGCATTACTCATTCAATGACGCGCAGAAACAGAATTTCAAAAGCTACGTGGAGCAGGGCGGATTCATTCTAATGGATGATTGTATCTCTCATGACCCTGGTGACTTTTTCTACCACAGCTCGTGCCAACTGTTGGAGCACCTGTTCGGCAAGGCGGCCGTTAAAGAGATAAGCACAGGGCACGAGATTTTTCACAACATTTACGATCTCAGCCGGGTAGGGATGCCGTACATTCAGGGGATGAACTGGCCGCCGCGAGGCATATTCATCGAAGACCGACTGGCAGTACTTCTCACTTCTACAGACATACATTGCGGCTGGGCAGACCGGACTCAGACCTGGTTCGGCCCTAATGTAACGAGACGGTTTGGGGGCAGGGGTATCCATGGCTACAACGAGGCCATAAAGATGGGCATCAACCTGATCATGTACGTGCTATCTCATTAACTGAATTACATACTCTCTACTATTTTCAATCACTCTGTCAGTTTGTTCGGAAACATCCTGTACGTATCTTGTTGCCATCGTTAAGTCAACATCACCGAGAAGTTTTTGAACTGTAAACGGATCTCCTGACCTCGCTGCCACAGTGACAGCGGTTCTGCGAAGAGCGTAGAAACATGTTCCCTTCGGCTGTGCCTACCATAAACTCCGTCCTTGTTTATTCACAAGGGTTTACGTACACCAGCTTGGTGGAATTTGTTTCTCTGTTAGCCTCAGGTCTGTAATACATGTGCTCAGTTTATATTCAAAAGCTCCTTACTTCTCTCTTATCATCGTTATTTTCTCATCAAGGTCATTAATATTGAATCCCTCAGCACGGACTATGTGCTGCTTGTCCGTGAGAATGAGTCAGGGCAGGGATTTAACACCCCTGGATTAGCGTACGGTGTCCACTTCTGTAGCTTCTTGCCGCAATAAAACATTCAGTGTGGATATTCCACGTCTTCGACAAGGTAGTTGCGCAACGTTGTTCTGTCGTATTGCATCCACGACTTTGTAAGTCTTTCTGTTTCCAGCTTGAAGCGATCTCCCATAGCCGTAAATATACGATGATATATTATTGCCTTCAAGCTTGATTTCCTGGAAGTACAAGATTTCGGATAATTACCTTGTTAAATCCTCAAATCGTTTTTGATTGGTTATAATCTCACAATCGCCGTTTGCATAACACACCACAGCGCCATCATTCGACCACTGGTCGTATAATTCGTATAATATTACCTCTTTCGAAGGATCCGCATCGGCATGGGGCGGACGGTATCGAATAACAGTCGGGCCGTCCGGTTGGTTTGGTGCCGCCTGTAAGCGCTTAATTATTTCTTCTGAGAACTTTCCACCGGCAAGATCTGCTATTTCCCTGGGGTATTTACCCTCGTGTTCCTTTGCGAAATGAATACACCCCCAATGTAAGTGTGTCATCTTTAATGAAAGCTTCTTTTTGTAGTCCGGCCATGGCTTTAGTAGATGTATCAAGGTTTGAACGGGTAGCAATTCGGAATGTGAGTCTAACATTGTCACCACTACCAGATCATCGACCGATTTCTCTTCATAAACCTCATACAACATGATCTCTATTGATCGGTCTTCTGCATTTGTGTCCGGCTTGCGGTATCGAAACACAGGTGTTCCATTCGGTTCTTCCGGAGCAGCCAGCACCTTCTTCAGCACCTCATCCGTGACGATACCTGATGTTAAAAGATCCACAAATTCACTTGGGAACTGGCCATTGTGTTTATTTACATAGTACAAACACAGCTTACCCAAATGCATTATCTTGGCCCCCATTCTTGCTTTGTCATCCGGCCAATTTCCTGTAAATTTTCTTAAATCGTATCCTTCAGGTGGCTCAAGACTAAAAAGACTGTCATCCAGTTCAGTGTCTATTTGGATTGACTTATATAATACTGGTGAGCGTATCTGGTCCGGCCACTTATGTTCAATCTGAACCGGGAAGTTGGTTTCCAGATCAATCCATACTGCGGTGACCCGACTATTCTTATGTGTTTGAAGCATCCGTACTTGTTGACCATCAAGCTCTACATTGCCAAGATCTTCAACCGCTTCCTCACTCAATTTAAGCAGATAATCACGTAGACTTGTATTGAGTTCTGTAAGTTTCAACTCGCCAGTATTGTCATCGACGTAGTAATCGGAACTTTTATCATAAAGAATAGCGGTTTTTTCGGCCGGTCTAATAGTCAGTTCCTGACGCTTTTTGAAATCTGTAATACGTATTTCTCCAACGAATCTGGGCCATGGTGAAGTTAGCTGGACACGCCGCTCACGATTGGGCTCTTTGAACATTTTCTTTGTTTTTGAGAGATATTTCCCATCTTTCCCCTCATCTTCATATGTTGCCTCGAATATCGTTATGCATGAAAAAGTTCGTGCCTGTTTTATGCTATCCATCGCGGCAGCAAATACGGTGCTTGCTCCATCGATAGGTGTACCCATATAGTTGATCCCAAGTATTATCATCGCGATGAATATTACTGCTGCGGCAGCTAATTTTGTGATTCTATTGTTCATGATTATTCTCCATATATGTGGTCCTACTAACACCGACTTTGTCTTTCTCGATTCTTCCATTTTGGTCACAGCATCGCCGAGAATTCTCTCATCCATTTCGGCATCAGCAGGGATGTATAGATTCTTGAGATATGATCTTTTAACCAATTTTTCTATGTTTTTTATGTTCTTCATTGTTCTTATTCACCATCCAAAATTGAACGGAGTTTGTTCAAACCATATCGATATCGACTTAGAATTGTATTCAGTGAAACTCCTTTGCCCTTAGCTATTTGTCTGAATCTCATTCTGCTCTGCAGATGGAGAATGATTACTTCACGCTGCTCGTAAGGAAGCTGAGATATAGCCCGGGCCAATTGCTCAGACAGCTCATCAAACATAGCAGAGTTATCTGGCCGATTTCGATCCGGTAGAACAGGCTCAGTTCTACCTAAACTAATAGTTTGTCTCTGAAGAATCGCTCGATTTCCATCTCGTGCACGATTGGCGACACAGATTGATAAATAAGCTTTTAGGCTTCCGCTTTGCCGGAAATCACCCGCAGTTTGTGCAAAAGATGCAAAAACGTCGTGCACAACATCTTCGACGCCATTTTTGTCATTCAAAAGAGCTGCGGCCACCTTGAGTAGATCATCCCGATACTTTTCATAGATGTCACGCAAAGCATCTGTGTCCCCGCGATTGAACCTCCAGACAAGCAGCCTATCTTCCAGCATTCTTTTTCCGTTCGCCAATACTCACAACAATCGATTGTCATATTTAGAAACGACTGAAACAACCATTTTAGTCTAAAGAAATTTAGATTTTTTACCAGATTTTACTTTACGAGGTAAAAAAGGTGGTTTTCGGCATTAATAAACGTGATGAGAAAATAACGATGATAAGAGAGAAGTAAGGAGCTTTTGAAAACAAACTGAGCACACTCATTACAGACATATACTCAGTCGCCCATGGCAAATTCACGTAAGTACTACAATAATAAAGAGGACGAGTTTTTCCGGGGGACCGGCTAACACACAAGCAAAATCAACTACGCTCAGTACTTTTTTAATTTGGCTTGATTTAATATAAAAAGTCCCCTACAATGACAGTGAGATCCATCATATCTGGCGAAAATTGTCGATTTGGAAGAACCTTACTTGATCTAAGTGAGGGTCAAAACGCACTTTTAAGGAGAAAAGCTATGAAGCCTAAAAAAACTTTCACTAAGAAAGACCTTGTTGTTACTTTATTCTGTGTTGTATTCCTGCTGATGAACCTTGGGGCCATTGGTAGTGACAGCCGCAAACAAGTAGATGAGTGTCGGTCAAACCTCAAACAATGGGGCCTTATCTGGGGAATGTATACCAAAGATAACAGCGGCTATTTCACGAAAGGTTACATGGGGGCAGCAACAACCAAAAACGATATGTGGATGGGGGCGTTACGGCCCTACTACCGCAATAATCATAATCTGTGCTGTTGTCCGGTGGCCACGAAACCTGTGAGTGATGGAGGCCGAAATCTCTTTTCAGCCTGGGGCGTATTTGACGGTAAGGGTTGGACTACGAAAGGTGATTACGGTAGCTATGGGATAAATAGCTGGATTTGTCACCCACCACTAGCGAAGACTGGTTTGCGGGAGCGATTGCCCATTGAATATTACTGGCGGACTCCCAATATTAAAGGTGCATATATGATACCAGTGTTTTTAGATTGCTGGTGGATCGGTGGCTGTCCCCGCCATACAGACGAACCCCCTGCATATGATGGTGAGCCAGGGCATTTTGGTAGTCAAATGAAGCGTTTCTGCCTTAACCGGCACGATGGGTACATAAACAGCCTTTTTATGGATTGGTCTGTCAGAAAAGTCGGACTCAAAGAGTTATGGACCTTGAAGTGGCATCGTAAGTTCGACACCGCAGGCTCCTGGACCAAAGCCAGCGGCATACACCCCAAAACGGTCTTCAGAACCACCTTAACCAGCTTCTCTACCGGCCAAAAAAACAGCGAATATATTGGGCAAATAGCCCAGAATAGACTTGCTATAATCCCTACTATATGGCTCTATAGGGTAGATGTAACCCTTTTATTAGAGGCTACTTACATGATTAGAAGAGACAGTCTTACAGGCTCAGGGAACGGGACCGTCGGCTACGTCCGCCGCTCCACGGACAAGCAGGAACAGTCCATCGAAGACCAGAAAAACGCTATCAGTGCTTATGTCGCTGAAAACGGCCTGCGCTTCTTGAGATTCTATGTTGATGATGCCATCAGCGGCACATCAACATTGGGCAGACGGGCGTTCCAGCAGATGTTCAAAGATGCCGAAAGCTCGCCCCGTCCTTTCGATATTATCGCGGTATATGACATAAAACGCTTCGGACGCCTCGACAACGATGAGGCCGGATACTATCGATATCTGCTTCGCACCCACGGTATTGAGGTTCGCTATGTCAGCGAGAACTTCAATGGTGATACAACCGATGACCTTTTGCGGCCGGTCAAACAATGGCAAGCCCGCCAGGAATCCAAGGACCTGTCGAAGGTCACAATTCGAGGGCTGCTTTCAAAGTCCGGGAGCGG
>DATKYR010000125.1:0-8693 GCA_035528395.1 Sedimentisphaerales bacterium
CCGTATTGTCCGAGCCTGAACCTGATTGAACGGCTCTGGGGTCACCTCAAACGCACGGTATTGGCCAATGTGTTGTTTGTCGGTATAGATGATTTGGTCGCGGCCTTTCGTCGTGGTGTTGCCTGTGTCAATGGTCACCGCAAAAAGATGGGATTTATGTTTGATCATGATGATGTTAACAAAAAAGCTGCATGATACTTTATGCGTTCCTACTTAGGTGGGAGTTGCATCGTGCCAAGCATGGACGAGATTCAGCGTTGAAGGCTATCTTGCTGTTGTCTCTTGTAAGACGCCACTCGAGGCCACGGATGACTTGTGTGACGATTGGGTTGACATCCACGCGCTGAAAAGAGCCCTTGTCGGGCTTCCTAAACCGCGACACGTCAACGATCGTCCGGAGGCACTGCCGAATGTATGAGATAGAGCCGCGCAGCGTTTCGACAACAGTGTCCCGATGCTCTGGCAGATGAGAGTCCGTGAGAGCAAGGATGTTGCGGACAGAGTTGTCAACTTGATCGCAGTGGTTCAGTAGATCGTGTGCAGACGATGAAATCACACTGTTTGCGAATAGAAAGGCGCCAGTGTCATGTTGAAGGACCTCCAACAACGGGGACGTCTTCTCAAGAACTGCTGTGGCATCCCTAACGATCCGGCGAACAGTGAGGGCAGTAGCTGCTATATGCCCGAGTAGTGCAAGAACCACTTTCTCTGGTCCAGTGATCGCATCGCCCCTAGCGTGACCGGCCGAACAGACCAAGACGAGCGTCTGGAATGAATCCCTGATGGGAATTGCGACGATGCCCTGGGTAAGTTCAACGACCGGAGTTGAGCTGCGAAATTCGGAAAACGTTATGCACTTCGCATCCAGCTTGTAGTGATCAGATAAACTGTCAAAGAAATGCGGTGCCGCCACCGTGTTGAAGCGTTTGCGTTGTATGCTGTGCAAGAGCTTGCCCCTGAATGCCGTCAAACTGTCCATGTCAAGCGACAGGTGGAAAGAGTCCAACAGAGGTGCAAGGTGGGGACCCCGTCTGAGAATCGCGATGTCCGTAACTGTCGTCTCGATATCAAAATGGGCACCCTCTATCTCGAACAGGACAGCTTCGTGAATAGTGGGCTGTCTCAGTCGCAAGGCCTGGAGCAGGATGAAGTCCTTCAGTTGCGCAGTGCTCTTCAAGCGCCGCAGGACCTGGGCGAACAAAAACAGGTCTTGACACGATGCAATGAGCTCATCGGGAGTCATGGTCTGTCTCCGGCATAACGCACTGGTTGATGAGACGCGAGCTTGCGAGCGGTCTCAATCAAGCCAGATGTTGGGCAGAACTATCGTCCATGAGGTCACGGGCGAAGACGCCAATAGACTCAATAACTTGTTCTATCGCCACAGCACATTGAGACACAAATGGTTCGGTCATATAGAAGATCCAAGGGGTGCCATCGCGCTTGGCAGCTCTGAACCAATCGTTTGGCCAGTCATTCGTGAGTTTTGCGAACTTTTGTAGCTCATTCATGGGCCACTCGAAGCCGAGATGAAACATTTTGTTCCGGTATCCGAACAGAGCTTGAAGCTTCTGCCTCAGGTCGACAGGCAGATAGTCTGCAAGGCCAACTGCCTCTGCTAAATCATAAATACCAGCGACAAGATCCTTCGTCCACTTGGTACCTCGCCAGATAAAGTGGCAATCCCACTGTTTGTCGTCATTATGTTGCCATCGAGGGTGACTTTGCATATGCAATGACGTTAAGAGAAGATGATCACGCACTTTTAACAATGCCTGGTAAAAGATTGACTCAACTAATGGCGCGAGCATGCCGACCGCTGCCATGCTGTGTGCCGCATCCTGATAAACAGAATCATGCAATCGTTCAACCCACTCGTCCACGGCTTGTTGATTTCTAAAGCCTGTCAACTGTCGAGCGTGGTTTTCGATATCACGAATCTCGTCGCTCAATGCGGATTCGGTTTTCCGATGACGCTGAAGTAAATTGTGAATCGCTTTAAGTTGTGCATCGTAGTCTAGGTCGGGCAGGAGAATACAAGCATAGTCTCGATCATCCAACTCCGGAAATCCATCTTTGGCATACTCGAAGGGATATTCAAGCGGCTCATGATTTATGGAATCGGTCATCGGTTCTCCTTTTCGGCCCAACGGATGGAGATGAGCGGCCGCGTCCGATGCGGCCCGCTCGATTGAATTGTTCGCCTGTTTCTATGAGAGGCGACGCGCAGTACTGTCTGGTATGCCCCACCAGAGGCACTCTGGACAGATGCAGAAATACATTCCTATCTCTTTGGCTCGATTTCTTGACTGAGTACTATTGATCTTAATGAAACCACGCTTCTCTGCTTCTAGAATCGGCAGACCTTTCAACGGGATAGTCCTACCTGAACTTAGGTGGCATATTGGACATTTCATTGTATCTTCAAATGATTCTTCTGACTTAAGATACTTTCGCAGTGCATCCGCTACGGCTGTATCACTGTCCTTTCGATATGACATGATCTTATTGAAGGTATCCGAATCTAATGAGTTGAGATTAATGATTAGTCTATTGTCTTCCGATTGCATTGCTTATCTCCTTTAATAATCTTGATGGCGAACGATTCGGCGATGAGCCGCCTGAGTTGGCGACACGGGACACGCATAGAACATTGTGAATCTTCGCAGCCCAAGGGGACATTTGGACAGCCCCAGGCATAGCAGGTCGGACTCCATCGCCCTGGTTAGGCAGAATCATTTGCTTGCTTTCGTGCTTCTGATGATTCCAACGTGCGAAGTTCATTGAGTGTGCGTATGAGCATACGAGTGAGGAGTCCTGTGGATAAGACCAAAAGAAACGCCACGAAGCAAAAGACAAAGGTTACTATGTGCTCTTTAACGTCAACGCGACCCCACGCGGCCAATCCGAAACCAGTGAGGATTACCAAGCTAGCATACGTACACAGGGTCCATGCCAGCAAGAATCGCTGCGCGCCTCTCGGCCCCCACCAGCGAACGGCTGGACTATCGGCCAGATTGCTCTTTTTCGTGTAGAGGTCCAGAATATTCATCTTCCATTTACGTTTTAGTGTTTGTTTTACCATTGCTCGTCTCCCTATTATATAACAATGTCAAATGGAGAAGCTGCCTAACGCTGCGGATAACCGGACGGGAAAAGCCGTAGCTTTTGCCGGTCCGAGTTGATCCCTTTGTTAGCCTTCTGTAGTGCCCAGTGATCTGAACGCCCAATTATCTAGGCTGCTTAAGTCTACCTTTGGCCCGATATTTCTCACCGTCAAGTCTCTGAGGCGGCGGGCACCTATGATCTTGCCCCACTTGTCCAGTATCCAGTCTAAGATGGACTCCTTACTATATAGAATGCCCAAGTCATCGCTTATTACGTAAACTGCTCCTACCTCTTCGACATGTCTCTTAGGTTCCTCTGTATTCAACTTATGCGCAGCCGCAATGATGTTCTGAAGGAACTCTCCAAGCGTGGCCATTTCCTTCTCGGCCACTCGTCTAGAAAGGTCGATTCTTATTGCCCGATCGAACTCCAGTGATATTTCCTGGCCCGAACACTTGGCATCCACGAGCAATAGGTCAGCGTTTCCACCGAAATTCGTGACGCCGTGGTCTCTCAATGCAGAGAGACACTGGGTGAACCTATCGACGTCAAAGGTGATACGTTGTTCCGAGCCTCTATCGGTCTCGGGCAAAGCACTCCATCCCAGATAGAAGAAATCTATCGAGTGTCTCGACTGACGATCGAGAAGGAAGAGGCGTTTGACAAGCTCTTGCGCAGTGGCATCACCGCCATTGTCTTCGTCAACAACCAAGAAGATGCCGATTGGCAGGACTAGATCATCATCACCACACTTGTTCTGAATCATCCAAAGATCCCGCCTAAGAGTTTGTACAAAGTCGCCGACCGTCCCAACGGGGTAGGCAAAAGTCATCGTGTTCTCCTTTCTTTCTAAGGCTAACGTTGCGGATCAGGCGCGGCTATTTGCCGTCGCCTGCATCCGGCTTGTTCGATGACTCATGCTTCTTCTTATCGGGAACCATGATAAAGTCCTTCTTAATCATGTGTCGGTCAATCTGGGGAACGCGAACATCCCACCATGATTTTCCGTTGGCGCTCTTGAAGCCGGGGCGTGAGACCGTCATGCCAATGAAGTAGTCCCATCTCTGATTCTCTTCATCGAGAATCATTGCACCGTACCGGCAAGGGTCAAACACGTATTCTCCCTTCGCGTCAGTTTGACTAGAGGCAACCTTCCACCGAGTGTCCAAGCCGCCGTAAAGTGTGATATCGACATCTACAATAGGATTCCCGTCCGCGTCCGCGACGCATCCCTTCAAAACAGGAGCTGCCGACGGGTTGACCGGAACAGGGTTGTCCTTACAGCCCAGAACAGCAACTACTACGAGAACACAAAACGCTTTGGCTTTCATATCGCAATCATCCTTGCATGAGCAGGACGTCCCGCACTCCAAGGTTATTCAGGTAATCCCGTTCTTGTCATCGAACGTTTCGCCTGACCGGCGGCTCTTCGCCGTCCGTGTCGAGGCTGTAGTTGGGCAGTTTGTGCGGTTTTGCCTGTACGGTATTGTATAAGAATAACTCTCCTTCTACCAGCCGTGGTATTGGCAGGTATCTGCGGCAGCTCTTGAGCAGCTGCAACTTCTTCAGCCGCAACCGGCAAAGGTTCTATGGCTTCCGAATTTTGGCCAAGCCAGTCTGCCATTCCTTGCCTTTCTTGCCTGCATAGACCATGTAGTAGGTCTCGCCTATCTCGATGACTTGGGGCGTCAGCACGCCGTCGCAGTCCCACGCGTCGCGGCTGGCCGACGGCGTGAATACGGGATTGTGGGGGTTCGGTTCAAACGTGCGGAAGTCGCGGGTGCGGACGTGCCCGATCCGCCAGACCTTGCCGTCGTAGCCGCCGTACAGGATATGGAAGTACCGCGGCCCCTTGAACAATTCCGTCTCACGAACGGCCCGGCTGTCCCATGCCTGGCCGCTGCCTTTAAAGACGGGATTGGCCGGATTCTTCGTGACTGATGCCGGGTCGCTCGTCGGCGCGGTCGCATGACACATGGTCAGTCCGTCCTCATACGACCGCGTCGCCTTACCCGTGTAGACGATATGAATCACCTCGCCCACCACAGCGACGGAAGGGTGCGTCGAGCCGTCTCGCTCATGCTCGGTATCCGCGCCAATCACAGGGGTCCGCCGGACGCGTGTCCACTTCCCCATGTCACCGTCGCTGACAAGCAGGCCGGTCTGCTCGGGCGTCGCCTTTCCCTTACCCCGATAGTACATGTAGAATTTGTCGTCGGCGGGATTCAGGAAAGGGAAGGGGTACTCGACGGCCGCGTTGTCGAAACCTTTCTCCGAGGGTACGAGGATGGGGTTGCGGGCGTCCTGAGTAATGTCGGTGAGGTCGCCCACCGGAGCCGTAGCGTGCATCATCAGCCAGCGTCTGCCGAACTCGCGTTTGCACCAGATGTAGTGTACCGTCTCGTCAACCACGATGGCGTGGGTCGCCGCCGCCCACAGCGGCGGTTCGAGGGCAATGATCGGGTTGCCCTTCTCGATCCTCTTGAAACCTGCGAAAACCTCGAATCCGATGGCCTCTTCGCTTTTTGGTTGATCGCCAACATCCGGCTGCGGTTGGCCAATAGCGGCCGAGGTCCAGGAAACAGCAAGCAAGAGAACTACCCATACCAGGACAAGTCTCATTGATCCTTCTCTTTTACTTAATGCCTAACGACGCGGCTCACCGGCGGCCTTTAGGCCGTCCAGGTGCAGCCGCATGTTGTGTGTTTTTGATTTCTACATCGCGCAACTCTTTGAACCAAAACTGTAGATCACTGAGGCAGATGTTTCTGGGAACTGGATTTCCTTCGGCACACTGGGCATTGATTATTTGAGCCATGTGTAAAGCTTCGCCTGTTCTCCGTGGATGACGAGCGAGGCTCGACTCAAAATAATCTGAGCAAACGGAGTAATGGTTCGAATGAATAAAGGAATCCCAAACGCTAGTAAGATCATCTTCAGACTTGATGTCAATGATTTCGGTATCTTCCATTACTCGCTGGTTGGGAGAACCCCATCCTTTCTTAAGAAGATCAATTGCGCTCACATCAGATATTGGCGCGCTATAGCCAAAGACAGTAAACATGAAAGCGTCTGCCATATAGCTTCGCATGTCTTTCCACTGGGCTGATAGCATAGGATCTGATTCATAATTCTTCTCGGTAACTGGGTATAATAGTCGTGTTGGCTGCAGAGGTTGCTTACATTTGCTGCAACGGTTTCCTTTAAAGCCAAGGACTTTGTCGTCTATGCAGCAAGCAGCTTTCACATTGCCATGCAAGAAAAGAAGGTTTGGAAGGCTGCCAACACTTTTGTTTCGCCGAATTGCCTGAACAAGGAAAGGATCCCAATTGAATGTTGCTATCAGATCTTTATTTCTAAGGGAAAGTACAAGGTAATCATATATTGTTGCCTGTAGAGGTAAGACAAGATTGTCAAAATAATCGTAGATTGTTGTCTCCAGCTCATGCCTGATCGGAGAGAATGAAGCAATGGTATGTATTTCAGAGTAGACATCTTCAAAATTGCGAGCTGAATAAGAAATATTGGTTTTGTCAAGGAGATCTTGCAGGTTAAGAAGCTCTATAAGATCGTTCATTAAGGGTAGTGGATTCCCATTAGTGTCGCCATTGGGTAATGCTGCTCGACTTGCACCAGCTCCTAGGATGACAACATGCGGACGTCCCATTCCGCAAGATGCAATTTCATTATCTCGAGTGAAATCCATTTCAGTTTCCTCATAAGCCTATGACACACAACGCGCGAAATGAGCGGTGTTTAGCGAGCTCAGCGAGCGAAACATCCGCTCTATTGAGTTGTTATACTGTTAATTTTCTTACTCTATCCAATAATTGCTCCGGTAAACTTTCAAAATTCGATGCAATCTTGGGATCTTCTACTGTATCATGCAATGTACCACCAATATCACACAGAATAGCATATAGTTCTTCCGGCAGATGCTTTATATATTCAGGCCAATTTTTTTGAAAACAAAAATAGTTATCTACAAATTTACAATTTTCATCTATGCGCCCATTAGGGCTACAAAGATATACTAGTAATTTTTCGAGTTTTAGTTTGATTTTTTGTATATCGGCTGGATTTTTGCATATCTCTGTTTGAATACTCTCTAGCAAATTATTTAGTTCTGATTTTTCCATTTTCAATTATTTTTTCAGTATAACAATGTATATATGGTTTCCGTATAAGACGCCGGACCTCTCTAAGTGTCCGTATAACACCCCTTTGCCCGAAGTCCGTAAGTAATCCCTTGGAAACGACTTAGGCCAGTTTTCCTTCTTATTAGGGGTCTTATATGGTTTCCGCATAACACCCCATGCCTTTCGTCGTTCAAATCGCGTCCGCTGGGCTCACGACTCCATGAGGCCCACGGTCCAGTACGTGCGTGTAGACCACATCATTGTCCTGGACTCCGTCCCTGTCGGCGTCAGACTAAAGCTGCGCTCGGTCGCGAACGCTCTGGCCCGGAAGCTCGTAATCAAGATTGACTCGCTGCCAGAAGTCTATACCGCAAAAGCCAGATTCTCAAGTGAAAAATCGGGCCAGAATGTGCAATATCTGGTATACGGGCAAGACACAAACTCCTGGGCCAATTGCTCAGCTCTGAGCAGCAGTTCGATTTGTAAGGCAAAACTGACGCTCAGGGCAGACGCCGCAAGACTCTGCCGACTCTAAAGTTCGCAAATATAACACCTTAGCTCGCTATGAGTTCTTGCTTGATAGTTAACAGGTCCATATGGACGTTTCAAAGTGAAAGCTGAGGGGCGTTGTGCGAGATTCTGGAGGCTGGCATAGACCCTTTCAACATGTTTTGAATTACAGAAACTTACGTTTGTTAGCCAACAACCAGGGCCTCATTAACACGAGCTTTCTTAATCTACACCAAAACGATAAACTGTAAAGCTCAAGTTTTGAAAAAACTTATTGCAATTATTGAACCATCTTCACAATCGCCTGTCTTAATTCAGAGGAAAGCTCCGTCAACTTTGCCCCTCGTTTTGAGAAAGCTTTTAAGTATCTTTCGGCTGCTTGTTCTTGATTGTATATTTTTTGTATGTGCTTTTCTGACCTGTTTTCACTTCCAATGACAAAATTTTCTGCGATGCGTGGTTTTTCGTATCGAAGGCTCACATTTGATTTTTTCATTTTCATGGAGTTTTGGCTCGGCCCAGCTCCGACTCACTCGGCCTTGACGAGCCAAGCCGATACAGGCTGTACTACCTCGAAGCCACAGATGCCCGCCCATTTAAACCTTTGGCTGCCCCTTCGACGGAGTTTACCCTGAGCGCAGCCGAATGGGCTCAGGGCAAGATCTGCGCAGACAGGAGCCGCGAATTTCTGTAACTCTTTACACATCTAAGACTTATCTATTGTCGGCCACGCAGACCCCGACATAAAGATCTGATAGGTCGTATGTTCGTAACTCGCCCCGCTATTAACCCCTGGAGATAATATTCAGACCCATTTTTCAGCTCAAAATCACACTTTCAACGTATGTGTTTAGCAACAGTCGGCGCTGTGCCGAATAGATGCTGGGCATTACCTTTGTGCTGGGGTATGTCAATGCTTTCTGGGATAATGCGTTG
>DATKYR010000126.1:0-10974 GCA_035528395.1 Sedimentisphaerales bacterium
TTCTGAAGTATATTCTGTATCCGGTTCATATCAGCGACCTTCAACGTCGGGACTGGGCCGAGCAGCGTAACAACGTGCTGGAATCAGCCGTTGATGTTTATAGACGTAATAAAGCTTTACCAATATCATGAGGTAGGACCAGTAACTTGGAGAATTAGCAAATGCGAGTTTGGTTTCAATGTTTCACTATTGGGCTTCTTTTCATGATAAGCCCACCGACCTTTGGACAAGATGTTCGATCCCATCGCGTGCTTTTCCTGGGGAATAGCATGTTTTATTATGGAGGCGGTCTATATCAGTCCTTTGAAGGCTTCTGTAAAGCGGACGGTATCGATTACCAAGCGGTAAGCCAGCTAAACGAACCCGCAAATCCTCATGGGGTAGAGTTCCTCAATTTTGGACGAATCCCATTAAATCTCCCAGAAATTGCTGCAAACGATCAGATTCATTCACTAATTCGTTCCAGCCGCTTCGATTACGTCATCTTGGAGGCAAGACGTCCGGGATACCTCATACCAGCTTGGGTTGAGCGACCTGAAAGCTATGGCCAGCATATTCCTTACGAGCAGAACGTAGCAGCACTGGGCAAGATACACCGCACTATCGTTGAGTCCGGCGCTCAAACTGTTTTATACATGCACACCGGGTTCCACACGTTGCCGGATTTGGAGCATCCTGTTGCGCAAATCTATGAAAGGCTTCGAACTGATTTGGAAAACATGGAGATCAACGGGGAGCGTCATAATGTTACTCTAGTACCAGGAAACCTGTTGTGGCTTGATGCCCTGAATCGATACAAACTTGAGGACTGGTATGCCGATCGCGTTCATGGGACTGGACTTGCTCAGTATGCCAGTGGCTGCATGTTGTTTACGTACCTGACCGGCAAGGATCCTCGAAAGAATGACTTCCGGGAACTTCCTCGTTTCTGGCAAATCTCATCACAGGAGCCCTCCGATTACGTGAGTGAGGAGGACGCCAAGTGGATCAAAGATCAAGTTTGGTTCTATTACTCAACGAGACCTCATGCCCATCATGGTGAGGAAGGCGAAGAATCAAGCTTGACCATGTATGCCGCGTCGGGCGCATCCCAGATCGGTTGGGAAGCATCCGGAAAAGGCGGAGCAGTAGCAGCCGGCGGGAAAGAAGCTGTTGCAGCAGGAATTTCCATACTCGAACAAGGCGGCAATGCAGCCGATGCAGCGGCAGCCACGCTTCTTGCACTCAGCATAACGGATTACGGCTCTTTCGCTATAGGCGCTGAAATACCGCTTATTATCTATGATGCCCGCAAACAAGAGGTGAAAGTCCTGTGCGGGCTCGGAGCCGCACCACTCGACCAGAACGCGATTGACTGGTATTACAAAAATGGTATTCCTGCTAACGGGAGTATGAAAGCTGCACCTGTCCCCGGCGCCCTGAGCCTCTGTATTACGACAATTAAGCTATACGGAACGATGAGCTTTGAACAAGTAGTAACGCCGTCCCTTGAATTACTTGATTCCGGCGATAAAGACTGGTATGCGAATCTGGCCATCACTTTTCGAAAGCTCATTAGAACAGAAAAAGAGACGCCTGGTACTCGAGAAGAGAAGCTGCAGGCAGCCAGAGACCGCTTCTATAAGGGAGATTTGGCCGACGAATTAGTGGCTTTTTATATTAAGAATGGAGGGTTCCTCCGCAAGAGGGACCTTGCTGCGCACGTAACTCGTGTGGAGGACCCGGTCAAGGTGCAATATCGAGGCTACACCATTTGCAAATGCGATACGTGGACGCAGGGCCCATATCTTTGCCAAACACTGCGGCTTCTGGAAGGTTTTGATTTGAAGAAAATGGGACATCTGTCCTCAGACTACATTCACGTATTAGCCGAAGCATTGAAGTTAGGCTTTGCAGATCGCGACGAGTATTATGGAGACCCGCTTTTCGTGGACGTACCGATAAAGGCGCTTCTTTCCGATGAGTATACAAAGCTCCGCCGTCCTTTAATCGACATGGATAAAGCTTCTACAGAGGTCCGGCCGGGCGACCCTGTCAACATGAAAGCTATCAAGGGACGCGGCACGTATCGGCCCGGCCCCGGCGGCACTACAACCTGCCTTGTTGCCGACCGATGGGGAAACGTTGTAGCGGCTACACCCAGCGGTAACGGTCCCTATGCCCTCTGCCGCGAGCTGGGAGTAGCGCATGGTAACAGGCTTCGGAGTCTGAATACCACAGTGGGGCACCCTAATCGTATCGAGCCGGGTAAGCGCCCCCGCATCACGCTGACACCAACAATAGTGCTTAAGGACGGCAAAGCGGTTATCGCCATCAGTGTCGCAGGCGGTGACCTGCAGGACCAGACTACCCTAAATTGTCTTCTTAACCATATTGAGTTTGGTCTGATGCCCAAAGATGCGGTTACGGTGCCCCGCTTTAGCACGGGACATCAGGAGAACTCTTTCAACCCGAATCCCGACCGTAAGAAAACGTTAGGGACATTGGGAAGCCTCACGTTAGATGACCGTATCGATGAAAGCATTGGACGTGAGCTGACTCAACGTGGACATAAAATAACAACAACATCAGGGCCCATTGCATATCCTGTTATGATTTATGTGGACCCGAATACCGGAATGATATATGCGGCGGGTGACCCGGAGGCAAAACGCCACGCGGCGGCTTTGGCCCAGCACTAACAAGATAGGAACGACTTCGGGGCCTATTACATACCCCGTTATGATTTATATAGATAGGAATACCGGAATGATATATGCAGCGGGTGACCCGGAGGCAAGACGCCACGCCGCGGCTTTGGCCCAGCACTAACAAGATAGGAACGACTTCGGGGCCTATTACATACCCCGTTATGATTTATATAGATAGGAATACCGGAATGATATATGCAGCGGGTGACCCGGAGGCAAGACGCCACGCGGCGGCTTTGGCCCGGCACTAATGGTTCGACAGGCTCACCATCCTGAGCAAAGCCTGCCCTGCTTGCCCTCCGACTTGTCCGTCGTAGCTTCAGTGAAGACGGAAGCCTCGGCGAAGGTGGGAGCATGGCCGAATGGGTCGAAGGAAAGAGCTTCGACTCACCCCGTTTTAGACCTGTGTGCCGTTTCTCATAAGGAATCCTGCAGCCCTTGAGCGAGCTGCTGCAGCTTATGCAAACGTTGAGATCTGATTGTTCTGCAGTAGCGGAGGTTGGCGTATTCGAGATACCAGTCTGATATCTTTGTCCACAATCCATCGCCCAGGTCTCGCATCCGAAGCTGCTGAGAGAATGTGTGTAATGTCTCACTGATATCTCGCTGCGGTCCCCTGGCTTTTACTTTGCGGTCCATCCTGGCCAGCATCTTGTGCAAGGTCGCAAGCCCTGGGTTTCTAACCGCCCTTTTTTTTGTGAGGTCTTGAGACTTCTTCCTGTTGTAGTATCGTAACAGGGCCAACGACAGTACACCACCAAGGAGGCTCATAAGTAGAACTAAGCCGGTAAGCAGGCCATAGGACTCGAACAACCAGCTCAGAACACCAAAAAGACCATATTGGTACAAAGCTTGCAGGAGCTGACCAAGATTACCAATACCGCCGCCCATGCGTTCCAGCTCTTGGGCAGCAGGCGCCGCGGCCAGATTCTCCTGGACCGTAGCTTCGACAATGGTCCATTGTTTTCGTTCCTGGTCCCAGGCTTCAGCCCAGGCATGGGCGTCCATGTACCGTGCGACCCACAATTCACTCTGTTCGTCTTTCTCCGTGACTAAAAAACCAGTGACGTATCGAGTTGGTACACCGGCCAGACGCAGCAGAATCGCGGCGCCGGAGGCAAAGTACTCGCAATAGCCGGTGGATTCCTCAAGTAGAAAATGGGTCAGCTTATCCCGGTCGGGTGGGATATCCAGTCCGAGCACGTAGGTGTAGCTGGTGCGAAAGTAGTTAACGACAGCATTGATTTTCTCAGTCGTTGTGCTACACCCCGCGAAAATCCTGCCTGCCAGTTGATGTATACGCGGGTCAAGTTGATTGGGGATGTTCAGCATCCGGCGGCCTTGCACACCAGTCGGAGGCTTTTGATAAGCTGATTTCGCATAGGCAATCCGGTAATTCAGGCCACTACGAAATTTCGGAGCATAAACAATATCGTCGTCGTCCCACAGCAGCAAATTGAGCGGTGCTTCAAGAAAGGACGTTCCCAGGGGTGTGAACACAGCATCGGCGAACTGGGCTTCATGCCGGATGGTCATATAGTTACAATTGGAAGCGTCTCTCTCGTCGAGGCGAAAGAGATTCGTTCTTCCTACGAAATACATGCCGAAAGGCTTGTTCTGTTCGGGAAAGAGCGCTTCCCGGTACGACAAATCGTGCCATTCGGATTGACGATAGACCTCAAATGACCTGGCCCTCAAGTAGCCCGGGCTGCCGTCACACTTGATGCTGAGCGCGGGCGTTGGATCCTGGTCTCCCTTAATCAAAAACATACTTGACAGTCTGCCGCTGGTGGAGAATCCCACAAGTGACACACCGTCTGTTTTACTCTCCAAGGTGACACGTCCCCTCCAGAACCAAACCGGCAGGTAGTTTAGAACCTCCACGTGGCGATAGAGCATTGAACTCATAATCCAGCCGCAGTTTGCAGTGATGACCAGTATCAGGCTAAAAGCAAACACCCCTGCTTTCTTGCGAAAGTAAGAAGGGGTGGACATGTGCCGCTCCGTCGCTAAAGCTTTGGAGCGTAGGCGCCCCATACGCTTTGGAATGGGCGTGTCAATCGATTCATGGGCGGCCGCAGCATATAGCACGACCAGAATGACGGAGAACAGCTCTGACAGCCGGAACGTGATGTACATATCATCAAGTAAGAGGACTTGTCCGGCGGAGATAGTGACGGCCACGTGAAACAATCCCAGCGAAGACGGCAGTCGTTCAGGTGATCCGAGAAACAGTATGAGGATCATTGAAGCCAGGAAGTAGCGGGCTATTGTTTGCCAGGCGACAGCCGCCCCTTGTACATAAGCTACACGGCCGGGGGAACTGGCATAGCGGTAGTGAAGTGAAAACATAATAGCCAGTAGCAGCAGGAGCAATGACATGATAACTTTTCTTTCCGGCTTGATATCCCAGGTAAAGCGCCGCTGCAAACCCAAGAGGCCCAACATACAAAGGATAGTCGGATAGGCAATATCCCCGGAGACCAGCGCGGTCAGCACTGAGCTTGTCAGCAACATGATGATAGCTATGGTCTTTTGCGTCTTCATAAGCGTCTTATCTGCCCCGTCAGGATATCATCAGCAGACAAGAACCGGACATTTTCAGGCCAGTCCACATTGTCCTCATCCAGATGCATTCGGCTGGACTGGCCTATCAGGAGAACTGTACAGTGGCAGCCGGCCCGGCCGGCCAGTTCCAGCAACTGCCGGTATGCCTTGTCCCATTTCAACAGAATGAAAACGACCTCAGATATTTCATAGAACCGATTCGCCAATTTTGGGGCTATCTGCTCCAGAGAATAGCCTTTCGATGGTTCAACGCCTGCCAGAATCTCGTGTATTTTGTCGAGGCGCACCATTCTGGGCCAGCCCCCGATTGTTGCCGGCGGGGTGAACTGATGCAAATCGGGGCCGGCAAGCAAAATATCGATAAGACAATTATTGTTAATTGTAAAAGCCACGGAAGCACAAAGAGAGACGGCCGCTTCGAGCTCCCTGACCTCACTTGACTTTGACCACGACAGGACTTCAGGTATTCCGGTATCCAATACCAGTGCAGTGTAGTTGTCGAAATCATCGTGGTACTCCTTGGTGGCCGGCACGGACAGGCGAGCCCAGGCGCGGGCATCAATATTGCGAGGTGAATCTCCCTGTACAAAAGGGCGGTTTCCCACGTATTCAAGGAAAACTCCCGTACGACCAGCGAATCTGGCGCCACTGGCGTGAACGTACCGACTTATGCGTCCGAGGGGCATTTGAAGTCGGGAAAAGGCCGGAATGACGATAAGGGTTTCCTCATCATCACGCGATGTGCCGAAACTAAACAAGTTAAAGGGAAAGCTGGATTGGCAAATCGGCTGCTTGATTCGATAGTAGCCGCGCCGTTTGGGTCGTATCGCAACAGTCACTTCGGTAGTTTCACCGGGCCCCAGGCGTGAAACTACATGTCCGCCTCCGACTTGCTCAATCGCTTCAGGCATGGCACCAAACCTCACGCAGAGATTGTAGGCTGGCAGGCGCGCGACGTTCTTGAGCACGTACCTCAACTGTGCTTTGTGGCCTACGACGATACGTTCAGGCAGATTGCCGCTGATATGGATTTTTGGCCGCAGAACAAAGCCAACCAGTAAAGCCATTAGCACGAACGAGACGAGAGCCGAAAGTACTCCGAAGGCAGGAACAATCAGGGTGGCTAAAGCGACAAAGATGGTCCCGCGCAGAACCATCTTGCCTGCATCGGTCAAGCCGAGACGTAATCTCCCATGGATTTTCTTCATCGTGACAGTTGCCTCTTCGCCCCGTCCCGTCTTCGACGGGCGGGGTTCAAACCGGTACTTTGATACGGCCGACGATGTCCATGACAATCTGCTTGGCGGTAGTACCGCTGTGGCGCGTTTTAGAGGTCAAAATAACGCGATGTGGCAATACAAAGGGGACAAGCCACAACACATCGTCGGGAATTACAAAATCGCGCTTTTGGAAATATGCGCGTGCCCGGGCCGCTCGGGACAACATCAGAGTTCCGCGGGTGCTGATACCAAGCTGAAGACGATTATCGCGGCGGGTCGCATGAACGATTTCAACGATATACTCCAGAATACCATCATCCATGTGAACGTCGGCCGCCTCTTGCTGGAGCTTCCGGACCTGTTCAAGCTGGAGTACAGGCTGTATTCTGTCGAGTGGCTCATTATGGGCATGCGACTTGAGAATGTCGATCTCGACTTCGACTGTCGGATACCCCATGGCAAGCCGGACCAGGAAACGGTCCAGCTGGGCTTCAGGTAATGGATAAGTGCCGTGGAACTCGATGGGATTCTCTGTGGCAATAACCATAAACGGTTTTGTTAGTGGATAACGTTTGCCTTCAATGGTCACCTGGTTCTCATTCATTGCCTCCAGCAGGGCCGACTGGGTTCTGGGTGAAGCGCGGTTGATCTCATCAGCAAGAAGGATATTACAGAAAATAGGACCAGGATCGAACCTGAAGTCCCCGCTAACGGGATTGTAGATAGAAGAGCCCAGAATATCTGCAGGCAATAGATCGGGGGTGAATTGTATCCGGCGAAACTTGGCGTCAATGCTTTTAGCCAACGCTTTCGCAAGGGTCGTCTTGCCCACGCCCGGTACATCTTCAATCAGGACAGAGCCCCCTGCTAACAGGGAGACAATCATTACATCTATACATTCGCTCTTGCCATAGATAACACTCTGCAGATTCTCCTTGAACGGTACTAATTGTGGGTTTTCCATTTGAGTAGCTGTCAACTCCTTTTTTCGAACCCGTCTGTGACGGCCTGAAATACGGTCCAATTCGTTCATAAACTTAAATGTAGTATAATATATTAATACGCCTCGATTGTAAATAAAGTTCTCAGGAACCCCGCTCAATGGGGTGTGGCTAATTTTTCTGGCAACAAGGGTTATTTGGATAGGCTCTTAATACAGTGACTTGATTTGGGCTACGGTTTACTGAACCGCCGTTGGCTTTGTACAACTTATCATAAGCAATTCATTTAACAAACCTGATCCCAATCTGGTTGCGTACAAGTTGCCTATTTAGTACAAAAACGTACATTGACTAATGACCCACAAGATGCGTAGAATTACAGCTATGGAAACATGCTCTGTCTTTATGGCCTTGGAAAAAAGAGCTGGGATAAAAGGCCGCGGAGATGAAATAGCAGTTAGAATGACGTAGTTGATTAGTGCTAATGGGAAATCCCGTATAATATCAATGGAGTAAGTCATGAAAAAAAAATATCGAATATGTTGTCTATTGTCATTCTTAATTTTTATTGTCATATCTTGTGCCCAAACAATTCCAGACTCTGTTTTGCTTGAACAAATCGCAAAAATTAAAGCCATAGATAATCATTCCCACATCTTGCCGGCTACTGCTAACCAGGGTACCGAAGAAGAGCCTGACGATTTACTTGGGAAGCCACGTTTTGACAAACCTGTGAATGTTCGTTTTGATAATCTTCATTGGATAGGTGCCTGGCGTGATTTATACGGATATAAATATACTGACATGGAAAAAGAACATCTAAGTCTTGTTTTTAAGGAGAAGCAGCGCATCAAACGCGAGCAAGGTGAGAATTACCCAACCTGGGTTTTAGATAAATTAGGAATAGAAACTGCATTAGTTAATTGGGGAAAACTCGGTTTGGGACAAACGCCGCCTCGCTTTTATTGGGTCCCATATGCAGATGATTTTTTGAATCCTTTCTCATCTTTCTACAGTTTACAAAATAATCAAATTGATAAAAAACCTGAAGCGACGTTAGCCGAATATACCAAAACTGTTGTGACTCCGGCGATGGAATTGTGTAAGAAAGAAGGTGCAATAGCCATTAAGTTTCGTGCTGCTTATCAGCGTCCACTGAATTTCGAAAAAGTATCCGGTGTGGAAGCGGCCTCGGTCTATGAGCAGCTCCTTCAAGAAAAGGAAGTTTCAATTAGCGAACAACGCAAACTGGAAGATTATCTTTTCCGCTATATAACTCAAGAAGCAGGGCGATTAGACCTAAAAGTGCATATACATACAGGTATCGGTGGCGGTACACATTTTAACATAAGTGGTTCGAATCCGATGCTATTGGAGTCTGTCTTTAATGACCCTGACCAACGAAATACCAAATTTGTAATTATTCATGGCGGGTGGCCGTTTGAAAAAGAAGCGGGTGCAATGTTACAAAAGCCAAATGTCTATGCCGACTTCTCTGCACAGACCTTTCTTCGTTCCACGCATGCATTGAGTAAAACGATTCGTGCCTGGCTGGAATGGCATCCTGAGAAAGTGTTATTCGGAACTGATGCTGCTACTCCAAATTCGCCATTAATAAATTGGGAAGAATATGCATGGCTTTCTACAAAAACTGCGCGTAATGCCCTCGCTATAGCTCTAACAGAGATGATGAACGATGGGCAGATTTCACGTAACCGTGCCTTGGAACTGGCCGAGATGGTGCTTCGTACAAATGCCATAAGACTTTATGATCTAAAAACAAAATTGCTGGTTGAAAAAGGGGCTTATATTTCTCTGCACACGGCTGCCCGTCAGGGGTTGCAGGAGGATCTCAAGAAGCTCATCGAAAAAGGAGCTGATGTTAATGCGAAAGACTCGTCGGGCCGCACGCCCTTGCACTACGCAGCCAGTGAAGGTTACAAGGAAATCATCGAATTACTTCTTGAAAACGGAGCTGACGTGAATATCAGGGTAAAATATTACAATCTGACAGCTGCAGAAATTGCCATGAACAACAACCATAACAAGGTGGTAGAGCTGCTTATCGCTAAAGGTGCTGATATTTCCCCTCTGCATTTAGCCATTTACATGAAAGATGAGGCCAAGGCAAAGAGTCTAATTGAGGGCGGTGCTGATGTGAACGAGCGGACACCGTATGGCACTACCCCGATGCACGGAGCGGTTGATGCTGGTCTCAAAGACATTGTAGAGTTGCTCATCGCCAAAGGTGCTGATGTGAACGTGCGGACACCGTATGGCACTACCCCGATGCACAGAGCGGTTGAAGGTCTCAAAGACATTGTAGAGTTGCTCATCGCCAAAGGTGCCGATGTCAACTCCAGAGACAATTGGAGCTGGACACCTCTTCATAGTGCAGTCTACGGCCATAATGAGATCGTTGAACTGCTGATTGCCAAAGGAGCGAATGTCAACGCAAGAGACGAGGCCGGTCGGACTCCCTTGTGGTATGCCCAAGATGAAGGCCACACCAAAATCGTCGAACTGTTACGCAAACATGGAGCGAAGGAATGATTCAGAGTGGCCTGGCGGCAACAACAAACTGTGTACTCAACCGTTTTCATCCTTAGATTATCACTTAATTTTGGGCAATTCAACAAACTAATTGCATATAGGTTGTGTTCTCTTCCCCGGTAAACCTCATGCGATGGGTGGCAGCCACTGAGCGAACGAAGGGAGCAAAGTGGATGTTAGTTCTCAGAACATCAAGCATCCAACATCCAATACTGAGCTCACTTTATTCACTTTAGTCACTTTAGGCACTTTAGCTCACTCCTTACTAACGAGCGTCCAGAATACAGTGCCGTGTCTCGGACATTTATTTTAAATCTTCTTGAAATCAAACTCAAAATTTGGTATAATACGTATATGTTAGTCAGCAGGCTAACATAAACCGCCAGTAGGCTAAGATGACATTTCAGTTTGCATGTCGTAAGCTGCAGCGCAGCAAGAACTTAGAGCCAGCCAGCCCAGATTCGTTAATCCAGTATCCAGTATCGAGTATCCAGTATCGTGAATCCAGTATCGTGAATCCAGTATCGAGTATCCAGTATCGAGTATCCAGAATCGAGAATCCAACTTTAGCTCACTTTAGGCACTTTAGGCACTTTAGCTCACTTTTCACTCTCTCGCCTCTCTACATCTGTAGAGAATCCTCTACAAATCAGCTACTTTTTATGCAAAACAAACCCAATGTCAAGGACGCTCAAATTAACGTAAACTCTTATATGAAAAGTAAATATGAAATAATGGACACTTGGCTAAGTGGAAAAAACAAAGCCAATTCAAACCCAATCAAAGCCAATTTCCAAAAAGCCAAAATGAACGTAAACTTAACTTTAACAAAGGATTACAGAAAAAAAGATGATTTTTCAGTCCGAATAAACAAACCCAATTTCCAAAATGGCCAAAATGAACGTAAACTTAACTTTAACAAAGGATTACAAAATAAACTATGTTTTCGCAGCCCAAAAAACAAACCCAAACAAACCCAATCTTGTCCGCCGTAGGCGGATT
>DATKYR010000127.1:0-25451 GCA_035528395.1 Sedimentisphaerales bacterium
CACAAAGATTGCATCAATTCTGGTGAAATAAACGCGTAACTACAGCCGCAAATAAATTTTCCCTTCAGAAAATCAGAACTTAAAGCCAAGAGTAGATAAAAAACGCCGCTCAAATCAATTACTCGGACAGACTCCTAGACAGGGAAAGCCTCGCGACAGCCAGCCCATGCACGTTCCAACACATAGACCATCAATGCGGTTCTCGGCTATGAGTTGGTCCAAGGTCAGACTGGCCCGCGCAGCCTTGAGGACGTCCTCTTGGTTTGGCTCGACAGTACGCTCTGCCTCGTCAAGCCACCGCTTGGCCTCTGCTTTGGCGGCGAGGTCGTCCACACTGGCCATGACTTCGTCATAACGTCCGTCAGCGATGGCCACCATTTCCACGCCCAGCCGCTGTTTCACTTTTTCGGGCGTGTAGGACTCGGGCGTGCCCTTGAATGGCGGAGAGACAAGTACCCGGCTCCGTCTCAATAGCGGGATTACCCTGAGTAATGACGCGGCTCGTTCTAACTCGTCATAGTCACTGCTATTGAACAGGGTGATTGGGTGTCCCTCCTCGCGCCACGGATTCACCAGACACCAGTCGTGCCCACTGATTATCGGCATATAAAAGACAGCCACCGGTCGTCCCTGTTTGAAGATGGTGGGCATCACTGCGTTGTTACTGTTGAAGTTGCTCAGGCCAAAGATGTCTGCGCTGATTGCAAGCACGGGGGCATCAGGACCTGCCTTGTCTAGCAACTGGGTGGTCTGTTCGGTGTTGCTCGCCTGGCCGATGACGAACTCTACGTTGCCCAGGTTTTTTTCCGCCTGGGTCAGACGCCTCATTATGGGTGCGAGATCTGCTTCGGAAAGACCCCAACTTCTACCCGCCGGGTTTCCGGCAATTACTACGCAGATCCGGACCTTTGAGTCGGGCACGAATGGAGGGCTCGAAGCGTCGCTCCCGACCGCTAGGTGACCCATCGCTAGCGCTATCCCGCCCATTGCACCTGCTCCGATAAACTGCCGCCGAGTGCAATGCGTACACATGAGTCGTCTCTCCCTATGTATAAATCTCTGACTACTGTCCGTTTACGATTCTATTACTGATAACAGAACTAATTTTTAGCAACAGACATGATTATATAAGTATAGCCGTGGTAATTCCAGTGAAGAATTATTAAAACCAGTCCGGGGGCCGCCATCATAGCCCATGATACATAAAGAGGTTCTGAACAGGGTGACAGACAAGAGGCCCTTGTATTGAGAAGACAAGAACTGATTCCTTGTATCGACAGCATTCTTAAGGCCAATAATTCGGATATTGGGTGACTCTGCCTGCGGGCATTGTAATGGGACCGCAAGTGTGTGCTCAAAAGCAACGGCCACCTATGAAGAGCTCAAAGTCAAATATTGAAATCCCTGTTTGATTATGACACAATATGGGCGATACAATGTTGACATCTGCTGGTTTTGCTGGTTTCAATATAAAATGATATCAAGCATTTTTGCTGCATAATCAATGTCAGTGTAGCGATAAGAACGCGAATGACAAGACCAAAGAAGAAGCTTACTCCAGAACAAAAAGCCGCAAGAAAAAAGCGGCGAGAAGAATACATGACAGTTTTCATAAACGGCAAGCAGAGGCGGATCAAGCGACCACCCACAATCGAGGGCATGGATGCAGAAGAGTTCATACGAAGAAACGCTGATCCTATCTGGTTACACCAAAATGAAATGTGGGAATACATAGATCAGAATGAAGGTGAGGATGACGCTGTAGATAAAATGTGATTTCTGCATAAGAAGGGCAGGCAGCTTGAAAGAGCTGTCAATCCTTCGCTTTTTTGAACACGTTCATTGAATCCGTGCGCGCAAGATCGGCGTTTTTTCACTAGAAACAGTCCTCGCGCCAGCCTGCAAATCTAAGACAAAGTCTAATCTATCACCACTACTTTCCCCTCGTCAACCAAACATCTCTTCAAATCCTTATTCAGCCAATAACAGGACCATGTAACACCCGCCATTGTTTTACACGTCTCTGAAAAGTCTTGAGTTGGCCATCATGATATTTGCCGGGGTGCTCTCGCTTCAGAGTTTCAAATAGTGTTTTAGCCTCAAGAGCTGAATTAGTCTTCAGAAAATCCTGTACCCAGGGCCAGTCATTTTTGAAAACATCTTCATGGGTTTTCCAGTCGTGAATGGGCTTACATTGACTGGGTAGTTTGCCCAATCGGCGATATTTGCGGGCTGTTTTTTCACTCATGCCTGCCTTGGCGGCAGCTGTCTTAAATGTTTTGCTCTGATTGATCTGCTTCATAAGTATTCTTACCTGTTTGTCAGTAACCATTTAGATCTCCTTAAATTAAGGAAATCCAAAAGTGTACTGACCTTTATCTACGAACGGTATTTTAACTATCGTTCGACGGTAAGAATAATTGTCGCTGATCAAATATGTCAATAAAATGGTTTTGTCACAACCGGAGACTACTACTGTCTACTGTTAAAACTGTTTTAGCCGAATGTTACGAAATTCGATCTTCATGGGTTCGCCGGTGTGGACCTGCAATCCGATGAGGCCCTCCATAGCTCGGCCAGCGGTATCGTCGTCAATCAACATACTCATCATTCGACCATTATATATTTGTATCAAAGTGTTGCCCTTGGCAATAATGTGGATTTCATTCCAATCGTCGGTCTTTATGACCTCTCTCAATTCATTCGAAGTACCCAACGAAGCCAAGGTGCCGGATACTGAAGGTCCACGATAATTGACCTGGCTGCGAGGTGCAAGGAAACCACGTCCCCTCTCTTCGTAGATCATCCCTGCGTATCGAAGATTAGCATCAATATCGGACTGGTAACCGCTCATGGCGAAGTCGGAATTTTCCAGTTCCATACTGCGATACTGGATACCGCTATTACCACCTGTTATCCTGTACTCAAGCTTCAATTCAAAATCCGCCGGCTTGCCGCCTCGCCAGATAAGGAATGTATTTTGTCGAAGTGGGTTCTCTGCCGTAGTCTGAGCTACGATTGTACCTTTCTCAACTTTCCAACGATCGGTTCCCTCCCAGCCATCCAGGGTTTCGCCATCGAAAAGCTGTACGAAACCGGTTTCCGGCACAGGTACAGCTGCACCGCGACCGCCGCCGCGACCACCACGTGCGCCACCTTCGCCGCGAACTCCCATCTCTCCCGTTCCTTGACCTCTGCCCATACTTCTACCTTCGGCGGGCTGATCTGTTGCCAGCTGAGCAAAGACACACAATGTTAGCGACAGAATTGCTACAACAGCGACGGCGAAAATTATATACCTCTTCATAATACTGACCTCCAAAAAAACTTAGTATTTTATTATATGGTAATCTACCAACTTCACTGCTTAAAAACAATACTTAAAAGTCAGTTGTGTTGTACTAATAAAGACCACCGGATACACCTTCCTGACATATGAGGCTGTGTCGTAATGCTATTTCAAGAACTTATGATTTCGTTTGACAACTTGATTTTTCGGATGTTTCGTTGGGATCAATCTATGTATTCAGATTTGTCACTGACTAACACTCAATATAACACTTTTTTTAAGAAAAAAAACCGTACACGCCGGTTTTAACCGGTAAGTTTTTCAACCAACCCGCAAACACCAATAATACTTATCAGGCGGGCAATATTAAAACATCCACTCAACAAAGACATCTCCGCTCTGACACCATCAAGACCACGTAATAAAAAGTGACTAACTTTCAAGTTACGTTTGATATGTCCAAACGGAAGTTCAACTTTTTGCTTTCGAATTGCATAAATCTTCTGAGATGAAGGCGATTCATACAACTTTTCCAACTTATCACGAAGTTCTTCTTTAAACAATCTTAGAATTTTTCGTCCATCCCTTTTGTTCTTCGTACATCTTCCTAAATGCTTGCAATTTTGACATATAGCTCCAGCAGCATAATACCTCATTCTGTGTTGTTTGTTTATCCCGTAGAATTTCAATATTTGTCCCTCAGGGCATATATACACGTCATTTTGTGAGTCATATTTAAACCGTGATTTATCAAATTCACCAAGGTCTTTTTTGCTGGCCTGTCTTTGCGAAGGGACGATTACCTTGATACCTTGTTCATCAGCCATCACAAGGCTGTTGACATCGGCATAACCAGCATCGGCACAAGCCGTTGCACATGGTTTACCAAGAACTTCATTGGCCTGATTAACCTGTTCCGAAAACTGATGATAATCGTGGTTATCTGAAACCACATCACTGTTAACAATAAGGCCATGCTTTTCATCTACAGTCAGTTGTGCGTTATAACCGGCACCAGGACCCTGTCTGGTACGCATAGACTTGCTATCAGGGTCTGTCGTATTAATCGATTGTTTCTTTTCGGCTTTAAGTTCGTTGAGAATATTTTCAACCTTGGACCTGAGAGCTTCGTGATCTTCAAGCTCTTGACTCATCTTTATGAACGATTGCTGCTGCTTTTCCTGGTCGTCGGCAGTTTCACATTCCAAAAGAATATCTTTTATCCGCTTGTCGATATTTTTAAGGAACTTCTGACAGCGTTGTTCAGTCCAGTTGTTACGCATTGAGGCATTGGCCCTGATTTTGCTGCCATCGACAAACAACGTATTGCCTTCTATTAGTCCCAGCCTGATGCAGAGTCGGGCACATTGCTTTAATACCTTTTGCAGGGCAGTTTTATTCCTGCGACGAAATTCGGCGATTGTTTTATGATCCGGCTTCAGTCCGCCAGTGAGCCATATAAATGAGAGATTATAATTGGCTTCTCTTTCCAGTTTACGACTGCTTCGAACTCCGTAGGAATACCCGTAGACTAAAAGTTTGAGCATAACTTTAGGGTCATATTGTGGACAGCCGACTTTGTGCGGATCAACTTCGATACCTAATTCGTCGAAACCCAGCGAGTCGATAATAACGTCGTATGCTCTGACTGGAGCATCATAGAGAATGTATTCATCGATGCTTTGGGGGAAAAGTATTTTTTGACAGCGATCTCCATATCGATATGCCATAAGAAATCCTTTCATTCAGACATGCACATTATAACATATCGACAAATAAATTGAATTATCTTTGAACTATAATTGTGACACAGCCTCATATGTCAGGATACTTAATCCGATAAGAATAAAAAAATCTTTGTTTTTTTATCAAATATTAAGGGTTTGTTCCTTCCATTAACCATCAAATATGATATTTGTGGTGTCAAAATGGTGTCATAATGTCACTTGAAAATCAGGGTGTTTTTTAGTTCCTGAAAGAGGTGACTTTTCGAAGAATTCTGGCATTTTACAACTCTCTTCCATATTGTCAACCTCAACAGTTATTACTTTATTAAAACGTAAAGCAGCAGTATCTCGTCCGTCTGAGTAATTTTCTACGGCAGTGTCGACGGGTCGAGAGCCAAGGCGTTGGTAATCAGAATAGTGTCAATTAACGCGCCATCCTCACGCTTGGCGATTTCCAGAGTATAATCACCCGCGGCCAAGGTCCAGTTCACAACCTCGCTGATATGGTCACTGCTGTGGACCTCGTCCCAAACCCATTGGCCCCCCGGCTCCATTTCGTTGAACCTCACCCAGCCGGTACCGGGCTGGTCTGGATCCTCACACGTCTGACCTGCCGCCCCTACTATCCTGACCCATAAGGAGTCGTCATCGACAGTCGGGGCCATTACCCGGGCAACTATCTTGTAAACTCCTGTGGCAGCGCTGAAGTTATAGGCGGCGACCCACTCAGGTCCGGGCGCGGCGTCGAGGTCATCGCCGTCACCGACATTCGAGCCGATGTGTTTCCCGCCGGATGCTGCCGGGTCATCATAGGTCCGCCAATTCGCTCCAATGGTGTCGGCCGCTTCTGCTTCCAAGAATATTTCTGTCTGGGGCGCGGCTTCAGGTACCAATCCGATGTCGTCGAAGTAGATGATCCCTGTGCCGCCAGGCTGAGGATTGCTCTTGTTACCAAGACCGAGAGTAATCGAATTGACATTGGCAAGGTTGACGCCCTGATCTGCAAATGCCTTAAGGTCGATGACCCATTCGGTCCACTCACTTGCCTGTGCCGCATTAGGATTATCATTTGTCACCACAGCGCTGTCATTCAGCACAACGTACATCGGTTCGGCAGCATTTGAAGTATCGCCTATGTACCAAATTGCCAGTCTGTTTACACCTTTTACGGTCCAGTCGCGATTGGAAATCAAGACAAAAGTCGCTTCGGACTTGCCAACAGCGTTATCGAAGACAAAAGGCATCGACTGGAAACCACCGTGAACGATAGTCTGTTCGGCAAAGGGAGGATTGGCATGGCCAACGACAGAACCGTTTACAGCCGGGTTGTCGTACCCGTCCACCCAGGCCAGATATATCCTGTTGGAATCCGGCTCACCTTCATTAAGGTCATTGTATGACTCGAAATCATCCACAACAAGATAGTTGATGGTCGTGAAGCTCCACACCTCGCCCGGCCAGATCGATGGTGTCTCGGCGTCATTTACCTCATCGACCCGCCAGAAGTAAGTCTTGCCGAGGTCGAGTGACAGCGGACCATGCCTGGCTTCGGAGACTGTAGTCACCAGCGAGGTTCCGTCCACTACGGCCTGCCGGTCGTCGCTGAAGTAGACATCATGCCTGTCCGCCTGTCTTCCGGCTCTCCAGGCCAGGTTCAGATCCAGAGGTACGCCAAATGTGCCGAAAGGCGGATTGGGTTGGCCCGCCTGGACAGGTATCGACAGGAAACGAACCTCGCTGAGCCCGAACAGAGGGAGCAGCCCTTCCCAGTTGCTGTTGGCGGTGAGGCGAACGAACTTTGCACCAACTCCGCCCATGTCAACAGTGGTGTTGTGCGCATAACCGTCCGAACCGGTGCCCCGGGCGAACTCATGTGCAATGCCCAATGTCACGAAATCGACGCCGTTGTCCGAGTATTCGATCACAACGTCTTTGAATCCCAGCCCGACCACCGGCTCCAGACTCTCGTTCGAATTCCACACCCACATTTCATGGAGCTTGTAGATGTTGTCGAACTCGAACAGAATCCACGCCGGCAGCGGCCCGTCGATATCGCTGAGCCACATGCTTGCAGTGCACTGGTTTCCATGCAGCAGGCCGCTGCCGTCGAGCCCCGAGCCGTTCACGGTGTTTTCGGGCCCCTTGTCCACCGCACTGCTCGATGCCGATGCGGTGACATTCTGAATCTGATATGCAAGCAGCTCAGTCGTAAAGCTCCAGATATCGCCTTCGAACACCTTACCGTCCGGCGTAATCTCATCGACACGCCAATAGTAAGTCGTGTCGAATTCGAGCCGCTGAGGCACGGTATAGCTGCTGGGTGTCAGGGTGACGGCTCCGACTGCATTTCTGACGTCGTCGATGCTCTCACTGAAGTAGAGTTTGTGCCCGTTGACCGGGGAGGCATTGTTTCCGGCGGTCCAGCTAAGTACCGCATCCCACAGCACATCAGTAGTCCCGTTCGGCGGGACCGGTTTGTAAGCCATGCTGGGAGGGACTACCTGAGCATTTCGATAATCGTTATCGGTGGGCACATAGTCGGGATCATCCGTCCACATGAAGACATCCCAGAACACAGTACTATCACCCTGCCTGTGATAGATGTACATGGTGTTCTCGCCGTTTTGCAGCTCTTTGGTATGACCCTCGGTGTGGCTCGACCTGCCCCATGTCCAGGGAGGCCCATTGTTTTCGTCGAAAACCCGGTCATCACCGTTGGTGAACTCCGTTGCCGAAGTTGTTCCAGGAAAAGGCGGCCCAGCGGGGACCTCCGGGTCATCCGGGTCACCCTCGACAATCATCCAATCCGACTGATTTATCGGATTTATTACTCGTCCCCAGAAATACCATGTTCCACCCGTGCCGCTGGCGGCGCTGATATCGAACGTCCAGCGAATCATGCCGCCGGCACCGCCCACTCGACTGACGGCCCTTCCAAACGCACCGTCCTCGTCAACGACCGGAAAATACTGGTCACCCTCGGGATTGCGCTCGTCGAACTCCTCGGCCTCAAACCAGATCTGATGGCCGCCTCCGTAGCCGGAAATCTTGAAGTTCTTCACAGCCCGTACCGGCGTTGCAAACAGCAGCGTCGTGACCAGAACACCCAACGTGATGTGTTTTGCTGATTTGTGAGACATCTTGGTTCCTCCTTCTAAAAGAACAAGAATTACAAAACGAGCGACAAAAATCCACGCTACGACTTAACTCAGTATTCGCCCGCCCGGGGCAATTTACAAGTGACTTGAGACAACCTCCTTTTTTCAAAGGCCATTAGCTACATTAAATCATCTTTATACCAGATAAACAACCTTCAAGTTAAGAAAAACTCCTTAAACTTAGGGCTCTTTTTTGATAAATATCTTTTAAGGAACTTTGTACTCAAGATGTTCTTACCGTTTGCCAGCTCTTTTTTATCCCAAAAAGAATTACATGATAGATACATTTTTTCGCCACCGTTTACTTAATCCGGGAAAAACAAAAAATTCCGAAAAAATCTTCACTATTTGGCAAATATTTGAGATTTAGTGCTTCCATCAACCATCAAATTTGACATTGATGGAGACATTTTGGCGACATAATGTCACCCGGAAATCAGGGTGTTTTTTAGCTTATGAAAGAGGTGACTTTTTGAAAAATTCTGGAATTTTGCAATTCAATGAGAAGCTATCCGAAGAGTATCATGCAATCTACTGTCATTCGCTGCCTCACAAACAATCTTCAGGCTGTCTTTTCTTCTTGAATCGCTATATCGCTGATAGTACACTTATTTTGTGTGTTGAATTCGAAATTGTTATCGTTTAATTTCAGGAAATACATAATGAAATATCAACTTATAAAACCGCAACTAATCAATTCCATAATGATCCTGAAAGAATTCAGTGCACGTTTCCAAAATATTTTGTTAATCTCATTTATCTTCTTACTTCCTGGTACAATTCATAAGCTAAATGCCCAGACGATATCAAGGGATTTGAATGTGAACCTTTTGATAAATCAGGTCGGTTATATACCTGAGGCCGAAAAATTCTGTATTGCCAAAGGGGAAGTCAAGCGAGACTTTGAGGTTATAGATCTGAAGACACTGGAGGTGGTTTACAAGGGTGTACTGCAACCAAATCAAGGCGATTTTGGAACCTATTTAAAGGGTGTTTTCAGCCCGTTATCCAAGGAAGGCCATTACTTTATTAAATCTGGTACATTAAGGTCTTTCCCTTTTGAAATTTCCAATTCGATCTATCAAAATCCGATGGACCTGATCGTTTATTATTTTTCACGTCAGCGATGTGGTCCAAGTACAACAGGATACCTGGCTCCCTGCCACGTTGATGATGGAATAAGACTTGATAATGGAAAACATCAGAATGTATCAGGAGGCTGGCACGATGCCAGTGACTTGAGGAAATGGGTGGGCGCTACCATTTATGGCATGATAAGTCTTGCCAAAACCTACGAATTACAGAAAGGACATAACGGCGAACGCATCCTGGATGAATTGATGTGGGGAAATCGGTATTTTCTGAATATGCAGGAACCACAAGGATATATCATGAGTTTTATCGGAGGAGATGTAAAGAAGCATTCGGACAGTAATCGTTGGACCGACAATGAAGTGGGTGAAGAAGGTGGTGAAGTTGATTTCGTAAAGCCCACTGCAGGAAAATCTCAGAACGACATGCTCATCTTCGGCTCAAATGACGACCGCGTGATCCGGACAGATCCTCTTGACATGACCGGCCAGTTTAATTTCATCACCTCTGAGGCTTTGATGGCACGGATTACCAGAGATAAAGACAATGTCTATTCTCCAAAGTGCCTGAAGGCCGCCATAAATTGTTTTAACTGGTGTACTCAAACTGATAGGAACACGAATCCTGGTACGATTGGCGCTGGCATACAAGCTTCTATCGAATTGTACAAAACCACAAACGATGCCAGATATAAAGACTATGCTATAGAGCAGGTTGCCAAATTGAAAAAACTGCAGGCACCAATTAATGAGGATAGCTTCGGCGGATTTTTTTTCAACTCCCCGACAGGAAAACAGCCTTATAAAAACATCTCACGAGGGTGTCTGGAATTCATTTCTTTGTGTGATTTAATTCAGACTTTCCCTGCACATAAAGATGTGGCCAATTGGAAAGACATGATTTCTGATTATGCGTATCACTATCTCCGGTTCATATCAAACAAAAACAATTTTGGGATAGTCCCTTTTGGTTTGTACACAGACGAGGATCCTGGAGGAAACCGTAAAGAAGGTAAATATTGGTACCGCTATTTTATGCAGCCCGAGTTATCCTGGTGGGTTGGGATCAATGCAAACATAACATCAGCCGGTGTTGGCCTGGTAAAGGCAGCAAGAATATTGAATGATCAGGAATTGGCAGGGTTAGCGCAAAGACAACTGGATTGGGTTGTCGGTGTCAATCCTTTCAACAGTTCCACAATGGTAGGAGTCGGGCATAATCATCTGAAGCATTTCGCTGGAAGCTCCTTCCTGCCTCGAACTCCAGTTATACCTGGGGCCGTTCAGAATGGAATAGGCGGGGATCATGAAGATCAACCCATAATTGGAGATGGCTGGTGGCAGATATCCGAGTATTGGACACCCATGGTTGCCTATACCTTATGGTTGATGGCCGAGATATCCAATGCTGATATGCTCAAACAGCCATAGGATTAATTCTAGGATAATTGATCGGTTGGGACCCAATGCCTGAGCTGGCGACTGCGCTCAGAGGGTGGGGAGAGTGCTACGGCGTGTTTCTTGACGGAAACTACTCCTGAAAATGCCACAGAAATGTCACAGCAATGCGTCCTGATTCGCTACAGCTCCAGCGTATAATTGTTGCAGCGTCACGGATGAACGCCTGTTGCTGATCGATGGTACAAGGAATATTGCAATGTAATTGAGCGGCTTAGGAGGTATGTTGGCAATGTCACCCCAATCACCCTTTTTGGGGAACTACTCCCAGAAGCTGACGGGCCTTTCATTGTGGCACTGCCAGTATTATTCATACACGTTGTGTATAATTACCCTCACTCCACAATCTCTCCAATCAGCAGAATCGCCCCGGCATACCACGCCGTATCATCATATCGCTTGGGATCATCGATTTTCTGATTCCGTTTCGCCAGAATCTTCGCCTTGTCCGGCTGGTCTGGATGTACCTGCAGGCTTACCGTATGCACTCCATCAGGCAGATTCTCCGCTACCGCCAGTGTCGCCAGCCGATGATATGTGCAATACGCATCGAATCTCGGTACGATCTTCTCTTTCTTGCCATCTACCTTAACAATCACCTGCCCGCAGTCCGGTCCCAGCAGATCATAAATCCACAGCCCCGTCCCCTTGAACTGAATTGTAATCGACTCACCCGGCTGATTTGTAAAATATAGATCCGGCATCCGGTTCCCAAACCGCTTGGACAGGCTGTGCCCGCTTGCATCCAGCTTTCGCCAACCTTCCGACAGATTCGCCTTACCTAATGCCACCATCTTTGCCGCCTGCCAATTGTCCGCCACTAGCGGCTCTTCAAGCACGTGCATCCTCGACTTGCCTACCTTGCGTATCGCCTCCATCCCTCGAACCACCGCCTGCAGATACAACTCATGACCTGTGTCAGTATAAGGATGTACGCTGTCAGGCGAAAAGATGATCTTATCTCCGATGGCCGCTTTCTCCACATCCGTTGTTGGTTTGGCCGCGGTAAAAATCAACTTCCCCTCACCTTCCATTTTTGCCGCTTCTAGCCCCATGTGAACCGACGGTATCCCGTAATGATCCGCCACTGCCTCCATCGCTGACGCTGCCCGTGGAAATTTCCCGTCCTGTAGCGTCTTTGCCCAACTCGCTACCAGCGTATAGACAAAACAGATATCCGTTTCGGCATCTGTCGCATAAGTCTGCCGCACAATCCCTTCCATCGCCTGTTGAATCCGGTGTGGCGGTGCACCCCCGTCGTTCACCGCAAATTCCACGAACAGCAGATCTGGTTTATGCCTCAGTACATCATGCCCCAAACGGAAAACTCCCAAATCCGATCCGGTCCCCCCGATCGCGGCATTAATCTCCGAAATTTTTGCATTGGGATATTGTTCCTGGAACCATTTCAGCGTTTTCGGCCGCCACCCAGCCTGTGCCGTAATGCTCCCCCCCAGATATCCGATCCGCACTTCCTTACCCGCCTCCAGCTTCCCAAAAACATTTGCCAGCCCATCTCGAATCCGGAATTCCTTAGCATCCCGTAGGGGATAGTCCTGCCCGCAAACCACACATGCTAAACTAAGAACAAATAACAACAAAAGTACATCGTTTGAAATCTTTTTCATGTTAATTCCCATAAATAGTATATCTGTGATTTCCCATTGTACACACATTGATCTCAAAGTTGTATTGCTAGTACAGTTTGCCTAACATCATACAGCATTCAAGCTTATTATGCTTTACGAAAGTCTTCACTAACAAAATATACTTATCTATCAATATTGCATGTTTTTTCAAGCACAGGTCAGATACAGGCCCTCTATGGCTGTGCGACAACTGCGTTCTGCCTGAGCTGCCAGAGCATCTAAGATTAGCGGAGATTGATACATTTCTTTCTCACCGTTTACTTAATCCGATTTCACACTGAAAAACGTAAAAAAATATTTATATTTCCGCAAAAAATTGATATTTATTCGGACTCGATATAGGCAAAATCAACATCTGTGGAGTCAAAATGGTGACAAGATGTCACCTGGAAATCAGGGTGTTTTCCAGCCCCTGAAAGAGGTGACTTTTCGAAGAATTCTGGCATTTCACGGCTCAAGAAAATGGGGCTATTTTGGGGACGTTTAGCGCGGTCCGGTGAGCTTCTGATTGGCTGGTGGGGCTGGTCCAGAAGGTGTTGACCGGTCATCCACCTTCCCAACTTGCATGCAGTGTTCCGTAAGTATCGTATGACAGGTATTTCCCAGCTCATAATCAAGAGATTTTACTTGACGGAAAGGTGGCTAACCTGGTATAAATAACGTTGTTGGAGTCTGTGAATTATTCGGCTCCTAATGTGAGGAATCTCTTTAGTTTTTCGAATAGAGGAGGAGTTATTATGTAAGGCACAGAGTTAGTTGTAACAGCAACTTAGAGCTTCACAAGTGTGAATTTTCACATTTCTATTAACAATTCAGATGTTGAAAACAAAGAGAGTTTTTTGTGTATGGCCAAAGTATAAAATAGCAATTCTTTTCAGAAAGAGGACTATTATGTGTAGGAGGTTGATTTGTTTGGTTTCTTTTGTCTTGGTGTTGGTCCTGGCCGATAACGCCTTCACTGCTGACGATCCGTCTCTGGTCATATATTATTCCTTTGACGATGTTCGAGGTATCATCGCGGACCAGTCCGGCAAAGGCCATGATGGCACTGTACAAGGTGACGTCACAGCAGATACCGATGGCAAGCAAGGTGGAGCTGCCAAATTCGCAAGAGGCGGTTACCTCGATCTGGATGGTCCTAATTTCCCTGCCGAAGATATTCCAACATCTGGTATAACACTTGCCGCCTGGGTAAAATGTGAGAATACAGGTGAACATCACGCAATATTCGATGCCAGAGCGGGTGAGGGGACCTGGATTATTCACCCTGAGCTCCGCAGTGAAGGGCAATTTAGATGGGTGCTCCGCGCTTATGGCATGAGTACAATCTTCGACATACGCGCAGGTTCTGTAACATGGGGTGAATGGCTCCATTATGCGGGCACATACGATAAAGAATCCGGCAAGGCGATTCTGTATATCAACGGACAAGTGGTTTCGAAGGTTGACCTTGCAAGTGGTACGGATATAGCCGGAGATTGGGATGATGGGGCTCGCGTAGGATTAAATATTGGAAGCGCAAGACCTTTCACAGGGCTTATGGATGACTTCTACTTGTTTAAACGGGTGCTGTCGCAGAGCGAGCTTAAGAAAATTATGCACGGTAAAGGATGGCAATATGCCTTTAGCCCAAGCCCTGCTGACGGTGCGATGCATCTGAATACATTGGTTAGACTTGACTGGTCGCCGGGAGGTTCTGCGATCTCCCATAATGTGTATTTAGGTGAGAATTTTGACGATGTGAACGAGGGCGCCGAAGGCACGTTCTACGGCAACCAGACCTTGACGTATATTACTGCCGGTTTTGCCGGCATGCCTTATCCGGACGGCCTTGTTCCGGGCACGACCTATTACTGGCGGATCGATGAGGTTGAGACCGATGGCGCTACTATCCACAAAGGCGATGTTTGGAGCTTTTGGATTCCTCCCAATACTGCTTATGATCCCAAGCCCGCCAATGGAGCTAAGTTCATAGATCCCAATGTGGAGCTTAGCTGGACATCAGGTTTCAGTGCTAAATTACACACCGTATATTTCGGTGAGAATTTCGAAGATGTAAACAATGCTGTTAGTGGTCTCCCCCAGGCAACCACAACCTATACTACCGGCACTCTCGAATTGGACAAGACTTACTACTGGCGTATCGATGAGTTTGGTGCTGCCGGTATTTATAAAGGCGAGGTCTGGAGCTTTATGACAACTGGTACCGGCGGAGGTGTGAGAGCAGACTATTACCAGGGTTTGGATTTAAGGCATCACGTGCTGACCCGAATAGACCCTCAAATCAATTTTAACTGGAGTCTCAGCGGACCGGATGAGGCGGTCGGCGATGATAACTTCTCGGTCAGGTGGATCGGTGATTTAGACGTGCCAATCTCCGGGACCTACAGCTTCTACCCGAAGGTGCAGGGCGGAGTGCGCCTATGGATTAATGACGAGCTCCTCGTCAAGAAATGGCAGGACTATGCCATCGACGAGAGATGGCAGGACCATATGCCTGTCGAATACCAGCGGGCGATTTACCTCGAGGCGGGAATATATCCGATAGTGATGGAATTCGCTTATAGGCAATCTTTTGGCGGTGGTGCGGTGGTGCAGCTTTCCTGGGGCAGTCCCTCATTACCAAAGCAGCTCATTCCACAGGCCGCACTGTCGCTGCCTGTAAAGGCCAACCGCTCAAAACCGTCGAATGATGCTGTGGATGTAAGGCAGACACAGATTCTTAGCTGGTCGCCCGGAAATTATGCCGCTTCGCATCAGGTGTACTTCGGCACTGACGAAGAGGCCGTACGCAATGCCGATACGAGTTCACCTGAATACAAAGGCAGTCAGAATCTTGGCTCTGAGAGCTATGATCCCGGAAAGCTTGAGTGGGATAGCACTTACTACTGGCGTGTCGACGAAGTGAATAATGTCAATCCCGACAGTCCGTGGCTGGGCAACGTCTGGAGCTTTACGACAGCCAACTTCCTTATTGTGGATGATTTTGAGGACTATGATGCCGGTGAGAACCAGATATGGTTCGCCTGGCATGATGGGCTTGGCTATGGCTCGCCGAGTATCCCACCCTATGCTCCCGGTAACGGGACCGGCTCGGCTGTAGGTATTGACACCACTCCTTCTTATACTGAGGAAACTATCGTTCACGGAGGCTATCAATCAATGCCATTCTTCTATGAGAACAGCATCCTCAGGTATTCTGAGGCTGAGCTGACGCTGACATATCCGCGTGACTGGACCGAGAATGGTGTCAGCACGTTAACGATTTGGATCAGGGGCGAACCGGCTAACGCTGCTGAGCCACTGTATGTTGTTCTCAATGGCAATGCCGTGGTCTATCACGATAATCCCAATGCAGCACAGATAGATATGTGGACCGAGTGGAATATTGACCTGCAGGCGTTTGCCGACCAGGGTGTGAATCTTGTCAATGTCAATACGATAGCCCTTGGTCTTGGAAACAGGAACAATCCACAGACCGGCGGTTCAGGTACGATGTACTTTGACGATATTCGGTTGTATCGACCGGAACCGGAAGCACCATAGAGACCGTAAGTAGCAGTTGATTGCATGGTTGGCATTAAGCTCTGTAAAGTTGCTTCATAATGTAATTATTGAGCATATACTCGGGCCTAATAGGTCCGGTGCGAAACGAAGAATGGGAATCTGAGATTAAAATGATTTTGTTGGTGAGGTTTTTTTGATGTCCCTTAAAAACAAATGTTTTGGTGTGTGGCCAGGGCACGTTTTAACTTTTTTGAAGGAGGACTAATTATGTGCAGAAAATTGACTTGTTTACTTTCTTTTGTTTTGGTGCTAGGTTTTGTCAATAAAGCTTCGGCCGTCCAGTGGACCGGTCTTGGTGGTGACAATCTTTGGAGCAATCCTGCCAATTGGGAAGGTAATAAAGTCCCCACCGCCGCCGATGACGCCATGATCGAGGTACCCGGTGCAGCAGCGCCGAATGGCCCGGTTATTCAGGATGGAATCGATGCGGAATGCGCCCTTCTCGCTAATGAAGTGGCTGGTGAGCCCACGATGACCATGACGGGTGGAACTCTCACAATATCAGGCTGGGGAATTTGGTGGGGTGACGGGCCCGGGTGCAATGCCACCTTTAACATGAGTGGCGGCACCATGTCATTGACTGGGTCGCCTGGAATTCACGAGTTTGCATGGGGCGGTGCTTCAGGTACGTGGATTATGACCGGTGGTACGGTCAACGCCCAGGGCGTAAAACTTACGACGGATAGCGGAGTTAAGGGAGAAATATTGCTTCATGGCGGTACTTATAACATCGGTACGATACGTGGTGGCCTCGACATGTCAGAAGGAAACGGCCTGATAGATATCACCGAAGGTATGCTGGTTTTAGAGGGTGATGAGACAGCGAAAATCAATGACCTTATCGCCGCCGGCAAGATTACAGCCTACAGCGGGGGCGGTATCTTCGAATTGGACTATGACGGCAGAAATCCAGGCAAGACCACATTGTCAGCCGTAGAGGCTGGAAGAGCCTACAATCCAAGTCCGGCTGATGGTACCTTCTATGCGGATGTTTGGGTAAACCTTAGCTGGTCGCCGGCAGATGATGCGGCCTCGCACAATGTGTACTTCAGTGACAATTTTGACGATGTGGACAGCGGTGCCGAAGCTGCATTCCTGGGCAACCAATCCGTGACGTTTTTAGTTGTCGGCTTTCCCGGATTCCCTTATCCGGAAGGTCTTGTTCCGGGCACAACTTATTACTGGCGGATTGAAGAGATTGGTGCAGATGGTGCTACGATATACAAAGGCGAAATCTGGAGCTTTACGGTTCCACCCAAGACCGCCTATGCACCCACCCCGGCTGATGGAGCCGAGTCTGTAGACCCGGACGTGGAGCTTAGCTGGGCGGAAGGTTTCGGTGCTTTATTGCACACTGTATATTTCGGCGACAATTTTGACGATGTGAACAATGCGGTCGAAGGGCTCTCACAGGGGGCTACGACCTATACTCCCGGCCCACTGAAATTGGGGAGGGTTTATTACTGGCGAATCGATGAGTTTGATGCCGTCGCTACGTATAAAGGCGACGTCTGGAGCTTTACTACTCAGGGCGCTGTCGGGAGCCCGAAGCCGTCTAATGGCGCTGTGGATGTAAAGCAGACACAGGTTTTGAGCTGGTCGCCGGGAGATCATGCCGCTTCGCATCAGATCTATTTCGGCACAGATAAAGAGGTCGTACGCAATGCCAATACTGGTTCACCTGAATACAAAGGCACCAGGAACCTTGGTTCCGAGAGCTATGACCCCGGAAAACTTCAGTGGAACAGCACATACTATTGGCGGATTGATGAGGTCAATAACACCAATCTCGACAGTCCGTGGACAGGTCCCCTTTGGAGCTTTACGACAGCCGACTTCCTTATTGTGGACGATTTTGAGAGTTACAATGACCTTGACCCTGATGACCCCGAGAGCAACAGGATATTCAATGCATGGTTAGATGGACTCGACGACCCGACAAACGGTTCTGTCGTTGGTTATGATAACCCTCCTTTTGCCGAGCAAATTATCGTTCACAGTGGTAGCCAGTCGATGCCGCTTTACTACGACAACAGCGTTGGGTACTCTGAGGCAACTTTGACATTGACTTACCCGCGTGACTGGACGGAGAAAGGTGTCAACACGCTGACGATTTGGTTCAGGGGCAATTCGGATAACGCTGCTGAGATTTTATATGTTGCTCTCAACGGCAATGCGATCGTTACTAATGATAATCCTGATGCAGCACAGGTAATTACCTGGACGGAATGGACTATCGACCTGCAGGCATTTGCAGACCAGGGTGTGAACCTGACTAATGTCAATTCGATTTCCCTTGGTCTTGGTAACAAGAACAATCCATTGGCTGGCGGTTCGGGTACGATGTATTTCGATGATATTCGGCTGTATCCTCCACCGCTGGAACCGGCACCTTAAGCCGTGTGATTTAGTTGAAAGTACATATACGTCAATTCGGGGCTTATATCGAATAATTCGGTATAGGCCCCTTGGTCTTTCAACAGTAGCAGATGAACTCCACACATAAGTCTATAAGAAGTTAGATCGGCTCAGGATTTTCTCTAGGTGGCTCTGATACCCCCAAAAAAATTATATGATAGATACATTTCATTTCATCCGGCTACTTAATCCGATATTAATGAAAAAATATTCGTTTTTCGGCAAAAACCTGAGGTTTGGTGCTTCTATCACTCATCAAATTTGACCTCTGTGGTGACAAAACGGAAACATGATGTCACCTGGAAATCAGGGTGTTTTCCAGCTCTTGAAAGAGGTGACATTTCGAGGAATTCTGGTATTTTACAACTCGCAAAAATGAAGCCATTTTGGGGGTATCTATGCGCGGTTCGATGCGCTCTGGTTGGCTGGTTGGACTGGTCGGAAAAAACCACTATATCGTCCTGATTATTCTTTGCCCTCGTGCTTGCGGAGTTCGACAATTCCGGTAAAGTCTACACTCATTATGGTACTGTTAACAGTCTATCATTAAGCCAGTTATCCATAACGGCCAGCAGGTCATCTATATCAATCCTGCATTCACCGATTATATTGCCTGGTAAATCAAACTATTGAATATCATAGGAACCGGCCGGACACAGGTTAATCTCGTCAATAAATACAATGTCCCTGTCGTCACCGGCCTGTCCTGAACTTGTTCCGTTTCCGAAGCCAACAGTGCACTTTTTGACAGAACTCAAGTCAACGCCGGCATCACTGAACTGGCCAAGAGCAAAAGTCCAGAGGCGCCACGTATCAGACTGGCAAGCATAGGTGAACGGATGCTCAACCTTCAAGCTTTGGCCGGCAGCATCTTCAAGTATTAAATACATAAGGTGCTCGTTATTTTCTTTTTCACCGACAAAAGACAATGACAAGGCCTCTACACCATGAGCCGTCCAATCCTGAGGACTGTCAAACGTTCGTGTGGCCTCAGTAAAGTAGGGTTCAAACTGATTTTGCAATTCAAACCGGATAGAGTTGTTGCCAACGGCATCCGTCGCAAGAAAGACGTAATCCCAATCGGGAATGCTGTCAATCCATGCAGCCATAAGACCGGCGTCGTCTGTATAAGCATCAAAGTCCTCAGCGCTCATACAATCTGCAGCGGTAAATGTCCAGGTACGGCCTGTGACAGTACCTGATGGACCTATTTGATCTACCCGCCATTCATAAGTTTCTCCGAATTCAAGTGTCCCGGGGTCAAAGGAAGCGCCTTCTGGCGACTGCTCAATCTTTTCCATGGCTCCCTTTTTACCGAACCACAAATCACGCGAAGTCGCAAATTCCGCCTCAAGCCAGCTAAGATCAGCATCAATAGACACAGCCGCTGCACCATCATCAGGGTTAGGATTGACTGGTGCCGGACCATCTGAGAGGGACGAAACGCTGTCAAAACTGGCATGGTATCCAGCCGGCACGGAATTTTGATTCATGCCAAAGATGACGCTCACACCGTTAGGGTAGACTGCGTCATGGCTTCCCTCGTTCTCCCAGGGATCGTTGCCATTCGTGTCAATAAGTGTTGGAGTTCTTGCCAACAAGGGACCACCCTTGTACTCATAGAGACTGCCCGTAATGTAGACCGGGTCTGAGCCAACCACATCCAGTTCGGCATAGTAGCTCCGAGCATGGCCAATGCCTGGCACCGGCTCCTCATGATAGGTCTTCATAATATTGGCGAGGTTGTTGACTGTCTTGAAAACTTCAATTCTGAGGTTAGCCGGACCATCTTGCCAGTGGATGAGCATCAAATATGTACTGGCTACTATACCGGGAGCCTCGCCGGTTAGTGAGCCATCGGGATCAATGAAGTATGTTACCCTTGCCGCCATACCGTGATAATTCCGCAAGCCACCTGTGACATTTACTACTGCCCCGACACGGACATCCGTGAATACTTCCTCGGAGCCAAAGGCTACACCAAATTGCGAGCCACCGACATCACCCGAGCTTGTCTCATCCATGCTTAAGTATTTGTTACCGTTAGGATCTACCTTAAGGGTATTTGTGAACGTTTTGGTCAGGTCCGGATAGCAATGGAACTGCCAAGTCGCCAGGTCGAAAGCGTTGGCGTCAAAGGTTTCCGACCAGTTGGCCTGCGTTGTGTTAGCTGCTAATAGAATTAATCCCAATAGTACATAAGCTGTTAACAATCTTACCATTCTTCCAGACATAACTTTACTCCTCCGAAAATCTAAGACATCAGAACAGAATACTCTGTGCCCTATACTAAAATATTAATTGTTTCAGTAATAACGATAAGTTTCTGTTACGCTCATACAGTGAGTACAACAACTTTTACGTTCGCTAAATTGCGTATCTATCTCAAAAAACGATACGTATTCTGTGGACCTAAAAGTCAATAACTCACACAGTACACCAAATATTTTATACCAAATTAACTATTTCATTTCAAGAAAAATACAAGCGAAAATGCCATTCAAAATTATCTCCCACTCCAAACAGCCTGTCCTGATGTTGAAGAGATAAGCAAGCCATTTATCACTAGCAAAAACATAAAAACCACGGAGTGTTTCTTATGCCGTATAGTGCACCTGACAGGCTGGTGGGACTGGTCCAAAGATCTTGTCAAGGAAGGATTTGTTGCGAAGTAACCACTGTACTCATACAATTTAGCCGTTTAGCTCCTGCTTCATCAACCGACCCATTTTGAACTTAACAGCTCGCTTGCCTGGGACGTGGATTCGTTCCAGAGTTTTCGGGTTTTGAGCTGTACGGGGTGCGCGTTCGCGAGATTCGAAAACACCGAAGTCGCGGAACTCTAAACGGTTGCCTTTGGCAAGTTCAGAGATGATCTCCCCGAGGAAATCTTGAACTGTAGCTTTAACCAACGCACGCTTAGCCTGAGTACTTTCAGTAATTCGGTCAATGAGTTCCTTCTTTGTGACTGTTGACATAGGCTACATCCAGAATGATTTATTACAACAGCGGTAAGACCACAACGAGTACTCAGAGTAGTTTAATGAACAAGGCCCTTGTAATCAAACATTTTATCGTCTTGGCTCTGATATACCTTTGTTATCTTCCCATTTTAGTAGCCAGATGCGGAACAATTGTTGATGATTACGCTCAGCCCCGATAAGAGATTCTTTAAACTATGGGATTCATGTCGAATGTCTCCAGCACAATCCGCTCCATAGCTCTGAAATGTTCGAAACCAAAAGACATACCAGTTAATCAGCTTGGTACTTTTGAAATAATTTCCTTCATCTCCGATGAATTAAAGGCTCGCAACGTCTGTGTCCTTACATTGCCAAGCGATCCTAAGCCTAGCATTGCTGCGGTTACAGTTTCGTCATCCGGAGCCTCCAAGATAAGCACAGCATCATGAACGCCCATGGTCCAATATACTTCCTTGACTTTTACTCCTACCTTTTCGGCCATGGATTTGAATTTGGCAGATCTATCGGGAGAATCTTTGAAATCTCGAATTCCCTGCTGCGTAAGATTCACTAAAGAAATGAATACGGCCATAATTAAGCTCCTTTCTTTCTCATTCGGTTTAACAATGAACGATTAGAATTAGACCACCCAAAAAAAAGTATAACCGAATTGCCCTCAAACCTCTTTCCATTGTCCCGGGATGGGGACGGGGAACCGGCCGTTATCATCGGCTCTAACAGGGGCCGGGCTGTCGAAGTTCAGGTCATCGAGATAGTCGCAGAACTGGAAGTTTGATTTCATTATCTGTTCCCAGGTGACCGTCTGGCCGGTATGACAGGCAGCGCGGCCCATGAGCGATGTGAGGTCTGAGTAAACGGCACGTTTTACTTCATTGTGCGGTCGGTCGTTGCGGATACTATCAATAAAAACGTTCCACTCGTACTGCCAGGGGCTATAGCGGTCCTTTATAGGCGTCCATGTGATGTTGGCGTTCTCAATCCTTTGGCCCCTGAACATGTGGACAGTAGCGGCGTGCGTTCTGCCAGAGAACTGTGCTGCGCACTTTGTACCGTGAATGAAAGTAGCAAATTCACTGCGCGTCTTGTTCATTCGGCGAAAACCACAGAATGCCTTGGTTCCGTCGGCGAAGGTGTATTCCATAGAATAGATGTCAATGTTCTGCCCCAAGTCCTCGCTGCGAGGTACACGTCCACCAAAGCCGACCGCAGAAACCGGCCAGGCATCTTTGATCCAGCAGCACTCATCGATTTGGTGGATCAGGTTGTCGACCATGTGGCCGGAGCCAACCCACAACAAATGTATCCTGCCAAATTGGAGCTGACTGATAAGCTTATTGGCATCATCGCCCTGATTGCCGAGCCATCCTGCGCCCCCCAGGCGGTTAGCACGAATAAGCGGTATCTCGCCCATAACGCCGTCGCGGATTTTTTCAATAAGCGCCTGGCGGGCCGGGGAATGACGGCATTGGAGTCCTGCGAGGACTTTGACACCTTTTTTCTCGGCCTGTTCACCCGCACGGAGCAGACGGTGCAGACCGCCCGGATCGGAGGCAAATGGCTTCTCCATGAAAACATTGATGCCCTTTCGGATGGCATACTCAACATGTAGCGGCCGGATGTAGGACCGCGTGGTGCACAAGGCGATATCACCTGGCCTGAGGATGTCGATGGCTTTACGGTGAGAATCGAAACCGAGGAACTTGCGGTCTGGCGACACGTCGATTTTGTCGCTGAACTTCTTCTTAAGAGCATCGTGCGACTTGGCCATGCGGTCTTCCCAGAGATCAGCCATAGCGTAGAGCTTGATCGGGCCGCCGTCCGAAACGGACAGGGCATCACCGACGGCGCCACTGCCGCGACCTCCGCAGCCAATTAGCGCCAAGCGAATAGTGTTTTCTTCACCGGCAAAGGCAGCGGGCATAATACTGCCGAGCACGGCCGCACCTGCCGCGAGAGAACCACTTTGTTTCAGAAACTGTCGACGGTTGACATTGGACTTGTAAATAGGTTTAGTCATTTTTACCTCCTGGGTTATGTTGGAATTGACAGGGATTCGTTTTCTTCGGACATGTATTAGGCAACACGTCTGTGGCCGTGAAAGCATGAAAAACTAACTGAGATCTTTTCTTTGACGTCATAAATAATGCTCCAAACTTTCATGTCATATGATACAGGTTACTGTATCCGATTTCAATAGCTCTGGTAGGAAATATAGCCCGATTGCCCCTCTATAATCCGTTAACTTTCTGCATATTCCATATGATACCCTTCAAAACGAGTTCGTCGTTTAAATGGGCTCCTGGATGCTTTAAATTGCAAGATAGAGGGTGTTCTGTGGGAATCTACAAATAGACTTAACTGCCTTTTCGTTGCACTTCTCCACAGTTATATCAATGAGGTATGCTAATACATAATCAAGGGATTTGCCTTGACGGGAAGGTAGATAATTTGGTATAGATAATATTAGAGAAATTTATATTCGCACAGCAGGGCATCAGTGGATTTTGGACTTCTTGCGGACACAATTCCTGTAGTTTGCTTAAATAAAGGAGGAGTTATTGTGTATTATTCGAAGCACAGAGCTTGAAGGGGAGCTCAGTTCTTTGCGGTAATGCTGTTTTTACATTTCACTTAACAACCTACAACCTGCATTTTTTAAGGAGGATTATTATGTGTAAGAAATTAGTTTATTTATCTTCTTTTGTGTTATTGCTGTGCCTGGTCGGTGTGGCCAACGGCACTGAGGGCCTGAAAGGCGAGTATTATCATACGAGTATTTCAGCGGACGTCTGGCAGAATCTCGTGTTGACCCGCATAGATCCGACGGTGAACTTTGACTGGGGTAATAGCTCGCCGGATCCGTCCATTAATGCCAACGATTTCACGGTGCGGTGGACAGGCACGATTGAAGTGCCGAACTCCGAGATCTACACTTTCCACATCCGGACAGACGACGGTGCTCGATTGTGGTTGAATAACGAGCTGATTATTGACACCTGGACCGAAGCCAAAAAATGGCAGGCCACACGTGAGGGGATTATCCAAGGCAGCAGCGACTTTACCTTAACAGGTGGGCAGCAATACGAGATTATACTGGAGTACTATGAGAGAAGTGGTAATGCCGTGTGTGAGCTGTCCTGGTCAACTCCAACACTGACCCGGGAAGCCATCCCGAGCCGGTATTTGTCACCGAAGAGGCCGTACGCTCATAATCCTGACCTGCCTGATGGTGCCATACTTCGAGATATGTGGGTGAGCCTTGGCTGGACGCCGGGAGATTTTGCGGCTTCGCACGATGTGTACTTCAGTGACAATCTTGCTGATGTGGAAGCCCTCGCTGCTGAGGCATCCTTGGGTAACCGGCCTTCGACGAATTTTGTTGCTGGCTTTCCTGGATTTCCTTATCCGGAAGGCCTTGTTCCTGGCACAACATACTACTGGCGAATCGTTGAGGTCAATGAGTCGAACCCGGAAAGTCCGTGGAAAGGCACTGTCTGGAGCTTTATGATTGCCCCCAAGACCAGCTACAATCCGAACCCGGCTGATGGTGCCGAGTCTGTAGACCTGGATGTATGGCTTAGCTGGGAGCCTGGTTTAGGTGCAATGTTGCACCACATGTACTTCGGCGATAACTTCGCCGATGTGAACGATGGCACCGGCGGCATGTACAAAGGCCCCATGAGTTTTTCAGAATATACTCCCGGCACACTTAAATTGGCTAAGACTTACTACTGGCGGGTCGATGAGTTTGATGCCATCGAGACGTACAAAGGCCACGTCTGGAGCTTTACTACTCAGGGCGCCGTCGGGAGCCTGAAGCCTTCTAATGGCGCTGTGGATGTAAAGCAGACACAAATTATTACCTGGTCGCCGAGTGTCTATGCAGCTTCTCATGAATTATACTTTGGCACAGATAAAGATGCCGTGAAAAGTGCCGATACCGGCTCACCCGAGTATAAAGGCACCAGAGACCTTGGTGCTGAAACCTATGACCCCGGAAAGCTTGAGTGGGATACCACCTACTACTGGCGTATTGATGAGGTCAATAACGCTAACACCGACAGCCCTTGGGTGGGGCCTGTCTGGAGCTTTACTACAGCCAACTTCCTT
>DATKYR010000128.1:0-42464 GCA_035528395.1 Sedimentisphaerales bacterium
CTATATTTTAACAGCCAAAGGGCAAAAGTTCGCCTGTGCGTTAATGTCGGCTTCAGCCGTTGATATAAAAGGACTTACGAACATTGCAGCATGAAAAACACGCATAAAAAACAAGGAGTTGAAAGATTGTATTACAGATTACGCGGATTTAACCAACAAAAAAAAATGACCAAAAGTGCTTTATAAGCACATAAATAGCGCGGTCTTACAGGCGGCGGAGGACACCAGTTAGATAACGCTTCGCTATCTCACGGGGTAAGCAGATTTGACGGCTTTTTGTAGTGGACGGGTGGTGAGTGGGTTGGTAAATTGTGGGTTTAAAGATCGCAGATATCCGGGAGACGCACCAGATGAAACAATCCGGCATGTCCGTTTTAAACCGCCGGGGCGTTGGGTTTTTATAAGGAAACCATATAAAAAGAAGTTAGCTAGATAAGCCCGACTTAACATGCAGTACGATTGAGATAAGCCAAGAACGATGAAGATAACTCGAATATCGATTAAGAACTTTCGCCTTCTTGAGGACGTCGAACTGTGCATGGAAGATGGCGCGACGGTCATCGTCGGGCGGAATAACAGTGGCAAGACTTCATTGACCGAACTTTTTCGACGCCTCCTTGATGAGAAATCTCCAAGATTCAAACTTGAGGATTTTTCATTAGGTGTGTATGAGCAATTCTGGGATGCATACGAGCTGTACCGAAAAGAAGAGGAAGAAACAAACATCCGAAAAGTTCTGCCACTAATTTCAACAACACTGAACGTTGAATATGGGAAGGATGAAGATTTCGGTCCGCTCGCTGATTTTGTCATCGATATAGACGAAGAGTGCACATCCGCCCAAATAAATATCCGCTACGAATTGGCTCCGGGGAAGATTGCGCAGTTGTTTGCAGACTTGGGTGAAGATAAGGTTGCCTTCTTCAAGGCACTCAAGGAGCGGATGGATCCAAGTTCAAGTCCAAAGTTTTTCGAGGCAACGATAGAAGCGCAGGATCCCAACGATCCAACAAATCGAAAAGTCCTAGCGATTGCAAATTTGCGATCAGTCCTCCAATTTGCTTTCATCAATGCGCAACGTGCAATCGATGATGCATCAAACAAAGAGAAAGCTGTCCTCGGGAAAATTTTTGAGAAGTTATTCACTGCGGCATCATCTGAGGCAGCGAACACCGACGATCAGGCCACCGCCGCTGCTCTGACGTCTGCAGCAGATAAAGTACAGGAACAGATCAATGAAGGCTTCAATGAACAGTTGACAAACCTTGCGCCTACATTTGATCTCTTTGGGTATCCAGGATTGACAGATCCAAAACTCCGGACCGAAACTATCCTGAAGGTGGAGCAGCTATTTTCAAACCATACAACAGTAGGGTATCTAGGAGTGAACGGAGTAAACCTCCCCGAATCATACAACGGATTAGGACCGCGCAACCTGATCTTCATCCTGCTTAAACTCTTCGAGTTCTTCAAGGAGTTCGCGAACCGACAGCCAGCTTCGGGCATTCACCTGATTTTTATCGAGGAGCCGGAAGCACATCTACATCCTCAGATGCAGAGTGTATTCATTCGGCAACTCGAAAACATACGTGAGCTATTTGCTACTCATTATAACAACGGAAATCTGTGGCCGGTTCAATTCGTGGTAACTACCCATTCGTCCCATATCGCGAATGAGGCGACTTTTGATTCCATGCGGTATTTCCTTACGCAACCGCGCCAAACCGGATCAATTTTGCATAAGACGGAAATCAAGGATCTCCGCACTGGATTAGGCGACGAGGAGAACTCGAAAAGCGGCGAGGAAGAACCGATGACGGATCGGGAGTTTCTTCACAAGTATATGACCTTAACTCGCTGCGACCTACTTTTTGCAGATAAAGCGATATTAATCGAGGGCGCAACGGAGCGTTTGCTTCTCCCTGAGATGATCCGCAAATATGATGACGAAGTAACAAATACTGATCCAAAGCTGGGGAGTCAGTATCTTACCATTATGGAAGTCGGAGGTGCCTACGCGCACCGTTTCTTCAAACTTCTTGATTTTCTTAATCTGAGAACGCTGGTCATTACTGACTTGGATACTATTGATGAGAATGACCAAAGGAAAAAGTGCAAAGTGTCTTTAGGTACCCATTCAAGTAATGCTTGCATTAATAGTTGGTATGCAACTAGTGAGAAAGAGAACCCCACGAAAAACGAAATTATGGGAAAAAGCGAAGGCGATAAAGTTGCGGGAAATCGACGTTTGGCTTTCCAAATTCCTCATGTTGACGGAGACGCATGCGGTCGAAGTTTTGAAGATGCTTTCATGCTGGCGAATCCAGATAAATTTGGAATTACCGGAGAGAGTGCCAACGAGAGGGAAATCCAAGCATGGGAGGCTGCGGAGAAGGTTAAAAAGACCGATTTTGCCTTGGAATATGCCATTGAGAAGGTCGATTGGACGACACCACTTTATATTGTGGAGGGGCTGCGGTGGCTCGCAGACGATACCCCTTCTACAGCATCTTCTGGTGAAGAAGCAGCAGAGGGGAACGCCGATGGCTAAGACGCGGCAAACCAATCCGGCAGAAATCGCCGCCCAAAAAGCACTCGACGAGATGTACAAGTGCATCCAGGCACGACAGAACTTCAGGATGGAAGCAGGCGCTGGCGCAGGAAAGACATATTCTCTTGATAAGGCCCTTAGGCTGATCATCGATGAACAAGGGACTTCACTTCTGCGGAAAAGTCAGAGGGTTGCTTGTATAACCTACACCAATGTCGCGGTTGATCAGATTATCGAAAGAGCTGATGGACATCCCGCTATCCAGGCATCGACAATCCACGCCTTTTGCTGGGGCCTAATCAAGGGATTCCAGCCGCACCTGAGAGCGAAAGTTGACGAGATTGATGCATGGTCTGAAAGACTGGCAGAAGCGGGTGGGATTGGAGCACGAAGGATCGATTATGACCTCGGGTATCGAAGCATAAACGATACCCACCTGCTCTTACACCATGATGACGTCATTACTCTGGCTGTGGCGCTGATGGAGCAAAGGAAGTTCCGACGAATCCTTAGCGCTCGCTTTCCGATTATCTTCATCGACGAGTATCAGGACACCAACGCAGATTTTGCAAACAGCATATTGCAGCACTTCATCATTCCTTGCGTTGGGCCTCTGATTGGACTATTTGGGGACAGCTGGCAGAAAATATATGGTGATGGAAGTGGGCTCATCGAGCACGAGAATCTTAGGCATATCGGTAAAGAGGCGAATTTCCGTTCAGTCAAAGATGTTGTAGAAGTGCTGAACAGGATTCGCCCGGAGCTTCCCCAGGAGGTTAAAGACCCTGATGCAACCGGCTCCGTAGCAGTCTTCCATTCAAAAGAATGGGTGGGGCAGCGGAGGAGTGGAAGCCATTGGGCAGGTGACCTTCCGGCTGAAGTTGGCCATAGGTTTCTTGAAGGGCTGCGACAACAATTGTCTGATGAGGGGTGGGATTTTGCACCCGATAAGACAAAGATACTGATGCTTACGCATAACGTTTTGGCAAAAGAGCAGAACTATTTCCAAATCGCCAGTGCATACCGCTACAACGAGTCATTTATCAAGAAGGAAGACCCACATATTGAATTCCTTGTCGATACTGTCGAACCTGTGTGCGAGGCTTTCGAGAATGGTCGCTATGGCGAGATGTTTGCTACGATTGGCGCTCGTTCAGATTGTATCCGAAGCCATAAGGACAAGCGGACATGGGAAAGGGATATGCGTTCATTGATTGAGTGTCGCGAGAATGGGACAATAGGCGAAGTCTTAGACATTCTGAAAAAAACTCGTCGTCCCAGATTGCCGGACAAAGTACAAAGAACCGAGACTGAATTAGCGAACGCGAGTCCGGAGAATATAGAAGAATCTCGGACCTTGAGCCAAATCAACAAACTTCGTGTAATCCCCTACACAGAACTTATATCCCTTGCTCAATTCATTAACGACCGTACACCGTTCTCCACCAAACACGGAGTTAAGGGTGCAGAATTCGAGAATGTATTGGTAGTTCTAGGGAGAGGGTGGAACCATTACAATTGGAATCAATTTCTTGAATGGTTTCCGAACAAGTTTCCGGCCAGCAAATCTGATTTCTACGAGCGGAATCGCAACCTTTTTTACGTCGTCTGTTCGCGCCCGAAAAAACGATTGGCTTTGCTATTCACTCAGGAGCTTTCGGAGGTAGCTTTAGATACCCTTCGCTTTTGGTTTGGAGAAGAGAACGTTCGCGCTCTCATGTTCAATTAGTCAGTTGGGCTAAGGGCGAAAGTATATGCATGATCTAATAGGCTAACAATGCAATGAACGCGGACGGAAATTCCGCTGCGCTCCATTTGCCAACCGGTTATGCGGAACGTACTGTGTACCAAAGAAAACGGAGACATTAAGTGTTTGAAAAAATTGAAAACATGGTCACACGCGCCTATTAATGGCTGGGGCGGATTAAGAATTGAAAATTTAGAATATGAGCTTGCCGCGGAGCCTTATAGGCACGTAAGTATTTGCTCCTAATGAACTAAGCAATCTCATTCGTCACGATGTTATCTGTAATTGTTTTAATAGAATGAAGTTATCGTAATTCAGCCAATATCTTAGTTTATTTTTGTACGTTTTCAGCAAAAGTGAGACAAAATAAACTTTAATTTAGGAAAAGATTTCAACTCCTGTTTCAATGATTTTACCGTTATATTTTTTCCTTTCAAGAATTGCTTTTCGTCCTTCCATCACCACGCTCTTGTGGCGCATCAATGGCGAAAGCCGAGGCCGTAGCAGGAAATCATTGGCTTCGCAGCCAAAATGCCGTAGAATTACAAATATTGTGAATCAAAGAAAGTTAACCGTCCTTTAGGAGACTCACAATGAAGTTCAATCGCCGTCTTTTTATTAAGTCGGGTATCGGTGCCGGGGTATTGGCAGCAGCGCAGGGATGCTTATCTGCCGCCGGGCCTGGCAAGACAACCATTCCTCAGTTAGACAAGGCCGCTGCCGCGCCGGTGCTGAAGATTTCATCCATTAAATCGCCGGTGAAAATCGCCTCCATCGAGCTGCTGCGTGATGATAAAAATTACTTTGTCCGCACCAGGTCCACCGATGGCGCCCTCGGCGTTGCAGTCACCAACAGTCGTGCCGCCTATCTCTATCCGATTCTGCAGCAGCTGGTTATCCCTTATTTCATTGGCAAAGATGCTCGCGACCTCGATTCACTCATCGATGGTGTGTACGTATATCGCAGCAATTACAAATTGTCAGGCGTGGCGCTATGGTGCTGCGTTGCATGGGTGGAATTCAGTGTGCTGGACCTTCTCGGCAAAATTGAAGGCAAGCCGGTTGGGGAGCTTCTCGGCGGTGTGATTCGTCATGAGATTCCTTTCTATGTTGCCAGCGGCAATCGCAATACCACACCACAGCAGGAGGTGGATATCCTGGCAAAGCACATTGAGCAAAACGAAGTCAGGGCAATCAAGTTTAAGGTCGGCGGACGTATGAGCAATAATGCCGATTCGATACCCGGCCGCAGCGAGGGCCTGATTCGACTTGTGCGTAAGGCCCTTGGTGACAAGATAACTATATACGCCGATGCAAATGGCTCCTATGACTGTCGAAAAGGCACCGAGATCGGCAAGCTTATGCAGGACCACAACATTAATATGTTCGAGGAGCCCTGTCCGTTCGATCATCTGGAAGAAACCAAGTGTGTGGCGGACGCGCTGTCGATACCGATATCGGGCGGAGAGCAGGAGACCAGCCTTCGCCGTTTTCGCTGGATGGTCCACAATAACGCTGTGCAGGTCGTTCAGCCGGACCTGCATTATAACGGAGGATTTATTCGTGCCATCCGCGTAGCTCGCATGGCTGCCGAGGCAGGAATGTCCGTTTTACCGCACATGTCAGGAGGCGGGGTTGGTTATGTTGACGTACTCCACTTCGCCTCTTGCACGCCTAACATCGGAGATTTCCATGAGTATAAGGGCGGTTTAGCTCAGACGGGCTCCTGGTACGATCCGCCTCTGCGGCTGAAAAACGGTGCCATAAATGTGCCCACCGGCCCCGGTCTTGGGATTACCGCGGATGCTGATATTCTTCGCAATGCCAAACCTGTGTGATTAAGGATGGATTCACCCCGCCCACCTTAGACGGACGAAGTGAAAGTCAGGATGAGCTCAATAATCAAAGATAGAATCCAAAATCACTGTGGCCTATATATGATGGACAAGACGATGTAATCCGCTTCTACATCCGCAGCTCAGCGTTTTGACTGAGAAGAAGTTTCTGCAGTGCCTTGACATCGAGCTTCCGCGGCGGCACTTTGTCTTTAGCCGCCATTGCCGCAGCACAACCTGAAGCGTGTCCGATCGCCATAGCAGGGGCCATCGAGCGGGCGGACTGGAACGGTGCCTGCTCAGACGAGATGCAACGTCCTGTTAGTACAAGCCCTTCGATATTCCTGGGGACAAGCGACCGGTATGGAATTTCAAAGCCCTCATGGTTGAAGAAAAATCGCTTGCCGTGGTAGCTCGGCATCGGGTTCGAGCTGATAGCGATTACATCGGGAAAGTGAGTACCCTTGATGGCGTCCTGCTCGGTGACAGTGTATTCGCCAAGGATTCGACGCGTTTCGCGAACACCAATGCCTGTAGCCGATTGCATAAGATAAACAGATTCCATTCCGGGTTTCTTTTTCATCTCCCGGACTTGTTCCCAGAGCTTCAGTCGCGTCTCTACTTCGGCCCGCGTTAGGTTCTCAACATCCAATCCATCGCCGCCAAAGCCGGGGCCCCATTTCACAACCCGGTCGCCGATGCGGATTCCACCGTAAGAACCTTTGATACTGGCGGGCAGCCCCCCTAAGCGGTACATTAGACTCATGCCCATTCGGTCACCCTTCCGGGCGGGACTCATAAACGGTGCGTCCGCCCGCGCTGCGATGTCACCGTCGCCCGTAGCATCAATGATAACGTCGGCGGCAATGGCCTGCCGACCCGATTTGGATTCTACGATAATGCCCACCACGCGTGAGCCGTCGAGCATAGGTGCAACGATACAACTGTGTAGGCGGAGTTTGACGCCTTCCTTTTTGACCAGGTTCAGCGACGCAACCTTAGCCGCCTCGGGATCAAACCCAATACAATAGGGCAAATCGCCGGCTGCCACATCGTGTTCGGCTTTCGGATACGGATCGTCCCTGATAATACCGCCCAACCGTACAAGCTCGGCAATATACTCAGCGGGGATTCCCTTGACGGTCTGGAGCGCCTCAGGTGGCCGCTGGTTCCGAAATCCGTTATAGCAGGTCATCAACCCTGCCGTCCCATTACCTCCCAGGAAAGGGTATCGCTCGATCAGCAGCGTATCGGCTCCACTTCGGGCAGCAGCAGCAGCGGCAATCACTCCGCTGGGACCCCCGCCTGCCACAATTACCTGATGCCGGGCGACAATGGGTGTTTCCAACTGTTCTCGATAAGTTTGCGAACGCTTTTCCTCTGCCTTGACGATGGCTGTGCCTGAGGTATAAGCACCGGCGGACAGGGCGGCGCCCAGCGCTGAGCCGAGAAACTCACGCCGTCCCATGCTGCGCGAGGTGCAGCGTCGTTCTTGTCCTCTTTTGTGTTTCATCAAATCCAACATGGCCGTTCTCCTAATATCATAATTCCAGACAAAAGGCGAAAAACGATAACCGCCTTTTATGACATATTCTTTTCCAGCACCTCACGTTCCTTTTTGTTGAGCGGTTGGGCGTTGCGGGCGGCCGAGACGTTGACCCTGAGATGTTCGAGCGAACCCATGCCGACAACAGCCGCCGAGATCGGTAATCCGAGAGCATAACTAATCAGCATTCCCGCCTGTGCCTGGTGAGGCGCCTCGTCGTGGTACCAGACTTCGTCATTCTTAATCGGATTGCCAACGGCCAGTGAGCCATAGCCACCACCCATCACCTTCATAGCCAGGATTCCCATCTCCTTCTTCCGAGCCAGATCAAGCACAAGCTCCTGGAATGGACGACGCCTCATGGTAGGATTAAATGTAGTGAGGACCGTGTCAAAATCGAACAGCTTAATCGCTCGGTGCATCGAGTCGGCGCTTTCGTGCCCTGTTACGCCGATGAACCGTGTGACCTTTTCATCACGCAGTTTGTGCAGGGCCTTCAAAACGCCATCGGCCTTGTCCCATTTCATTAAGTCCTCCTTCGCCGTTACACCGTGTATTTGGAGAAGATCCAAACGATCTGTGCGCAGGCGCTTAAGACTGGCCTCCACGTCCTGCATAGCGCCATCGTACGAGCGGTTGCCGGTTTTGGTCGCAAGAAAGACCTCCTTGCGCCGGGTCGCGAGCACTTCACCATAGTTACGTTCCGACTGACCATTGGCATACGAGGGTGCTGTGTCGAAGTAGTTGATCCCCGCATCGAGTGCTGCGTTTGCCAGCTCCGCGGGATGAAACTTTGGGGTCGGTGCATTTTTCATCGCCGCGACACCACCCAGAACCAAAACACTCACCTCGACACCTGTTTTCCCCAAAACGCGTTTCGGAATGGCCCGCTCCCCCTGTCGCGACGTGTCCGCGACACGGCGGGTCGGCTTTTCCTGTTTCTCTGACTCGCCTGCAAAACTAACACGTGCGCGCGTTGTCCCGACGGCAACCGTCGTAACCAGCGCTGCCATGAATTGTCGTCGATCCATTTTTTTCTCCTATCGGGTTCCGTTTGCTTTGTCATGAGTAAAACGCCATTTAATCTGCACACTAACGGTTCACTGCATCGAAAATTACACCACCAGCGCAAGCTGCATCAAAAAAATGTTGAACGCAGTAGATGATATCGTAGCCCGCGCCGCTTGATTACGCAACGTTTTTCTTCGGTAGAATCCGTGCGCTTGACGTGGAGAATATTGTCAATTACAATCAACAACATCACTATACAGTTCTCCAATTTCTTACTGAAAGGGTAAGGTGAAACAAATGTATAATAATCTTTCCAAAGCACGGACCTTGGGACAATTTTGTATTATCTTTCTCGGCGTATTGTCTCTTTTTACGGCAGGAGTCTATGCCAAAAGAACGCCCCAGGCTGATTTTGGCCCGCATTTTTGGGATGTGCATGATTTCGGCGCTGTGGGGGATGGGAAAACAGATGACACAGCAGCGTTTCAACAAGCCTTGAATGCGGCGGGAGAAGCCGGAGGCGGTGTTGTTTATGCTTCTCGCGGAAACTATTTCTTCGCGGGCCATCTGAACGTTCCCAATGCTGTCACGCTGGCGGGACTCTGGCAGTCAGTGCCGGCCCATAACGGCATCCGGGACCGGGGACTTCCCAAACCCACGGACGACGGCACCACGTTTCTGGTAACAGAAGGCACCGACAACGAGAATGGAACCGCATTCATTACCCTCAACACAAACAGCACTCTAAAGGGGGTGGTGATATACTATCCTCAACAAAATGTAGATGACATACCCAAACCGTATCCCTGGGCAATCGCCATGCGCGGCAAAAATCCTGCCGTTCTTGCAGTGGAGATGCTCAATCCATACAACGGCATCGACGCCACGCGAAACGAGCGTCACCTCATCCGTGACGTGCACGGCCAGCCGATCAGGCGAGGCATCATGGTGGACGCCATCTACGACATCGGACGAATTGAAAATGTTCACTTCAATCCGTGGTGGAGTATGAAACCCAAGCTGTTTCAATGGCAGATGGAAAACGGCGAGGCGTTCATCTTCGGCAAGGCCGACTGGCAGTACGTTTATAATACCTTCTGTTTCGGTTACAAAATCGGCTATAAGTTCATAAGAGGCAAAAGGGGAGTATGCAACGGCAACTTCCTTGGTATCGGAGCCGATGATTGTTATACGGCTCTTGTCGTGGAACAATGTGCCCCATACGGGCTGTTGATTACGAATGGTGAGTTTGTGTCTTTTCATGGTCCGGACCCCACGATGATTGAAATCACAAACAGCAACACAGGAAGTGTTCGTTTCGTAAACTGCGCATTCTGGGGTCCGTGTAATCAGATAGCGAAGATTGGGGGGACTGGAACCGTTGGTTTCGGAGATTGTACTTTTGTCCAATGGGGCGGCAAAGAGGCCAATCGCCCGGCAATCCAGGCCCAGAGCGGCACTGTTCTAATCCGGGGATGTGAATTCCGACAGGATCGACCGCAGATTCTACTCGGCAAAGACATTAGCCGTGCTATAATCGCTGAAAATATATTCACAGGCTCCGAACGAATCATCAATCAATCCAAAGGAAAAATACAAATCGGACTGAATGTAAGTAATTAGTATCTGTTGCGGATAGAGTATTTGTCATTCCCGCCCCACATCGTGTGCGGGATAAACTCCAGCGGGAATCCAGCTTTTTCGCTCTGGAACCCTGCTTTCGCAGGGGTGACATCGTCGATTTTCGTTTTCCGCAACAGATACTAATTAGTGCAGATGAGGTAAATTGCTGCCTGCCTTTCAAAATCTTTTGGACCGATCCTGCCGGAATATTCAAACCTGCGCACACACAAAACTTGTTTTATCAGGGCTCGTTTGACATTCGCCTGATTTTCGACCACCTGTCATAAGTAACCGTTGATACTGATTTAACCTCAATTTCCGTAAAACTTGGAAAAGCCTACATCTATCCTATTCGTTAGTGGTTCGTGACTTGACAATGGTCATTCTATATCGAGGTTATGGAAAGAGAGGAACGCTGCTAAAATTGGTACAAAAAAACCGTGGTGTTTCGTTTGCGCTCACACTTGTATGTATTTGTGTTTGCCTGTGAAATTCGTTATCATAGCAATGGCTGGAGTCGTAGTAATTTGTTTAGGTTCTCCAAAACGGCAATATCAGATTAACTGAGGATACATATTATGCACAGTGCACGAGTTGCTCTTCTGACTGTTTTCATGACCTTTTCCATCCCGCGAACAGCGGTTTCAATACCCGCTTTTCCTGGGGCTGAGGGGTTTGGCGCCGAGTCAGTTGGAGGTCGGGGCGGCAAGGTTCTTTTTGTAACAAATCTCAATGACAGCGGACCGGGTAGTTTACGTGCAGCGGTGGAAGCCGATGGCCCAAGAACAGTAATTTTTCGCGTATCCGGCACTATAGCGCTGAAATCAAAATTGGCTATTACCAAGCCATATATTACCATAGCAGGCCAAACCTGTCCCGGTGACGGTATATGTTTCAAAGATCATTCCCTCAATATCTCAGCCGACAATGTAATTATCCGTTATATTCGGTGTCGGCCCGGAGATAATACAAAATCCGAGAGCGATGCTCTGTCCATATCATCTGGTCGAGACATTATAGTCGACCACTGTTCAACAAGCTGGTCCGTTGATGAGACACTTTCCGCCTCAACAGGCGGTCAGCTGGGCAATGTTACCGTCCAATGGTGTATTATTTCCGAAAGCCTGCACGATTCAATTCACCACAAAGGTCCTCACGGCTACGGCTCGTTAATCCGCGGGGGCTGGGGCAATGGATACACCTTTGGCCATAATCTTTACGCTCATCATTATGCCCGACTCCCGCGTCCCGGCAATTACAATGACAGCAGTAAAGACCCGAATGGTTTCATCCTCGATTTTCGAAACAATGTGATTTACAACTGGGCAGGTCGCGCCGCGGGGTATAATGCCGACGGTTCAAATAATACGAACAGCATTACCAAAATGAACTTCGTCGGCAACTATTATCAAAAGGGCATCAACTCAAAAGGAAGCCTTGCTTTTTCAGAAAGTACTAAGTCCGCCAAAGCGTATTTTAGCGACAATTGCATGAATGGCAGTTATCCTGACGATCCGTGGTCTCTGGTAGCCTTCAGTAATTTTTCACGAGAAGATTTAGAAACTTATAAACAATCAAGCCCGATACCGGTTCCAGCGGTTCAAACAGATGATGCAATAACGGCTTATAAGTGGATTCTGGCGGAAGCCGGTGCGACGCTCCCAAATCGTGACGCCGTGGACATCCGCATCGTGAACGATGTACAAAACAGAACGGGAAAAATAATAAATGATGAAGAAGAAGTCGGGGGCTGGCCTGAGTTGAAAACCATCGAACCACCTCAAGATTCCGACCAGGATGGCATGCCGGATGACTGGGAAAAACGATATGGATTCGATTCCAATGATCCTGCTGATAGAAATGGCGATGCGGACGGGGACGGTTATACGAATCTTGAAGAATACCTAAACGATACAATATGAACGCTACTATAATTAAAAACCCGGTTTCTCTGTTTATAATCTTTCTGATGAGTGCCATATCTACCGGTTCCGGTGCTGCTCTTGAACGCGTGAAGTACAACAATCCCGGCTTAATTGTGGATTTGGGGGTAGGGCTTTGGGCATGGCCGCTGCCTATGGATTATGATAGTGACGGTGACTATGACATAGTCGTTTCCTGTCCCGACAAGCCGTACAACGGAACTTATTTCTTCGAGAATACCAGCGGCAATATAAAAATGCCGGTATTTAAACCAGCTGTTCGGATTGGTGTCGGATACAACAATATTCGGTCGAGTTATGTTAATGGTAAGGAACGTTTACTGCTGCCTGCCGGGGAAATCGTAGATTTCCGTGAGAAAGAGAATCAGTTTGAGAAAACACAAAAAATTTATCCTTCAGCTAACGTGCATAGCTCAAAAGAGCGCGTGCGTGCCAACCAGTGGCAGTATTGTGACTATGACGGGGATGGAGTTCTGGACCTGATAGCAGGTGTTGGCGACTGGAGTGACTATGGATGGGATAATGCTTTTGACAATCAGGGCTGCTGGATACGAGGTCCATTGCATGGATATGTGTATCTGATTCACAACACCGGAACTAATGAAATCCCACAGTACGGCAAAGCCGAAAAAATATTGGCCGCCGGTAAACCTGTGGATGTCTATGGTATGCCTTCTCCAAATTTTGCCGATTTCGATAGCGATGGTGACCTTGACCTGATTTGTGGTGAGTTTGTTGATAAATTCACCTGGTTCGAAAATATCGGCACCCGAAAACATCCCAGATATTCTACGGGCCAGTACCTGACCTACAGGGGCAAACCGCTCCAGATGGACCTGTGTATGATTGTACCGGTGGCGCTGGACTGGGACAAGGACGGAGACGTTGACCTTGTTGTCGGCCAGGAAGATGGGCGTGTGGCTTTGGTGGAAAATACGGGCAAAGTGATTGATGGGAAGCCTGAGTTTTTGCCGCCGCATTTTTTTCGTCAGCAGGCGGATGAAGTCAAATTTGGTGTACTTGTTACGCCGTATAGTTTTGACTGGGACAACGATGGAGATGAAGATTTAATTTGTGGAAATAGCGCCGGCTACGTTGGATTTATCGAGAACCTTGACGGAGGCAATCCGCCAAAATGGGCCGCCCCGGTATATCTCCGGGCCGATGACAAGATCATCCGTCTTATGGCTGGCCCCAACGGTTCAATCCAGGGACCCTGCGAAGCCAAGTGGGGCTATACGACATTGAATGTGGCAGATTGGAACCATGACGGTCTGCCGGATATTGTTATCAATTCGATTTGGGGAAAAGTCCTCTTGTACAGGAACATCGGGACCCGGCAAAATCCTAAACTCACAGCAGCACAATCCATTGAAGTTCAGTGGGCCGGCAAGCCTCCTAAACCGGCCTGGAACTGGTGGGAACCAAAAGGCAAAGTCCTCGCTACGCAGTGGCGAACCACGCCGGTAGTTATCGACTATGACTTAGATGGATTGAACGATTTGATTATGCTGGACCATGAGGGATATTTAGCTATGTTTCAGCGTGCGCGAATAAAGCAAGAACTAATCCTGTTGCCGGGCAAGCGTCTATTTACCAGTGAACAAGCCTCGGTATTTGCTTCGATACACCGTCCCAGGAATAAAACCAGTGGTCTGCTGAGAATGAACGATGGCGTTGCAGGCAAAAGCGGCAGACGCAAGTTTTGTTTCGCTGACTGGGACCTTGACGGCCGATTGGATATCCTGGTGAATAGTCGAAACATAAGTTTCCTTCGAAACATCTCTACAGACCGAAACAAGCATCTTTTCAATGATATGGGAATGGTCGATAATCGTATCTTGGCCGGTCATACGACCAGCCCGACTGTTGTGGACTGGAATAAAGATGGCCTTCCTGACCTCTTGGTGGGTGCGGAAGATGGATTCCTTTACTATATGGAGAATCAGCATACCAGGACCATACAAGGAAAAAAGAATCCCGCACCAATTGTCCCTAAGCGAAAAGCCTTCCTCTGCAACTGGTTTGCAGCGCCCCGGCTCGGATTCAATTGGTGCGGGACTTCTCTGATTTTTTCGAAGTTTCCACAATAGGCGCATGAGCCCCTGCAGGTATAATAGTAATCAGGATGCAAAAAGTATGGTAGGCACATTATCCAGACGAGCTTTCTTGAAATACGTGGCATGGCTCGCAGCGAACAGTGCTTTGCCAGCCAGCCCCCGATTGCGACTGTCGGGGGCCAGTGCGCACGGAGCAACAAAGGTATCTTCCGCACGTCCCAATTTTGTCTTTATCCTTGCCGACGACCTCGGCTGGGCAGATGTGGGATGTTATGGGAGCGACCTGCACGAGACGCCCAATATCGATGGGCTGGCCCGGCAAGGCATGCGGTTCTCTGATGCTTATGCTGCGGCGCCGGTTTGCTCGCCGACGCGTGCTTCGATTATGACGGGCAAGTACCCGGCCCGGCTGCACATGACCATCTGGTACGAAAGCTCAGCGAATCCACCACGCAACCGAAGGCTTATCCCACCGGTCACGCAGGGCAATATGCCCCATGAGCAAGTGACCATAGCTGAGGTGCTTAAAAATGCCGGCTACTTTACGGCACACATTGGTAAGTGGCATCTTGGTGACGCGGCACACTACCCGGAAACCCAGGGCTTCGATGTCAATATCGGTGGGACTTTCTGGGGTGCTCCGACTACATTCTTTTATCCGTACGGCGGCCCAAGCAGGTGGGGCGGGGAATTCCGATATGTACCGCACCTCGAATTCGGCAGCGAAGGCGAATATTTAACCGACCGCCTAACCAACGAGGCCCTTCGGGTCATCGAAAGGACAAAAGACAAACCGTTCTTCCTCAACCTTTGCTACCACACTGTCCATACACCAATCGAAGGTAAACCTGAGCTGGTCGAGCACTATAAAAAGAAGGTCAAACCTGGTATGCATCATCAGAACTACGAATACGCTGCAATGGTACATAGTCTGGATGAAAACCTCGGCCGTATCATAGCCAAGATCAGCGAACTTGGCATTGCCGAGCGTACTGTTATCATTTTCTTCTCTGACAATGGCGGTTATATTAACAAGTACAATCAAAAGACCGTCACTAATAACTACCCACTGCGCTCCGGCAAGGGGTCACTATATGAAGGAGGTACCCGGGCGCCGTTAATTGTTCAATGGCCCGGCGTTACTAAAGCCGGCAGCCTCTGCCGTCAACCTGTTAGCTCGATCGATTTCTACTCGACCATCCTTGGCATAACCGGCCTGGACGGTGACCAGAAGCACAACGCTGATATGGACGGCCTTAGTCTCGTGCCTCTGTTGAAAAACCCAACTGCCAAGCTGAAACGTGACACCCTTTATTGGCACTACCCTCACTACTACGCCACGACCAGTCCGGTGAGCTCGATTCGCCGGGATGACTGGAAGCTATTGGAATATTTCCCAGCCCCCGAGTCTTCCGACGCGAGCTGGGGCGGGGGTGAGGATAAGCGCATCGAGCTGTATAACCTCAGGAAGGACATTGGTGAGGAGAACAACCTTGCAGAAAGAATGCCCGAAAAGGCTGAGGAACTCCGGAAGCGTCTCCACGCCTGGCGCAAGGCCGTAGATGCTCAGATGCCCACACCGAATCCCAAATATAGCTCCAAGGTCGGAAGATAGGACAGCAGGGAAATAAAGTGCCTAAAGTGAGCTAAAGTGCCTAAAGTGAGCTAAAGTTAAAAAAACAAATAACTTTAGGCACTCTCTGCTGAGAGCTTCGTAGAGTGTGTATTAAAATTGTTTTTTTGCCGTGGTAATCAATCTCCCTTGCCGGTGCGTTGCTTAAGGATATAACTGGCGACCTCTTCTACGGTATCGAGCCACAAACCATTGGCCGGGTCTTGAGCATATTCGCAAAGGGCCTTGAGAGTTGACGAGAGGGTGGTCTGTCGTCCCCCTTCGCCGATATCATGGCCGCAAAAAACCAGCCATCCACCGTTTTCCAACGTTCTATCGAACAACTGTTTTACCTGCTCAAAATCCTTACCATCCAGCTCCACGCCCATCAGTTGTGCCATATCGCAAAAGGCCGGGTCGTTCGCCCACTCGTCCATCCAGCCGCGTCCAGCCAAAAATTCCTCTGCCACCAGCGGTACATAGCTTTTGAGATTTCGTCCCCGTCCTACATATTTCTGTCCACAGGGATAGGCAAACGAAACGGGCCTAACGCCGAGCAAACGCTCGATAATATTGTTTGACTGCTCTAACTCATTCCGCATTTTCTCAAGAGTGTAATTTTCCAAGGCCCTTTCACGTGCGAACGGGAAATTGCCCGAGCAGGGATGAGTCATTGTATGATTTCCGATTTCATGGCCGTTGGCTGCTGCCTTCTTCCAGTCATCCGGCCGTTTCTCCAAATTGCTAATCGAAACGTAAAAAGTGGCTTTGGTGCCGTATTCATCCAGGAGAGGCAAGCCGCGGTCAATCTGACTAAATCGGGCATCGTCAAAAGTCAGACTAATGGCTGCTCTCTTTCCTGCAGGCCAGGAAAAATTCCCCTGTCCTTCCAGGGAAGATGGCTCTTTGTCCTGTAAATTAGATGGAGAGCAACCTATGGAGACTACGATAACACAACAACACATAACGATTAGACAAATGGGAACAGTTCTCATTTATACTCTCCTTTGGCCCTTAACCTCACGCCTTGAATTCCTACTAAGGTATCTTTTGACTGATAATATTAGTCTCATTATGCCATCTTTTCTCGATTATCATTACATGAGATTCTTATGGACAAGTATATTCGATTCGAAATAGATAGCAAGAAAACATAATCTACCAAATCTTGACCTTTCGTTCAGGTTTCTTGAGACCGGCGGCAATAGCCTTTCTGCGAAGTACATCGCCCGCAGGGAAAGGACTATGAAAGAACAGAACCTGGACTACCTTAGGGCAGTTGTTTAGCGCTTTCAGAGCTTTTGGCCATTGTTCAGGGTAGTTTTGTTTAAGGTCCTGGGCCAAATCAAGACAGATTGCCGAATAAGCGGCAAAGGCAAGTTTTCGGTCGTCGTTTTCATCCCGTGCCGTCTTTGACGGGCTGGATTCGTTTGCTATTGTTGTTTCGATCGCAGATTTCATTTCGTACTGCAGGCGGGCGGTCTGCTCAGCAAGATTGGATAACGGGACTATGTTTGTCGGCTTTTCCAGGTGTATGTGATAAACGATTTGGCCATCGATGTTTTGTCTTCGTCCTCCCTGTTCAGTTATCACCTTCTCAGCCAGGTCAATAATCCGGTCGGCAAAACTGCTAATCGTTTCATCCATCGGCATATCCTCTCGGGTCGTATTATGGTAACGGTCAACTATTTTCCAGTTCTGCTTCATCATCCAGCGATAGCCATTAATGACACCGATGATGGTGCCGGCAGTGGCTGCATTGTTGTCGGCATCCCAGCCGAAATTGAACGCGGTCATAAGGGTTTTGACAAAGTCCCCCTCACCGTAAAGCAATGCTGCAATGGTCGAGGCGGTATTAAGCTCATATCCGTTTCTATCGCGCATCGCACCGCTATGCCGGCTATACTTTTCTTTGATGAGCCGGCGGGTAGTACGCCAATCACTTGGATATAGGCGATGCCACTGCAAAACATCGGTGACGATTTGTCGAATAGCGCAGTTTGGATCAATTGCCCTAAGGCCGGCCTCAAGAATATTGTCCAGCTCATCTGTTACAAAAGCTGTAGCTATCATGCTCGTGAACAACTGTGTTGTTTGGGCGGGTTCAGCATCGATAGTAACACGGGTGTAATTCAAACCAATTCTTGCCGCAGTTTGGGGCATCCCAGGAGCAAGCAGCCCAAACGACTCGCAAATGAATTGCCCTGAGATATTAAAGTCGGCCCATGGATTAAACACGATGCTGCCTGTCAGCGGTGGCTCGAAACCAATGTCCATAAGTTGACGTGCATACTGATTAGAGCACCAAATACGTTTGTTAATTCGTTCTCTCCATAATTGTACGATGAGGTGAGGTGGCAGTACGATCGCATTATGGCGCTGCATCGCAACAATATAAACCCACTCCAAGTCTGTGTCATCATCCGTTTGGGCCCCTTCCGGAAGGGCCGGAGTATATTCTTCGACATTGCCAGGCTCGTTGATATATTGCATCTCGTGTTCAAGGCCGTTGAGATTACCCAGCAATTGTCCGAGAAGACCACCCCGAATCTTGTCACGAAGGACCTCAGCAGACATCTCTATCGATTTATCAAGGCTATCTGCTCCGTAAGTAATCTTATTTGTTGTCAGGGAACCCATGATTAGAAGTGCAATAATTGATATTGTGATTACGTTCCTGATTTTCATATTATAGCTCCTTAGATTTCCAAGGTATTCTACCAAATCAGGCGGCTTACCCTATATACAAAAGCCCCTGAAAAAAACAAAGTTCAATCGGATTGGGATGGGTGGTTTTACGAAAAAGAAAATGTTGAATTCTCGTGGAGTGAGCAATAATATACCGAAAAAGGGACAGGGGCTTTTGCTAAAAAATTTTCCTGCGGACAATACAATGGATAAAGAAACTACTATGTGTAACTCCTATAGAGCCAAGGCGGGCAGTCAAAATTGGGTAATTACTCGCCGTGTATTTTTGAAATCGTCATTGGCCTCATTGGCTGGACTAACTGTATTACCCCTTTCCTGCGCTCTCAATAGCGCCTCGAGTGCCAAGCTATGTAGGGTACGTTTCGGCATTGTTACAGATTGCCATTATGCCGATGCCGATACCTTAGGTACGCGCTTCTACCGCGAGTCCCTGGACAAGCTGAATGAGTGCGTGTCATTGATGAACGCTGAAAAGATTGACTTCCTCATCGAGCTCGGTGATATCAAGGACCAGAACAGACCGCCGGTTGAACAAAGGACTCTTTCGTATCTACAGGCTATTGAGAAAGTATTCCAGGGATTTAATGGGCCGACTTATCACGTCCTCGGTAATCACGACATGGATAGCATTTCGAAAATACAGTTCCTGACCCACGTGGAGAACACGAACATAAAATCCGGCCGCAGCTATTACTCATTCGACTTGAACGGTCTGCGCTGTGTTGTGCTCGACGCCAACTACAGGGCCGACGGTAACGACTACGATCACGGCAATTTTGACTGGACCGACGCCAATATACCTTCTGAAGAGCTGGACTGGCTCAGACAAAACCTCGCTGCGGCACCCGGCCCTGTTATCGTTTTTATTCATCAACTACTCGATGGGACCGGTTCAGTCTATGTGAACAACGCGGCCGATGTCCGACAAATTCTGCAATCTTCCGGCAAAGTGCTCGCCGTATTTCAGGGCCATCATCATTCAGGAAGCTACAGCAACATTGCGGGAATTCATTACTATACATTGAAGGCGCTCGTTGAAGGCTCCGGTCCAGAAAACAATTCCTACGCAATTGCCGAAGTCCATCCGGACGGCAGCATTACCATTACCGGGTACCGAAAGGCCGTGAGTAAGCAGCTCACTCTGAGTTTGGCAGTCCCTTAGTCCCTTAAGCCTGGAGCAACTCCTTGGATGACTTACCAAGGCGCTAATTGCTATTGCCCACATGTATGTGCAGGTGGGTGATAGCCTCGTGACCACGTTCATTGCTGCGTTGTACCGAGGCTATATAATGACCGGGTTTCTTGTAGCTGTGTTTAGTGACAGCGTAACCCTCTGGATTGTGTACTTGAGCGTTACCATCTGATTGTACGGTTATTTTGGGACTGCCATCACCGAAGTCCCATACCTCATCGCCAAACGTAGTACGGAAAGAACGCACCTTAAAGGTGATTTCGTCACCGGGCTTAATATCGAACGTAGGGTAATAGGCCGCGTGGATAGTAGGTGGTAACTGGTCAGGATGGTTCTTGTCGATTATCTGTACAACAGCAAAGTCGTAGTCAATGTTACCGGATGCGTCGGTAGCTTTTAAGATTTCGTTATATTCCCCGGGTTTGTCATAAGTTCGTTTTACTTTCGGGCCGGTAGCTAAAGTCCCGTCGCAGAACGTCCAGTCAAATTTCTTGATTTTGTCATATCGGCTCCAGGAACGAGTGGCGTCAAGCTCAACTATTTCACCTGTTATTTCACCTGTCCAGGCAAAATGATGAGGCCGGGCCACGGCGATTATCTCGGGCTGGTATTCACGTTGATAAGCTTCCCAGATAAAGGCATAGCCATTTTGGATACCCCACAAACCGGATGGTTGTTTGCATTGGATGTCGAAATGTAAATGGGACCATCCACCACTGCCGCCTTCCTTTCCAATAATACCAATCTTCTGGCCCATTTTGACGTACCGTCCCGGCTTTACAGAACTGTCGATTTCGTATAAGTGACTATACCTACAGAACCAACCTCGATCGTCCAGGATATAAATCACATCGTAGCGGGGTGTAACAGGAGAATCCTCATAGCCGGGCAGTTTCTCCAATCCCGCTGAAACCACCAATCCATTGGTGGCGGCTATTACATCGACCAAACACTCAGCCCCGCCAAAATCCAATCCATAATGATAGTAGATATTTTTGTTGCCGGGGTTTTCGCCTCCATCTACGAAGACCGGCACATTAGCCATTTGGGTGTCGGTGGCGAACCACCGCTGTTTGACCGGATAAACAAGAGTCCCCGGTTTTATCCATGGTGAGCCGGCGGGCCAGAGTCTAAGCCTTGCATCTTTGGTCAGGCCCCACGGATTTTCTTTACTGCTTTCCTGTAGATAGCCTTTAGTAACCGGACAATCGATTTGAACACCCGCAGCATTAATGGGTAAGTTATATGTGGAAGAGACGAGGGAAACAGTTTGGCCGTTGACTTCAACCTTTACTACTGCTTGGCGAACAGCATTGCGAATCTCATCTCGAGTTTCCTTTAAATCAAGCAGCTTAATAGTGCCTTCCGAGCCATCGTGAAGCTGCACGGTTTGGGATTCACCCACGTTCAGGTCTGCCACCGTCACCAACGGGGCCTGAATAAGGGCACGCCGCTCTTTCAACTCACGCCACGTAGTCAGGACGATTCCTTCACTTTCGATAAACGCCTTTATGTCAGGATCGGTTAGTAAACGAAGTTCGGCCTCACGATTTGGACCCGAGCCGGAAATGTATGAGAATACCTCTGTCTGTACGGTACAGTGAACAATAATCTCAGTAATGCCTGGTTTCATATCACGCAGCAGTTGAATCAGCTCGGCCTTTTTCTCCTCATAATCCTCTGCACTTGTCGGCCGGGTTACAAGATCATCGATAACCGGAAGCCCGGCCCGCCATAATTTCTCCGCAATAGAAAGTACCAGTAGTCTAAGAGGACCGACTTCATTACTAATATGTTGCATATGCCCGCCGAACATAAGTACCGGTATTTTCTTTTCGATTCCCACCTTCACGTAGCGGTCGATAAATAGCGGATGGAAGCATGTTCCCATGTGGGAATCCAAATGCGTGGGGACAATACCCATAGACAGGGCCTTGTCGATTTGGGCACGAATTTCGGTTTCGACTTCATCAGGTGCGGCATGAGCGGCAACATCGGAAACGTTATGCCATAAGTAGCCATTCGTATCCGCCAGTCCCGGCACAGCCGGTTTGCCGGCGACAGGTCCCCAACGATAATTCTTCCATTCCGATGTAAGTGTGAGATGAACACCGGCGTCAGTTTTGGGATTTGCCTTGAGATAATTTGCATACTCCGGCACCCAGGAGCACGGCATCATAATGCTCAAAGAGGTGGCGATGCCCTCATCGACGGCCTTGATTGCACCCATGTTTGAATTATGTGACATACCTACGTCGTCCACATGAAAAATCACCGCCTTTGTGCCCGACGGCCAACCCAGGCGCTCAGCATATGTCACTTCCTGGGCATGGGTGACAGCCAAACTCGTGAGAATCATAGACAGCAGTAAGCCGGTTCTCCGCAAGGAGTCCTTAGGACTGACAAGTTGTTTCAATAGCATAGAACTTCCACCTCCATTCGACCTTCAGTGTTTAGGTCCAGAAAATCCACATGGCCACCCGGTCGATGCGCCAGTGTCGAACTACAGCCGTTCCTTCGACTTGGCTTATTCTATGGTCCAGAGAGTCACGGACTCCTGGTCTTTCACAAATACGCGGTTCCCCGAGATTACCGGATGCGCATAGCTTGGCGTCTCGGCCACCTTGATCTTGGCCAGCTCTGAATATTCACTGTCACTGGGCTTGAAGACAATCAGTTCAGAGCTGCTGGGTAGGGCCAGAAGACAAGAGCCAACGTCGAGAATGGCCGCAAAGCCGCTGCGATCTCTTGAGGTTTCGTCGGTCCAGGCAGTCTTGCCTGTACGAGCGTTGATGCAGTAGAGATTGCCGCGGTTGGACATGCCGAAGAGCAGGCCGTCCTTTAGCACAGGTGTGTTGAACTGTGGGGCGAGCTCCGGGTTGCTCCAAAGCTCTTTGGCGGCAAAGCCATCCCCTTGCTTCTCGATCCTCACAGCCTTTGCGCCCCGGCCCGCACCGGTATAGATTACCGTTTGTCCATCGACGATCGGTGTAGCAGCATTGTAAGCCCTACTCACGGGCATGAATGGTAGACTCCACAGGAGCTTCCCATCGGCTACGCCAACAGCCACGATGCTTTTCTCCGCCAGCGTTACGATCTGCTTTGTGCCTCCCACGGTCAACAGAGCTGGCGAGGCATACTCCGGGCCTTCGCCGGACCACCGCCATTTCTCATTGCCGGCAGCCAGGTCATACGCAATGATTGCCCCGTTACCCTGTCCGCCAAGATGCGCGATTACCATCCCGTCCACGATGATAGGCGACATGGACGTGAAGAATCTGGGCACGACCTTGGGGAACGGGTCCTTGCGCCATACAACCTTGCCGTTGGCGGCGTCCAAACAGGAGAGGACCCCGCCCACGCCTATTGTGACGACCTTTCCATCCGCCACTGCGGGCGAGCTTCTGGGTCCCGGGTGCCGGGCAGGCGCTCCGGTTACGGCTTGCGCCGCATACTTACTCTTCCACAGTTCCTGTCCACTGCCTGCATTCAGACAGAGGATAACCTCATCCTCGCCCTGCCGCGTGAAAACATAGAGCTTGTTGCCAACCAGGGCCGGTGTCGCATCGCCCGAACCCACGCTGACTTTCCACTTTTGTGTAAATTCCTTTGGCCATTCCTGGGGTGTTGTGAATCCGCTCACCTTACCATCCCGATTGGGTCCTCGCCACTGCGGCCAATCCTGCGCGAAAACACAACTGGCGATGAGCAGAACCACACAGCCCACCATCAAGACCCTCGATTGATTTGTGTTTTTCATAATAACCTCCATTTCAATTCCTGCTGAGAAACCCGCACCGAGCTGCACACACAGCACCAGAATACCGGAGCGGTTTCGCCTATTACACTCTAATCCATTCCAGTTGTCAATGGCCTGGAGACCATCATTATAAAATCATCATTTTCCAATACAATATAGGTATTTACGACCACGAAGATAGAGCCTGCCTGTTGATACGGCCGGTGAAGCGCAGAAGAGCTCATTAAGTTTGTTTACGACGAGTATCTCAAATTTCAGACCCGGCTTGATAATATAACACTCGCCGCCCTCCGTCTGGATGTATATCTTGTCGTCGCCGGCTATCGGTGAGGCTGAAATCGCATTGCGCTCGCCGAGTTGTTGTTTGTCATAAACTATCTTGCCCGTCTGCGCCTCATAGCAGGTCAGAAATCCTTTATCCAATGGTATGTAGAGATATTCGCCCATAGCAATGGGTGATGTTACGTATGGGCCGCCCCTGGGATGCATCCATGCCACGCCCTGACTCGAAGATTGCCTTCTGGCCGGTGTGATATCGCCCGAGGCATCCGGGCGGACCGCAACGATTGGCTGTCGCATTAACATATTGTGCCCGGACGAAATAAACACCAGTCCCTGGGTGGCAACAGGGGATGGAACTGTTATCATCGAGCCACGCGCGCATTCCCAAAGAAGTTTTCCCGTGGAGGCATCATAACCCCGCATGCGACGCGTGGCGTTGGTGACGACTATTGTGCGGTCGCCGGACTGAAACAAAAAGGGTGTTGACCAGGATGCATTTTCATTCCTCTCGGTACGCCAGAGAGGTTCTCCGGTGGTTTTGTTGAAAGCGGCTATGTAGGATTCATCGTCACTGTCGCAATTGACAATGACTGTGTTCCGGAACAGGATGGGTGAGGCGCCCGTTCCCCAGCCGGATCGCCTGCGCAGGACCCCGAGGTCTCGTTGCCAGACCACGTTTCCGTCGAAATCCACACAGTATAGACCCGCTGAACCAAATGAGGCGAAGACGTATTTACCGTCTGTTGCAGGTGTTTCAGAGGCATATGTGTTTTTCGTATGACGGGGTGTCCTTGGTCGCTGCTTCACAACGGCTTTGTCCCAAAGGATGTTTCCCCGTTCTGCATCGAGGCAGATCACGTTAAACGTATATTCCGAATCGTCGGGTTTATTGCGGTCGCCTCCAAAATACACGCCGCCTCGAAACGTTTCAACGTTGGGATCTTCAGCAACGGCAGTGGTAACAAAAAGGCGGTTTTCCCAGACAATTGGTGAAGAGTGGCCGGCGCCCGGAATGAGAGTCTTCCACTTAACACCCTCGTCCTCACTCCATCTTAAGGGAAGGTTTTTTTCGGGTGAGATGCCCCCTCCGTCGCCTCTCCAGCCGGGCCAATTGTGAGCACCAAGATGGTTTGGGCAAATCAGGTTTACACAGACCAGAACCACACTCAATTGATTTGCCTTTTTCATAGTAACTTCCTTTTCGTATTCCTGCTGAGAAACTCACATCAAGCTGCACACACAGCAACAGAATACAGCTAGGGGCCTGTCTCTTAAACTCTAATCCGCTCCGGGCGATGTGTCAATATTATTTAAACAAAAAATTCATGGAAACTTCCTCAACCTTCTTGATTGTTCTGCCGGCTTGACGCCAACAGTCTTCCATGTTACACTTTTTTTGTTGCTCAGGTAAGAAAACGCACATGTGGCTGCGTTACCCCCGTTCTTGCTTTCGAAAGAAAGCACGGGGGTGCAGACAGGTTTTTGGCTGGTTACAGATTTGCCTGACTTTGAAAATGGAATTGGAGAAACGATTATGAATGAACCCAAAATGAAACAATCCAAGGCGATATCGAGACGCACGTTTTGCCGGTCGGCGATTACCGCGGCTGTGGCGTTCCACTTTACCAGGCCGTCCGCTGCAGCGTCGCAGACGAAGAATAGAGTCAAATTCTACAAGAACTTGGGGCACGACCACATCGGCGTCAAGGCCAATCAGCGGCAGGCGCTGGAGTATGCGGTGAAATATGGTTTTGACAGCATTACCCCCAATCTGGGAGAGTTTGAAAACAAGTCCACCGAGGAGATTCGAGAATGGGTGGAAAAAATGAAAGAAGAGGGCATTCGATATGGCAGCTGCGGCCTGCCTGTCGAATTCCGCAGAGATGAAGATAGATTTCAGAAAGAGCTAGCGCGGCTGCCCAATCAGGCGGGCGTTTTGAAGCAATTGGGCGTGAAACGCATGGTGACCTGGATTACGCCCGGTCACAGGGAACTTACGTACCTGCAGAATTTCGAGCAGCACAAAAAACGCTTTCGCGAAGTGGCGAAGGTGCTGAAAGACAACGGCATCCAGCTGGGCCTGGAATTCGTTGGGCCCAGAACATCCCGCGTGCGATACCGTTTTCCCTTTATCTGCACCCAGTCGGGTATGATAGAACTGGCCGAGGCAATCGGAACAGGAAACGTAGGGCTTCTGCTGGATAGCTGGCATTGGTACACCTCACATGGGACGGTGGAAGAACTGCTTCAGCTCTCGAACAATGACGTCATACACGTTCACGTCAACGACGCCCCATCGGGCATCCCGGTCGATGAGCAAATCGATAACAGGCGCAGACTGCCGGTAACCACGGGAGTGATCGACCTGAAAGGATTTATCAACGCCTTAGTGAAAATCGGTTACGATGGGCCGGTTGAGTGTGAGCCCTTCGACCAGGAATTGCGCAGCATGGAGGCCAATGCAGCATTGCAAAAGACCATCGCATCGCTTAACCGGTTGTGGGATTTGATCACCGTTTAACCAGGATGAGAGAAATTTAAGAGCAACAAACATTATGAAAACAACTACTAAAACAACACCATATAAATTTCTCAAAATAATGACCGGCTGCGCAAGTAAACTACTGGCGATTAGCTTTTTATTTTCAGCTTTAACGATAGCTTCAGATCAATGCTGGGGCTCTATGGCGGGTGCAGCGAAGGTCGTTACTTATCCCGCACCTGCCGGCGAAGCCTTGTCGGCCGACTATGAAGTGCAGGCGGCGGGCCGGCAGGTTGACATATACATGGCCCGCGTTCTCGACCCGCCATTCGCGGGGAAGCGATGGGACCACGGTGGTTCGTATTCGTTTGCCAACTTCGACATGTCAGGACGTATCGTAGTCCGCATTGTGTCCAAGCGGTCGCTTAGGAACGTGGTTATCCGGCCCCTATCATTCGGGGTCCAGCCAACACTGGAGGATGACTATACTCTGAACCTGACACTGGATCGACCGCGAAAGCTCAGCATTGAGCCGGAAGGCAAGAAAGGCCCCCTGCTGCTGTTTGCGAACCCCCTGGAGACGGATGCACCGAAGCCCGGCGATGAGGGCGTTGTTTATTTTGGCCCCGGGGTGCACAAGCCGGAGAAGATCGTCTTGCACAGCAACCAGACCCTTTACCTTGCCGGCGGAGCCGTCGTGAAGGCCGAGGTGCTGGCGGAAGGGACTAACATTCGGATTTGTGGACGCGGTATCCTGGACGGCTCCGACTGGCAGTGGCGTAAAGGCCCGGTGGGCAACCTGATTGCGATCCGCAACAGCACCGACGTCGAAGTGAGTGACATCACGCTGCGCGGCTCGTCCCATTGGACCATTGTGCCCAGGAACAGTCAGCGGGTAACTATCCGGAACGTGAAGCTCTGCAACTCCCGCGTCCAGAACGATGACGGCATAAACCCGTGCAACTCCCAGGATGTGCTGGTCACCGATTGCTTCATCCGGAGCGATGACGATTGTGTCGCCCTTAAGGGGCTCGACTTCAGCGGGACAAACAGCAATGTTGAACGAATTACGGTGGAGAACTCGGTTCTCTGGTGCGACCGGGCCCGCATCTTCCTGCTCGGACACGAGAGCCGTGCCGCGTTCATGCGCAACGTAACGCTCCGGAATCTCGACATTATCCACTTCAGCATGACACCATTTCTGTTGGAGCCGGGTGAGGACATGCGGCTGGAGGACATCACAATCGAGGACATCCGTATCCACGGTGAAGGCCAAAGCCAGCTCGTTCGCCTGCGTCCGGTCGTGAACCAGTATATGCGCAAGAAGGTACCCGGATTCATCCGCAATGTGCGGTTCAGAAACGTGACGGTGGAAGGTCAGTCCGGTGATTACCTGGTGCAGATAGAGGGGGCGGACGACGAACATGACGTTCGTGACGTGACCTTCGAGAACGTTTCGATCGTGGGCTCGAAACTGACGGAAGGGTCAAGGCAAGTGCGCATCGGCAAGCACACTGAAAACGTGCGCTTTCGTAAGGAGGCTCAGTAAAGTCAGGTTCAGTGGTTGAGAAACATGCCTTTCCCCTCCATCAGGGCAAAAAAGGGCTTTTACCCAAAAGGTAAATACTTGTATACTATGTGGTAACGATAATACGGGATATAGCAAAGCAATCTTTAATTCAGATATGCAGGCAAAAAAAATGAGCAAAGAACGATTGACAAAGTCTTTTAGAGGAATAATTTTTATTCTATCCGGCTTTTTTCTTTTACTCGGAGAAACATACGGAGCAAATTCGAAAGGGCCATACACTCGAAAAAATTCGGAAAATAAGAGCCGACAAACATCCAAAACGGCTTACAAAAAGGTAAGCAGGATAACTGCTGGTCCTTCGAGTTTTACACCCGACATGGCTTTCAACGAAGCAATTAACATTTTGCGTAATTCAACCGTACCTAAATTAAATATAGCAGTGCTTTGGAAAGATTTGGAGGAGAACGCGGACATCTATAGAGATACTCCTATCGGAATTTATGGCGTTTCAAAAGTGCCTTTACGCACACACTTGAAACTCTTGTTAATGTCGGTCTCAGCAGGTAGTGCAGAAAAATTGGGATATGTAGTTGAAGACGGAGTTATAATTATTGCAACCCAAGGCTCCTTACCCAAGAAAATGAAAACTCGGGTTTATGATATAACTGATTTAGTCGGCGCACCTGCTAATTTTCGTCTTATGCCTGGACTTGGTATGCCCTTTGGTTATGGCCAAATGCCTTATGGAGGTACGGTGCCCTATGGCAGTATGGGTTATAGCCGGTATCGGAATCAAAGACGAGGATTTTGAATGAAGCCGACTCTGTTGATTTTGGCGGCAGGTTTGGGTACTCGCTACGGTGGACTTAAGCAAATTGACCCCGTTGGTCCCAACGGCGAAATAATTATCGATTATGCTATCTATAACGCCATAAATGCCGGATTTGGCAAACTCGTTTTTGTGATTCAACACTATTTTGAAAGTGCTTTCAAAGAAAAAATCGGCAACAAGTTTGATAATCTTGACTTCAGCGAGCTCAGTCGAGCCGTGGAAACAGCCTATGCGTACCAGGAAGTGGACACCTGCCTTGGTGACTTTGAACCACCCAAAGACCGCGACAAGCCCTGGGGCACCGGGCATGCCATACTCGTTGCCGGGGATGTAATCCACGAGCCTTTTGCAGTTATTAATGCCGACGACTACTACGGACCCAATTCGTTTAAGACAATGGCCAGATTTCTCGCTAAGAAAGACCTTTCCTGCAACGATTATGCAATGGTCGGATATACGCTCAAAGATACTTTAAGTGAATATGGACCTGTCTCAAGAGGTGTGTGCCAATGTGATGAACAGATGTTCTTAAGGAGAATCGTTGAACGAAAAAAGGTCGAAAATACCGCGACTGGTACCCGCTATTTTGAAGACGATGGGACGGAACGCCTTCTGACCGGCAATGAAATTGTGTCGAGGAATCTGTGGGGATTTCAGCCATCAATCTTTCATCATCTCAAAGTACAATTTCAGCGATTTCTCAAAGAGAGAAGCCATGAAAGGAATTCGGAACTGTTCATACCAACGGTGGTAGATAAACTCGTAGAAGAAAAAAAAGCCACAGTGAAAGTCCTGCGCACGAATGACGAATGCTTCGGAGTTACTTTCCGTCGGGATGCAGCCATAGCGGCAAGATGTATTCGTCGGCTGATAGACCAAGGTCTTTATCCGGAGAAACTCTGGGAGCAATCGTGAAACACGATATCGAGTCAATCGTAAAACACTTTTGTATTAGCGGCCAGTTGACTGAAATAAGGCCTCTGCTCCGTGGTCACATTAATGACACATACGTTCTGACTACCAGGAAAAACGAGCATATTGTCCGATACATACTACAACGAATAAATCACACTGTCTTCAAAGACCCTCCTTCGGTAATGGGAAATATTATCCGTGTTACTGAGCATATACGCAGCCGGATGCAGAGAATTGATCCGAGCCTAGTATCTCGCCAGTTGACTGTTATCGAAAGTGTCGATGATGTGTGCTATCACGAAGATACCCAGGGTAACTTTTGGCGCATGTACAATTTCATAGAGGACGCTGTTGCATACGATATCTTCGAATCTGCCGAGCTGGCGTATGAAGTAGCACGAATGTTCGGCTGGTTCCAGAGAATGCTGGTTGACCTTCCAGGGCCGGCCCTGCACGAGAGTATTTGTGATTTCCACAATACGCCCAAACGCTTTGAGACTTTCCAGCGAATCCTTAAAGAAGACACCTGCAATCGAGCCAAGAATGCAAAACCCGAAATAAAATTTTTGTTTAATAACGCGGCCATCTGTAATGTTCTGCTGAATTTAGCAGGCAAAGGTAAAATCCCCGTTCGTGTTACGCACAATGATGCGAAGATCAATAATGTGATGTTAGATAAAAATACGAACAAGGGGGTCTGCGTAATTGATTTGGATACCGTTATGCCGGGCCTGTCGATATATGATTTTGGAGATATGGTCCGCACCGGAACCACTTTAGCTGATGAGGATGAACGCGATTTATCAAAAATAGCCATGAATTTACCTATGTTTGAAGTGCTCGCACGAGGTTATGCCGAGCAAAGCAAACATTTTCTCACATCCACTGAAAAAGAGCACTTAGCCTTCGCTGCAAAGCTAATTACATTCGAACAGTTCATCAGGTTTCTTACCGATTATCTGGCAGATGATGTTTACTACAAGATTCATCGCGAAGGACACAATCTCGACCGCAGCCGCACACAGATGAAACTTGTACAGTCGATTATCGAACAGGAAGATGCTATGAACGAAGTGGTCGAAAGGGTTTTTCATCCCGACCCGTCTCCGACAGACGGGATTCAAAAGGTTGATTGATATGGCCCAATTATGATGAGCAGGCGCGAAAGATTGATGGCTACGTTGCGCGGCAAGACGGTTGACCGACCCGCAGTTAATTTCTATGAAGTAGGTGGATTCCAGGTTGACCCATCGGACCCGGATGAGCTCAACGTCTATAACGACCCATCCTGGCAGCCGTTGCTTCAACTTGCTGAAGAACAGACAGACCTTATTCGTATGCGCAGCCCCATCAAATCGCGCTCCCATGAAGTGATATCCGACCAGCCGGACGCCGGCCGCTGCCGTGATGAATTCTTCAAGACCGAAGAATATATGGAGAAAGGTTGTCGTTTCATATCCACGACTTTGAAAATCGGCGGTAGAAATATGACGGCGCTGACACGCCGCAGTCCCGAAGTTGATACCGTCTGGACGGTGGAGCACCTGCTTAAGAATCCGGAAGACCTTAAGGCCTATTTGGAACTTCCTGATGAAATATTCGCCGAGGATGTTGATGTAACCAGCCTCGTCGAAGAAGACCGGGAGCTGGCCGACCGTGGTATCATTATGGTAGATACCGAAGACCCAATTTGCGCTGCGGCGTCTTTGTTCAGTATGGAAAACTTTACCGTAATTGCCTTGACCGAGCAGAAGCTCTTCGGCCGTCTGCTCGAAAAACTTTCCGGACATATACAGGCCAGAACTGAGAAGACTGCAAAGGCATTCCCCGGGCATTTGTGGCGTATCTACGGGCCTGAATATGCCACCGAACCTTACCTGCCTCCCAATCTTTTCAAAGAGTATGTGGTCCGTTACACCGGGCCGATGGTTGAGGCTATCCAAAAGCACGGCGGTTTTGCCAGAATTCATTGTCACGGCAGGATTCGGGCCGTTCTCGATTACATAGTCGAAATGGGCGCCGCTGCTATTGACCCTATTGAACCGCCTCCGCACGGAGATGTGGAGCTTGAGTACGTCCGCCGTGAGTATGGCAGAGAACTGGTACTTTTTGGGAATCTGGAGGTGGCCGATATAGAAAACAGCGAACCGGGTGAGTTTGAAAAGCTCGTCGAGAAATGTCTGAGAGACGGAACCTGCGGCGAGGGTAAAGGTTTTGTTCTGATGCCGTCGTCGGCCCCGACCGGCCGGGAAATCACACCCAGAATGATGGCTAATTATGAAACGATGGTGCGGCTGGCCACCGGGTGAATTGGGTTTGATTGGGTTTGTTTTTTCGAGTCGGGCGGGGTGGGTTATTTTCATAATCCTTTGCGGCAAAGAGGGTTGCATTGGTTTTGGCCTTTCGGAAATTGGGTTTGAATTGGGTTTGTTTTTTTGGGATGCGAAATCATCTTTTTTTCTGTAATCCTTTGTTATAAGTGAGTTTAAATTCATTTGGTCTTTTCGTAAATTGGCTTTGATTGGGTTTGAATTGGGTTTGTTTTTTCTGGAGCCTGAGGCGGTTTCATTTTTATATACCTTTGTGTAATAGATACTTACGTTCATTATGGCATTTCGGAAATTGGGTTTGTTTTGCATAAAAAGGGCTGATTTGTAGAGGGTCCTCGACAAATGTAGAGGGGCGAGGGAGTGAAGAGTGAGCTAAAGTGCCTAAAGTGAGCTAAAGTTGGATTATCGATGCTCATGATTGGTAATTGGTTAATTTAGCTAATATGGTTAATTTGATTAAATGGTTCCGTCCAAGGAAGGCCGGATTTACACTTCGTTTCAATATTTACGAACGATGATTTTTGGCGTGTATCTGCTGATACGAAAACGTGCGGTTCTCCGCTATATAGCCGGCGCCTACTGGCGGTTTATGTTAGCCTCCTGGCTAACATGCGGGTATTTTAACATATTTTCAAATAAAAGTCAATAAAAAAATGGTTTTATTAGGGAAAATCAGCGTTTTAGCGTAATATCGCCAGAAATTAATAGGTGCCTGACTCTCGTTTATATAGGCCTGTTCTTAATTACGTACTATTTATTTTTCATAACATAACCGCACCAAGGACGAGCAATCAAAGTGTGGAGGGTTACTGAGTAAAGTCCTCTATTGGTATAGCAAAATTCAAACCTTCACCATCAATTATTTTAAATGTTGTGATTCCTATAAGATTTCCTGAGCAATCGAACAATCCGCCACCAGAGGAACCTTGTGAAATATGAGCAGTAGTCTGAATAATCCTCTGATTATCTAATTCCCTCTTACCTGAAATAATGCCTTGACCAAGCGAATTCTCCAATCCTTGTGGTGAGCCAACAGAATAAACATTATCTCCAACAGATAACAGGTTATATTTCCGGAATCCTTTGACTGGTTTCAATTCTATGCTTTCGTTTATAAGAATACATCGGTCACTTTGTTCGTCACCTGCATATATTCGAGCCTCTGCAATTTTTTGACCATGCTTGATTAGCACATAAGGTCTTTTATTTATAACGTGATAGTTAGTTAATAGCATGTTCTTGCTGATGGCAACTGCAGAGCCAAGTGATATATTATTCAAAGCTTTAAGATTTTCAATTGTAGAGGCAGAAATAACAGTCCAAACAGAAGGATTAATAAGGTCAAATATATCTGCTGACGTTAGATTCACCTTCAGTTGTGTGTTTAAGTCTATATCAGCGGGAATCCATTCTAAAGGCTTCTCTTTAATTTTTAATTTTGAAACCGTTAAAATATCAGGGAGGATAATCTTTACAAGAGAGGATTCTTCTTGCTTAGTTTGGACTGTTGGCAAATCTGGCTCTATATGACCTTTTTGCCACTTAGAAGCTGCATCTTGAACCACTCCAACATATTCTGGGCCTAGAATTGCTTCATATTTCTTTTTTTCAGAAAACATTGATTTACAATTGCAGCTTAAAGAATCCCTTAAAGAATCCATCGCTATGAAATGACAGTCTGACTTCCTTTGCCACCCTCCAGCAGAAGCTAAAAGTGCCCAGAAATAAGCTTTACATGGATCTTTTGGTACAACCTTACCCTCAAAATATAATAAAGCTAACTTTCTTTGAGCATGACAATTATCTATGCTAGCCAGTTGTAAGTACAGGTACATAGCTTTTTCTGGATTACTCTTTTCAGACCAATCGGCCAATAGCAACATTGCCCATTCATGGCCCATATTTGAGGCCTTTGTTAAATAACTTTCTGCCTCAGCCTTATTTTCTGGACAACGTTCGCCAAAATAATAACTATCAAATACGGTTCTTAGAGACTCCTCATGCCCTAAATCAGCGGCCACTTTGTACCAGTGGAAAGCAGTTTTTCTGTCCCTTTCAATAAGCAAACCTTCACCCCAAAAGCACTTACCTTCATCGTATATCCCTGCAATGCCGAATGCTGCATCTGCATCTCCATCTTTTGCTCGAGAAGTGCACTCATAAAAATCTTCTGCACTAATAATACTAAGAATGCCACTACACCTACACGGAGTTTGCCTTTCTGGAATAGATGGACTGTCACAACCATTTATTAAAAGCAAAACTATCACAATTGAGGCCATAATCAAAATATTCTGAATTAGCTGCCTTAGATTTATCATTATATTCTCCTGAAAAAAGTGCCTAACGATAAGCTCACCGGCGCTGGCTATGCCCGCGTACAATTCCAGCGCCTTGTTAGGATTCATATTTCCAATCCATTTGGATTGTTTTCGATCATCTGAATGATGTGTCGAGCACAAGTTGCATAGACTATTCCAGTATTTGACTTAACGAAGTGTTCGGTCTTTTTGCGGTTGACATACAATGGCTCCTTGCTAAATTTGAATCCAGATACTACACCCATAACTCTCAACTTACGGTCTTCAGGCTTCAAAGGATAGAATACTACCGGTCCTCCTGAAAACCCATGATTATTGATGCCGTCGAGTAACCAAATCCGGTCTGAACCTCGGTCGATAGACCCAGATAGACATGCTTTCTTAACGAGAGGATAAGGTAGATGCCAACCCAGATCATTCACATCAGAGATCATCCCGTATGGAAATCCCAAGAAGTAAACATCTTGACCAAGAATCATTAGCCCTTTGGTCAAGGGTAGGTCGAAGTCAGGATCAGCAATACGCTGCGAAGGAGAGAATACAACCACATCTACCACATCACTTCCCTGCCCAGTTAAATTAACCTCAATTTTCTTCCATCCAGTTTTAAAAAGTAGTTCGACCTTTGTTACTTGATCAGGCGTTGGAAAAACGTGCCATGCGGTTACTAAATACTGCCTTCCTTCGTAATCGACAGCAAATGCCGTTGCGGTTGAATTTCCGTTTCTGATTTGAAAAACACGAGCGAGAATGTCAAAAGTTATCATGTATTTGATCCCAACATTGATTACCTTGTTTTATATAACATACCAAATTTGGACGTTCTGAAATATAAGACGACGGCGGATCATTTGGCGAAAGAAGCGTGACAGCAAGGTACTCAAAATATTGCCAATTTTGCACCCATTTGCCTGGGCATTTTATACGTATCTTCATATGCGCCATCCTCTAACAAATTTGCCGGATAAACCTTAAATATTCACCACAAAATGCGTATCATACCAATCACAAAATTCTAGTGCGCCCAGCAGTAAGCTCTGTTTGATGAAGCAGACATGTTTTTTGTGATCCGTATCAATCACTAAAACTCGCCTCTATATGATAGCATTGTCTGGATAACTTGCAAAATAAATTTCGCAAATAAGTCTTTTCAATAGATTCCTCGACTCCGTTTCGCTGCGCTCGGAATGACGGAGTGCTGGATTCCCGCCCATTCGGCTTCGCTCAGGGCAAGCTCTGCGCGGGAATGACAAGGGGACGGAAGACCCGTGCTTCGCCAAGGCTTAGCCGGGCAGGCTCCGCTCAGGTGCCAGCCGTCGCTTTCAGAGGAATATTATTGAAAAACAGACCGTAATTTGATAATCTTAATTAGAGCAAGACAGGGGCAATAAGCGCGTGAGTACAGGTAAGGCCTGATATGCCCGGTTATTTGACAAACGGAGAGGACATATTATGAAAGGTGAGTTTACGGCAATTATTGAAAGTGCTCCGGAAGGAGGCTATTGGGCAATATGTCCGGAGATTCCGGGAGCAAACGGCCAAGGAGAGACAATCGAACAAGCGAAAGAAAGCCTCAAAGAGGCCATAATTCTTATACTGGAAGACCGACTGGAAGATATTCGACGCGGCTTACCTAAAGATGCGATACAGGAAAATATTGCAATCTAATGAAAAGAAAACAATTAGAAAAAAGGCTAAGGATAGCCGGATGTTATTTGAAAAGAGAAGGCTCAACACACTCACTCTGGATCAACCCAAAAACGGGAGTTATAGAAGCTGTTCGGCGCATACTGAAATAAAAGAACCTCCGGCCAAAAAGATATTAAAAAGCCTGAATGCAGATTAACTGCTTTAGGATTTTGCGGGTAACTGTGCCTGATATTTGTGACTTGATACTGGACACTCGATTCTTGATGCTCGATTCTGGATTCCGAATACTCGATAATAAGCATCCACTTCGCTCACCCTTCGACCCTGCTCAGAACAGGTTTCGCAGGAATGACCCCCGCCAAAGATATGCGGGGGCAAGCAACCCCCGACAGTGCCGGGGGCTAACAATTAGGAGTGGTTCGGATATATATGGTTGGGGTAAGGGCGGTTCGCGAACCGCCCCTACGTTCGGGAACAAGGATTGTGGGGGCAAGCAGGGCGAAGAGAAGGAATATCGAATAGCGAACAAGGAATTTCCAATGTCGAAGTGGAGATGCGGGTTAGAATAGGCAAAGGAAATTAAAAATAAAAATGTAAATTGCAAAATTAAAAATCAAAATCCAAAAAGTCAAACGGTGTGCAGTGCACACCCTACCTTTTTAAATGATTCCCGAGCAGTCGGGATTTCCGCTTTGCTTCAATATTGATGATTGATTTGAGATTGCCGCGTCGGCCTTCGGCCTCTTCGCAATGACTTTGTAATAGACTCCTCGGCTGCGCTCGGAATGACCCCATTAGAATATCGAATACCCAACAAGGAATGTCGAATGTCGAAGTGCAGATGCGGTTTAGAAAAGGCAAGATTTAGAAAATTAGGAGTGGTTCGGGTAAGGTCGGTTCGCGAACCGCCCCTACAGAGGTGTGGCGTCAAAGACCAATTCCAATTGGTATCAATCCTCATTTATTCTGTGTCTTGTCTTTCGAAACAAGCCATTTCCTGATCGATGGTTACTTGTTCCTCATATCCATCGTGGTTCGCGGTCAGTCTTTGCTGTTCGTGCCGTAATTTTGCGATGGGTTCTCAATCATAATAGGCTGTATCTTATGGTCGTCGGCGTCCAGTTGCGGCCAGTCCGGCGCCGGGGCGTCGGGGAGAAGAACATGCGGAGTGATGAATAGCGTCAGCACGCTGTTTCGGGTTGCCATTTGGGTTTTCCTGAACAAAAGCCCGATGATCGGGATATCGCCCAGGATCGGCACTTTGATAACGGTTTCGGTCATTTCCTGCTGTCGCAGGCCGCCTATCACCAGGGTCTGTCCTTCTCTAACGGTGACCGTAGTTGTGGATTCCCGATTGACCTGTTCCGGCAGACCGGCGTCCGGTGTAAAGGTGAAGCTTCCGACCTTGACCGAAACCGCCATGCTGATTCGACCGTCCGCTAAAAGGGTGGGTGTGATGCGGCCCTGGGTATCGGCCGAGATATCGCTCTTCTTAACGATGGGCCGGCCGGATACGTCATAGCCTTCATTAAAGAAATAATTCAGCGTCTTGCGAATCTGAATTGTGGCTTCCAGACCGCTCACTGCAACCGTGCGCGGGTTGGTCAGAATCGTGCCCTTGCCATCCTGGACCAGTGCGTTCAGGCGAACGAAGAACTCCCGCGGCAATTTTCCGACGCCCTGGTAGAAGATCTGGCCTGTCCCGGGATAGGTGGTTAGTCCGTCTAATGAAGCGTCCGGGCTCAGGTCACGAATCGCATTACCCATCGGCTGGAACATGCCGAACCGTCCCTCGGCATAAGTCCAATCCAGCCCAAGCTCACGGTTGGCCTCGTCGGTCAGCTCCACGGCCAACAGATCGACCAGAATCTGGCTGGCCGGTGTGTCGATCAGTTTCAAATTCGCCTGCAGCTCGGCCAGAAGCTCGGCGGGCCCCATGAACAGCAGTAGATTGCGGGATGTGTTCGCAGTGACATATTGATTGTACCTGGTCGGTAATGATGCAAGTGCTTCTTCCACGGTCATATGCAAGGGCTCGATCGTCCGGATTATGATGCCGGAATCGTCTGCGAAAGACTCTTGAGAGGCGGCCTTCGTTGTACTGACGGCAGAGGTTTGCTCCTGCTGTTCTCCGGGCGATGTCATGTCGGCCGTCTTTGACGCGGCCCGGCCCATTGGGGGCCCGTCACAGTCCCGGGCCAAGGGGCTGATAAGACGCTGCGGCAGGTCCACGCGATAAACATCCGGCTGCAGAATCCGGTCGGCTATGCTGATGATCTTCGATATTGTGATGAGCAACGATCGGCTGTCCGGTGACCACGAGATGTTGACCACGCCTTCGTCACGATCATCGCTCGCTTCGATCTGCTTGCGATCCTGCTCTTCGCTCAACAGCAGAAGGTCCTCAGCCTTCCCCGTGGTCATATCATAGACAGTCAGAGCCGTCCGCTGGTTTTCCGACCGCGAATCAGGGCCCCAATTACGAACCGTAGAGCGTTTGGTCAGGAAAGCGATTTTCGTGCTGTCATAGGACCATTTCATGGCCTCGAAGTCATCGAGTGTCCCATCCTTTCGCGGATAGCTGGTCAAAAGTACCTTGTATCCGCCGCTGTTGGGGTCCATAAGATACAATGTGTCGATGCCGTTGCCCTGGATGTCAAAGCGATCCCCCTTGGACAATATGTAGCGCCCGTCCCAGGACCAGTGTGGGTCATCAAGCTCAAGCTGGTTCTCCGTGGCGGGCGAGCTCGCTTTGGTGAGGTTTCTGGCATCGCTTCCATCGGCGCGGACAATCCAGGCATCGCAGCGTTCCCCGCGTTCGCTTTGAGTCATGTCCTTGTCGAAGGTGAAGGCCACGACATCATCCACGGGAGACCAGCGTGCATCTCCGGCACGTAATGATTCACTCCCGATATCGGTTATCATTACAAGGTTTGTTCCGTCGGGATTGACAGTGACCACATCAAAGTTGCCGCTGGCCTCTACGAGCAGGCTTAGCCTCGGAGGCAGAGATGCGCTCCAGCGTTGATCTTTTCCCTGGCCACGCTCGGGCAACAAATGCCAGGTCCTTTCTGTAACGGTGTCGTAGAGCCAGACTTGCCGCGTTTCCGTCAGGCCCAGGCGGACCTTGTACGCAAGGTAACGATCGTCGGGTGACCAGTAGGGCCCATCGTCGGCGTCGAAATTGTTTCTTCGATACGGAGGGGAAATGGTGACGGATCGGTTCTGGCTGATGTCATAAATATAGGCTGCTCCCTGGCTTTCTTCCTCAGTTGCGTTGGAGAATTCATATGCGATGCGGTCGCCGGCCCAGGACCACTCGGCAAAAAACACATCTCCCGCCGGACAGGCGGGCTTGACTTCAGTGCCGTCGGCCTTCATGACGTGCAGTTGCCATTGGGACGAGTCACCGACTTGTCGCACAAAGGCCACCCGGTCGCCGTGCCAGGCCCAGGCCACGGCCCTTGATTTGCCGTCATCCGTCAACGGTACAAGCGTGACTCCATCGGCTATGATTGCCGAGAGACCTGCCGAACAAGACAAGAGTATAACGCAAAATATCGAAAGCAGGATATATCGAAACCTATTACCAATAATAACCTTCATTTAGCATACCTCCAATGACGCATTACCGCATGATCTTACCGGCAGAAGACGATTCTCACATCACGTGCGAACGCTTCCGACCGAACATAACGACAAGAAAAAACCGCTGGGCAAAAGTAGCCTGCCGCTCGGCAGTACGTATTTTAACATTGAAGAAAAGATGCGTCAGTACTTTTCTTGTTTTTTCCTCGCCTTTCGTTTTGTCTATCTCATCCTCATGCTCTATCTTGCCCGCTGCCTTCCGGGCCTCCTTCAGGTTCTTTTTCGGCGTCGACAACTGCAATATTCGCAAAGTATTGATGAGAGAATTGTGAGAAAATAAATTTTCTTTAAAATCCCGCAATTCTCAGTTTCTGCACGAAGGATAATTACCAGATCGCAAATCACTGGAAAACCGGCGGTTGTATTCAAGCCGGAGAGCGCTGATTAACGTGATATTTTTAAATCCCATTCTGTGTCGGAACCGGGTTCTTCGGCGGAAACTTGATCTAAAAAACCGATCTGTCAGAACGATTCTTTTGGGAACTTCCCGCCGGTCAGGCGTTCGTAGCCCTCGATGTATTTGTCGCTGGTCTTTGCCGTGATATCTTCGGGCAGTTTTACGCCGGGACCGGATTTATCGAAGTTGATACTTTCGAGATAATTGCGGACGAACTGTTTGTCGAAGCTCTCCTGATCCCTGCCGGGCTCGTATTTATCCGCAGGCCAGAACCGTGAAGAGTCCGGCGTCAAAACCTCGTCGATCAGGATAATCTTATCGTCGAAAAGTCCCCATTCGAACTTGGTGTCGGCGAGAATTATCCCTTTGCTCTCGGCGTATTTGCTTGCTTTCTCGAAAATCTCCCTGCTCTTGCTGCGGACATAATCGGCGGCGTCCTTTCCGATTATCTCCACGCACCGCTCGAAGCTGATGTTCTCATCGTGCTGGCCCAGCTCAGCCTTGGTGGCCGGGGTAAATATCAGTTCCGGCAGCTTTTCGCACTGTTTCAAGCCGGCCGGCAGCTTCTGCCCGCAGACCGTGCCGCTTTGCTGATACTCTTTCCAGCCTGAGCCGGCCAGATATCCACGCACGACGCACTCGACCGGCAGAACTTCGACCTTCTTCACCAGCATGCTTCGCCCGCTCAATTGCCTGGCGCAGCCGCAGAACGGCTCCGGGAAATTGGCCACGTTATCGCTGATTAGATGGTGCTCGATGCTGTCGGACAGAAAATCAAACCAGAAACGCGAAATCCGCGTCAGAACAATGCCTTTGTAAGGTATGCCGTTCGTCATCACGACATCGAAAGCACTGAGCCTGTCGCTTGCCACGATAAGCAGCTTGTCGCCGAGATCATAAATGTCGCGAACCTTGCCCCGGCTCGGCGGCCTGTTACCTATGTTTGTCTCTAAAATCGTTTCCATAATCATTTCGTCCTTCATACCGTTCTCCGTTTCCTGTCAGTGGCGCCCGAGCCTCTGTCCCGCGCCGTTTATTATTTATTATGGCAAAATACTACAGAAGCGCTAATTTTAACGGGAATTGCGTCAATTGCACGCGTTTTTTCCATATTTATAAGGTCGTATCTCCAGAAAAAGCCGGCAAACGGTAAATGTTGCTCTTGAGCCTTTCTCTTTGGCCCCGCGCCATACTACAACTTCCTCTGGGCGAGTTCCAGGCCGTGTTCAGCCATAAGTTCGACATCCGACATGATTTTTTTAGCTTCGCCGTCGGCGATGATTCGGCCTTTGTCGAGCAGGACGGCCCGGTCGGCAAGTGCCGCGGCGAAGTTCATATTGCAGGTGGCGATGATCAGCGTCTGCGGCAGAGACTTGAGAAGCTTCATAAGATTGTCGCGGTTTCTCGGGTCGAGGCTGCCGTCCGGTTCGTCGAGCGTGATGATTTTGGGACTCATCGCAAGGATAGTTGCAACGGCGGCGGCGCGTTTCTGGCCGGCCGAGAGATGATGAGGGGCTTTGTCGGCCATATCGGCCAGGCCGACGGTCGAAAGGGCCTCGGCGACGCGCATCTTGACTTGTTCCGGTTCCAGGCCCATATTAAGCGGGCCGAATGCAACGTCGTCGAATAATGTCGGCATGAATAACTGATCATCCGGATTCTCCAGGCAGCAGCCGAGGCGGGTGCGGATTTTTTTCAGGTTCTTGCTTTTGACCTCCAGGCCGTCTACGAGCACTTTTCCAGTGCCTTTGGCGAAACCTGCCATTGCAAGCAGCAATGTTGATTTGCCCGCTCCGTTGGGGCCGATCAAGGCCAGTTTTCCGCCGTGCTCGACACTAAGGCTTATGTCGCTCAGGGCGGGTGTGCCATCCGGATACCTGTATGTAAAATTTTCTATTTCAATCGCTTTTGACATTGTTTTCACTGCAAAATCGGTTTTACGAAAAAAAATAGTACCGACATGAATGCTACTGCCGTCAGGGCAAAAAATAAATCACGGCGTCGAACCTTCAGCTTCGAAAGCGTGCGCCAGTTTCCGTCGAAGCCGCGGGCCTGCATGGCGATACTGATGTGCTCTGCGGTGTCGATACTGCGGATAAAAAGCGAGCCGAGCATTGACGCAGCGGTCCTCAACTCCGTTTTGAATCCGAGATTCCTGAGTTTTCTGCCGGCCCTGGCCCGCAGGATATGATGCGCCCGGTCGATCAGGACGAAGATATAGCGGTACAGAAATCCAAGCTGGATGACCAGCAACCTGGGCATGCCGAGCTTTTGCAGGCCGGCGAGCAAATCGCTGAAACGCGTGGTCGATACCAGCGCTATAAGAGCCAGCATTGTCACGATGAACTTTCCGAGAATGACAAAACAACGCAGCCATCCGAGCGAGCTTTGCCATGAAAACGGTCCAAAGCTGACGGCGACAGGCGTCCTGTCATACAAAGGGCAGCTCAGGGCCAGGACTATAACAAACGGGCTGACCAGCAGTAT
>DATKYR010000129.1:0-3403 GCA_035528395.1 Sedimentisphaerales bacterium
AAACAAACCAAAATTAGATTCAATGGATGTTTGGTATGATAGAGAAGTAAAGCCAGGTGAGACATACGAAGAAGGATTTTGGCATTTGATTACGAGGGACTTTGCACAAGATGACAGCCGAACATTTGACCCCAAAAGGGCAGAAAGGTTGCCTTGGTGTTCGCCTGTGATAAATCACTTTAAACATGTAGCTGTAAAGTACTGGACATGCAAAGAGAAGAGTGAGCATGTTTGTTATATCTGGCTGGAAGGACATGATTATGTTGTAATTTTTGAAAAAAAGACATTAAAAGCGAAAGTAGTTAATGGAGTCGAGTTAAAAGAAAGAAAAATTGCCTTTCTTAAGACGGCGTATTATCTGGATGGCAAGTCTAAAAGAAGAAGCCTCAGTAAAAAATATGAGAGAAGAATAGCATGAAATGCAATCGCCGCCCTAATGGACGGCGAAAGATCTCTTTCTACAACATGGTAGATGAGTCTAAACTAAATTATCGGATAAATATTCCCGCGAGTCAAATGTTTTTTCCCAACTTTTTTCTAAGTGGCTGAAAATGCTATAGTTACATCACAAAATTTTTTCCTGTGCTTTCAAGTAAAATCCACTCTTTTTCCATCTTTCAAAAACAGCCTCAAAAAAAACGTCCTTGACCTCACTGATAAAAAGCCCTATAATAATGCTGCTATTTAGACAATGCCACTGTTCTTCATTCTCTCCTATCTCGCTGTGAGCAGGGGCTTTTTATTTGACTTCAATTCCCAATTATCACCTCATTGCAAATGCAACGAAGTTAGTGCCGTATCTGATAGTTTGTCTGATTCCCTACTTTATAATCCCTTGTTTTTACAATGCTTATGGAATTAATAATAAAACTTGGCGTTGGGCTTGGCTATTTCAGCCTTAAATCGCACTATTTACGGCGTAGCTTTCAACCCGTTCTATATCGGGTTCTTTGGGAAACGTTGGTCATTCCAAGGTGATAACTCATGTCCTGAGTTACAGGCGGCGGGCGTTTTTTACTTCGTTTCACTGAATCCAGCATACTAAATACCGCAAAGCAAAGAGCCTCTACTGACGGGTATTCACACACCTCGAAGCTAACATTTCTCTTATTGAATCGCATTCTTCCGGAGTGTATGTCTTTACTGCCAGGCTATAATCCTGGGCATCTTTCCATCCCGCCCGGTTCTTTAGCCAGAAACAAGCTGCTGCTGTGTCAGGTGGATAGTGTTTTGTTATTTCTGTTACTGTGATTTTGCCCTGATAATTACTTATGTGAACGTCTTTGTGTGAATAGCCGCACGCCCTGTGGAATAGCATTTTAGCCACTTCTGCATCAGCCTGAGCCTTGCCCTTTTTTATGGACTTAGGAAATGTCGGGTATTTTTTCATCCAGGCATTGAGTGTAACCTCTGAAATACCCAATATATCTGCTATTTGCGAATCAATAGCATTGAGCAAACACAGCTTATAGACAAGCTCGTCGAGGTCTTTTCTGTACCTGGTCGGCCTGCCTATAGTATGGCCATTCCCGTTGCCATTAGTTTTCTTCTTCTTTGTCCGCTTAGCCATCACTACTCCTTAATAGCCCGTTCTATTGTTTCTCGGCTTTCACGGAGAAGCTGCCTTATAAACTTGCGTTCGGTTATTGATTCAGCGGAATAGAAGCCATGTTTGAAGTTTGCTTTTCTTGACCGCGCAAGACCCGCTGGCGTTCTGGGGCCTGTGCTTTTGCCTCCGTGCATTCTGCATCTGCCATTTGCCATTGCTGGCCCTCTGCACAGCGTTCCTTTTCTGGTCTTAGCACCGCATCGAGGGGCGTTCATCGGATTACCTTGAGGATTGCCGTTTTTCAACAAAACCGGCTTTTTTATTCTGTTTGTTTGGGGTTCATTTTGGTTTCTTGTCATTTACCCCCCCCCTGGTTGATCGTACCTACAATGGCCTGCCCACCTTCGTTAACGTGAACATGCTCTACAATCATCTTCTGCTGACCACCAGTTCGATACTTTTTCAAAACATCTATTTGTGCAATGAAAGTTCGTAGCATCTTGGTAGCCTGGTTCACATTGAGTTCCTTCCCCTTGCCTGTTTGCCCAACAAGTATTGCCCGTTTAAGTGTCTCCATCGCCAGGTTGTGAACGCCTACCATTTGGACTGCCAGCATACCTTCGATTTCATCTTGTGGTTTTATCCCATCGAGCATCGCCATAGCGTTCTTGGTGTAATTGCCCAAGCCTTCACGGTCACGCCCATCTTGAGTGGCACTACCTGGGAAACCAGGATTGCCTGACAAAGGAGATGAAGCTGCAAATCCTCGTCAGTGCTCCCCAGCGCACCAGGCATCTTTGCAACTGCTAAATCGGCGTCGTCTTCCTTGGTGGCAATGGCCGTGTCATCTGAGTCATTCTTGGAAGCCATGAACTTCAGGGATTTCTTTGCAGTCTTCTTAGCTGTCTTCTTCTTTGTCATTATTTCATCTCCGCTTTATGAGTTTGCACGAGTGCCTTGATTGCCGCTTTGATATGCTCCGGCAGGTCCGGCCAAACAACTACGATTTTAACAAGGTCTAAGGGTAGTTCTGATGTGTCAGTTTTGCCCTGTTTTTGACCATTTTCGGATTTTGTTTGTACACTGGTTTGTACAGAGCTTTTGGTGGGTGTTGTAAGTTCTTGTTTTTTAGTGGCTTGTGATTTTTGTGCAACGGACTGAAAATCCGTGTGTCAATTGTTATATTCCTCCCCTGCCAAGATTAAAAACCAAGCAGTCAGGTTTTACTATACAATCTTGAAAATTATCCTTCTTTCCTCTGAGGAAAGGCTGGGCCAGGCCTTAATAAGCTCTACTAATTCAGGGTGCTTCTCGACGATAGACGCCAAGTAGGACGCCAAGTCGCTTTTTTCATTTTTCGTAAGTTCTTTAGCAGTAAAAGAGTTAGAAGATCTGTTCTCTGGTTTTGTAAACCAGTGCTTGACGGTAATTGGAATCAAAGTGGGTCACAAAATGGGTCAGTCGTCACGTGATAACCACTTGTTAACAACTTGTCAGTGACTTGCTATTCACTTGTAATCCTCGTTTTTGCCCCGAAAATGCGTTGTAAACTCTTTTATAGTAGTGCTTTACAAATAGCATCGCGGACTTCAAATCCGAAGGTTGCAGGTTCGAGTCCTGCCGGGCGCGCTTTTCACTACACTGTCGTCAGTAGATAACAGATAATGTTTATCATTATATAGGTCCCTTCCGGCTTGCTGACATCGAACACTTAGGACTGGTAAAGAAATTAGGTTTCGTTTTGGCTCCAGCGAGGACAAGGCTGGCAAGGAAGCAAAACGCAGGCCTACTGGTTGGTAGTCCGAGTTTTGCTGACACCGCCAGCCGAAGCCGCAGCCAGCCAAAATTGGAAGA
>DATKYR010000130.1:0-8877 GCA_035528395.1 Sedimentisphaerales bacterium
AGTCAACGTCAAAGTTGCCTCAGAGTAACCAACACTGTTGTCGTAGTAAATTGGCAGCGACTGGTTGCCTCCGTGAACGATAGTTTGCTCTGCAAAAGGAGGATTGTCATAACCAACTAAAGAACCGTTTGTCGGGTCGTCATATCCGTCTATCCACACGTTAAATACCCTGTTGCTATCGGGGTCGGCGGGGTCAAGGTCATTGTAGGCCTCAAAATCGTCCACGAGAAGGAAGTTGGCTGTCGTAAAGCTCCAGACAGGGCCTATCCAGGGACTGTCCGAATTGGTGGTATTGACCTCATCAACACGCCAATAGTAGGTGGTATCCCACTCAAGCTTTCCGGGGTCATAGCTCTCAGAACCAAGGTCCCTGGTGCCTTTATACTCCGGCGAACCTGTATCGGCATCGCGCACGACCTCTTTATCCGTGCCGAAGTACACCTCATGCGAAGCGGCTGCCTCTCCCGGCGACCAGCTAAGAATCTGTGTCTGCTTTACATCCACAGAGCCATTAGACGGCTTCAGGCTCACGACGGCGCCCTCAGTAGTAAAGCTCCAGACCTCGCCTTTAAAAGTGTCGATAATATCAAACTCATCGACCCGCCAGTAGTAAGTCTTGCCCGTTTTAAGTGTACCAGGAGGATATGTCGTAGTTCCCTGAGGAATACCTTCAGTGGCATTGCTCACATCGTCAAAATTATCACCGAAAAATACGGTGTGTAATTTTGCACCGAAACCTCCCATCCAGCTAAGCTGCACACCCGTATCTACCAACTCGGCACCATCAGCCGGTTCTGGGTAGTACGCGGTCTTGGGAGGAATACTAAAGCTCCAGACATCGCCCTTCCAGGGACTGTTCGGCTCGGTGTCATTGACCTCATCGATTCGCCAGTAATAGGTTGTGCCGGGAACAAGGCCATCCGGATAAGGAAATCCGGGAAAGCCGGCAACGAAAAACGTATCGGCCTGGTTGCCCCGGAATGTGTCACCGGCACCGTCGTTCACATCGTCAAAATTCTCGCCTAAGTACACATCGTGCGAGACCGCATAATCTCCCGCCCGCCAGCTAAGGTTAACCCATGTATCGGCATGGAGTGCAGTGTCCTTCGGGGCCGGGCCCAAGGCATACGGATATCCTTCACCACCTTCCATAGCAGCCAGGATCTCGACCTCCGTCAGCGCATGGTTATAGATGCGGACCTCGTCGATAATCCCGCTAAAGTAATGGGCGCTGCCGTTCCGATGCCCAATTCGCAGAGGAAGTCCTGGAGGAACGAGCTCTCCGGTCTGGGCTTGTTCAAACACCATCTCTCCGTTTACATAGATTCTTGCGGTAGAACCGTCCCAGGTGCCGCAGGCATGCAGCCATTCATCCGGCTCAATAACATTATTTGGTGCCGACTGCGTGACATGTCCGCCGTCCAAGGAAAGCGTGAAGTAGAGGTAACGCCCATCCCGGTTAACGAACAGCCCATAATTTTCCCATGGACCGTTTTGTTGTCCATTTGCCATGATGGCCAGCCAGGTATCGCCGGCATCAATCCAGTTTATCCAGGCGGCAATTGTCACGTTGGGAGTTATTTCAAGACTGTCTGAAGTGGGTACTTCTACATAGTTGTCTTGCGCATTGAAGAGAAGAGCATTTCCATACTTGCCGGCGTCCCACTTTGCGCCATTGATAGTGCCATTGTTGCCGTTACCGCTTGAGTCGTAGGCAATGTCCCCTGAGCCCTCATCAAACGTCCAGTAAGCCACGAGTTCAGCTGAAGCATTGCCCGCCATGCTGAGCATCAAAACAAAAGAAATTAAATAAATCAATTTTCTGCACATAATAGTCCTCCTTTAAAAATAAATAAAAAATTGTCAATTGAAATGCAAAATTTCATTACTGCAAAGCCCAGAGTCCCCATGCAAACTCTGTACCTTACATAATACACAACTCCTCCTCTATTAGAAAACTGCAATAATTATGCCTGCTGGATGACCTCAAAGCCACAGATGCACGACTGCGCAGACACAAGCTTCACTAATGTTATCTATACCAAATTATCTACCTTCCCGTCAAGTAAAATCTCTTGATTATGAATGGGCATGGTGGTATTTAATATAAGAAGTTAACAAGATTTTTCCAACAAAAATAGAGCCCGACCTGTCCTTAAAGCAGTATCTGTCTGTTTTGCCTTGTTGCACGACACACGCCACTGTTTTCTTGCTATTTATGTCGAATCCAATATACTTGTCAATGATAGCCTCCGGTTATAAACGTTATTGTGGTGTTAGTGAGCATTGTAGCCAGCTTAGGAGGCTCCCGTTACATAGTTTCTCCCAGGTCATATAGTATCAGTATAATTAGAGTGTGCGAGGTTGTGTCCCATCCTCAAAAAAAATTGGAAAGACTACTCTTATCTTTTCAGGAGAAAAAATGAGAATATTCAAACATGCTGTTATCGTTGTCCTTGTCATGATTATTGCCACAAGCACTCTCATTGCCCAAACGGATATTGACAGTAAATGTTTTCAACAGGCCGATGTTTCTTCAAAAATTGCCGGCTATTCGCTAAGTAAAGTCAAACGCTGGCTGCACAAAGCAGCAATCAAGAAGATTGATCCTGATACTGGCTTGTATATCGGTGACGGACGTTGGAACTATCGCGATACCGCCGCGGACTGCTATCCCTTTCTCTGCTGGGCGGCTTATGTTACGGATATTGACGCGCTTAACGGCCCGATTCGTGATGTTCTCGACGCCGAGAGAAAACTCTGTAACCATCTGGATCGAATCCCGGCAAGATTCGATTTGAAAAAGAAAAAAAAGGACGATTCGGTTTCTTATGATACGCTTATCTTCGGGGCTTCGGAATACGTCAAGGACGGTCTGATCGCCATTATCGAAGTTACCGGCAAAGGTGATTGGTTCCATCGCATGAAAGAAATCGAGGATGATGTCTGGAAACATGCACGCGTTGAAACGCCTTACGGCAAAATTCCTTCCACAAACGTCGAGGTCAATGGTGAACAGCTTCAGGCACTTGCCCGACTTTACACAATGACCGGCGACGAGAAGTATCTTAAATGGGCACGTCGCCTGGGCGATTACTATTTCTCGAATGATGACTTTGTGCCGGAGCGCCTGCGTGATCACGGCTGTGAGATAATCGGCGGCCTTGGATTGCTGCTGGCCGTCGAATCTGAGCTAAAAAGCGACAAAGTCGAAGTCTATAAGAAAAAGCTCAAACATATCTTTGACACCATTCTTGAAAAGGGCTGTAATGAAGACGGTATGATGTATAACTATATAACAACCCACAAAAGTTGGAACGACGCACTGAGCGACGGCTGGGGATATAATTATGTCGGCTACATCTGCTTTGACATGATCGCCGGTGAACCTGTTTACAGACCACACATTGAGCAGACTCTGCGAAATCTTTCAAAACCCAAATACAGGAATTATCCATGGGAAGGTTCGTCAATCGACGGTTTTGCCGATTCTGTTGAAGGCGGAATTTATGTACTCAACCGCTATCCAGTAAAAGAAGGTTTTGATTGGGTCAACAGTGAAGTTGCCAACAACATCGCCCGCTCTAACGACCCGCTCGAAACCGCCGAATTGTGGGGCACTATGAAACTCCAGGCAAACGGCGTACGAACAACGATTATGCATGCCCTGATGCACACACAGGGCCTGATCGCCCGTCCCTGGGATATCGGAATGGAATTAGGCGCCTGCCCGACTGCCAACGGTCTGGCCGTTATCATCAAAGCCAAAAGAGACTGGAAAGGCATAATCGTCTTTGATATCCAGCGTCACAAGCATTATATGGGATTTGAAAAGGACTGGCCCCGCATGAACACACTGCCCGAGTGGTTTACCGTCGAACTCGATAAGGTTTACAGAATTACAAGCCTTGAGACCGGCAAAACGGAAACTTATATGGGAAAGCAACTGCATGACGGATTAGAGCTGAAACTCAAAGCCGCCGAACGCATGACTCTGCGAATTGAGCCGATATAGAATATAGATGAGTGAGCTATTTCTACTATCGATATTTGCCGAGTTTTGTTGCTAAGACTGCCAGTCTTTTGAGCCTCTCTGGCTTGACGTGAGGAGCTACACTACAGGCCGAAGAAAGTATGTATCCGCTGTCGGGTTTGCCGATTCTGATTCTTTCCTTCACAGCCTGTTCAAAAGTCTCGTCATCGGCATTCAGCATCTCGTTGACGGCGTCAAGGTTCCCCTTGAAGAAGAACCGCCTGCCATACTTTGACTTTGCATCTTCTAAATATACGGTGCCGAGCGGTGGAGGGTCTAACGTGTCAATTCCATCAACGCAGGTTTGGCTCATAAGGTCTAAACGGTCGCCGATTGCGCCACAGGTGTGAACATACGACTTTGAACCAAGTCCGCGTATCGCTTGGAAAACCTGTTCTTCATAAGGCATTACAAATTCTTCATACATTTGACGGCTGATGAATCCTGCGCCGGCAAAAGCTGAACTTACAAGGACAGCATCAGGTTTACATCGGGTGTATAATTCAACTTGTGCCAGTACCATTCTTGTGAAGACAGCGAGCACCTGATGGCACCTGGGGGGAGCATCGAGAAGAGCAAGAAGGGCCTGTTCGTACCCAAACAACTCCATAAGATGGGTAAAAGGTGAGAATACTTCTGCATGTATTGAGACATCCGGTGCAAGCTGCTGTACTTTCTCCAGCGTGCTTGTGAACCATGCAGGATACGCTGTTGATTCGGTAAGGTCAGTCTTGGAGTCGATATCCCAGAGTTCAGGTGCGTGCCAGGTGTTCCACACATAACCGGGTAATCTGTATGTGGCGGGGTCATTAATGTCAGCCGTACTATAGTTCGCCCGCTCCAGGGGCACTTGCCCTGCCCGATATGTCTGCGGATTATCGTCCGGAGGAAAAACAGTTTCTAATCCTGATTTCCAGTGAAGGTGCTCATTTTTGCCAATTCTCTTATATGACTTAAGATTGTTTTTCCAGTCAGGGGGTCTGCCGGGGATGTTTACCAAGATACCGTCGAAGTTATATTTTTGCTGCAATTCGACTAAAATCTTGGCAAAAGTCTTACTGTTGAACCAAATCTCCGAAGGATTGTAGTTACAGTTTAAGAAGTAGTGCCCGAGAGCAAGCTGGCACATTACCGGAACTCGGTCCGGCTTCTTATGGTCCATCGCTGCTGCTATTCGTTGCTTTGAATTCATGCTTTTGACTTATCCGGAATACAACGAGGATAAAAAGAATCAGGTAATTAGTTCCTGTTGCGGAAGCAGTATTTGTCATTCCCGCCCCGCATCGTGTGCGGGATAAACTCCAGCGGGAATCCAGCTTTTTCGCTCTGGACCCCTGCTTTCGCAGGGGTGACATCGTCGATTTTTGTTTTCCGCAACAGATACTAATTACGAATATTTTTTTAAGTCTATTTAGGAACAAAGGCCATAGAGGTCTGTAAGGGAAAACCACATGTACAACCCGAGCTGCTTTCGGGAATAAGAACAAGCCCACCGGCCGGAATGATGTTGATCCAGCAGCCCGGCCGTGTAACTCTGTTTAGCTGGCGTGGTCCTCCGTTCAGTCCCAGGTCATACATCCAGGGGTTGCCGCCTCGCCAGAACAAACACCGGGCTGAAGCCGAGATACCCCCGCAGCCGTGTCCATGACGGTCGAATTTCCACCCCTCGATTTTTTTGCCTGTCTTGAGGTTGTAAGTATAAGGCCAGGCATAAACTGTGTCGTCGATTATTGTCGGGTGACGATTATATTCACCGTGAGCACCATCTATATTAAGTTCAGTTTTATGGTTTGCCTGCCAGAGGAGCTTGCCGGAGCGCGCATCAAAAGCGTCATAATAATAATGAACGGAACCTTCGAGGAGTCTGGAGCTGCTTAAAAGAAGTATATCTTTGGCATAGTTAATATAGACAGGTTCTTCAAAATTGCTGACATCGATTCTTTCTTTAAATGCGACTTGACCGGTTCGGGCATCAAGAGCGACAAGATATTGGTCACCGCCGTCAAATAATGTTTTCACAGGTATCCGCCCAAGTTTGTCAGCCAGGGCCTTTGGGCTATTAGTCTCAACGAAGTATATTCGTCCACCACCGAGGGAAATAGTAGTGTTCAATATAAGCCCGCCCTGGTATTTCCAAAGCAGCCGGCGTCTTGCCTTTCGCATTGCGAACAGATAATCACTTACCACTACCTTCATATCTCTGTACCACAGTGAATCGTCAGCTTCATAGCTGGTTTCGGTGTAGGAAGCCCCCTGTTTTCGGCCGCTTCCGAAAAGTATATTACCTGAGTATGCAACGTAGCCCCACTCGCGCGGCTCGGACCTGATTAGTTGTGGCATTTTATAAGTAATACGGGGCCGACCTGTCCGAACATCGAAGCCGTAGCATTTGTCTTCCGCGGCCACATACAGGACTTGGTCATCCACTGCCATACTGCCGCAATCCAGGAATGCCCCGAGCCGACGTGAATTGGGAACCTCGATTTTCCACTCGATTGTTCCGTTATAAGCATCGACAGCAAAAACGACATTATCACCCGGAGCAAAAAGACGCCCATTCTTAAAAAGGGGCGGCACATTGCGGTGGTGACGGTCAATCATATACCTCGGCCCAGGGCGACCAAACCACTGGACTGCCATGTCGCCCTTGACGACTTCGTCCCCACTGCAGGCAGTATTGCCAGGCTCTGCGTAAATGTGCGTCCATTCACCTGCACCTTCCAGTTCTTTACGTTTTGTCCAGGCTAAAACAATTTCACCTGTATCGTGCAGTTTCCAGTCTTCAAGAAATGGCCGCTCCCATTTTTCCAGCTCTTTCCGGTTGAAGTTTTTACTTGGCAGGACGAATGCGAGGACACCACCATAAGGTCTGACCATTCTAAAAACATTTTCCACTGAGGAAGGAAGCTTGCCTGTGCGAAGTGTCTGGTCTGAAATGACCAGATTCGCGAAGTATTTTGTATAGGGCTGTGTTGCAGAATCTTTGTGATGAACAACAACCCTGCCGTAGAGTCCTGCCTTGTCGATGGCATCGCGAGCAGCCGCTACTTCATCAGCGTCTTCTTCTACCCCGATGATCTTCAAATCACTCCTGCGTGCAAGTTCATACGCCAATCTTCCCCGGCCACAACCAAGTACAAGGCAATAGCCTTTTGTTATCCCGGTTTGTTCAATTATATACTCTGCAGCCTTGACATATAGCTGCGTTAAATTATCATGTTGAAAAGGATTAGCGTCTTTTTTCGCTGTTATAACTTTCGTACCACCTTTGACATTGCTTTTAAAACAATGTATCTTGCCCTTGTCCGTACTGACATAAAGACCACCATTGACCACGCTCAAACCGAACGCTTTGCCGTCAACAGGAGCAGCCCAAATGGCCCTACCACTATCCGCCTTGAATGCGGCTATTTTGTCCTCTCCCCCTAAGAAAAGAACATCGCCTGCCATAATCATCGAATGTGGATATTCACACTTAACAGTCCATAAGTAACAGTCTTTCATTTTTTCCGACAGCTCACTGATTTGGGTTTTGATACTTTGTAACTCCCTGCCCAGTTGCTCTGCTTCGGCTGTATTTTTGTCCATCTTCTTGAGCTGTTCTTCGAGCTTTTTATACTGGTCGGTTAATTGATTTCGTTTCCTCGACAACTCGAGATACCGGCCCCGATGAAAGGCCGAGAGTTTTTTTTCGGATAGCATGTATGCTGTTTGGCCGTTCACCAACATTCTCAAACCACCGAACGTTGCGATTTTGTACTGCGTGTCAACCTCGGCGGCATTAAGCTCTTTCGAGCCGCGGCCGGGGCCGGTTACAAGAACGTTCTCTGCCAACAGCGCGAACGTTCCACCGGCACTGGGTAACTGTCCGGTTAAATTACCGTCCGCACGTGCGAAAATCGCTGGGTTTGTTCGTCCTGTCGGGACATATAACTGCTTATCCGAGGCTAACATATAGCCCTGCGGTGACACATCCACCTTCTGCTTCCATTTTACCGACCCATTCTCAGCACTGAGCTCGAATAAGAACGTCCCCTGATTAGGGAACAGGCCGGCGGCACTATAAAGATTTCCCTCCTCTACCAATATACCTGTTCGTATCGGCCAGGTCGATATTATTCGCCCATTGCCCGGAATCATACGCTCGGCATCAGCCGCCCTGTACTTCCATATCAGCGAGCCGTTATCGCGTGAGAGGCAATAGACATATCCATCGTCAGAACCCACGTACACTTTGTTGCCCGAGATAGAAGGAGCCAGTCGAACAGGCCCTTCCGTAAAAAACGTCCAACGTTCCCGGCCGGTCTGTGCGTCCAGCGCATAGACTTTATCATCCGCCGATGAGCCAAAGAATACCGTATCGCCGGCACCAACGACATGAAACGCCCTGTCATATGTTACTGTTGCCCTCAGGTTATAGTGGTGATGCCAGAAATCCTGCTTTGCCGGCAGCGGCCATGCAGGCTGTGGCCGATGTGCCGCCTCGGACACCCAGGATTCGCTCAGGGGCAGCTCCAATTGCTCAGAAGTAACACCACTTCTGTGGTTGTCATGCATAAAGGTAGGCCAATCATCAGCTTTGGTGGCTCCGGGATTAAAAAGAATCACAATGTAAAGGGCAAACAAAGAAACGTACTTGTACATCCGTTACTCCTCATTTCAAGACATTTGGAAAACGTGACACAGCTCAATTTTCTAATAGGATCACTACTGTCCGGTTGTTTGATTTGGAAAACATTATAACGATTTTAATAACATTAGGTTACAAGAAAAAATGACTGTAATCGATTTGAAATCACTTTTAGACTCAGGCCATTTCAATTTGAAAAATATCAAGGAGATGG
>DATKYR010000131.1:0-9697 GCA_035528395.1 Sedimentisphaerales bacterium
CCCATGGAAATAGCATCTCTGATATGGGAAATAACAAAATCAAACATCAACTGGGGGCGGATTCGGATTGCAAACCAACTGGCACTGCTGAACATCTTTATCTCAGCCTCTACGGTTCGCAATATTCTCAATAGGCCGATACCTCGAAAGGCTCCTGTATCACCAGCTACGTCTAAGAAAAGTGAAGAGAAAACAGAATGCCGTTCCATTCCTGCCTGGTACCCTAATCACGTTTGGTCTATCGACACCACAATGGTTTTGTGTTGGGGACTCTGGCCTATTCATGTCTTTGTTGTGATTGATCATTTTTCCCGTAAAGTCATGTCCGTGACTCCACTGGAAGGTCCCAATGCGGGATGGATCAATAACGCATTGGAAAGTGCCATTCAAGAACATAGAGCACCAAAACATATTATCTCAGATCAGGCCCATGTCTTCACCGGGGGCGTTTTTGCAGAGCTATTGGACCAATGGAATGTGAAGCCACGCTTTGGAGCTATAGGAAAACATGGTTCCATCTCTGTTACGGAAAGAGTCATCAAAACCCTTAAATACGAATGGCTCAAGCGAGTTCCGATCATTAAAGGATTTGATCACCTGACCATGCTGTGTGAAGAATTTGAATGTTGGTATAACAGCTGGCGTCCTCATATGACATTGGAAGGTTTCCGGCCTGATGATATTTACTACAACAAGAAGCCAAAGAAACCTAAACGTGATTCAAAGACAGTGCCGTGTCACATCGATCAACATCTTTTCCGGGAAACACGGATAACGGGCTATCGCCTAAAGGCCGTTGCGTAGTTTTTACCATCCTGTTTCTGTCATCTGGATGCAGGAGAAGTCCATCTACAAATCATATATCCTTGATTCTACACAGCAATTTTGAACAAATGGTCATCTTTGAGTATATTGATTAGACAAAACTATCCCATTTATGAACTTTTCAAAGAAGCTTTGTTCATAATTTGGAGGTTCTGCAGGGGTCCTATTGTTCCTTGACAAGCGCAGTTGTTCTCATGGGCTACAATTGTTTTGCTGGTTATGATAACTGATAAGCAAAAAAATAGCGACAAACAAAAATTCCGAGGTCGTCCGCCTATATTATTAGAACCTTCCATGGCTATTCCTTTTTAAGTAGAAACATCCTCCAGGCTATAACTCCAATAATTAGCAATCCGATCAGAATCAACACCACTACGGGGAGGGGACGAGACTCCGATAGGATCTCTCCTTTAGCTTCCTCAGCAGTTGCCTGTGTTTCGACGATGCCAGGAGGTTTGTTCGGAGCAGCCTCGGTTTTCTTGTCAGTTGCCAGGCCAACAGGAACCTGACCTTCGGCCATAAGTTCCTCAGTCATCTTGTCTATTTCATCAATAACATATTCGTCAACTTGTGTAACAGGTTTTCCGTCTTGCCATATATAAGTGATGCCAGGTGCTCCTTCGATATAGACCTTCGTGCCGTTCTCAATATCTGGGATAAAAGAACCCAACGTATCATGGTCAGGATTCAAGATTACCTCTGTTCGCTGGTGCTTCACCTTGATATCCTGGATGTACGTGGGCCCCTCCATAATTATTCCTATGTCTGCTTCCATTGGGACCCATGCATCATCTATTTTTTCAAAACGAACATTCTTCAGGGAGAAAGAAAGGCTTTTGTCAGTCATAGTGCGGTTCCTCCATATCAGATCACCCTTTTTCCTCTGCACATCCGCCTTTGTGATGTTGTATCCATGTTCCGGATCTATCCAGACTGTGTAAGTGCCCCATTTAGTTTTTGCATCTATAACATAACATGGGACACCGCCGACACGCTCCAATTCGTCCCGGACTGATATAGAATCAGCTTTGCGGAGAACTGAATCTGCCCTATCCTCATCACTATAGAAAATACCCAATAGCGGCGCTCCCCCATATTCGATGGCCACCGCACGCCTCTTTCGATATGGGCCAGTCTGCCGATGAATAGCAGCATAGTTGTCGTCTACTGTCTCGCCTGTTCTGTATTGAATATGGCGACTACCATCCCAGACAAAGCTTCTGTACTGGGCTTCTTCAAGATTATTAGTAGCCTCATCTTCTGATGCCAGATTGTGCCAGCGATAGGATCGGTAGTCGACCCTATCCCCATCAAACCGAAATTCGGCCACTGTCTTCCAGATTGTGATACCTGTTCTTTCACTGGTGTGTACCATTGTTTCTTTGCTTTTAGTAATGAAAGAATAAAGTTTGTCCTGTGTTGAGGCATACTTATCAATCAATTCCGACACACTAAGGTGCTCTTCCGCAGCAAGTGCCTGTAAGGACACAAGGCAAACTGCAACGAGAACTGTGTATCTACACATAATCTTTCATCCGAACAGCCATGCTTTGGGACATCAGGGCACTATATATAAACAGGCGAAACTGAGCGCCAAAAAAACGCTCAGCTTCGTCTTCTACTGTTAATCTTTATGAACATTTAGCGTCGCACTGTTTCCAGCATTCATCTGGAAGCCCACCGCATGTCTGGCTCGTAGTCTTGCAACTGCACGTCGGGCCACATGTAGGCCAACCGGTTGTGTCACACCTTATATATTGTCCGTTACAAGAACCATTAATTTCGTCGCAGTCCACATTATTAGTAGTGCCATCGCAGGATTCGCCGTCGTGGCCCGTCGTTCTTTCTACCCCACCGACAGATAGGTTGCTGCCACCCACGACGTTTGGGACAGTGGCATCTAACAAGACCATAGTTCCCAGTGCCAATCCCACAACGAACGACAGTCGAGAAATACTTAAAGCTTTCATAACAATTCTTCCTTTCTGGGATAATTATCCCATAAAAAGTCAAAAAAATCAACACTAAATACATAATACGTACTTCTTAAAAAACGACAAAACCATATTTTATTTATCTGCCCATTGGAACCACCTCCTTTCTAAGCGAATGTGTTAAGTGATTTATTGATAAAAATCGCGATTTTTCCATTATTTTCTGCATTTTTGCTACGCTTTACATAAATAGTCTCGAAATCTAACGCTATTTTCATATCTCTGTGCCTTACAATCAGTTTTTAAGCCGACCAAAAACGCCCCTTTTGAGGGCTCCGAACATTAAGCTTCTATTACTTAATGAGAGAAATGCCCAAAATCTCTCATTGAAAATTTGAACTTTTTTCGGGCCATTCTATAAGTCCAGCTATTTCAGTTAGTTACAGACGAAAAGAAATTATCTCAGCCAATTTGCAGACGGTCTATTCATTTGACAACGCCGCCTCCGGTTATTCTGCCATTCTGTACTATAGCAAACCTTCCCAGTTCAGGGAGTTTATCAAATGGATCAACACATATAGGAGAATCGAGCTTAATTTTCACACTTGCGACTTGTGAGTCAGTAAGCTGAGCAGCGTCGGTACAGATGACCTTTAGACTAACCGGATCGATTATTTTAGAGATATTCTCTATCTGTACATTGCCAGAGAGATTGGCGATAAACGGGCGTTTTTTCAGGTCTTTGCTCATCGCATCCGACTCGGCAGATGTGGCAGGGATATCTTTAAGCATCTTCCACTTGTTGCGGATAGTGGTCCCATTAACAAATTGCCAGATATAGGTATCGAAAGAGCCGAATTCCTTCTGTATCTCAAGGAAAGCACGTGCGTTGGTCACGGAGGATTCGACTTTAAGGCGATTGCGGATGATACCCGGATTGTTCAGTAGTGAGGTGATTTTACGTTTGTTATAACGTGCGATTTTAACTGGGTCGAAGTTGTCAAAAGCTTTACGGTAATTTTCACGTTTATTTAGGATTGTCTGCCAGCTCAGGCCCGCTTGAGCGTTGTCGAGCAGAAGAAATTCGAATAGCTTGAGATCGTTGTGAGTTGGTACGCCCCATTCGGTGTCATGGTATTCGATCATGAGTTTGTTTTCTCCGGGCCAGTCACAACTGTTTCTCATAGGTAATTCTCCAGTTATTTACATTTCGGTAGTTCTATACTATCAAACTTATCTGTTTTCTTCATCATTCAAATAGTAAAGCCCCTGCAGTGCGGAGGGAGAGCAAAAAGCAAGATTCCCGTAGGGGCTTGAATGCCAAGATGATATTTTAATTATATCGTTTCTCATAATCACCACACCAAGCTGAGCAGCAAGAACGCACATATTAGTCATACTCAACTACCACATAGGCATAATCCATCATTGTTTTGCTGCTGGAAAAGTTATTGTTTTTAACATGTAAGGTAGCTGAAGACACACAGGCTGATTTGGTGGTCTCAGAAAACGGCCTGTACATTGGTACCGGCAAGGCTATGGAACCCGGAACCTACTGGTCCGGCTTGATCGATGATGTTCGCATCTACAACCGAGTTGTGATACCTTAGGAAATTGAAGTAATAGTACTGTAGGAAATCACAAGAAACAGAACAGTTAAAATATTAAGAGGCTGGCAGCTTGAGAAACTATCAGCCTCTTTCTGATTTGCAATGATTATTGCATTTCTTTTCATCCGGATACTTAATCCGATTTCACACTGAAAATTTCAAGAAATATCTGTATTTTCGCAAAAAATTGACATTTATTCGAACTCGATATTCGCAAAATTAACATTTGTGGAGACATTTTGGTGACATAATGTCACCTGAAAATTGTAGTGTTTTCAAGCTCCTGAAAGATGTGGCATTTCGAAGAATGCTGATATTTTTCAGCTCATGAAAATGGGGGCATTTTGGGGTGATCTGTGGGCAGCTCATGCGCTATGATTGGTTGTTGACCCCACTCATATTTAACATGAGGCCTGAGAAATTGAAGAATACGACACGTTCACCATGTGTAGAATATCACTGGGAGTACTATGTATTAATTATTTTTGGCGTTTCTTTCCTACAAAATAGAAAAAGTTAGACTAAGATGAATAGTCAAATTGTCTTGTTAATAGTTGAATGTTCAATTTTGCTTAACGTTAAGAAAGAGTCCTAATGTCGGAAGATCAGCATCTGTTACGACGGTTGAATCGTGGAGATCTGGATGGTTTAGGTTGCATATATGAAAAATATAAAGATGATTTGCTCACAATAGCTATGTCTGTTTTATTTGATGTTCACGCAGCAGAAGATTGTCTTCACGATGTTTTTGTCAATTTCGCAAGAATTTCAGGTGACTTTCACATTCACCGCAGTCTCAAGGGATATCTGATAAGGTGCATGATCAACAGGGCTAAGAATCAATTGAAGAAAAACCAAAACCTCTCGGCTTGTCAAATAGAAGAGGTAGGCAATCGGACAACGTTTAGTAATCCGCTTGGACAGTTAATTGAACATGAAGAATCAATCCAAGTTTTCAAGGCTTTGGCTAAACTGCCTAATGAGCAGCATGAAGTAGTAGTCTTGTACTTATATGGTGAAATGAAATTCAAAGAAATCGCTGATCTTTTGGATATTTCAATTAACACTGTGCAAAGCCGATATCGGTATGGAATCGAAAAGTTGAAAGCGCTTTTATAAAAAGAAGAACAAATATGAAGTCTTCAGATCAAATAGAACGATTGGTAAAGAATACACGAGTTAAGACCAGTGAAAGTATCGATGATCGTATTCTTACTGATGCGAAAGTAGCATTTATATCAACTAAAAAGAAGCCTATAATCTCACGATTGGCTATTTCTAAATGGAGAATTATCATGAAAAGTAGAATAACAAAGTTAACCGCTGCGGCGGTGATAATAGTAGCTGTGATTTTAGGATTGAGCATTACAGGTGGGCCGGATATGGCAAGTGTCGTCTGGGGAGAAGTGATTGCGAAAGTAGAGCAGATTCCTGCTTTGAATTTCGATATGACAACAGAAATCTCTTATCCGGGAAACAAAACACTATCCTTTCAATCTGAAAACTATGTAGCTGGAGATTATGGAACCAAGAGCAGTATTTATATGAACGGCGAGTTGTTCGTCGTTAAGTACAGACTCCCCAATAAGAATCTCGCTTACATAATTCGTCCCAAAGATAAAACTTATATGCGTATTGACCTATCAGATGAACAGGCTGCTAAAGGACAAGACCCGGATGACCCGAGAACATGGCTTAAAATTATCCTATCGGGTGATTATACCAACCTGGGGCGTGATAATATAAATGGCGTTGCCGTCGAGGGCATTGAGTGCAACAGACCGGAGATGACTGGTGACGAAAACGGCATTATGCGCCTCTGGGTAGATGTGGAGACAAATCTGCCGGTGCGCATCGAAGTTGAAAAGCTTGGGATGGAAGCCGGCCAGATGAGACCGCATAAGTTTGTGATGGAGAACTTCGAATGGAATGTGGAGCTTGATGAAAGCGTTCTTGAGCCAAATATTCCAAACGACTACAAATTGAGAGAAGAGCAGAAAAGCACCCAGGTTGAGCAGAAGTCCTCAAAAGTACTGACAGATGAAGAAAAAGATGAACTGCTAAGGGCTAAGGAAGTCGTGAGGAAATTATTTCAGGCGTGTAATGATGAGGATTGGGATGAATTTTCAACGCTTTGGCCAGGCTTAAAACCTAATAAGATGCAAATGACTTATCTGGGCGGACTGGAAATCATTCACATCGGTGAACCTTTCAAAACGGATGACTCTACCACGTGGTATGTTCCATACCAAATTAAGTTGAAACTGGGAGAAGTCAGAAAAAGGATTCTACGAGTGCGCTACGACGAAACTACCAAAAGATTTGTCGCGTGCGGCGGGCTTTGATGGCCTATCCGTTCCAAAGTACAAATAATGTCTCACAAAAGGCCAGGGTCAATTCCTTCGACAATGCTCAGGATGAATTGGCTCGGCTTTTTTTGTGTGCGTATTCTAAAGCTATTTTAGCTAAAGCGTAGGTAAGAATAATAGTACCTTTTCTGTGTTTTTTGAACCGGTTTATACAGTTGTTATAAACATTGTTGGAAAGAAACAAGATATTTAACAGGTTTTGGTCTTATAATATGACGTATCTGATGAGGTCATTATTTTAAGTGTTTACTGTCGATCTTTTTATCTCAGCTTGCGATACTACCAGCCGGTCCAATTCTTCGAGTCTGGCTTCCACTTGCTGCTTCTGCTGTTTCAGCTCAGTTAATCGCTGGTCTACAAACTCGCGGTTAGCTAAAGTTATGTTGTCCAGCAGATTGTCGATAATCTTCTTGATTCTATCCTGTTGCCTTCGAGCTCGCTTACGAGCAGCAATGAACACATATCCATCGTCACGGCCTCTACGGCCTCTTTTTGCTGTTCACTCATGCCGTCAAAAAACTCATCAAGTGTTCTTTTATTGCGATCCTTGCCCATCCAGATAACCCTGCCGGTAAAATAATCCGCTACGACAGTCATATAGTCTCTTTAGCCACCTGACCAGTTTTAGGATCAAATATAGGAAGTGGTAATAGAATCATGTTGTTTGTTTGCACTGGTAGATATTCACGGTATAGTGCTGCGTGACAGGCACGTAGGATTTTAGATACAATTGTTCCTAATGATAATCCCTCAAGCAATACTCCTGCAGGTTTATCACCCCTTTTAACAATGCCTATGAGTTTCGTTCTGAGTGGTGGATTCCCAGTGTTAGTTTGGTGTAGAAGAGCGAGTAATCCTTTGGCTTGTTCATCAGAAAACGAGTATTCAGAATTGCATTCTTTATGGGCGGGAAGAATCAAAGGCCAATTACGATCCTCTGTAAGAAAAATCTTCTTTGGAGGTATATGGTCACGAGTTGATGGTTTGCTTACAGTGAATGGATGGCCACACATGTAGCAGAAATCCAATCGTGAAAATTCTCTTGCTTGTTGGTCTGTTACTATTTCAAGCATTGCTTATAACGGCTCGCGCTTCAGCCGTCGCGCGGATGAAACGATGGGCGACCCTGAACATGACCACCCGCGAAACCAAAATGACCGCCGATGCAACGTGCGCGAAGCGCGCTCGGCTTTAAGCGTCGCTTAGCCGGCGGCTGGCAACGGCTGTGAATCATTTTATGGCAGGTCGGTATCTATCACTCCATACAAATCTAGGATTTCTTTTCGGAAGTCTTCCTCGAAATCTTGTGTAAAGCTTTCAACTGACTGAAAAAGAGCCTCCAATGCTTCGATGGGGACAACACGTTGCCGCGCTAAGCCTTTGAGTCTGTCATCTGGATTAGGAATATACGACAGTAAATCGCATATTAACTGCGCCACATCGTCACGTTTATTTGAAAGTGCATCGTTGATAGCGATAATTACGTTAGTCAATTCATCATCTGTGGCGTTTGATATGCGCTTGATGAAAAAGTCTTTCTGTTCCTGGGACACCGTGGGGAAGTACCAAGACAAACGATACCCAGCATCTGCTAGAACTCCGGGCTCGCTTTGTGAAGCAAGTAGAATATTAGTCAGGCGTTTCCAAGCCGCTTCTCTAGTCTCCTCTTCGGCGTTCAACACACAGGTTTATCCCACCAAACCTGCTGAGATGCAGGCCAAAGTACTATCTGAGAAGGGTCCGTACTACTGGAAGTCGTCATGGGACGCTAATAATGAGTTTCTCATCAAGGAAGGTGCCTAATCTCCGCGCGTAATCCTTCCCCTTTTTTCGAGTGGGTAATGTTTTCTTCCTGTATGGATATTTCTCCCTATCTTTATTAACAATACTATCGTACACAGCATCTGCAATCTTATCTAGCACCGGGACGACCGCGTACTTGCCAATACCATATCCTACTGCTCCACTAGCTGCTGCAGTACCTACCACAGTCGCGCCAGTCATAGCAACTGTTCCTGTTGTACCAATATATGCTCCCTTGATTACTATTACCCAGGCAGTCGCTGATGGAGCGACATACGGAGCTACTTCTGTGATCTGTTCTACTGTTAATCCGCTCGGATCGACCCAATTGATCGGGTCATTTCCACAATAAGTATACATGTCCAGTACACCGTAGTATCCAATAGGCAAACCTGCCCTTCGTATTACACAGATAGGATGGGTGAAAGTTCGTTTGCCTGGCCGAGATGAGGATCTGACATTGGTTGTCTCCCGGCTTGCCGGAAAGGATAAGCCGATGATACTGTTGACGAATTTGCCTGTAGAGAATCTTAAGGATGCAAAACAGGTTTTGCGTTTCTATATACGAAGGTGGGAATGCGAAGAGGCAATTCGCTTCCTCAAAAGTCAGGTAAACCTTGAAAAGATACGAACATTTCGTTGGTCTGCGATTCGTCGTCTGGTTTTGTTAGCTGTGTTGGTAATGATTTATTTGGGTTGGCTTGTTGAGGCGCATCCAATCATTTGTGATCGCTTAGGTTACCTGAGTCAACCGTTACCTGATAAACCTGATTTTCTTTTATACCGTTTGTTAGGAGGCCTGACTGAAGCCATAAATACCTGCTTTTGGCTTCACAAAGATTTGCTGCGGAAAAGCTTAAGAGAAAACCCCTAAGTTTGAGTCATTTTCCCCTTGACAATCTTGCTCATGCAATATAGCTTGTTTATAGTATTCACATTTTGAATTCCAGCTTTCGACAGACTATTTTCAGCGGCATATGGTGCTAGTATGCCACCGACGGGGACGGAGTCTAGGCTCAAAACAAGCGAGTTCTCTTCGCTCCAATGCAATATAGGCAATGATTTTACTCAGACACAACTTTCTTGTTCCAGCCGGCTGGCTGATTAAGTTTGTTGCTTCAAGTTGTCGTTGTGTCATATCTTTCTCGTTTCTAAA
>DATKYR010000132.1:0-6270 GCA_035528395.1 Sedimentisphaerales bacterium
GCTCTACAAATACGGCCAGTCTCTTAAAATGTGAGTTAGGAAAGTTGCTAAAAGGAAAGAAATCATGCTTAAGTCAATAATCAGAAAAGAGATACTTAATAACCTTTTCAGTTACAAGTTTTCGATAATATTTGTTCTTTCCACAATATTGATTCTCGTCAGCATATTCGTTATGTATCGCGATTACTGTCTGGCCCTGGAGAATTATGAAATCCTGCGGATGAAATCCGAGGATCTTGTTGTAGTTATTCCGCCAACACCATTGGGCATCTTTGCCAAGGGGCTGGACGAGAATTTATGTCGCTCCTATGGAAGAGGACTTGCTGGACAAATCAGCGTAAGCAGCAAACAGCAGTCGGTGAACGATCTTTTCAAGCTTTTCACAGCACTGGACTTGCTGTATGTCATCAAGGTCATACTGTCTCTTTGTGCGACGCTATTTGCCTTCGATGTGGTTTCGGGCGAAAAAGAAGTAGGAACGCTGCGGCAATCCCTGAGCTGTAGTTTAAAAAGGCCGATCCTTATTATCGGCAAATGGATCGGCGGATTTAGCAGCTTTATCCTGCCTTTCTTCATAGCTGTACTTTTAGGCACAATTTTCGTCACCTTATCACCTATGGTAGAAATGAGCGCCCGTAATTGGGCAAAGCTTGGGCTGTTCCTCTTAAGCAGTGTGGTCTATTTAGCTGTTTTCTTTTCTTTGGGCTTGTTGATTTCCTGCCTTACACATCGTTCTTCTACATCTTTGGTTATTTCTTTATTTGTCTGGACTATTCTTGTCTTTCTCATTCCGAATCTGGGCAATATTCTGGCCCGTCAATTTGTCGAAATTCCGACGGTTCAGCAGCTTGAGCTAAAACGTGAACAAAGTTGGACCAAAAATAGGTTTGAGAAACGCAGGGCGGTTCGCTCTGAGCATGAGGAAATGGATAGCCGCATGAGGGAAGAAAACGATAAATTAACCGAAGATTATCGCAACCGTTTCAATAGACTGGTAAAAGTATCTCAAAATATCACCCGATTTTCCCCGGCTGCCGCGTTTACCTTTCTGGCGACAGACATTATGGGAACAGGTATGGCAGAAGAACGCAGGTTAAAAAGGGCGGTATTACAATACAACGGTCCGGTTTTTAGTTATCAGCGAAGTTCAGTCAGAGAGGTTTTAGGCCCGGGAGGGATGAGCAATTGTTTAATTCTCATTTTGTTTAACATACTGTTTTTCACAGGGGCGCATGTGGCTTTCCTGCGATATGATGTGCGCTAATTTTAATCAAAGGAGAATATCGATGTTAAAAACAATCATTACAAGAGAGTTTTTGAACAATATCCTTAATTTGCGATTTATGATAGGGCTTGTTTTGTGCATCATTGTCACTTTTGCCTGTATTATGATTCTGGCCCATGATTATCAGAAAGAACTGGCCGATTACAATCTTCGAGTCAATTTGCAGGATGAATTCCTGAGAAATTATGCCTACCGAGATGGGCTTTTCCGGCTGATTCCCCAGCAGAAGCCGCCGGAAAGGTTTCGACCGCTCATAATTGGCATTTCAGGCGACGAGGATGTGGAGTCTTTTGATGATAATCCCTTACCCATACTCTTTCCTCCTTTTGACTTCTTATTTATTGTGACGATTATTATGAGCTTGCTGGCAATCCTCTTTTCTTACGATGCTATCGCCGGCGAACGACAAAGTGGTACGTTGAGATTAGTGATAGCCAATTCCATATCCAGAACAAAGATTCTTTTTGGTAAATTGGTAGGAGGTGCCGCCAGCCTGCTAATACCATTTATCTTATCACTTCTGGTAGGAGGGCTTTATATTTCCATAAATCCGTCAATCCAGTGGGATGGCTCAGCATGGGCGGAATTTGGCCTATTAACCGCAGCTTCGGTTACTTTCATCACGTTGTTTTATCTTTTGGGGCTTATGATATCTACGTTTTCCCGATATCCGGCTACTTCAATTTTGAATTGTCTTTTCCTCTGGGTACTGCTGATTCTGGTGATTCCCAACATATGCCCCCATATCTCAGCGCAGCTTTGTCGTATTCCATCGATTAAAGAAATTGAAAGGAGGACTTCAGAAATTGCTGCTCGTGCTACCGGAGCAGCACGGGAATATATGAGCGAAAGTGTAAAAAGATTTAGAAGCAATTATGGCGAACTGTTTTCCGAATTTGAATCAATGAAATTCGGTGGTATTGGTTATTTTTATCTTCTTGCTAGAATAGATGTTGACCCTGGCATTCATCAAGAAGCAGCCCAGCAGCGGGCAGCCGCCGATCCGGAGTTTAAGGCGATGATGGATGCATTCCGTGAGGAGGTTGCAAAGGCAACAGAAGAACGAGTGCGTATCAAGAGGGAATCTAATAAGCTTTGGAAAGACCTGGAGACAAAAGCAGCTTTACAAACGAAGCTTGCTAAAAACCTTGCCTGCATTTCACCTTTTGCAAATTTCGTTTATGTTGCCAGAGATCTGACGGGAACGGGGCTGCGTAGTTTGAAGTACTTTGAGCAAGTTAAAGATGAATATGGAAAGCAGATTTGGCCATATGTGGATAAAAAGGTTCAGGATGCGCAGAAAAATGACCCAAAGTTTACATGGGCCTCTTTTCTTGATTTAGGTGATTACCCCCGCTTTGAGTTCAAAGAGGAGACGTTGAAAGACAAATTAGTCGAAGTGCTGCCTTACTGGGGGATACTCGTTTTGTTTAATGTCGTGTTTTTTGCGGCGGCGTTTGCGGGATTCATGAGATACGACGTACGATAAGAAAGGAGATACGATATGATCTGGAAAATTGCGAGAAAAGAGTTTCTGTTAAATTTAGTCTCAGCCAGATTTATCATCGGTTTTCTGCTTTGTTTATTTCTGATCCCCTTTACCGTAGCGGTAAATATTGATGATTATGATAGCCGGATGAGGGTTTACCGTGTGGATAAGGAAAATGCGGAAAACAGCTTTAAAAATGTTAGGGTGTACTCCCAATTAAGGCCTGAAATTGTCAAGCCGCCGGAGCCTCTGAGTATTTTCTGCCGGGGAATCAGCGGAAATGTGGGCAATCGGGTAAAAATCTGGCTGGGTGATAAACCTCTTTTTGCAACAGGGAAAGCTGCAATTCGTGATAATCCACTGCTGAATTCCTTTTTCTCTATTGATTTTGTCGGTATTATTGCTATCGTCATGTCCCTTCTGGCGCTCATTTTTACCTACGATGCCTGCACGAGGGAAAAAGAAGATGGCACACTGAAATTACAATTATCTAACTCATTGGGTCGATACAAAATTCTGTTAGGAAAAGTGCTCGGCGTATATCTGACCATTTTACCGATTGTTTTATTTTGTTACATCCTGAGCACTATCTTAATTCTTCACTCTCCCAATATATCATTTTCAGCAGGTGATTGGGGACGTATCTGCCTGCTGTTTTTCGCAAGCTTGCTGTATTTTACGGTATTCATTTTCATCGGGCTTTTGATTTCCACCCGGCTCAAATCTTCTATAACCAGTATCATTGTGTGTTTATTCTTCTGGGTATTTTTCGTTTTTATCGTGCCGAATCTTGCCGTTTATATGGCGGAAAGTTGGAAAAAAGTCCAATCCTATGACAATCTGCAATACGTCCTGCAGGATTTGGATAAAGAATTCCAAAATAAATGCGCTGAATATGTTAAAACACTTAAGCCCCCGGACTGGGGGAACAATATGTATCATGAGCGTGGTTTAGATGGCCGGAGAATAATGTCTGGTTCCTCAAAATCGATGCTTGAATGTTGGAGAAAATTATATGAATTTTCGGAACCTTTGCGAATTGATTATGCCGACAAGAAATGGAATTTGCAAAAGACCTATCTTGATAGCCTGGACCAGCAAAGAAATTTTGCTGAGATGATTTCACTTATCTCTCCTTCAGAAGTGTTTCGCTTAGTTTCTGCATCTCTTTGTCGTACGGATGTGGCATCTCACTATCGGTTTATGGAAAGAACGCGGCGATATCGTGACGATTTCATCGATTTCTTTAGAGATAGAAAAATATTTTCCTCGTTTCTTTATATTACACCTCAACCGCCGGAAACATTTATGACTGCGGATGAGATTATCAGAATACGCACGGGCGGAGAATGCAAAAATCTAAAAGAATTGAACGAATGGCGCAATGCACACGGCGGAAGCTGGGGAATTATACTGAAAGTGCAAATCCCCGGCACCCATTATAACGAATATCCATTCCTTAACCTGTCGGATGTGCCGGTTTTTCGATGGCAATCCGAAAACATATTTGCCGGACTGAAGCAGGTCTTTATCAAAGTAGCTGCATTGATTCTTATCAGTATCTTACTGTTTTATTTATCGTTCTTGTCATTTCTAAGATATGACGTGAGGTAAGCCATGATAAAAACTATTATCATAAAAGAGCTTCAGAACAATCTGTATAGCCTGCGTTTTCACATATCTTTTCTATTGTGCATCGTGATATTTGCAGTTGGGACGATTGCTTTCTTAAAAAACCAGGATGCAAAGATGCAGGAGTACTCAAAATACCGGGCCGAATTCAGGAATGAATTGAAAGAAACAGCCGAATCTAATGCTGGCAAACTTGCAGTTAACAGACGAGCATTTATTTGGCGGCCGCGGGCAAACGCCTTTATTTCAGATTGTAAGGAAAAATACTTTCCCAACCGGTTCATTTACAGCGCCTATAATGTTTTTGGATTTGAAGTGGGTCGTGGCGGCGCCAATCCGTTTCTAAGTACCTTTCAGGAATTGAACTGGTCCTTTATTGCATCAGTGATTTTGAGTTTTACGGTGCTGCTTTTTACATTCGATACAATTTCAGGAGAGAAGGAAACCGGAGCGTTGGCCCTGACATTGTCCAATTCAATACCAAGAGCAAAAGTACTTTTGGGCAAGTACATCAGTGCGATTATCACCACAATGGTTATGGCAGTCTTTGGGATTGTATTAAGCATTCTAATAGTTCTCTTTTCCCGTAAGGTTGATTTTACATCCGCCATGTTAATGGAAACATTGGTTTTTCTCCTGCTTGTATTTTTGTTTTTATCATGTACCGCAGCAATTGGCACTTTATCATCGGTCATTGCCCATAAATCTAATATTAGCTTACTATTATCCCTGACTTTTTGGCTTGTCTTTGTCGTTATCATTCCCAACACGGCCATATTCTGGGCCAATAAAGTCTTTTCTATTGAACATGCAGATACTATCGGCCGAAAAATCAACACCGCTGACCAAGAGTTGAGGAGGAATGCACCGGAGGGAAGCAACTCTTCAAACCCCGGCTTCCCCTTTCTTCCGGAGCATAAATTACGTGCGGAATTAACAATGAAACGTATGAATAGTGAAATGGCGATTAGAAACGCCTATTTTCAGGACATGTTCAGACAATTAGAGCGCACCCGGCTGGTTACCTTGATTTCACCGGTTGCATTATTCGATTATATGAATGAGGCGATTGTTGGCGGCGGATATGCAAGATTCAAAAAAGTCTGGTCTGACTTACATGGATACCAGGTTCAGTTCCTTCAATTCTTTAAAACAATAGATGCTGCAGACCCCGATAGCCCGCACTGGTACAATCCATGGGAGGATTTATCTACCACGAAAAAAGCGGTTGCTTTTGAACAGGTCCCGCTTTTCCAAGAAAAGCCACTTTCCTTAGCAGCACGAATATCTTTTGTGGGGAATTATTTGGTCGTGATGATCCTTTATATAGCTGCCGTCTTTTCTCTAACTTTTGTATTATTCCTGGGATACGATGTGCGATAAGAAGAAAGGAATCCGCTATGATCTGGAAAATCGCAAAAAAAGAGTTCCTACTGAACCTGATGACTTTTAAGTTTGCAATGGGAACGATACTCTGCATGGTCCTGATGGCTGTATTTGTGCCCATCCTGGCAAAGGACTACCAGCAGAGACTCAAAATTTATAATGATAACGTTGCACGTAACGAAGCCGAGCTGCGGAAAGTCAAGGTTTATAAGAATATTACACCCACCATATATCGGCCACCTGCACTGTTGTCAGTATTCAGCGCAGGATTGGAGAAACAACTGGGTGACTCTGCCAGAATTGAGCTGGGGAGCATTCCCGAGGTAGATGCCGCCCCAACGGGGGACAATCTCTATCTTTCCATCTTTACGGTTCTTGACGCATCCCTCATCCTTAAAATCGTGCTGAGTTTGCTTGCAATACTCATAGCTTATGATAGCATTTCTGGTGAGAAGGAGCGTGGGACGTTGAGGCTGAT
>DATKYR010000133.1:0-3421 GCA_035528395.1 Sedimentisphaerales bacterium
CAGCCCCGCCTCTGACCACTGGCGCACGCCCAATATCAAGGGCGCCCACAATGTCCCCATGTTCACCGGCATGTGGTGGGTCGATGCCTGGCCACGTCACACCGATCCGCCCGCCGAACGTAACACCACCATCACCGGCACGGTGAACGCCCAGGAAATGCAGCGTGTCTGTGTAAACAGGCACGGCGGATTCCAGAACACCGTCTTCTGCGATTGGTCTGCCCACAAGGTCGGACTCAAAGAGCTCTGGACCTTCAAGTGGAGCAGGAGTTTCAACATCGCCGGCCCCTGGACCAAAGCCGGCGGCGCCGCAGCCACAGACTGGCCCCAATGGATGAGAAAGTTTAAAGACTACTGAAAAGTTTTTTTTGCGCTCGTAGAATCGCCGACCTTGTCTTAATCCTACCTCAGATACCCTTCGGCTTGAGTTTGGCTATTGTAGAACGATAAAACACCTATCAGAGCCCTCCTACAGAAAATCCTGAGGTAGTTTAACAGGGAGTTTTCTTGGTTTATTCGCTGTTCATGAAAAAGAACTCTTCTCATATTTAAAACTTTTTTCTTGAGATTGTTGTTTCGCTAAGATATATTGGAGTTAAAGGATGAGGGTGAGTAAGCTTGTCTTATTTGCCTCTATAGATTCCACCCCCAGATTAGGTATTTATTTATTGGCTCATCATGGCGAAGGCGTAAAAAAGAAAGGAGGTTAATCGGAACGCCAGCGTGGTGAAGGTCTAAGACAATCAAACACATTTAATTACGAAAAGAGAAAAGGATGATGAAGAACAAAATTCTAACAATTTTTGCAGTCTGTTTGGTTTTCCTGGCGGCCAGTCCAGCAATGGCCGATGTGACCGTCAACGTTCCGGGGATATGGTGCCCGTACTTCGCCGGGCAAGAGCTCGGGTTTCCTGCACCGTCCGGATGGCCTTTCAATGATATCGGCCCTATTACGGGGCTTTTTACGGTACCACTATACGTTGACGTTTCTGGTTTTGGCGGCATGAACTTGTCAATCACCGCCACCGGGACGTGGGGCCATTCCGTATACACGCAGAGCGGACCGGAGGGATACGGCTCCGCTTGGACCGATCCGGTGTACGAGGCGTTCGGGATAAGTGTCCTATACAACGCCCCCTATAACGCATTGGTGGGAGTATTCTTGACAGACGATCCTCCGAACCTGCTCAGTTTGCCTGCGAGGCTGGACTATAATACCTCCGATATGACAAGCCCACTGCTGCAGCAGACGTTCGCCGTCGGATCCGGCCTGTACAACATCGCCATTCCGAGCGGAGCTACCAGGTTGTTCGGCGGGCTCAATGATGGCTGGGAATGGTCGGACAACGTAGGCGAGGTGATTGTTACTATTACCCCGGTCCCTGCACCTGGTGCTATTTTGTTAGGCAGCATTGGTGTAGGCCTTGTCGGTTGGCTGAGAAGAAGAAGAACAATATGAGCTATCTGGTCACACGACTACGAAGGGCTGTGAGCATCCACTTGCAGCCCTTTTCTCGTTACTTGAGCCAGCTCACACAATCTCACAGAGTAGCCTTATCCTTCAACTTAAAGCCCCTCACAGGCCATTTAAACGGCGAACTCGTCTTGAGGGGTATCCAAAATAGAACGTACCTTCAAGATAGGGCAGTGAAAAACACGTAGTTTCCACGATTGACAACTTCTTCTGAATATGCGTACATGCTTCTCAGTTTTCGTTTAATGCAAGCTCGTTTGTTTTTGGACTTACAGGCATCGCTTGCGTGTTACAGGGAAGCTATGGAGGGTCTTGGACGAGCACGAGGTAGCGGTGCTTTTTTTCATTACCTAAGCGTTGATTTAATATAGTACATAGCTGTCAATGCAAGATCGCCGGTGACAAATCAGCCTAATAATTAATTTGTCATCCGATTAGAAGGAAATACAGTCTCATTTTCCATCCCAAATAGTTGCTGCAATATAGCGCTCTGGAGACTGTGTATTACAAAAATAGTGAATAAAAATAATTTTCCCATCCGAACGTTGGACTGACCGAACATATCCAAGGTCTCTGCCGGCACCATCATCCCTCAAATGTATGGGATTACTCCAGGTTTTCGCATTATCGCTGCTTATTTGTGCACGAATTCCATATGGTTCAGCTCGATACCCATACGATAGACAAAGTCTGCCATCGGAAAGTCGTATCAAACTTGGTGGATTGCCTTCACCCAGATCAGATGCTGGTTTGCTCAAGAAGCGCCAGTTATTTCCATTATCTTGGGAAATATATATCTCTATCCATCTTTTATTACCTTCACGTCGGCGAACTGCGGTCAGAAGAACTGTTTTCGACAGACGAACAGTCGAAGGCATAATTGAAAATCCTTTTGGCTCAGGTGCTATCCATGAAACAAAGTTCCAGCTTTCACCTCCATTATATGTCCTGGCACAAAATGGACGCCCCTCCCTACCGTTCTTCTTTGCTGCTGTTAAGAATAACATGCAGTCGAGCTTGTCATTAACTATATAGTCTGTTCGAGCTGCTATTCCATCTAAGTTATGCATTTTGAGGATATACGGGCCGTTCCAATTTTCACCTCTATCATAAGAATAGTAAAACAAAGATGGCCCCACATTATTATCCAACATTCGAAGGGTCATTGCGAAATCAGGGTGAGTAAATTCTACTCCTCCCGGGCAATTAAGCGGTGTTTTCGGGATTAAGTGTGGCGGTCGTGTGCCATGCAATGCTGCACCATAAGGAATGATAACACCTTTTTCAGCAGGATTCTCGATGGACCATGTTTCGCCCCCATCAAAGCTTCGTGCAAAGAGGTGTTCTTCCGGTCGTTCACGGTCAATAGCATGGCGGTTTGGCCCCAAATCTTTATAATGTCCGCGGCTAAAACCAACTAAGATTTCATTTCCCCAGGACCAGATTCCATGATTGGCTGGCCAACCACCAAAACGATGTTTCTCTCGATAAACAGTGATGTGTTCAATTCCCTTTGGATTATCTGCATGCAAATCATTTGAAATAAAAAAGTTTGAAATAGCCACACACACAAGTAGGGCAGTTATCGAACCACAACGCACACCTTTTCTTCTCCAGCATCTATTCATTTGGCTTCTCATACCTATTGAGATTTCCCGTTTATACCTGCTCAAGTATACTACTAAACCTCATTTCCAAAAGGATATCAAGCCTGTCCTGAAAATTCAAGCTCTCTGACTACTCAATCCCACACAATCTTAAACAACGCCCATCAGCTTTTATTTAAAGCGCCCAGCAGGCCATATCAACGACGAACTCGTCTTGAGGGATATCATAGGACTTATTTCTGCAAAATGCCCTTGGCCTCGCTAACAAAAAGGTCTATAATTAAAATAACTATTTCATTTCACACCAGTCCCTGCTCTTTTTTCTCCTTTACTTGCATGA
>DATKYR010000134.1:0-4426 GCA_035528395.1 Sedimentisphaerales bacterium
TTGACTTTGTTTTCCTTAACCATAAATAACTCCTTTCGATATGGCCAAACCGGGTGTAAACCGGCAGGCGTTAAAACATTGATTTACGGCTCATATCGAAAGGTTTTAGACAATCAACGTAATTTTGTTGCGAAAGAACGAAGTATAGAATGGAGGTGAGAACATGAAGGATTCAGCAATGCGCATTATTTTGAGCCGAGCAGAGCTACAAACGTGTCACTCCTGTCTCAAAAAGCCAATCTTTCCTGTCAGTCTATTGATTTTGATTTTGTGCGTTCCATACGCGTTGGGCACGCCACCGAACTACGAATCGTTCCACCGGGACCAACGCACCGATTATCAACCTAACCGGGACAATCTGATGCGAATCTGGATAGTGTACGTCGGGCAGGGAGACGGCCTGCTTATTCAACTACCGCCCAAGTGTAACTACGACCCCGATCCTGCCGATGATATTTCAAGCCGCACAGAAACAGTTGATGTTCTGATCGACGGCGGTTCCCACAGCGCACAGAACGAAACGATCATGGAGAGTTTCGTGCTGAGTTTGTATGAAGAACCGGCTATTATCGAACACGCCATAATCACACACCACGATGGTGACCATGTAACGGGTCTCATCCACATACTGACAGAAGACTCAGTCGGCGTTGAATCAATTTATCACAACGGACTGGCATCGTATCGTCGAGGCAAGCGAGGATTCTCGAATTCAACAACTGCCGCAGAAGCCGTCAGGGACATAAGCGGCGGTCAGCTTGTAAGAGGGATGGCGTTTCTTGAGCCGGACGACGATGACCAGGGAAAGAAACTGAGAGAAGACTGCCTCATAAACACAAAACAAGAGCTGCAGCAAAGGCTAAATAACGATGAATTTCAGGGCGTATATGACGAGCTTGCCAATGCAGTAGTGGATGAGGAGGACCCAATCGAAGTAAGAAGGTTCCAGCGATGCGTGGAAAACGGGCCCTTTATCGAAGAGCGTGAAGCCCAGCTGAACCGCGGGGTGGACCTGGCCGACATCGACTTCAAGCTCATTTGGCCATTGGAAAGGGCCCGCAAATATGGAGGCTGGAGCGAAACAATCAACGGAAACAGCGTTACTTTTCGCATTGATTATAATGATTTCTCGATGCTGTTTAGCGGCGACCACAACGAAAGGTCCGAAGAAAAACTCATCGAGCACCTCGAAGATGCGAATGAATTGCATCTGCTGAACGTTGACGTGTTGAAGGTCCCGCATCACGGCAGCTGGCACGCCTACGAACCATTCTTCCGCAGAAGAACAGACAACAGTCAGTACAACCGTCCGGTTTTGTCAGTGGCCTCGATGGGACCGAGGGGTTTCACCACCTCGTGGAGACATCCCAGTAACGAAGTCGTCAATTGGCTGGGCGGAGCACATCGAGTCTATCACACATTCATTCATGAGAAGCGATTCAACTGGAGTGACCTCCAAACACAAGAGGAACGTGAACAAATGCACGAGAGAAAACACATACTGATCGAAACGGACGGCAAATGGTTCCGCATCGTCGAGGTGGATGTCGATGCAGAAGAAGACGATCCAACCGCACCTCCGACGGTCCAACAAACACATCGAAGCCATGGCACACGGTGGATCAGAGCCGAATAGATTAAACATCAGCTCTTTAACTTATATGGAGATAATGAAATGAATCAAAACTCATTATTCGAAATTCTTGCAATTCTCATTGGATTTGCCGGCATTATGCTCGTCCTAAGCCTTCTGGTTACGGCATTGACTCAGGCAATCGCCCACTTCCTAAGTATCCGTGCGAAAAACCTGGAAGCCGGCCTGGCCGAGCTATTGGCCAGCGCCCAGCAGCAGCGTATCAAACCTGACTTCGTACGCGCCAGCAGCGACCTTTCCGCCAAACTTGCCTTAAAGAACAAAACGGAGGCAATTCTTAACTCGCTCAAGCAAAACGGGATTACCGGTAAGATATTTGACAAGGCAGCCAAAGATTGTGCAAATGCGCTGGCTGAATATCAAGAAGCAAATAAAGCATTCGAAGAAAGGCGAGCGTCCACTACTCCAGGCCCCCAACAGACTAAAAGCAAAGCGAATATAAAAAAGACTGCCGAGGAAACGGCAAAGGATATCCTGGAGTCAAACAGTCTGATGAAGCAAGGGAAGATTAGCTACCTACCTAAGTTCATGGCACCCAAAGCATCCTGGGTCCTAAAAGAAGAGCTCGAAATGCTCCTCCACGAACAAAGCAAAGAACACTCGGAGCTCACCACCGAGGTCATTGAGAAGGCAATGAGCTGGTTCTCGCGTATGGAAAGAGGACTCAGTCAACGTTTCAGTGTTATCATGCGATGCATAACGTTTGGTTGTGCACTGCTCGTAGCGGTTGTTTTCCAGGTCAGCGCGCCGGATGTTCTGAAAAGGCTCTCAACAGACCCACAATACCGGGCTAAGGCCGAAATGGAAGCCATAAACCTTGTCAGTAAACACGAGGCGGATTACACAGCATTGACAAGATACGAGGATGTGTCAGCCAAGGCGCTGGAACAACTGCAGGAAAATCACCCCGACTTACAGGAAACCCTCGAAGAAGTCAGCGGGATAGGAAATGCTAAGAACGACATTCTGGATGAGCTGTCTGTCGTCCTTGAGGACAATCCCCGACGACAAGAGCTGGTTGTCGAGTATGAGTCGATACTGGATAAGCTGCATCGCGAAGGATACGAACAAGCCGGCAAAATGATAGAGGAAAGCATCGGTACGTTGGCATTGTTTGATATTGCTGCATTTTCACATGGAGCCGGCTTCTATTGGAACATACAAAATCTACTCGGGATATTGATGACGATTGTGCTCATAAGCTTAGGCGCTCCATTTTGGTTTAGCACACTGCGAAGATTGGTGGCTCTGCGCGATGTCCTGGCACCCGAGCAAGACAAGAAGGACAAAGGTAAAGCAACCACAGAACAGTAGAAGACAAAACCGGAGGGGAAAATGAAGCGACAGGGCCGGCAGTCGTTCCAACACGACTGGCGGCCCTTGGAGAAAATATCACTCTTCAGCAGGTTGGCAATGCCCAGTCAAAATGGCATTTTAGGACAGCTGCGGCGGCTATTCCAGTAACAAGCGAAGAAAAAACCCTTATCCTTTGACCTTGACCTTGACAGACTTGGCCTTTTCGGCCTTCGGCAGCGTTATGTTCAGTACTCCGTCTTTGCAGGTCGCATCGATTTTGCCCTGGTCAACATCGGTGGGCAAGGTCACCTCTCGCCTGAAGCTGCCATAGGTGCTTTCAACATGGTAGTAGCCTTTTTCCTTTTTCTCCTCGGTCAGCTTCTTTTCCCCGCTGATGGTCAATGTGCTGCCATAGACAGAAATGTTGATATCTTCAGCTTTGCAGCCGGGGACCTCGGCCCTTACAACAATCGCATCATCCTGCTCAGCGACATCGATAGCGGGCCAAGCCTTGTATCCGGCAAACGGCCTGTCCAGCCCTCTGAAGAAGCTGTCAAACAAATCGTCCATCTCGCCGTGAAGTCTTGACAAATCACCTCTGTGTCCTTTGTTAAATCTTACCAGTGTCATAGTAACACCTCCCTTCAAATTCTTCTTAATCTATACTTTTCAAATTCCCTTAACTAAACAAACTCCGTTAGACGAAATATGCAAAATGCGTGCCAGATTGTCGAGGGGTGAAAAGTGCCCAAAAACAGCGGATAATGGGCTTTTCGGGCTTATCACCGGCCTGTACGGGCTGTCAATTTGGCACTTATTTTGTCAAATCCCGCACCAAAATAACAAGCAAAGAAGCGTTTCAGTCAGTAGGTTATAACAAAGCAAAGACCGTATTTCTGAACTTAATTTATAGAGTTTGCCGGAACGCTATTTTGGTGCGGGACAAATGCAAATGGTGGGGCAAGCCCCACCCTACGACTTTCTATGAAACCGATATGGCAGCTATAAAGATGCTCCCGTCCCGAGGCAGGTTGCAAAACGGGATTCTTCAGGAAATGAGCGGTCTAAAGCTATTCTTTTGCCGGCGGGCTTAAGTACTGGAAGAACTCCGAATCGCCGGGCAAAACGATGGTCGTACCTTCGCCAAGCGATTTCTCGTAAGCTTCCAGAGTCCGGACAAATGAATAAAACTCAGGGTCCTTTTCATAAGCCTGGGCATATATTTTGAGGGCCTCGGCGTCGCCTTCGCCCTTTGTTTTCTCGGCCTGCATGTAACTTTCCGCGAGCAGGATTGTCTTATCTTTGTCGGTCTGGGCCTTGATCTTTACAGCCTCCTCCTCGCCTTCAGAGCGATATTTTTTTGCGATTCTCTGCCTTTCGGCCTTCATTCGGTCAAAAACAGAATATGTAACCTCCTGGGGCAGGTCGGCCCGCTTTATCCGCACATCGATAACCTGGATTCCATATTCGGCGGCT
>DATKYR010000135.1:0-48188 GCA_035528395.1 Sedimentisphaerales bacterium
GGTAATTCAGCCAGAAACACTTGTATGGCGGGCATCTGTGAATTTCTTTCAATTTTATGACAAATTCATAGACAGCCATGCTTGCTTATAAGTGTTGTTTATTAAAGAGCTTATGCATATTCTCAAAGTGAGACAGTACAACTATACATATTGCTTTCTTCTCTTCGTCCGTTTCGTACAGGTCCGGGTGGCTGATTTGGTTTGTGCTCTTGTCTGCTCCTGTTGCGCATCGGGTTCAGGAAGAGTAAGTTTATCCATCAGCCAAAGCTCACTGAATATAAGTAAAACCGCAGCCGGCATCATGGCCAGACCTGCAAAATCATGGAAGAACTTCTGCGCTACTTCAGCGCTTGCAAGCAGAAATAGCACCGCCGTCACGCAGAGTCTCAAAATATTGCACATCACCGCGACAGGAATACTTGACAAAAGCAGGACTGCTTTCTGTCGGCGTGAGCGCTTCACCATATACGCTATGAATGCCGCGACAATAACGAACGCTATCAGCATACGCAGGCCGCTGCAGGCCTCCGCTACCGCCATAGGGATCTTTTCATTCAGCATCACGACATTTCCCTCCTGGCTGACCCTGACACCAAACGCCTCCAAAAGAAATACCGACCCCGTCGTTGACATTTTCTGCAATGGTCCGTTGATTAGGTTGTGAATGCGCCCGGGCAAAGGGAACATAAGAAAAAGGAACAAGAGTATCCAGGAGACACTGCGAAACACCTGCCAACCGGCAACCATAAGAACCAGGCCCGCCAAGGTCAGTACCATTGAATATCGCACTCCCGATTCATACATGAACAGCAATCCGTAAAACCTCGCTGCCTGTGCCATTATAAGCAGTGCTATACCCCACCAGCACGGCCTCAGCATGCATCTTCTTAGCGTTTTTCTCTCATGCCAAACAAGGAAAAGTGCGATCAGCGGTACGAGCTGGCCCGCAGAGTAATCATCGCTTCTTTGCCATTCCTTGAAAATGTTCGCACTTATCGACCAATACGACAAAACAGTCACGGCCAGCATCGCCAATAAGACTGAAACAATTCCCAAGAGATTGTCCGGCAGTTGATGGCTGCCGGAAATCTTCAAAGCATGCCCGAGGTGAATACGATTTTTAACCACTCCCAGTTCCCCTAAATACACGGTTAGCATCAAAACGATCTTTGTCCGAGCGCTGATCCTCTTCGGGGCTCTCGAACAATCTGGATATCGATGAAGCTGATTCGACAGCAAAGTCAGAGATTATTCTCGATGCTGAATCGGCAGTCAGATTAGATGTAGCGGACGCAGCTATCTGTATTTGAGCTATATAACGAACCGTGCCGGAGCCGCGCCATGCCTTGGATCGTAATAGTGAAACATCACGGCAATACTGCCCGTCCACAATGTAATAATCCAGAACTACGACATTCTTTGTGTTCAAAGTGCCGCGGGAAAACTGTAAGACGTTGCATGGCAGTTTCATTCCATCACTCAAAGGCAGTTCCATGGAACGCTTATCAATGAGCGTCCAGCCAGCCCCACTATAGCAGACCTCCGGGCGGTGCGGCATCAGGTCACGTGCTTTGACGCCAGAGGCGATATATAACGAGATGTATTGCGAAGCGTTGTTTCGTAAATAGCTACGGTTGATGTGCGCATCGGTATCTGTGGCACGCACAATAGCTTCGTCTAACGGCACTTCCCGGCCCATCCAATCGCCAATTTGCAGCGGTAATCGTTCCAAGGCAGCAGAAGATATCGGAGTGGTATTCACGGGAGCTTCCAGTCGAGCAGCCAGAGCGCGATACCATGCGCTAGAAACGAGCATCAGGAAACCTGCTACTACCGCAGCTACAATGACCGGTCGCTGATTGGGATTATCATTTTTCGTCATTCGTTCAGCCTTTATCTATTTTGCAGCTTGCTTCAATTCACCTATAGTGATCCTGCTTACCAGGCATGTGTTACCTTCACCAGTGCAGCGACCAACAAGTGTTGTGCTTGCTTCTTTTTGATGATAACCTCGGCTGACCCACCCGCAAATCGGGTCCTCGCTGCCTTTGAATTCCTCGACCTTAAGACATTGATCCAATTGGATTTCAATTGTTCGCCGGCCGACATTTTCAATCGTTTCCCAGCCGACATCGATGAGATAACGATTCCTACCTGCCGGAACAACCACACAATGCTCAGCCAGATGGAAAAAAACCTCTATTTTGTGTTTTCCGCGAGCAATAATATCGTCACGTACTACAAGCTCCTGGCCGTCCAGATCAAGCATACGTTTATGGATAACAGGATCATCGAGATGCATATAACCATCATGTTTACCGATTACCTTGCCCCCAACATCCGTGGGTTGCCAACTCAGACAATCAGCTTTTGCTCTCCTGCCCCAAAGAAAAAGACCAAGCATCTCAGACTGGTCCCTGCCGTCAATAACAACAGTATTATGCGCTCGCGTACTGCGGAAATACTCCCGCCACTTTGGATAGCTGAAATAATCGTATGTCCCTGGATCAACGAGTACGTCTCTACCTAACGCCCGGAGAGTGAAACTCAAGGCGTCCGCATGTCCGTGCCCCGCAAGGGCTCCCATCCCCAACGGGCCGCAATCAAATACTACGCTGATACGATCCGGTGAATCAAACTCGCCATGCTGCAGTAAATAGTAACCGCTATCCTTAAAAGTCTTGGAGGTACTTAACTTGTTTTGCGACTCTGGGATTGCCTCAAAACTTTGGCGTCCTGGTTCACCCAGCAACCATTCGACCGGCTCGGCATACCCGCCTGCCCACGCCTTGAAATCACTTCTTATGAACAGTGCGGCTCCCACCGCCAGCCATTCCCGAACGCTGTAAGGATCACGTCCAATATCCAATACATAGCCATCATCACCGTCACCGAATGCCGGCAAGTTGTCACCACCTTCGCTGAGAACGCCCAGGAATTCGAACATCTTTTCCAATCGCGACCAATATGATTCGGCAAAATCCTGACCTGCCGCGCGGGCCGCGATTCCCGCTGCAACAAAGAACTGCAATACGAAAAGATGATACCCGATGGCCTGCTCCATCGTACCCCCGTCGGGAAACGTCTGGCTAAGGATCTCCCGGCAGAGGATTTCCCGGCTCCTGGCCAGCCAGCGCGATACTTTTTTCAAATTTGCGAAGTAACTTGCTGCCACAAACACTCCTGCTGCCTCGCCAATCAGGTGATTGTTCACGGAAGAACCGCGTGAATACTTCCTGTCGATTTCCCAGATATGACGCGATATGGAGTCCAATATTCGATGCCGTAGCCGGTCGTCGATAGCTCCCGACTCCTCGATCAGATCCAAAGCCCAGACCCAGTTTATGAGCCTTATCCCGAGTTCCAGGCCGCTACGCCAGTTCATCCCAAGACCAAAGGGATTCTGCTTGAGCCAACTGTCCAATTGTTCCGCCACCGCATTGGCGAATCGGATATCACCGCTGGCTCGATAGGCTCGGCCAAGCACTACGAACTGGTGATGGCGATTGGGTTCCCAGACAAATTTGCAATCTCCTACCTCCTCGACATCCCGGTAATCCAGATATGCGCAATAAGTCATCGGCGTGTCCTGAGCACGTTTGTGGTCACGATTCCAGATAATCGGATCGCCAAGATGCCTATCCTTCAGATCGAAAAAATCAAGCCGATGCCCGGCAATCTGCTTCGCCCGGGCCAGCAAATAATCGTACCACCGCTTATCAACATCATCATTTGCCTTAAGCCATGTCCTGTTACCAACAGCCATATCACACACGTGGAAACCAGGGTCTGTATCACTGCCATCTCCATTCAAGATTACCGATGGCTTCCTTAACCGCTGCCGTCGACCAACGAGGAACCGGTCGGCACGATCGCGCAGCGACGACCGCATACGCCAGGCGATCTCCCCCGGAGACATAACTTTAAGACGTCGACAATACCAATAAAGTGATTGCATAAATAGCTTTTATTATGATTATCGGTTTATAAAAACGAAATGAACAGGAGAGAAAACACTGACCAACCTCTCCATACCTGGAACAAACCGAAAGGCTGGCAGGATATATTTGGCCACATTAGCCAGATGGGGAAACATCCATGAGAACTTACTGGTACTAAGAAAATCTTCTACTCCACGGGGAATACCTGTAATGTAAACCATTTTATATTTACATGTTGACTTTAGCAGGCGTATGAATCCCCTTCGCGAAAACAAGATAGTATCCCATCCGCTTCTCTGTTTTCTTAGAACAATTTTCTTCTGGCGGTTAGCTGAAAAATAACCAAGCCCCCAAATTCCTGTGTGCGATTCTGGTAATACCGAGAAGCGATTGGGATAATATAGAAAAACCCACCCAGACTTACTTAAACATCTTGAACATTCACGCAAAAATCGCCCGGAATCCGCATATGCTCAATAGCTCCACTGCAGTTAATTCCATCTATACATTCGGGAGGCAGAGGCAGAGATTCCCCCTCAGCCAGAACCAGCGTCACATTGGTAACACCTTGCCCTTCTAAAAGTTTCTTTGTCATCAGAAGGCTAAACGCGGACACATCTACTCCAATCGCTTCTTGAGCAAGGCATGCCAGGTGAAGCAGATCCCGGCCCCAACCACAGCCAACATCGACCAGGCGTATAATTTCCCAAGCATAAATTTTCCGTTGAATAATGTTCTTGAGCATATATTGATGATGCTTGCCCCGAACCTTATATGTAGCAAGATGAGCCTGTTCATCAACGTCCCACATTTTAAAATCGGAAGGATGTTTTCCCCTTGCTAAAGCCCTCTGCCGAAGCCCTGACCAACGCATACGGACCATATCTTCGTATGTCAACTCGTTCCATGATTCTCGAAATTCTTTTGCCAAAGCTACCTCGTTCTTGGTGTCCTTATAATGTAACCTGAAATCAGGTAGCCCCAAAAAATCATTAAAGCGTTGTCCGCATGGCTCGCAAAAGTAGACACCATCTTCGACTTTTAAATCCCCTTTGCATTTGGGGCATACCCAATTAGAAAAACCAATATTCTCTTGCAATATCATTATACAATATTCCCTTCTTATCACTTCAGCTGCGTACAGCTTATAAATATCCCCCAGCTATAGCATTGCTCGAAAACCTACTTCAAATCGATAATATCGATAAAATCGTTCATGGAATTCGCAAAGAATATTACCAAATGCCATCCGTTGAGGCTAATAGTACTCTATCTGTTATGTTGAATTCGCTGGTCAACATATATGGCCTTACCCCTGGCGGAAAGGGGGATAACTTCGGTGAGTTTAATGGTGAAAGCAAGCCGGTTATCGAGTTTGCGCCCCAGGTTCCGATGTATTCGGTCAGCATCATCTTCACCGAATCCATCGGCCGGCACGATTCGCAGAACAGCCTGGCCCGGTGTTTCCTGCATGAACTGGAACTGCCTGACGTGTACAAATGTATCATCGTGCATATTCAGAGCAGCCCACGAAATTTCAGAGCCGTCAGCGGCAATTAGAACTTCCTGGATCCTATGGCCGCGAATGTCGCGAATGATAGCATGTTCACGCCCACATGCCTTACAACGCTCACCGACGTATGTTGCCCAATCTCCGGTTCGATATCGGATGAACGGCATCACTGTATTGATAAAGCCGGTACCTACAATTTCCCCCCGTTGTCCGGGCGTGTTCACCGGATTATCGTTGACGTCGAGGAGTTCGAAGTAACCATAAGTCGGCCAAACATGATAATCGTTGTTCTGTTCACACCCTGTGGCAAGGACAACCTTTTCCGATTGACCATAACAAGAAAAATAGCGACAGCCAAACACTTCCTCAACCATCTGCCGCTGCTCGGGATATACTATTTCGGACTCGGCGATGATACCCCTAATGTTCTTCGGGGCATGAGTGCCGTTTCGAAGGATAAAACGGGCCAGGCCGGCAATAGTGGATGGATAGACATGCAGAAAACATGCCCCGATGCTGGCTATATGCTTCAGGTAACACGCTATATTCTCGTCGGACATGTGAAAGCTGCTATAATAATGGTGCCGTAGAATTGGGTCATATTCATGGCGAAGACCATTTCGATCGGGTTGAACCATTCGACCGCGTAGTACTGCCATCGGCATCCCGAGTTTATAACCAATCCGTTCCCAACTGGCAACAAGGTAACTATATTCAGTCGGAGACCGGTCGGCATTGATATAAAAACTGAGGGGCATCCCACTAGTTCCGCCTGTGGAACAATAATCTGCATTAGGATTATCAGGAGGTACCGTCAACATTTGCCGTAAATGCTTCCTAACCGTACATTTGTCGATGGTTGGAATCTCGGAAAAGTCACTTAAAGACTTTAGGTTGTGTGGATGAAAGCCAATATTGTCGAACGCTCTTCGGTAGTATTCTGTCTTTTCGTATGCTAAGGTACAAATTCTACGAAGTTGCGTGAGGTTATATATATCATAAGTGTAGGGAGGCCACCATTGGCAATTGCTAGTAAAGGCCAAATTCTTTTGGAACTTCCTTCCCAGAAGAATTCGTTGTGGAACCACTTTAACGATAGGCTGAATTATTTTTCGGAGAGTTTTAGGAGCATTAAACCATAACTTCTCTCGCGACGGCACAACTATCGGCAAAATCGAATATGTTTTTTTATTCTCCACTTTGTCGAAGTATGTGGGCCTGACATCGAGGTTCTCTCGTGTCTCCGAAAACACCGCCACTTCGGCAGATACTCCTCTAAGATCCTTCAGTTTGTAATCACTACCATTGGTAATCCGGTCTTCGATATACATCCTGTACCAGCATTCGAGGGCAAGAATACTCCAGATGTGCAGCGCATAGTCTCTGCGTCCTGAAAAGTGGTCACATAGTACTCGTGAGACGCCATCGTAGTTCAACAAACCGGAGCGTTCAATATTCTCTCGGGATAAAAAAACCTCGACAAAACTACGAAGCTGATCTTTAATCCACTGGCCAATGGGTGATTCGAAACCTACCTTCTTCCTATTAACAATCTGCCTGGGAATCCACTGCTGTGCGATTTCCTTAAATATATGTTTGCTCCGCCTGCCTTTGAGGCGATAGGATGCCGGTAAAGATGTTGCGAAATCAACAAGACGATAATCGCATAGCGGCGAGCGACACTCCAAGCCTTGCGCCATGGTCATGCGATCCATATAAGCTAATTGATATTCAGGCAAGTATCCCTCAATATCAAGACTGGCTGCGCGGTCTAGAACAGTGCCATTACCACCAATCAAGTAAGCTCGGAGGAATTGTTCAGCTATGGGATCATCGGCATTGGTCTTTACTGTACTGGAGAGCAATTGATCGCGTATATCACAACTAAACAGGCTAACCCATCGCAGGTAAGCCTCGTCAGCAGGCAAACTCGAAGCAGCCACAAAACGATGTGCGCGCCGTGCGAACGGTTTTCCTTTATTTAATTCGGGCATTTTCTGAACAATCTTCTCGATTATCTGTCTTCTTAAGAATATAGGTAAGAGCTTGTAGTATTGTAGTAAACGAATACCGAGGTGACGGGGATAACCGAAGAACAACTCATCTCCGCCAGTGCCGCCCAAGACAACCTTCACTTTCTTTTTCGTGAATTCCGACAACAAATAAACAAGCGTTGAAATTGGCTCACCGTGCGGTTCATCATAGTGCCACAGAACCTTCGGTAGCAAATCTACACTCGAGTAAGGACCAATGATCAATTCATGATGTTTAGTACCGAGTTCTTTGGCCATCTGTTTGGCATATTTGAGTTCATTGAAACCGGAAGCATTTCCTTCGTATCCGACTGAGAATGTCTGAACGTCAACAGAGTGCCTGCGCATCAAACTCACGATTGTGGAAGAATCCAGCCCACCGCTGAGGAATGCACCAACTTCAACATCGCTCTTAAGACACAGCTTTATCGTGTCATCCATCAGGTCAGATAACTCAGCGGCAGCTTTCTTGAATGGCAGCGTACTGCTTCCAGGACAACTACGTGACCAGTAACGCCTTATATCAACGTTATTATTCTCGTAAACAAGGATATGTGCTGGGGCAAGTTTGTGAATTCCTTGATAGAATGTCCGTGGAGCTGAAAGATACCCTAAAGCGAAGAATTCGCAAACAGCCTGGGCATTGACACTTCGCTTCTGACCCCTTTGTAAAATAGCTTTGATCTCAGAGCCAAATAAGAACTCTCCATTACTGTTCTGATAAAACAGCGGTTTTTCACCTATTCGGTCGCGGGCCAAAACCAGACGCCTCCGTTTTGTGTCCCATAAGGCAATGGCAAACATTCCACGTAGATGCTTTACAAAGTCTAATTCGTATTGCTCATAAAGGTGAACAATTGTTTCAGTATCTGAAGAGGTAGTGAATTTATGTCCTTGAAGCTTCAACTGGGTTGTAAGTTCCTGGTAATTATATATTTCCCCGTTTGAAACAACTTGGATAGAGTGATCCTCGTTAGTGATAGGCTGATGTCCAGTTTTTAGGTCAATAACACTGAGTCTGCGCATAGCTATCCCCACACCGGACGAAGTAAAAAAGCCTGCATCATCTGGACCACGGTGTGTTAGGGAAGCGCACATCTCTCGTAAAAGTTCAGGATCATCTAATCCAACATAACCAGCTATCCCGCACATTGCTTTATTTCCCTTTCAGACACTTGCGAGCTATTCAGCTCTATGTGCCCTTCCCATCCAAAGTGAGGCTTAAAGGCCAAGCTGACTTCGTCAAATTCATCCAAGGATCGGTCATATTGCTGAGCTTTCGACTTACAAACTATCTCGTCATATTCAAATGCTGTAATTGGTAAAGAATGATAATCCAACGCTTGAATTAACATAGGTAGTCGCTTATAGTCAAAACCCATTATGCGTGCACACGCCAGATCAACAGCTACTGGATTCGTGCCCGCGAGAACCATCCCCTCCCGTTTCGGAGTCGGATTCAGCGGACCGTCGCCCTCACCACCAATAATCCCGTCGACGATACAGAATATACGCCTTGCAGGATTATCCTGAATATTTCCGCTTTTATCCGCGTATATAAGTATCCGATTCAGATCAATAACCATTCGCCAAGTGGTGTCATTGCCATACCAGTTGCCGGAACGAATCGTATTAGTGTTTGTATCGCCAAAGATTTTCTTGCCAAGAGCTTGCAACGGCTTGGCCATAATTCTTCGTAGAGGACCGAATAAGGGAAACAAATGCCTGAAGCATACCATGGTCTTCTGCTCTATTCGGTGTATCACGCTGTCATCGGCAAACTGATCACCGCCCTGCGAAGGTGTGCCTAAGCGATGGTGTGGAAGCCAGTTTTTATTCCCATTGATACCAACCGCGTTCTTCATGCTCACCGTGATGCCGGTCTTTTTATGAGTCTTGAGCTTTGGCAGGTTAATCACACAGTCGGCTTCCATAATGGTCTTCGAGATCAGGTATTCGTGGACGTCATCATGGTGGTGGGAGCGCAGTTCGGTGGTGTCGTATTCGGCACCATACAGCAGGTGGCACAAGTGAGAGATTTCGCAGAATTCGGAATGTTGGCCCAAATTCACCTTAACGTAACCGGCAGGATCACCGGCCAATCGTTCATGACCAACGATAACGCCATCAACTTTTCGAGCCTTTTCCGGCCGAAGATCATATACCTCTACTTCAAAACCTGCATGTCGGCGGTAGAACTCCTGAATTTCGTCCAATCCCGCCATTCGTCGAATTGCATCGAAGTCTGCATCATTCTGTGGAGCATCCGCAATGATGATTCGGCCTTGGCCTTTAAGGGCGGTATAGACATAGTCAAGAGCCGCCCGAATAATAGCACCATGAGTTATCAGGCAGTCTTCATGATCAGGCTGTGTCTCGCGAAAATCGCGAATGAAGTTAGGCTTCAATACTACCGTGTCACCCGGTCGGACAATCTTGCCCAGTGGGTTCCAATCTTCTCGACCGTAACGCTCCGCATCGAATTTCAACAATCGCAGCGCATCGCGCACCCCTTCATAAGCATGATTGGCATCATTCGACAGAGTATCGGGACCAAAAGGATATTCGGGATAGCAGGCACCCGGCGAATACGGCGGCTCCGACGGATATCCATCACATCCGCTGGAGATTGCGACATGGGATTTGCTTGATATTTCGTTCAATTTATTGCTTTCTGTGTGTTAACACCAGATGCTTTCGAAACGACATTTTGAAGATTTTGCTGCCACTTCTTGGAGACAGTTGCAACATCGCAGTGTATTTTTGCTGCTTCAATTGCCCTGAGTGAGTATTTCTCCCACAAGGCTGGATCTTGTAGCAAAGAAATAACCTTTTTGGTGTATTCATCGATACGATTCGGTTCGACAAGATAGCCGTTCACACCATTGGTCACAAGGTCCCTTAGCTCTCCTACATCAGCGACAACGGGCACTACGCCGGAAGTCATGGCCTCAATCATAGCAATCGATAAACCTTCGGACTTTGATGTTAACACAAAGGTTTTCGAGCAGTCAAGGACCGCCTTTACATCCTTTTGTTTGCCAAGAAATTCTATATTATCAGTAAGTCCCAACCGACTAGTTTTGGCCTTCATATTCTCCAACAGAGGACCGTCACCAACAATAGCGGCTCTAACGGATGGTATCCTATGGGCAACAGCTTCTACAATTGTAATAAACTGTTCGACTTGTTTGATTGGGACCAATCGCCCAACAAAGACTGAATGAATCCCTCGATCAGCACGAGGCGATTTAAGGTGGCCGTTGACACTTCCGGTGATAATAGCTATGATCCCTTTTATATTCTGGCTTTCCAGGTATTTCTTGGCCCTGCCGCCACGAACAACGATAAGATCAAATAGTCTAACAACAGCTAAGGCCAAAGTCTCAATAAGTTTTGATGGACGCCCAAGAGAATTACCAACGCTTTCAATCGCCCCAAAACCGCCGCCTATTATTTCAACCGGCCCACCAGTCATCTGGTAACAGGATGGCCGTCCTAGTAATTTGCCCGCTACTAGTGCAGAACAGGCTCCAGGTGCAATATGGTAGCCCATGTAAAGATCCGGCCGGTAGCGAATACCGGCGATAATCATCCAAATCGCCTTGGCGCCAGCCCGGCTCAATAGCCGCGATATCCACCTCGGAGGACACACAAAACTGACTCTTTCGAGCGGCAACTGTGGTTCGTCAACAACCAGGATTACCTCATTTATTCCGCTACGAGACAGAGGAGTCACATGCGATAGATACCAGTTAGGATTATGAAAGGTCCCTGTGACCATAATCCGACCCGTTGGCCTCCATGGCCGACGCGGTATGATACTGCCCAGCAAAGCTACAATGTATGTAAAGCCATATACGCTGATTAACAAGATGTGAGCTGCTGCTTTTCGAATTATGCTCATATCAATCGTACCAATAGACTCATATAACATTCGCTAAGCACTTGTACATATCTGCTCATAGATCACTTTTGTCCGGAGGGCCACAGTGTGAGGATGAAAAACAGTGCATAGTGTAAATACGCCAACAATTCCATCAGATCATATATGCTTCGTACCATAGCGCCAGATTAAGTAGTCTATAAAGCAAATTTCCATGATCTCGACGCCCACTGATGTGTTCGTCCATGCATTTAGTGATTTCCCCATAATCAAACAAATTACTATTCTTAATAGCACCGGATGTGATAATTGATTTCATATAATCCGCCAGGGGTTCTTTAAGCCAGTACTCAAAAGGAACATCGAACCCAGTTTTTTTTCCGTCAAGAATGACATCTGGAAGAATGCCCCGCAGCGCTTGACGAAGAATCCATTTCTTCTTCATACCTCTTACCTTTAGAGACGCAGGAATAGACAACACATAGGCTGTGAGATTAGCGTCTAAAAATGGGACTCTAACCTCAATACCATGGGCCATGGTTGCTCTATCAACTTTTTCAAGAAAGTTATTCGGCAGAACAGCCATACAATCCGAGTAAAGCGCTCGTTGGACTGGATCTAACTCAGCAAGACAACTGAAAATTTGTCTATATTCATCGAATTGATCGCTGCATTCGGTTTGTTCTCGTGCATCTTTAGTCAAGATACGCGTAGGTGTTAAGTCACATGTCTCGCTGGTCATCAAGAGTGCCATTCGCATCGCTGGATGTGATGGAGTCATAGTCCCAAGTTGGCGCATAATGCGATGATATTTCACACCACGGAAAGGAAGAACTGAAAGGAATGGTCGGAGTCTCGATACCAAATGCCACAACTTTTCATGCGCAAGGACATTGTATCGTCTATACCCGGCAAATATTTCATCACCACCATCACCCTGAAGCACAACCTTGATTTCTCCACGTAGTTTTTCACACAGCATGTATAAGGGAATATTGGTAGAATCTGCAAAGGGTTCGTCATGACATTTGACCAAACTTTCAATTACTCGCGGTGCGTCCTGGGCTTTAACCTGGATTTCGTGATGATCTGTCCCAAACTGTTCAGCGATCAGCCTTGCTTTCGGTAGTTCATTCACCGCATTTATCCAGTCAAATCCAACAGAAAACGTCTTTAGTTGCCCGCAATAGTATTTTGTCGCCATCGCTGTTATGGCAGATGAGTCGACACCACCACTGAGAAACACTCCAACCGGCACGTCGCTAATCAAATGGTCCGATACGGCTTTGCTGAATCGCTCGCGAACACCATGAATAACTTCATCAACATCGCAATCCTTCTTTTCCTTTACATCGTAAAAGGAATAATATGATGATCTTTGTGTCCCTTTTTTACCAATGGAAAGAATCTGCCCAGGCTGTAGACGCTTGATACCATCAAAGAATGATTTAGAGCCTAAGACATATCCATAATAAAGGTATTCATGCAAAGCCTCCCAATTCAAGTCGCTTCGGACATAATGTGAGGCCAAAATTGCTTTGATTTCAGACCCGAACACTACACCCGAAGGTAGCAGATAGTAGTAAAGCGGCTTAATGCCAAAGCGATCTCGCACTATAAGCAGTTGTTTTGCTTTTGAATCCCATATTGCTATGGCAAACATACCATTAAACATTGCGAAGCAATTCTTGCCCCATCGCATATAACATTTAAGGACAACTTCGGTATCACATTTGCTCTTGAACCTAATTCCTTCTAGTTTCAAACGCCGCTTAAGTTCAGGAAAATTATAGACCTCACCATTGTAGACAAGAATGTACCTTCCGCAACAAGACACCATTGGTTGATGACCGGCTGGCGACAGATCGATTATGCTCAAGCGAGTATGTCCCAAACCAATGGGGCCCGATACTTCTATACCACTGTCATCTGGACCTCGATGCCTCAGGGTTTCAACCATACCCAAAAGCAAGTCTTTATCCACTTTCTGACCGGAAAAATCTGCTATCCCACATATTCCGCACATTTTTTTACTCTTCCATGTGATAGAGTCAAAAGGTTAACTCAAACCGCTCTGCGGCATAAAACACTGACAAATCTCTTAATCCTTTCTGTGCTCTACCCTATCTAATGCCGATTCAATTATGGCACGATAGGTCTCAATGGTTTTGCTGAGGGGCGTATCTGAATGAAAACGTTTTGCGGCCGCACAGCATTCGGCACCCCAATAGTACTCTGTACAATATCGTCGGATAGTCGTAATGTGGGTTCAAGTAATAAGTGCAACATCAGCTGCTGCAACTGCCGCCTTAATGAAATTGGTCTGTTCACGCATTCTGCCTCCCGCTCCGAATCGATAAAGGCGACTACACCAAAAGGCACACTGACATCAGATATTGGATTGCAATTCAAATCTTCGGGTACTCCAACGCGGGCCAGGCCAGCGATACACTTGGCCGACCTGTATGGTCAGGGGGATTGAGCTTGAGGTCTGTGACTTGCTGTCCATTTATTGCTACAGAAGTTGCCTCTGGAGCAGGCACGTAAAGAGTTAAACCAGATAAATCAGAGGCGGGTAATTCGCCAATGGGATTCTCGACCGCCTGGGTATTCAGATCGATGCACAGACCTTTCCCATTCCACGTACTGTTGAAAGCAACCTCGCGTATGGCACGGCGGTATCCCAACAACCGGCGAGTCGTGGTAACAAGAATACTCCCACTTCGAAACTCTTCAGCCAACTGACAAAAGGCCTTGACCGCTGTTTTATTAAACGGAATATTTAGGATCGTCTATCTTGCCGAGATGTGTATAAAGAACGCAAGTTCCACCTTGGCTGATAAGACGTTTCAGCATCCCGTCAGTTAACACTTCGCCGATATGCTTGCCCTGATCACACGAACTGACCCCGCCCCAATGCGGATTACAACGCAGGAATTCATACACCTTACTCTTATCTCGCAACAAAACGGTTGGGCATAATGTCTCATTAGGTTCATGTATGGCGTACTTATGGTTTCCCTTCCGGGCCAATTTCCGCTTCGCCGCTTCCTTAAATAACGTCCGACTCGACTTTACTGGATGTCTCCAATTGAATATCCCACTAAGACTGGCCGGAATGTCCTGCCCCGTAATACTCGTCACTCGTCCGCGCCAGACATACTTTATGCCATAACCAACTGTCAAGTCAGCGTGATATGCTTCATGGTTGAGTTCATCACCATGGCCCTGCATTATATCAGAGCCGAAGTTCATAACCGCTGTTCCATGATCAATCCATACTTCCAATTTGCAGTCGCGGTGGGTCAGTTCGTCCAATGCCCGTACCGCATGTTTGCGTGTTGTGGCCAAGTCACCATACGAGTGCAAGCAATCGATATGGCCACTTCGAATAAGCATCCGGACCATCTCCTGCCCGGCCTCGTCGGTATTCCAGTAAGCGAACTGGCCCGGCGGCATGTCAAAATAGATGGAATTGCCCACTTCCAGCCCCACACCCGGCCCCATGGCCGTCTCTCCCGTTGTATTCAGGAACCGCATGATTTTCCAAAACACATGCCGATCCGGCGTTTCGTTCAAGTCACATGCGACAACAGCTCGTAACAGCCTGCGTTCCACTACAAGATCAGGAATCTCCAACCTTGGTACGGCTCCCGTCCCTTTGTTCAGTACTTCGATTGGTCCGCCAACGCAATGATACAGAGAACGTGCCCCCACAATTGGTGCAACTAACTACAGAAGCCACAAGTCCGTTCACTAATAGATGGTATCCACCCACAATATTCGGGTGCTTTCGAATGGCTGTTGAGATGAAGACCAAGAGTCTGGCTGATGTCGTAGTTGCAACCCGAATTAGCCATTTAGGCGGATAGACCGCATTAACTTTTGGAAGAGCTGGTACGGGAGACAAAGACACTATTGTAATGTGAGGACAAGCTTTGCATGCGCCAAGGGTCGAAGATACAACAATATCCAATTACTGGAGTCAAAACTACCAGTCAGTAGAATCCTGTTCCCCTCACCGTTGTGTGGTTGATGCAGACGGTTGCCAAATATTTTGGCCATGACTAAAACAATACTGTGCATTAGCGTGAAGAGGCGCATAATACGATGGTAATACCAACGTCGTACATGTCGGCCAAACGATACTGATGTCAGCCTGCATTCGCTTGTACTTTCGTCAATTATTGATATAGTCTCCTTCGATTGACTGAACGACTCGAAAAGCCTTGAGCAGCAAATCGTAGGAGGCAGGCGCTACCGGCCTTGAGCATAGGAGGTTCTTTCGTATGCGATAACGTGCCGGAGGGTCTGCTCCAGAGAGTGTTTTGGTTCATAGTCGATCAATTGCTTAATCTTGGTCAGATCGGGTTTGCGAATGAGCATGTCGTCAAAGGGTTGGCCATAAGCCTCCTCATAGCTGATTCGGCGGATATCACTGGTTGAGTTGCACATGCTGATTATCGTTTCGGCCAGTTCGTCAATAGTAATGAGATCGTCTGAGCCGATGTTAACAACCTGTCCGACAGCAGCTTCACAGACCATCAGCTTCTTTACCGCATCAATAACATCGGCAACATGGCAGAAGCATCGTTGTTGCTTTCCGGTACCATACACCGTCAGTGGTTCATTCCGCAAGGCGGCCCGAACAAACCGTGGAACGACCATTCCATACGCTCCGCTTTGTCTTGGACCAATTGTATTGAAAAACCGCCCAATGATTACTTTGAGTCCGTACTGGTTGTGGTAAGCTATAGCCAGGAATTCGTCGACCATCTTACTGCAGGCGTAGCTCCATCGTGTCAAACGCGTCGAACCCAAAAGTGAGTCATCGTCCTCGTTAAAGGGAACGGCCGTGCTTTTACCATAAACCTCCGAAGTGCTAGCCAGGAAAATTCTCCGACCGAACTTGTTAGCCAATTCCAAGACTACCTCGCTACCGTGGATATTTGTCTCGAGCGTGTGGACGGATTGTTCTACGATGAGTTGGACACCCACTGCAGCTGCCAAGTGGATAATTACATCGCAGCACTGGATCAAAGTCGTCATTGTAGGTATATTGCGCATGTCCTCGCGCACGAATTGAAATCCATCTCGCTGCATGAGGTCATGAACGTTGCTTAAACTCCCAGTGGACAGATCGTCTACAATAGTCACAGTTTATCCATCTTCCAGCATGGCCTTAGCGAGGTACGAACCAATGAATCCTGCACCACCAGTAATCAATACTTTCATCTTAGACTCCTAAATGCACGTTACTCTTGAATTTTTCTCTGACAGAGTCGCGTTTTACTTACGCGCGACTCCACATTCCCTACAGGCGGTGTCCACAATCATCGCGCAATAACAAAACCAACACGCACACATCTGCCAACCGGGATGAATTCTGGTCCACTGCAGCCACTATATTGATCGATCATCCCTGACACCTCGTCTCTACATCTTCTGATGGATCAAGTAAGGATGATGAGCTCATGATCGGGTGTCCGGGAATTGCAGACGTGTCCAGGATAATGATACGCTTGGTCGCCCTGTGTGATCGGGAGCATTTCGCTGCAAATCCGAAACTTCCTGCCCATCTATTGTCACACAAGTCGCTTCTGGGTCAGGGACATAAAAAGTCAAACCACATAAGTCAGCGGTAGACAATCCGCCAATGGAGTTTTCATCCACCCGGGTATTCAGATCAATTCGCAGGACTTGGGAATCCCACGTACTGTTGAAAGTAATCTCACGAACAGCACGGCGGTACCCCAACAACCGGCGAGTCGTAGTAACAAGAATACTCCCACTTCGAAACTCTTCCGCCAATCGGCGAAAGGCCTCGGCCGCTGTTTTGTTAAACGGAATATTCTGATCGTTTATCTTTCCAAGATGTGTATAAAGAACGCATGCCCCTCCCCGACTGATAAGACGTTTCAACATCCCGACAGTTAACACTTCGCCGATATACCTGCCTTGATCGCACGAATTAATCCCACCCCAATGTGGGTTGCAACGCATGAATTCATAGACCGGACTGTCATCACGTAAAACGATTGGGCATAATGTCTCATTGGGCCCATGCATGGCGTACTTACGGTTCCCTTTCCGGGCCAGTCTCCGCTTAGCCGCTTCCTTGAATAATGTCCGGCCCGACCTCATCGGGTGTCTCCAATTGAATATTCCATCGAGACTAGCCGGAATGTCCTGCCCCATAATACTCGTCACCCGTCCGCACCATACATACTTTATGCCGTAGTCAATCATCAAGTCGGCATGATATGCATCGTGGCCGACCTCATCACCGTGGCCCTGCATTATATCAGAGCCGAAGTTAGTTGGAACTGTTCCATGATCGACCCAAACTTCCAGCTTGCAGTTGTGACGGTCAAATTCATCCAATGCCCGTGCCGCATGTCTGCGTTTCGTGGCCAAGTCACCATACGAGTGCAAGCAATCGATATGGCCACTTCGAATAAGCATCCGGACCATCTCCCGCCCGGCCTCGTCGGTATTCCAGTAAGCGAACTGGCCCGGCGGCATGTCAAAATAGATGGAATTGCCCACTTCCAGCCCCACACCCGGCCCCATGGCCGTCTCTTCCGTTGTATTCAGGAACCGCATGATTTTCCAAAACACATGCCGATCCGGTGTCTCATCCAGATCACTACAAATCGCCAGTATCGCTCGGTATGGGTACGGCAATGGTCGGAGTTGCACATCAGCATTTAAGCAATTGACTCCAGCAACGGAAGGCTTTTGAGGCATTATCACTTTCGCTGAAAATCCTGAATAGCCCGCAGATACACTTCCCGTGTTCGAGCGGCAACTTTTGCCGGATGGAAACGATCCAGGGCAATTTCCCGCCCCTTCGCTCCCATGGATCGGCGTAAATCATCATTCTTCAAGAGTTGTCCCAATCGCCGGGCGATGTCATCCGGATTGTTCGGATCGACCAGAAAACCGGATTCCCCATCCCGAACCATATACGGCATCCCACACTGATTTGAGGTAACCACCGGCATGCCAGCAGCCATTGCTTCCTCGATAGCCATTGGAGAATTCTCTTGCAGGGAGGTCAGAGCAAATACGCTGGCGGCAGACAACTCCTCACGAATCCGCTCGGTGTTAAGTCTGCCAAGAAGAGTAACTTGCTTTTCCAGCCCCTTTTCTCGTATTTGTCCACGTACTTGTTGGACATAGCCTTCGTTATCAATAGAACCGGCAAGACGAAGTTCGATATCGAGGCCATTCGCGGCAAGTTCAACCACTGCATTGACCAGGGCCAATGTGTTTTTAAGCGGGGTGACGTTTGCCGCACTAAAAATGGTTCCTTTGCGCTCTTTTCTATCAATATCAAAAAACGGCTCTGAGACTGGGTTGTCGATATCATGGATGACACCCGTTGTGATTCCCCCTAGCCTTTCTCTTACATAAGGATTAATGGAGATGATATGCGGCTGATCGGCCCAGCCAACCGTTTCGATTCGGCGCCAAATCCACGATCGCAGCGCCGCAAATCGGCTGCCCGAAAGCAGCGTATCGCCGTAGATAAAACCATGAATTGTAAACACCCTAGGCAGGGCCAATCCCTTGACCATTAATCCATAAGTGTCGTGAACATGAATTATATCCGGCTTGATCTCCTTCAGATATTCCTTCATCTGCCGCCGACCTGGACCGACGGCATTCCGTAGCATACTCCCTCCCGCCCATGGGAGCCGATGGACAATAACCTTTCTCCATCGATCTGTTCTTCGCGACGTGCAGGCTTGCCGAGTCGTTATAACGTGTATATCCAGGTCGTCAAATTTCTCCAAGGCCTGTACGAGATTAACACTGACTGCTTCCACCCCCCCGTGTGGCGCGCCTGGATCGTCAGGAAATGATGTCGCAACCGCAACCTTCAAACACTATCTCCATCACCGTTGTCGCACGCTACATTGACAACATCACAAAAAACTCGCTCAAATCGTTCCATGACCTTATCAACCGAATGGTTCTCCCTAAAATATTCACGAGCGGACTGGGATGTCTCCAGCCATTTAGCTGGCGATTCTAACAACTCGCGAATCCCGGCCGTCAATTCGGGAACATCTTTACCCACTTTGCCAAGGCCTTGACTGGAGATTATACCGTCCGGATCGAACGTTGTCACAACCGGCAAACCATGGCTCCAGGCTTCCAGGAAAATATTAGGAAAACCTTCTGCACGACTTGTGCAAATCAGGGCTGCCGTTCGCTGATAGAACTGGTGCACGCGTGAATGAGAAACCATCCCATGTAGATGTAAGTTCGGTATACCCTTGGCTCGTGACCGCAAGCGCTGGACATATTCCGATTCGCTATTGCCATCACCAATAACATCGAATTGGAGATACTGAAGCTGTTCCGCAATGTCCAAAAGCAGTTCCAGTCGTTTGACGGGCTTAAGCGATCCTATCCAGAGGAGGCGCCTTCCCCGAGCAGATGCCATAGTGTCTGCCCCACCAAGGGAACCCCCGTAATCCGGAGCACAATTGGGTATGACCGTGCTATCAATACCAAAGCTCTCACGGAGGAGTCTCTTCTGCGTCACCGTCTGGGCGATAACGAGATTCGCCCGCCGGAGACCATAACGGCAAAAAACACGTTCATGCCTCGCTGTACAGTAGGGGAGGCTAACAAGGCAGCTGGCATCACTCGCAACAGCAAACACAAACTTCCGACGATGCCAACGGCAAAAAGCTGCCACAATGCCGGTGATACTGTCACTTGTTCTTTGGTAGTAGATGTCAGCGTCGACCCTCCTCATCGCTCGCCAGAGGCTTGTAAGCCTGGGGTGCAGAAAGCGCAGCACCCGGATTCCTACATTCTTGCCATACGCCTTAATAATGCGCATCCCATCTATTTCCAACTCATCATCCTGGCCATAATCGAGTGTTATGAAGCTGACTCTATATCCTCGTTTGGCAAACTCCCCGCCAATGATCACCTGCTGTATTTCCGCACCGCCGATGTGTCCAAACTTTGGATCATCCACTAGCGCAGCAAAGTTATCCAGTGAGACAAAACAAATGCTTAGTTTACCGGTGGTCTCAATACATTCATTCATAAACCAGGTCTTTTGAATGAATCAAAAGCCTCTTCATAAACTTAGTCTGCCCACTGCTTTCTAGGAGTGTGTCCGAGTATTCATCCATAAAATGCGTAAGTCTTTTCTGCTAAGGGACTTAGTGATTTTGAGTGATTTTGAACCCAAAACAGCTAATTGTTTCTTTTGCAAGCACTTATGAATTTCAAAAGTTATTACTCAGACAGACTCCTAGCAGAATTATTGCCAAGCAGGGTTTTATAGCACTTGACAACCTTATCAACATAGGCAGATATACCGAATGCACGAGCACGACTCGAAGCCTGTGAGGCAAGTTTGGTCCGTAGCAACTGATCTCCTATCAACCTGACCAAGTGCCCTGACAGTTCATCTTCATTCTCTTTTTCAAAAAGCAAGCCATTATCACCATGACTGATCACCTCTGGAATACCACCAGCCCTCGCAGCCACACAAGGTAAGCCAGCAGCCATTGCTTCAATAAGTGCCCCAGGCATCCCTTCAGAACGTGATGGTAAGATAAAGATATCGCTTGACTTGAGAATTTCTGGGATGTCATTTCGATGTCCCAAGAAATGAATATATTTTGACAATTTATAGTGTCTAATCAAGTCAGCAAGCTGCTGAAAAATTCTGGTTTCTTCGGAAGATGTTATGCTCCCAACAAAGACCAATCGCGCATTCGGAATCACATTATGAACTTTTGCAAAAGCCCTTATAGCTATATCCCACCCTTTAACAGGCACCGCATGTCCTACGGTAGCGATCAGAATGTGCGATGGATTTAAGCCCAACTTGTCTCCGAACTTCACCTTAGCGGCAGTCGAATATCGCATATAGTCTACAGGCTGATATATTGTATCAATATGTTTACCGGAACAGCCTGACTCCATAAGTTCAAGGCGAACCTTCTCGCTTATCGCCATAATCCGATGGGCACACAAACATGTTACTCGCGTACTCGGCATCAAGCGATGCAGTCCTTTGGGTGCAATTCCTTTTTCATAATACGATGACATTGCCAACTTAGACCATATACGGACAGGAACTCCTGCAAGAGCTGCGCCAATCATCGGACTGGTGTGGTCGTTATCGCAGTGAAAAATATCACATTTGAGATGTCGCAGCAGCTTATAGGTACGCCAAATGCTCACAGGGTCAAAGTTTCGATGCGACTGCGGCTGGATGAAAACTCCGCAGCCGGCTTTCCTGAAAGGTTCAAGCAGTGCGGGATCCTCAGGCATCCTGTAGCAGACAAGGTAGTTTCGCCAGCCCTGCTGTTGGCACCGCTGAAAGACTGCCAGAGTCGCCTGATAATTCGAATTTACAGTTTTCGGAGAACCTCCCCAGTAGTGGACTAATGTGATCGGTCTGTTCATACAACTGACTCTCTCAAACCCGCAAATAGGACTATCCGCATCCTAAGCCTATTCATAGACTTAGTCTGCCCACTACTTTGAGTGCAATTGGTTTAGGCAGCAACCTGAGAATTCTTAGCATAACTCGCTCACGAACTGTGAGAGGAAAAAGGCTCTTTGCATCCTCGATGGTATCGGAGCTGATAAAGCATTCCGTGCCAGCCTCTATAAGCAGATAGTCCATGGCAAGCATCCTCGCAAAGGGGCGGTACTCGTTGACCACCTCAGAGCCAAGCTCAATTGCACGGTGCATATTCCTGCACAGGCTTTTTAACTGGAGGTCACGAGATCCGGCTCCTCTTCTAGAGAGAGAGACGGGATTGTCACGATACCAGCGCCAGCGGACCTCTCCGCAAACTGCAATCCGTGGGTATCTCAGAGCAATCCTGCGCCACATGTCCCTGTCCATGCCATTTGGCATAGCAGGATCGAAGTTGCCCAGCTCATCAAACACGGAACGTTTTATCATGAATCCACATTTCCCAAAGCCAAATCCCGCCAGTGCCACGCGGAAGTAAGACAAGAATCCTTCACGCTCAATTTCCTCTTCCACGGCCTGTGGAATCTGCACACAACGGCGACCATTTTGCGTGACTTCCTCATGGCGGCAATAGGTCCATTTTACATCTGGACTCTTGCTGATCAGCTTAACATGAGATTTAACAAAGCCCGGCAACCATTCATCATCTGCATCCAGGACTGCAATCCACTCCCCTCTCGCCTGCTTTATCCCAAAGTTCATTGCACCAGAAAGTCCTGTGTTATTCTGATAGAAATAACGAATCTCATCACCGTAGTTGCGGACAATCTCGGCTGTGTTGTCGGTTGAGCCGTCATCGATTATGAGGACCTCATCAAATGGATGGCTTTGTGCGAGCACACTGTCCACAGCCCGAGTGATAGTATTAGCAGCATTGAATGCTGGAATGATGGCCGACACTTTCATATAACATTCTCCTGATACATGGCGCTGGACTATACCACATGTATTCATTGCCTTTTGCCATGCCACTTGCTTAAACATATAAACAGTTCAATATTTTGCTGTTGACTCCTTTGGTCAACCTATAAATTCAACAGTTTAGATAGTCCCATCATAGGGTTTTGAAGAAAATAACTTTTAGGATTTATGGACACGACTATAATCCTCGGAAAGTCGCCCGCCAATTACGTATTTGTATGGCTAATTCTCTAATCGTAGATCTTGTCGGCTTGTTACGCAGACGCAAAATGCTGTAGCTTTGTTGTTATAACTTTCTTTCTCTGAATCGGAATTCGACACGGTTTTCTGGTGTTGCTGCTCCTCCCGCTTCTTCTGAGACAGAGAAGAGCGAAGAACCCACACTGTACGACCGGCGATCTGGCTCCCCGGGTGTTTAACGGCGCGTGGGTGCAGCGCAGGATGCAATCGGGGCCAGTTCGGACTCCGACAAGGCCATGTCGCTTCGCAGCAGTTTCAGAGCGTCTTGCTCGGACGTGGCCGCTGTCTGCTCTTCCTGCTCTAGGGCCTCGTGCCGGCTCATCTGCCCTCCGTTTATCATATTGCAGTACCCGAAGCAGTCCTTGGTGCAACCCAACTGCCTCAAGAAGCAGTAATTCATCAGTACGTGGAGCTTGCAGTCTATTCTCCACGTGGATGCGTGCCCGGCTGGCTTCCGCCAACCTAGCTCCCTCGCGATGGTTTGCTTTATCGCCTCCCTATCCCATGGAAGGTAGTCAAACAAGCTGACTTCGCGAATCGTCCTATTCCTTAATCTGGCCGGCTTCCTCGATAGGACGCGGTTGCCGGGTACCGGGAACTCATGTCGTTGAAGGAGACCATAAAACTGCGCCTTGTGGTACTGGAGATTCAGGAGTTTCTCGCGCCGGGCGAGGCCGGCACGCTCAATGGCTAACGCCCCGCGCATCTGATCGGTCCGCTCGATGCTGGAGTTCCCCCAGAGGATGAGGGGTGTCTGGTAACGCTCGGCCGCTCTGTAAACCGCGCTGGTGTATCCATAGACACATGCATCGCACAGATCTCCTGTGATTGCGGCCGGACCATACGGCAACGCGGCTCGAACAGAAGCACGCACGATTTTGCTGGCGATATTCCGGCGAGAGCGCACGATAAGCAGTTCCACCTCGAGGCGCCGGCATGCGTTCTGCATGTTGACCAGCGCCTGATCAACCCTGAATTCGTTGTCGTAGTTGACGGCTAACACTCTGAGCCCATATCTCTTGACAGCAGCATGAAGGACGAATGTGCTGTCCCTGCCTCCACTCAGCGGAACAATGCAGTCAAACCGATTGGCCAGCGTTTGGCTTTCTCCAGTAAGCTGCTTGAGCTCTGCTTCGTCCCGACACTCGCGGTCCACGTACTCGCGGCAGAAACTGCAGACTCCATCTTCGTCAAATATGATGCCTGGGACCGTCTCCGGCATCACGCATCGCGAACACTTCCTGATCTGACTGCTCGTGGTCATTAGGTCTGGCTTTCTCGTGACGTCCTTGGGCAGGTCCACCCGACTGGTGATTTGCATATGCTCACTGTTTGTCGTATCCTTGTTCATGTGGTGTGTCCTTTCCTTTTAACTGGGATTTCCCATATACACTTCACTGAAACTCTCCTGAACACTTGAAGTCGCATAATATCAAAATCTCATTGAGATTGTGACAATTTTGTGGCGGAACCAGCGAGTTGTCTCGCAAAAAACGCCAAAAAAGTCGAGCACTTACGTCAATAACCCGCCAGTGCCGCGCGGAAGTAAGACAAAAATCCTTCACGTTCAATTTCCTCTTCGATGGCCTGTGGAATCTGCACTTGCAGACGGCCATTTTGCGTGACTTCCTCATGGCGGCAATAGGTCCACTTTACGTCGGGATTCTTGCTGATCAGCTTAACATGGGATTTAACAGAGCCCGGCAACCATTCATCATCTGCATCCAGGAATCCAATCCACTCCCCCTTCGCATGCTCTATCCCATAGTTCATCGCACCAGAGAGTCCTGTGTTGTTCTGATAGAAATAACGGATCGCATCTCCGTAGTTGCGGACAATCTCGTCTGTATTGTCGGTCGACCCGTCATCAATGATAAGAACCTCATCAACTGGCTGGCTTTGTGCGAGCACACTGTCTATAGCCCGCATGATAGTATCAGCGGCATTATATGTTGGAATGATGACCGACATTTCCATTACAAAGCTCCTTGCTCAACGAACCACCTAAGCCACAGACTTACTGTCAGTCCACAATCACTCAAAAAACTACCAATAAATGTTGGAACCATCCGGGACACAAGAAGGGCTTAATCGTATGATATCCTGATGAGAATCCGGTCGCTTCGATCCGACCGCGATGTAATATGTCGAGGCGTGGAAGTCCCAGTTTCCATTGATGTAGATTAGCGAAAGTCCGTTTATCTAAAACAAACGCTTCAATGCAGATGGTGCAATGCGCCAATAGTCACCGTAGATGTCGCTCGATGAGCTGCTCTCGTGAACACGCTGGCACCAGGGCACGACAACTATGACAATGTCCCGACTAAGAGTCGTAAGATTCTCAAATGCCATGAAAACATTGAATACATGCTCCAATACTGTATGGCATATTACGATATCATATCTCCCCACTAATGATGGGGTTAATGGACGGTCAAGGTTGATGGCCACGTCCGGCCGCCTTCTAACTGAGTGGTCTCGGCCTTCGTAGATGTGAAGCTCCCGCATAGATACGTGGTACTCAGTTGCCCGCGGGAAGTATTCTCTGTAAAAGCCACCTTGTTTGTCTTCATCGCACCAACCAGAGCAGTTCAGTACGCTGCCTGACAATAGGGCTCCTATCTTCTCCAGTTCTCTGTTACTCCACGCACGGGGTATTCTATTGATACCCCGGGGCCGATAGAAAAGGAGTTTCCATATCTTTTCCCAAGGTGAACTGGGTGCCGGTCCAACGTCGAATCTAATCCAATTATGGTTCTTCTTAGAATCACACATGGTGCTGTCCTTCTTCATATACCTGTCCATTAGCCAGGATCAGGATAATCCTCGGAAATCACAAGCGTTAAATTATGCAATGCATTGAGTCCAACAATGCTGTTGGATAAGACAGGTTTATCAATAGATGGTTCCACTATACGTCTAACACTTGGTGGTAGCTGATCCAAACGAGTGGAAAAACAGTCTCTTAGTTTTGTGTGGAAGGCTCTAAAGTAGGAAGGTTTTCTCTCTTTTTCTGTATGCACCCATCTTCCAGATCGGGCAAAGCGGTCATTCCGGTAACCGCGTACATTTTCCCAGCAACTATATGTATTCTTGACATAATCCAAGGGCATGAATCTTTTCAACACCCGGTAAACAGAACGACATAATGAATATGAGTAGCTTTCGTCCCTACGAACCTCATAGCCCGGTAAAGGCAATCCTATCACAGGAATCCGCGACAGATGACCCAGATCATCCACAAATACCTTGTGAATCATTGTACTTCTATACAAATTTTTTTGAAACCTCAAATCTAGTCTTACTCGCGAAAAGAAGTCCATCAACTCAACATCTAAACAAGGAAGCATCCATTGACAATTGAAGAACTCATAAACCCTCACAGAATTTATGATATGTCTGGCCTGTCTGTTTTCACCCTCCCAAGTTTCGTAACTGCCAATAGCGGCTAATTTATCTTCATCGGAAAGTATAGGCAGGATATCTCTTATCCGCTCTACAAACAAATCTTTGAGATGCGGACATGAGTTGCGCCAAGACCATAGCCAGTAATGGCGAGATAAAACAACTTCAGGCACCAGCATATCAAATCTTGAATTCTCTTCTGCATAATAAAGTTTATTAGGCACCTGACTGCCAGCGATAAAACCAAGTGAAAGCCCGGGGACAAACACCACATCATTAGCTGAGATATCACTCAAAATCTTTCTTGTGGCGGGCCAATCCTGAATATTAGAAACACTGGAGTAGTTATGCCCGTCGTTCATATACTCACTCACTCGCCCCTCCCGAAACCAGTTATACCAGGAAAATTCATCGTAGGGACAAAAGAGCCATTCATAGCCCAAAGCTTTGGCGACTGCGCGGCTCGTTTCCGCTTCTGCATTACCACGTCTACCGTAGCTAAAGCAAATGACATTTTCTACACCGCACTTCTTGAGCATAGCGACAATAAGCCGTGAATCCCACCCACCGCTGAGTGGAATCACAGGCGTTTTTCCTTTTAACGCTACTGCGTAGCGGCTAAATATCCGATGCCACAGCTTTGACAGTTCTTCTTCCAACTCCTGCTCACCTGCTTCAAAATAACTTCCCAAAGTAAATCGGTAGTATCGATGGGTGCTTATTCTGGGTGAAGCATTTTTGGAAATTTTAACCTCCAAAATCTCTCCGGGCTGAATTTGGTACAATCCCTTATACAAAGTATCTTTCCCAGTAACATATCCAGTTACTAAAAACTCAGCCGCACAAATATCATCTAATTCCGCATTATTTAAGCATTTCAAAACCTCTCCGGCATTACCGGACAGAAAAACCCTGCCATTTTTCACTGCGTAAAACAGAGGAATGCTTCTAAGTCGGTCAACAGCCGCTAAAACAATATTATCAGATTCATAGACCAAAGCCCAGCATCCGTTAAGTCGGGGGATTAAGTCTTTGAGAACCGAAATACGTTCTTCAGCGGGAACTTCCTCCAGATGATCGGATATATACCGAACTAATTTATCTCCTGAGTAGTATAACTCATCAATAAAAGTATAGCCACGAATCCGAAGGGAATAAGAGTTTCTACTCACTTCATCCCATGTTGTATACTCATTCACGAAATTTATTGAGATTTTTCTTTTTTGTTCCATCGTCCAAGCAGTAATACCCTGGTTATGGTATCAGCGGTGAAGTCGCGAATACCGGGATCAAAATGATATAAGCCATAAACGTAGATGATAGTAGCAAATCCAAGACTTGTCAAACCCAAAAACATGTTACCCCAAATCCACGCAAAACAACATGCTGGAAGCAACAGCAAAGATGATAAAAACGCGTATTTTAAGATTGTTTTTATTCCCCATCGTAAAGAAACTTCACTATTCCGCAATATCCAGCAGAGCATGAAACTCCAACCAATTACACTAACAATAACAAAAATAGCCAGGGTTATCCTTGGTTCACCTGTTTGCGCACCTACCAGTAAAGCAAGCGTTCTACTTACTACTAATCCTATATTGAAAGCCAATCCTGTCCCTTGACGCTGTAGAACAGAAAATACCGTACTCAAGGGAGCAGAAATAAAAACAATAAGTGTCCAGGCGCTCAAGATTTGCGCGTAAACTCCGGCTTCAATCCATTTTTCTCCAAATACAAATCCGAACAGCGGTCCACCCAGCAAGCCTAATGCTGCTATAGGAAAAACGCCAATCTGAACGAGCTTTCTGAAAATATTGCTGACAACTGCAGATAGAGTTCCCGTTTCGTTGTATTCTTTCGCCGCGGTGGGGAAGAATACTTGACGTATGGAACTGCCAAGCAGCATCATCGGGAGACTGACAAGCCTCTTTCCTATTGAGTAGTAGCCAACCACAGTCATAGAGAAATATAAACCGAGTATGATTGGCGGCAATTGAACAGAAATGGCGTTCAGTAGTTCCGTCCAGGTGCTGAAAATAGGGAACTTTTTATGCTTTTTCGCTACCGTCCAAATGATCTTAAGATCGAGATCAGACTCCTTGATGTCAGATACTAGTCTGCGGCCCAAGAATACCAGAAGCAGAAAAATGCCAAAACTAATGCCAACAAAATGACCTGCAAATAATACTAATGCCGATGCTCCAATGATCAATGCCCACGCCACATTAACAAGTTTGCCGCTTAATTCGCAGCAAAATTCGGCCCAGGCCACTGCACCGAATCTTCCTTCGCGTACCGCCCAGTATCTCAATGGTTTCTCCACACCACCAATAAAGACGGCTAATGGAAGCAGCCAAAGAAATATACTCAATTCAGGTGTTTTAAACCATCGTGCCATGCTTCCTTTCGAAAAAGGCACTGCTGCTAGCACTAATAGGGTGAAAATGAGCGTAAAAAATAGGCATATTATAAAGCTTGCGCTAGTTTCCTTTTTGTTTACCCCCAGGGGTATTGAAAGTTCATATCCCAAGCATGTTATCACACCGATAATACCAGCTATTGACCCAAATATCTGAAATATGCCAAAATGTTCCGGCAAAAACAACCTCGCTATTATCGGTGCGGATATGAAGCTCAATAATAGCACAGCCAGTCTGCTGGAAGTTAGTTTTATAACGTTACGACCTATCGACATTCCGCATTTCCGACCTTTGAAAGAGATTTGTAAAAGCCAGTTTCGTCATGATTTAGCCCAAACCAATGGTGTTTGTGATACTGTAATGTCCTTGGTAGGGTATATGGCGGCTGCTGATGTTCCATCAGCTTTGGCCAAGAGATGAATCCGAGCTACGTAGAGCCGGAGCATTACTCCGATAGCACACCACAGCCCCAGGTCAATGTTGTCCGGATAAAAATATTGGCCACCCATATTAGACACTAAGTGGCCGGTTAAAAGAGCCAGGGCAATCCCTCCAGCCGCCGTGTACAATGGATCTGTTCGATCAACAAAAAGCCGAGCGGAATATACCCAGATGACCATATGCAAGCCGATAATAATGACAAAACCTATCAGGCCATTATCGAGCAGTATCTCCAGATAAGCATTATGCGGATGCGTGACAGCATCCCAAACATCCAGTTCTTTTTCAAGAGTCTCTTGCAGGCCTGTCCGCACCATGGCTTCCCGCCCGAACCCGAAGACCGGGGATTCTTGGATCTTAGAAATGACGTACGGCCAAAACTCACTTCGTCCAGCAGTAACTTCGTAATCGTTGGTGATTTCCTCTCCGGCAACATCAATTTCGCCGAAACCCTGCAACATCCGCGCCCTGGCTCCGGGAAGTGCAGCGTACAGGATGAGCACCGCAAAAGGCAGCAGTAATAAGTATCGCCGCCAGCGAAGCAAGCATAGAATCACCAAAGTTGTGGTACAGGCAATATAGCCGATGCGACTCCCTGCCAAAGCTACGGCATATAGGCTTGTGACGCATGCACCGAGCATGAAGAGTTTGTACTTCCGCATTTTCAGGAGGGGCATTATTGCCAGCATCGCCCAAGGGACACCCGACATCATCTTTGCCGCACCATTGACGTTTATTCCAATGTCCTCATTTATATTCGAACGAGCTTTCAAATTTCCGGGTTCTAACACAACCATAAGCGGCACATATCTAACTATCTGAACGGTGAACAGAGCAAACAACAGAAGGGTGCATGCAAGGGCCAATTTGATTCGATGACGCGTGCGGCAACCGTCAAAGAGCAGTAGGCCGACTATAGGCCACTTAATCGTGTTGATCAATTGCTCACTGATAAGATCTAGCGGTGTAAAATGTGCCAGCTGACTTCGATCAACCATCATCCGCACCCAGCCAACCAATATCACACCCAGCCAAAGCAGCAAGAAGACATTGATATTCCTTGGCATGTCCCAAACGAATCCCTGACGTCTACGATTCATCAGCCAAGCGAGGAATATATCGGTAAAGAGAACATTCCACACGTTCAAGCCTTGAATACCTCCGAAACTCTGGGGGAAATCCAGACGCCCCATAACAGCCGTCAACAAGATCAGACCGCAGAGGCTCTTGAACCAGTCCTTCCAGGCATAGACCAAAAGGATAGCTACACAAACATATACGGCCAATTGACGGATAAAGATAATCATATTTGATTATTACGCTTTGAAGCAGGACTTTTTTTGGAGCTTGGAGTACTGTTCTAAGGGTTCTTAAGTGCGGTTGGCGGGCCAGGCGTGGACTATCCAGCCCATGTGATAGGGGCGGCTTTCGTAATCGATAGAGCTGAGCGGGAACGCTGCATCAACTGCTGGCATCCGGATCGCTGGGTGCAGGCGGCTGGCGGCTGCCTGCAGGTATCGCACCAGCCTGCAGGGTTCCCGCCGGGCGACTTTGCGCCAGATAATATTCCGCTCCGTGTCAATAAGAGATCCTGGAATCTCCAGCGGATTGAACAGCCAGCGGAGACCTTTCTCTATAGATTCAGAATAATCCCGGTCACAGGCTTTGGCCAGAGCAAACAGAGCCATCGGAGCCATCGAATCCTGATGTACCGAATACACCGGATAGTATTCGACAACTCGGCCGGTGCGAATATCAAAGTGCCACCACCACTGGCCTTTCGGCCCCTGCAGTTGGCACATACGATCGGCGCAGCGACAAGCTATTTCGGCGGCCCGGGCGTCTCCGGTTACCAGATAGTAGTAGGACAGCGCCTGGATCGGATACAAGAAGTCTGCAAAACAGCTTATATGAGCACGCAGTGCCGACAGGCCTTTCTTTGCGGGCTCATGTGGAAAAATGCCTGATTCCTGTCTGAAAGAGTCCATCAGGGAATCGGCAATTCTTTCGGCAATAGCCATGTCGGTGGCCTCACTTCCGTCGATGACTAGTGCTGTCAAGGCCCAGGAAAGCTCAACGGTTGGATATGCTCCACCTGCCGGATCCATCCCCTTCAGTGTCTCCACAGCCTCGTGGGCATGTGGGTGTTGAAGCATTCTTGCCGCCCAAGTCGTCAGGGCAACTTCACCCATTTCTTGCGATTCTCCACAGTCAGCGATCAGTTGTCCACAGACATCATGGCGACTGTTGTTGCCGAGCACCTCTGCTGCTATATGCTGATCCTCGCCAGCCAAACCAATTAAGGCCGTCGCTGTATACCGCTGACTCACACCCTCAAGGACCTCACCCTTGCCGTTCCTTCGTAATCGAAAGGCAAACAGTCGCTCTTTGGGGCGGTACATCCTTGCCAGTGAATGAACGGCAATCGATCGCAGCTTTCGGACGACTTCAGAAACAGCTGGTATATCAGATTGGCTTCTTTGACTTACTATAATTATTGCACCACTTCCGATGCTGATTTTCACTAATGTGGTTTCGGTTAATTTCAGAAAACCGTCTTAAGAAATTGTTGTGAACTCAAAGTTAGATAAGGTGGTACGATGCTTAAATCCGGATAGACTCCGTCCCATATAGTTAAGCTCCTATAACAACTAACAACGAGAAAATCATGACTACCTGGTTTTGCTGTAATGATAACCGTATCCGTATTTTTCGTGATCGCTCGAACCAATGAATACGGTCCCTAAAACACGCCCCCCGGCAGGACTCATTTGACCGTGTTGATCAATTCCTCACTGATCAGGTTGCTGAGAGGATAGTCCTCGATATGGCTGCGGTCAAAGACAACCCGCAAGAAACTGACCAGAATCACCCCCAGGTACAACAGCAGCAACACACTGATTTGACGTGGCATATCCCACAGGAATCCCTGACGTCTGCGATTCACCAACCAAGCGAGGAATACATTGGCAAAGAGAATATTCCACAGGTTCAAGCCTTGGATACCTCCGAAACTCGTTGGGAAATCATAGCGATTTATAAGAGCTGTCAACAGGATCAGGACGCAGAGACTCTTGAACCAATCCTTCCAGGCATAGACTGAAAGGATAGCTACGAAAATGTATACGGCCAATTGACGGATAATCACAGGGATAATCATATTTAAGTATTACGCTTTGAAGTAGGTCTTTTTGTAGAGCCTGGAATACTGTTTTAAGGGTTCTGAAGTGCGCTTGGCGGGCCATGCATGGAGAATCCAACCCATGTGATAGGGGCGGCTTTCGTAATCGATTGAGTTGGGTGGGAATGCTACATCAACTCCGGGCAGCCGGATAGCTGGGTGCATGTAGCTGGCCATTGCCTGCAGGCGGGTCACCAGCCTGCCAGGTTCACGCCGGGCGACCTTGCGCCAAATAACATCCCGTTCCGTATCAACAAGTGTCCCGGGAATCTCCGGTGGATTGGCAAGCCAATGGAGGCCTTTCTCTATCGAGGCAGAATAATCCCGGCCACAGGCCTTGGCCAGGGCAAACAAGGCCATGGGAACCATAGAATCCTGATGCACCGAATACACTGGGTAGCGTTCTACTACCTGACCGGTCCGCACATCGAAGTGCCACCACCACTGCCCCTCGGCACCTTGAAATTGGCACATACGATCGGCGCAGCTACAAGCTATTTCTGCGGCCAGGGCATCCCCGGTAGCCTGATAATAATAGGACAACGCCTGGATAGGATACACGAAGTCTGCAAAACAGCTCACGTGAGCACCAAGACCCAACAGGCCTTTCCTTGCGGGCCCATGTGGAAAAAAGCCCGATTTCTGTCTGAAAGAGCCAATCAGAACATCAGCAATTCTTCTGGCGAGAGGCATGTCGGTGGTCGGACATCCGCCAATAACAAGAGCTGTCAAGGCCCAGGAAAGCTCAATGGTCGGATATACTCCCCTTGCCGGGTCCATCCGTCTCAGCGTCTCTACAGCCTTGTAGGCATATGGGTGTTGTAACATTCTCGCCGCCCAAGTCGTCAGGGCAACTTCCCCCAGTTCTTGTGATTCTCCAAAGTCAGCGAGCAGTCGTCCACAAACATCTTCCCGACTGTGGTTGCCGAGCACCTCTGCTGCGATATGCTGGTCCTCGCCGGCCAGGCCTATCAAGGCCGTCGCAGTATACCGCCGACTCACACCCTCCAGGACCTCACCCTGGCCGTTTCTTCGCAATCGAAAGGCGAATAGCCGCTCTTTGGGGCGGTACATCCTTGCTAATGAATGAACGGCTATGGAGCGCAGCTTTCGAACAAGTTCAGAAAGAGTCGGTATATTAGATTGGCTTCTTTGACTCACTATAATTATGACTCACGGGATCTGCTATAATAATGATAACCGTATCCGTATTTTTCTTGGCTTCCTGAACCAATGAAGACAGTCCCTAAAAGGCGTCCCCCAGAAGAAAGAAGACGGGCGAGAGCATTAATTACATTCGCGCGCCGCGATACAAGCTCTCGCTCCACCATAATGGTACCATCGACCTGGCTTGAAAGTATTGTTGCATCCGCCAGCATCAGAATAGGGGGACTATCCAGCAGTATGATGTTGTACTGTTTGCGAAGTTGGCCAATACAGGTCTTGAAAGCTCCGTTAGCTGTTTCCTCAAACACCGCACCCTCATCGCCTCGTTTTCCAGCAGGCACGATACTCAGGCCGGATGTTTCCGTCGGGAAAATGTGCCGCTTGTCCACAGACCTGCAACACAAAGATTCAATGAAGCCAGACTTATCGAGGAGATTGAACCGCTTCGTCAGAGTCATCTTTTGGAGGTCCACATCCATCATGAGGACCTTCTTACCTACCTGAGCAAGACTCTTGCCCAACATCATCGTGAAGGTCGATTTGCCAGTCCCAGCATCAGCGCTGGTAACCAGTACAGCAGTACTGCCCTGACCATTTAATCGCGACAATAATGTCGTACGCACGAACCGGATGGATTCGATCATGGCAGGACTGACTTCATCGACTGGTGATGTTCTGTTACGTGCCTCAGGTATGTACCCAAGGAACGGAACTTGCATTGGAGAGGGCATGTCCTTAGGAGTATAAATGGCCTGATTTCTGCTGGCCTTTAGGAATGCCGCACCACCGCCCATACCCAAGCCCAGAACCAGTGCCATGGCAGTGAACATAATTCGACGGTCATTGTAAGGTTGGGAGCTCGCATGGGCCCACGTCAACACCTCGATTGAACCGGGGACGTTGCGCTCCATATTCTTCTGGTCCAGACGCTGCCGAACCGCTTCGAACAACTCACGCTTGTGCAGCAGTGAGTTGTTCTCCTTCTCGAGTAATTGGGCGCTTTCGAAAAGCCCTTCAAACTCTGCCTGCTGTTTCTCATACTCTGCAAGTAAAAGCTGCTCCTCATGTTTGAACCGGGCCAGTTGATGCTCCATGGATATCGATCCTTCTTCGTAACCGAGGCCACTGGTACCGGTGATTGTTATCGGCACTCCAGCCACATTTTTCGGTTGGTCACGCCACTGCTCATCCAGTTGTGCCTCTCGCAGTCGAAGCAATTCCTCCGCGAACATCAAGTCCTTTTCCGCCCGAACCACATCCGGATGTTGGGGAGTAAGCAAGCTGGTGGCAATCTTGTGTCGAATAGTCCTCACGTCAACATCCAGCTTCCGCCATTCCGCATTCTCATTGTATTTTGGTTTCTTCTCCATCCTGCCGGTGGGAGCAACCGACACATCATTGCTATCATAGGTAATGGTCTGCTTCATCTCCCATTCCAATACAGCAATACTCTGTCGCAGTTCATTGAGACGGGCCTGTGTTCCATCCAGACGAATCCTTTTGCCAGAGATAAGCTCCTGCGGATTTCCTGTGCCGAGCGATCTGCGAAGCTCAGCAATGATCTTCTCCCGCCCCTGGATTTCGTTTTCCAAAGATTTGTACTGGTCTCCCAGTTGGAGGTAGAGCTTGTCCTTAGTCGAATCAGACATTTCCCCAACGTATTTTATATAGTGATCCAAAATAGTATCCACAATAAGCTTGGCATCTTTGGCATTGGAGTCCATAAAGGTGACGTCAATTATCTCGGTTCCGCGTCGAGGCTGGACTGAAAGAACATCCCTGAGCCTTTCCACTGGGGGAGCAGCTGGGTTTCCGCGCACCCGCTGCACAAGCGATTCTGGAGGCTCTTTGTACCACTGTGTCTCCTGGACTTCTTGCTGGTCAAACACACGTTGAAGGACTATCAAACTCCTCATAATGGAGACCTGGGTGTTCAAGAATGATGAATATAATGGAATCATTCCGCTCTCCTCTGTCCGGAAAACCAGATACGGGATAATAGGCCGAACTCGCACTTCCGCCCTGGCTCGGTACTTAGGAATTACAAAGGTCCAGATAGCAGCGATCGCGGGAGCGGCCACTAAGACGAAAACTGCCAGAATCGTCCATTTGAAACGAAAGATCGATTCAACTATATCGGTAGCTGGTGTGACGCCTTGCGCGGGACCCCCCGTCCCCATAAACTGATTAGGTAGTAATGTCGCATCGGCTACTGATATCGGCTTTTTGGCACTATGTATGATTTCTGTGGGTTGCATCTCTTCGCGGGGCCTGCTGGAATCATCCCTTGCTTGCACTATCGGATCTGGACGGAGCTGGCGACTTTCTCCTGCCGAGTTCGTATTGCGTTTGATTTTATCTTCCATATTATCCAATCTTACCTCCCTTCCAATTAGCTTGTTCTGTTTGTTTTAGGACATACATATTTCAAACCTTGTGAAAAATCACTACACACAACTTATACTGTTTGACTATTTCTTTTGTGTCTTTAACACGAAGCAGCTCAGACACACCTATTGCTTCACTCAGTCTTTACGACCCTCATCCGACATAGTTAAATCAACCATTTTTTTTCCGACGACTCGGAGAAAATAAGGAAAAAGGGCTTTTTGGATTGGCCATCTTTTAAGCGGTTCTCTTATGAGACGGAACAGAAACTCTGTGCCGGTCATGCGGAAAACCTTCGGAGCCCTTCTAAGACGACCGGACGCGATGTCTAAACTGCCCCCTACGCCCATGCAAAAATTTGCGTTGATAGCTTGCCAGTGGTGCCAGATCCATTCTTCCTGCTTTGGAGATCCCATGGCCACGAACAGCAAGTCTGCCCCGCTGGAATTTATTTGCTCGATAACTGTGCGTGAATCCTCGAAATACCCATCCTGCCAACCGACAATCCTCAGGTCTGGAAACATCTTCTGCAGTTCCAACCGTGCGGCAGCGTTTGATTGGGCGGAAGCCCCCAGCAGGTAAACACCCCACTCTTTCCGGGACGCCAGAGAAAGAAGCTTGAAAAACAGATCACATCCGGCACACCGTTTGATACTTCGTCCATGAAGTATCCTGGAAGCGATCGAGACACCCACACCATCGCAAATACCTACATCTATTTGTCGCAAAAGGTTCAGCAACTCAGGTTTGTGCCAGGCGTGATAAATCTTGATGGGATTGATCGCAACCCACCACGATTTCTGATCTGACTCAATTATCTCTTCAACACATTCGAGGGCTTGATCATACGATTCAAAGGGTACCACTGGAATTCCAAATATGTTAAGTGGTGTGGGAATATGTGCCAACCTCTTCAAAGTCTTTGTATTTGTCATTGTCATCAATGAGGGCCCTGCTTCTTCTTTGATCGTGGATCGGCGTGTCGTGCTGGCACATTGGTCCAATGCTTCAGCTTCTTCCTCCTGCTCCGGCGGCGGGAACTCGTCCATCAGCCGGCCCAGCAGCATAGCCTGCCGGCCGCTTACTTCCAGATAGCCATTTACACAAATACGTGCCCTTATCTCCCATTCTGCTGTCCCATTTCCATTAAGCGGCAAGATAAGCTTTACTGTTTTATCAGTCGTGAATATGTCCTCCGGCGCATTCCATGCACAGGTATTTTCGTAATGGCCGTTGTGGCGATTCCACAACCCAATACTTTGAAAACGCATTTTTCTGGCCATGAGGCACACCGCCTCCCACCATGCACGGAAAGACCCGGATTCACGCATCCTCACTTGAGTATTCTCAAAACTACGCCTCTCTGTCCTCGCTTCATGTGCGAGGACCCAGTTACGTTTTAGGGCCTTCAGTATTTCGCGATAACGCCTGCCGTGCAGGCATGCGAACATTGAAAACAACAATAGCAGCCCACCCACCAGCAATCCTACAGACCACTCGCTTTCCGCGGTTAACATAAACACCCCAATACAGGCGCCTATGGCTGTCACCGCATAAATAATTATAACCACAGTGCGGTGATGCAAGCCAAGATCCAACAGACGGTGATGCAAGTGGTTCCGATCGGAAGCGAATATAGAACGCCGCTCAAGAATGCGGCGACCAATGACGACAAAGCCCGTATCGAGAATCGGCACACCCATTACCAGAAATGGAATCGCCAGCCCTACTAATGTGGAAGTCTTTGTCTGGCATACGAGGCTTCCGGCTCCGATCATAAAACCGAGGAACATGGAGCCGCCGTCGCCCATGAAAATCTTGGCAGGATAGAAGTTAAAGAACAGAAAGCCCGTCACACTGCCCAGCAGCGCCAGCATCAACACTACCATGGCTGCCTGACCGCTCCAAAGAGCCAGAAGTACAATTGTACCGCACACAATGGCCGCTATCCCGGCAGCAAGACCGTCTAGCCCGTCAATTACGCTCAAACACACCGTAAGCATCACTATCCAAAATACCGTAAGCGGCCAAGCCGCCCAACCAGTCTCAAGTTCAAACCACGTCCCTACGGAAACGGAACGCATTGTTGCCCCCGAAGCACAGATCGCCAGCGAGGCCGCGATAAGGCATAAAAGTTTGATGTAGCCCCGTACGGAAAGCAGATCATCAATCAAGCCCACCATAAACATGAAACTGGCCCCTAATAGCAGTACGATGAATTCCGTCCGCGACTCACGTAAAGACTGACCGATGTTGTTATTTAAGAAAAACACGGGCAGCACCAGCGCAAGTGTCGATACCACAAAAACAATTCCGCCTATACGCGGGATGGGGGTTTTGTGCACCTTGCGCGGGCCGGGACTATCGACCAAACGATACCTCTTAGCCAGTCGTGAAACAATCGGCACGAGAAACATCGCCACTAGCACTGTCCCGAAATATACTGTCAAATAGGTTTTCACTTGCTAATCAATCCTTTTTTCTCTTGACGGCTTGGATTTTGAACCGCCGGACTTAAGGGAAGCCAATAGGCTGCAGTATCTTGGGAGTTAGTGACACGCTAAGCCTCCAGTCGCAATAGTTACTCTCAATTAAAACATTATGTCCTCGAATGTCGGTTTTCTCATAGGTCAGCTATTTACGCTACTTTGCATTCTCCTATAGTTAGTGCCACTTTCGAGGATCTAAGATTATGCACAGGATTGTTCAGACATCCCAATCATTCTCACAATCCTATCGACAACAGAAGTAGCGCATACTCCGTCCCTGTGGGTTGCTGTAGAGAATTTACCTAATCCCCTACAAAGCAACAACTTATGCGTGCCTTTAGACATGCTTTTCAATCACAGGTTGTCTTAACTCTTACACATCTTTTCAAACAAATTACTGTTTTCGCTCAATGCCTCCGCCTTGGCCGTGCGCACATCCGCAATAGATCCACACAAATTTAGCGCAATCCAATCCCCAGGACACACAAAGCTCCCTTTTCCAAACGATAATTGATGCGTCCGTGCTTTACGGTGGAAAATACCTCGTCGTATAGAGGGATGCTTACCCCACCATATCTCACTACCTTCTTCCTGAAGGATAATTAACCTATTATACTAAATTATTCTCTTTAAATGCAATGTGGAAACTACTTATTTTTACATATTAAATCCCCTTTTTCAACGTAAAAAAGGCACTTTATTTTAAGAAGCTTCTGAGAGTCAGACGTAATAACGGAAAAGAACTGCAGAAATGAGCAAGTCCAGTCCCTTCAAACTGAACCAAAACTTGGCAACCGTGGAAATTAGGATATTTTGTTTGTTCGGAAGAATACGCAGTACATTAATAGGTGTAAATGACTACTCACAGGTGTTCTTCTGCATTTTGGGCCATGTTGCCCCGTTTTTTATTTTGCCGGCAGCTCAACCAGCCCCATCATGGCAGCTCGTTTGACCAGGTCAACTACATTATCGACATCAAGCTTGCGCATAAGGTGACCGCGGTGTACTTCGATGGTCCTTATGGAACGGTGCAGTAAATGGGCTATTTCCTTGTTGCTCTTGCCGTCGATGATCAGTTTCAATACCTTCATTTCGCTCTCGGTCAAAGGCTCGCCTTTATAAGAATCATCGAAAGTGCTCTGTTGCAGTATCGATTTAACCTTCCACAGAAAACTTTTCTTATCAAGCGGTTTCTCGATAAAATCCACAGCACCTGCCTTGATTGCAGTGACAGCCATTGGTATATCGCCGTAGCCGGTTATAACCATAATAGGCAACCACGGAGCGAGGCTTCTGGCCTTTGCCAACAATTTCATACCATCCATCTCAGGCATTTTCAAATCAGTGATAAGTAAATCGCACCTTTGTAAACTCAACTGTTCGAGGCAATCAGCCGCACGGGCAAAACAGCTAACTGTTGAACCGAGCTCCTCAAGAGTCTCGCCGACTACCTCGCGCACCTTCGGCTCATCATCAACAAAGAAGATATGTTGTTTCGCGTAATTTGGCATTGCTACTCAGTTACGACCATGTACTTTTTTTGATAGGCAGCGTGACGAAAAAAGTTGAACCTTCACCAAACTTGCTTTCGACCCGAATTTTTCCGCTGGCTCGAGATACGATGCTCTGCACGATGCAAAGTCCCAGACCTGTCCCCTGCCCTTTCGGTTTGGTAGTGAAAAAAGGCTCAAAAATCTTATTGATATTCTCAGGAGCGATCCCACCGCAGTCATCAGAGAACCACAACTCAATGTGCTCATTTTTTACGGCACCGCTTATGATAAGCTCTCGACTCTTCTTGCCGTCGGCGGCCTGTATGGCATTATCCGTAAGTGCAAAAAATAGCTGTTCCATGTCTTTCTCGTTCGAATATACAGGTGGCAGTTTGTCCATATCATTGAGGCACAAGGCAATCTTAGCACGCCGAGCACTTTCGTTCAACAACTTCACAATTTTCTCAGCAACGGCCTCTAATTCTACCTCTTTAACAATCTTCTCTGAGGACCTTCTTGCGTAATTACGAAACCTATCGACAATTGAAGTGATATTCGAGACTTCAGTTAGACTGTCCTTAAGCCTCCTTGTAACAGTCTCTGGAGAAGATGTTACTTCCAGCTTTGTCAATGCATTTTCAATTAACAGACGAATAACGGTTAAAGGCTGTGTTAGTTCATGAGCCACAGTAGCACTTAAGATTCCCAGCGAGGCGAGCTCTTCAGCTCGAGCCATTTTCTCGCTGTATATATTGAATTCCTCTTCTCTTAGTTTGGTCCCGGTAATGTCGCGTAAAACTGCCAGAGTTCCCATGGGCTCTCCCTCGCTATTTTTCAATAAAGTAATGGACGCATATGTGGGAAAAGCTGTTCCATCTTTTCTGATATGGCCTATTTCACCCTCCCCGGAACCTTGTGTTCTTAGCTGGTTCAGAAGCTTCTTATAGTCATCCATCTGCTCCTTATTGTGTAAGTTTGTAATCGGCATTCCAACCATATCTTCAGGTGTATAACCATGCATCCGGGCAAACGCACTGTTTACGTATATGAGTTTTGGTTCTAAGTCACCTATAGCTATACCGTCAATCGACTGCTCAACTGCAGTGCTTAGTTTTCTTACTTCCTCCTCACCTTTCTTATGCTCAGTAATGTCATGGGAAATCAATTGGATGCCTGTTACATTACCATCAAGATCTTTGACCGGCCACATATTTGTGAGAAACCAGCGATTACCCATGGGCAATTCGACAAGGTCTTCGTACGTCTGCGTTTGTCCGCATTCAGCTACACGCCTGAATCTTTTCATATATTCATCGGCGGCGTCCTTTGGGAAAGTGTCATAAACTGATTTTCCAATAAACTGTTCTGGCTTGCCTCCAAGGTGTTCAGCGGCTTTCTCATTCAACATCAAGTAAACACCATCGACGCTTATAACATTATTATCAGTGCCTGTGCCCTCAAAAAGTAGTCTATATCTTACTTCGCTCTCCCGTAACTTCTCTTCCGCCGTTTTGCGCTCGTTGATATCCTGGGCAACCGTTAGTAACACATCCTCCCCATCAAAGGCAAATGGAACTATGGTCAAGCTGGCCCAGTAGCTTCTGCCATCTTTGCGTGTCAATTGTACCTTAAGGTCGCGGACTAAACCGTCTGTTTGCAACTGTTTCAAAAGCGATGCACGCTCTTCAGGGTTCTTATAAGTGTCCTTCAGGTTGACTTGTCGTATCTCCGCATCAGAGTAGCCGGTCATCTGAAGCACGGCGTCATTCCAATCCAAAATCTGGCCCTCTTTGTTGGTCAGGCCGATGGCCACAGGCATGCTCTCGAAAAGTGTGTGGTACCGAAGTTCCCACTCCTGCATCGCCTTAGCTGTCTTCTTGCGCTCAGTGATATCACGGAAAATGCCTAATACTCCAATGACATTACCCCGTTCATCTTTAACAGGCGTTTTGACTGTTCGGACAACCATTTCCTGTCCGTCCTTGATATACCTTTCTTCAATATCTCTTGTCTCTCCCGACTGCATAATTCTTTTATCATCTGCTCTGTATTTTTCAGCCAACTCCTCAGGATAAAATTCATAATCTGTTTTTCCAACAATCTCCTCAGCTTTAATATGTAAATCCAGGGCGTAATTCTCATTGCAGGACACATAAACTGAGTTCCTATCTTTAAGGAATATCTTTTGAGGAAGATTCTCAAGAAGCGTTCTATATTTATTCTCGCTCTCCCGCAGCACCTCCTCCACCTTTTTGCGTTTGGTGATGTCGGTGGATATCTGTGCCACGCTAACTACTTTGTCGCGCTCTTTGACCGGGCCCAGGCGAGTGGAATACCATAACAGGTTCCCATCCGGTCCGATTACACTGGTCTCGAAGCTAACTGCTTCACCGGTTTGAAATACCTTTTCGATTGCCTTTCTTGTCTTCTCATGTTCTTCTGGCGGTATTAAATCATAGACGGTTTTGCCAACGGTATCTTCGACAGTGTGACCTGGTACGGTGTTGACAAACAGGATTGTGCCGTCTCGTTCCAGATTCAAAATGGCGTCAGGGCTGCTTTTTAGCAGGAAACGCCACTTTTCCTCTGATTCCCGCAGTGCGTCCCTGGCCTGCCCAAGTTGTGATACACGACTGGGAAGTGCGTTCGACTGCTCAGATAATTCCACTTTAGTCTTCTGCTCATCCTCTATCACGTCCATTGCTCCATAAATGATCGCTTATTGTCCCTCACTGCTTTAGTATTTGGAGAGGCACTCTAAACGTCTCAGCTGAGATCCGATTAATCACCAACAAAAGTGTTCAATTATTAATTTATAGCAAACTCAGCCAAAATAATCAATAAAAAAACATTTCAGTGACTGTCCCAAGAATTGTGGGACTTTTTTCCACGCCCAAGATATTAGTTTTCTCGTCTCGCGAACCACAAGTTTTAGCGGCGAAAACCGCGAACCACAGAATTTGGGACACTTACCATTTCATAGCTGCGGGTACCACAGCAAAGAAGATAACACTTTGTGTGGAATAATAAAATGAAAAAGATTTTATATCATCTGGAATGCAAACTTTGTCCCAAATGCAAAAAAGTTATCAGTGCCAGGCCACCGGGTGTTCTTGCTAAGTGTCTGTATGGAAATCAACTGCTGACGTACGTGGCGGTTCAGCATTATTTCTATTGCAACACATTAGGTCATATCGAAAAGCAAAAAGGCATCAGCCCATACACACTCCATGATATGCGGCTGATTTGTCTTGAGGGGTATTCTGGACTCAAAAAAATCGGCCCAAAAGAATATAATCGGACTGGAACGGTTCTCATTAGTTTTCGGCCTATCCTGGCATGTGGATTTCCCTTTTTTCTTGCTTGTCTGCCACTAAAGTATATCGCCTGAATCGTAACAAATCTCAGCCGATAAAACCTTAGCTCTAATCCAAAAAAGTGGTGTTTCAACTACTTATTTCATCAGGACGAAAATTCCGTAGTTCTCACGATTATCCCGGCGATCAAAGGCGATATATCCATACAAAGACCATAATTTCAAAAATGCAAATTCTTTTGCAAAACCTTCTGATTTTCCCATTTTTTTCTGGACATTCGGTTCGGAATTTGATAGAATAATACATCATAAGGATGTTCCTCATGGGAGGGGAACTTAACTTCAGGTTATAGTATAACGGTGTGCCATTTTAGTTGTTCGAGAGTGAGGCAATCCATAAGGAAAAGGGGGAGTGATATTGCCGTACCCAAGGAGGCATTGCCGAGCAGCAGTTGTCCTGGCCTTGTAGGCCGGTTATTAGGATGATCGTAAAAGAGAAAGATAACAAAATATTTAGGGCAGGGTAGAAGCCTGCCACACAAGATTAATGGGGGGAACGATTATGAAAAAGTTAATTACAATTTGTGTAGCAGCAGGACTGATGTTCGCCGTTAGTACCCCAGTTGCTAATGGGTCTATAAGTTATGGTACACCCAGTCCCAGTCTTTCGCCCACCTTTGGGACATTGGTAAATTTTGATGACAAGGCAACTGGGACTCAAGTTTTGTGGAACGATTATGTATCTGTGGGCGTTGCCTCTATTACCGAGCTGACTAGTGCAGGCACACTTTTCGCACGGTATGCCAGCACCGCTCAAAGCCCGCCAAATTTCGTCGGGACCGGTTCTCATGACATTGGTGGTTCTAGTTTTGGCTGGGACGGTACCATTCAGATTGACCTGACTCTGCCAGCCAGCATGGTCGGAATCGGTGTTTCGAATGGCCTCGGAGGAAGCGAGACTTTAAGCGTTTACGATAGTACCGGCAGCCTTCTTGAGTCACACCAAGTAGTTTCGGGAGTCAAAACTAGCGTCTATGCAGTGATAACCAGAGGTGCCTATGATATTTCGCGTCTTGAAATCAGCGGGGATTTCTTTGCAATCGACGACTTGCAGTTTAATGCCATCCCCGCACCCGGGGCGATTCTGTTAGGCAGCATTGGCGTAGGCCTTGTCGGCTGGTTGAGAAGACGCAGGACAATATGAGCTATCTGGGAACATGACTATGAAGGGCTGTGAGTGTTATACTTGCAGCCCTTTTTTCATTGCTATCAAAATCTACTTACACTAACTCAAATAATCTCACAACCCCCCATTAACTTTCAATTTAAAGCGCCTCACACATCGGGTTCACATCTTGGAAGCTAATGGTCCCAGCTACAGACTTTGCGAATCAAAAAGAAGGCTCAAACAAAATCGCCCGGACACTGACAATCCGCCCGACCATGAGCAAGATGACAGGCAAGTAAACCCCAACCGACAGGGATCTGTGTATGTATTGAAGAAGCAGGTGGGAAAGTATTTGCCATTGATGATAGCCCTTGGTCGGTGAATAGCGATGGCATCATTGCTGTTTCGCCTGCAATTACCGACATACTGGCAATGATTGCGTGAACATTGCCCCTGAAGCGATCTTTTGCTTTTGACCATAATCGACTGATAACCAATCTTCAACCTCTGAAAGCTGACAGTCGACAGCAAATCGGTTTCGGCCAAAAAGAAATACCGGTATCGTTAGGTGGTTCGGTGCTTCCACGAAGTTCTGCCGAAGACCTCCTTATCCTCAACGATACCGGGGAAGGAGAGCCAACGGATGGCTCTCCTTTTTTATTGTATCGGCATTAAGGGCCCCGTACCTTGATGCTCAGGCATTGATACCCCTCCCTTCTTTTCCTCACGAGTCTCACACTCCTCTTTTTCTTGCCTTACAGCGCTTGCCCAGTGCGACCACTGTAGTTCATATTTGTACTGAATCTGCTAAATGCCCGCCGGCCTTGGCAGAAGGATTGGTTCTTATTGTCAGCGGGAAAAAAAGGCGATCCATTGTCGCCTGTAAAGTCCCGCTTAATACATTCTTCACCCAGCACCTGATTCATGGCTCCATCAGACAAAATTCAGTCTACTGGTCCTTGCCATTATCGCCTGCTTTAGCACCTTCTTCAGCTAATTTTCTTTCCAGATTTTCAAGTCCGATTCTCATCCGGGCTAGCTTTCCGGCTTTCTCTTTGAGGTCAAGCAGTTCGTCGTTGATACATACATGCTTTGCAAGCATACCCAGGGCCTTCAGTTTGTCTCCGGTTTTCACGCCTTCCTTTGCAAACGCTATTTTAGCTAACTCTTGCAGAACCCTATCGGCGGTAACTTGGGTCCTTAGGCTTCTCCATAACGTTAACTTGCTAATATATGTTTGTATTTGATGTTTTTGCAGATTTTCATAGCCCATCGAATAAGCCGATCTCTTGGCATATTTCGCTCTGATTGCGGCCTGTGTCGCATTAAGGTCGACCAGATATTCCTCACAAAATCTCTTTTGCTTTGAGTTTAATTCACCATTATTATTCATAAAAAACCTCCTTTAATTTTCGCACTTCCCCAAGGGCTCTGGAAGCCTATAAGAACTGCACAAACCTGGTAATACGCGAGATAGATGCGAAAATGCCCCCTCCCTTCCACTTTAACCAATAGATTTCAGCGAGACGTTAGTACCCTCATTATTTAAATTATACTATATAAATGCCCCCAAGTTTGTCGAGTTTCAAGAAAGCTGTTTTAGTTGCACCTGGCCGGGCTATCTACAAAGATGTCTCTGGTAATAGGCATTTGCTATGGGTCGCCTTTGCATCTCGCTAATAATGCCTGTTTTTCGCCGAAAATCCCCGTTTTGCCCGGCGCCTCAGGCGCTCGAAGAGGTGAGTTAGGGCTTTGTTGGAGGGCAAAATGTAGCTCATTAATATCCCGGATAAAATTCAATATTTATCTTGAGTTATTTCGATTAAACTGTTAAAATATAGGGTGTAGAATCATTCGGTGGGCCGGCTATCTGTGCCGGACTAATAGGTTTCAATAGAACCAGGAGGTGTGGTGATGGCGAATAAAAGGGTTGGGGTGTATCGTAAATATCTGGAAGCGGTCCCGGTAGACTCATCGGGCCGGCCAGTGCCCAAAAGCAGCTGGCCGAAGAAGCGGTCCTTTTGCTGGGTGGCCCGCTGGTTTTCCGGCGAGGGCAAAAGGCCCAGCAGAAGCTTTAAGACCAAAAGACAGGCCCAGTCATTCGCAGCCCGAAAAGAAATCCAGATCCAAGATGCCCAGTCCGCGGGATTGACTGCGATCTCGCTGCGGGGCTTCCACATCGAGCACAAAGAGCTTACCCAAGGTAATGTGGCAGCCAGGACCCTTGCCCTTCATCTGGCCACACTTGAGTCTCTGGCGGGCTTTCTCGGCTGGGATCGGCCCTTGCCTACTATTGGCCCCCGGGACATCGAGCGGTTCCGGGCTGGCAGGCTTAGCACCGGAATCGCTGCCGGCACTGCCAACAAGGACCTAACCGTCCTAAAACGCCTATTTAATCTGGCCATACTGCGAGGCTATCTGCCCAAAGGTAGTAACCCCTGCCATGGGGTACCCAAGCTCAAGATAGGTTCGGTTCGCAAGGATATCATCGGCCCCGAGACCTTTGCCGGCATCTACAATTGCACAGCCGATTCATTCTGGCGGGCGTTTTTGGTGACGCTGTATACCGCGGGCCTTCGACTGCGGGAGGCCACCAATCTTACCTGGTGCGATATTGATTTTGAGTCCTACCAGTTGCATATCACCCGTAAGAAGGCCGCTGGCCTGGTTCAGGCCTGGACCCCAAAGGACCATCAGATTCGGATGATCCCCCTGCCCGCCCAGACAATAAATCTTCTGGCCGCCTGGCAGTCAGCGGCCCCCGAAGGCTGTCCCTACGTCTTCATGGGACAGACCCGCTGGGCCTACTATCATCGGCAGGTTGAGCGAGGACGCTGGCGGGCAGGTCAAGACCTTCTCAATAATCTATTAAAGCGATTCAAGAGCCTATGCCGCAGGGAGGGCAGCCGCCTCTACACGCTCCATGACCTGCGGCGGACTTGTATTACCAACTGGGCCGGCCAGCTTCCCATCCACGTGGTCCAGCAATTGGCCGGTCACAGCGATATGCGTACGACCCAACGGTATTATCTCTCAGTCCAGCCCCAGGACCTTGAAAAGGCCAGGGCCATCCAGGAATCGCTCTTAGGGACGGTCCCTGAGGACGGATATCACCAATCCAAGGCTGGCTGATAGCCATCGAAGGGGTCTATTTGCCTTAACTGCGCGCCGGAGCAAACAATCATAAGTAATTATGAGTTAAAGACTTACGGAGACGTCTTGGGCCTAGGATGCCTGGTCTTCATAACTCCTTATGTGGCCAGTACTTATGGTTATTTTTTTATTGGCCGCCACCACTGCTGGGCCATCTATCCTGAGGTGATGGTTTGGCCTGCTCAGGGGGCGAATTTACAGTCCTTAGGTTTTATCAGGTCATAAGAGACCCTGCTAAGGGGGTCGAATTTACAGATCTCAGGTTTTCTCAGGTCCTAAGGACCCTGCTGCGGGACAAGCAAATTTTCCGATCTCAGGTTTTCTCAGGTTCTAACTCTAAGGGCCCCTGCTCAGAGTCTTGCGAATTTACAGATCTCAGGTTTTATCAGGTCCTATAGGGGCCTGCTGCCCTTGGCATTTTGGCCTAAAAATGACCCAAAATTGACCCAGGGCCTGGATATTTTAGGCGAGTGGCGTCTGTCTGTGGGGTGGTAAGTCATTA
>DATKYR010000136.1:0-8157 GCA_035528395.1 Sedimentisphaerales bacterium
TTATCTCGGCCTCCTGAAGAATCTTGTGTTTTTGTATTTCGAATCGTCGCTCCATGACTTTCCCTTTCCTTGGGGATAATTCCCCTGGAAAGGTAATCGTATAAATGACTTACATAACTTTAATAATATTAGACAGTACAATTAGAAAGCAAATCAAAAAAGTGACAAACTTCTCTTATGCCATTGTAGAACAGTTTTTATCTGAGATTTCCTTTCTGTCTCTGCTCAGCTACGCAACTAAGCCTCATTTCCGATTAGATTACCAAGTCTGTCCTGGAAATTCAATAAAGAAATACCACCACTTTGGTGGAAGTGCCTAAAGTGACAGCAAAGCTGTCATTCTGAGCGAAGCGAAGAATCTCTTATTCGTTGGCAAGATCCTTCGGCTTCGCCTCAGTATGACACTTACGTGGCACTTTAGGCATTTTGGTCATTTTAGTTCAATTGGATGTCGTAATCAACGAGTACACCCGCCAACGGGAAAAAATGTCTATTTAGTATCTGTCGCAGAAAACGAAAATCGAAGATGTCACCCCGGCGAAAGGGCTTGTTGCCAAAGTTCAAAATGAACCTTTTGAGATTGCCGCGCGATTCTTCGAATCGCTCGCAATGACCTGAAAACGCACTTTGCGTCATTGCGAGGAATGTAATGACGAAGCAATCCCGACTTTTTCAACAGGCCCAAAAGCAGGGGTCCAGAGCGAAAAACTGGATTCCCGCTTCCGCGGGAATGACAAATACTGTTTCCGCAGCAGATATCATTTAGGAATTTGAGCTTCCTGGAACTTCACTGTTGACATGGGACTAATTTGCAAATAAATTTGTGCGTATCAAGTCCGAGGTCAAATAGTTTTCGTAAAAATTATTAATGAGAAAATCAGAAAGGTCCGTAATATTTCCCAAAACCTTCACATTGGGTCAGACTTTCGCAGCACTACACGAAGTTTGTTACAATCAGGCTGCTTTTCTCCTGCATAGAAAGAAAGGGGATTCATAATGAACCGAAAACTCAGGCGACGAGAGCTCTTAGGTACTGCCGCGGCGGGCGCGCTACTTGGCTCTCTTTCGGTGGGACAAGAAATGAACGATGCAAACGCGGAAGCTCAACGTGAGGTGCGACTTGAGTTTCTTCGGCCCAAGGAGCTCGAAGAAGCACAGGCCGCATGCCCGACAATCTTCCAGCCGCTTGGAACGATTGAATGGCACGGAGTGCACAACGTCGTGGGCGTCGATTCAGTGAAGGCACATACACTGTGCGTTCGAGCAGCTCAAAAGGGAGGCGGCTTAGTCGCGCCAACTCTTTACGGCGGCGTCGGGGGCGTGAATCAGCCGCATACATTCGTTATGGACCCGGAAAACAACGTCTTTTCCAAGCTACTCCGGCCCTGGCTCGAGCAGCTTTGCCGGGAAATGGCCCGTGACGGATTCCGTGCCATCATCATCCTCACCGGCCATTACGGTGCGGCACAGCAGATAGTAGTCCGCGAAACGGCGGTTCGCATGAGTCGTGCCCTGGGAATTCCCGTGCTCGGCACGCCTGAGTATATGCTTGCATTGGATGTGGACTATACCGGCGACCACGGGGCGTGGGGCGAGACCTCGCTCATGATGTACCTCTATCCCGATACGGTTGACCTCTCTCTGCTCGGTGAGCCTCCGCACAAAGGTGTCGGCGGACGCGACCCCAAAACAGAAGCTTCGGCTGAAGATGGACGTTTAATCACTAAAACAATTGTCTCACGACTTGCTATACTGGCACAGAAAATGCCAACCTGGGACTATAAGACGCTCGATCGTTTCATCGACTCTGAAGCCACCCTCGTCGCCAGGCAGCTCTCTGCGCCGAGGGGTAAGAACTCTGTCTGGACTGCCTGGGGTAATATAGGCAATGCCATGCGTAACTACGGCAAGCAGCTTGCCGAAGGACGTTTCGAGGAGATTAAGTCCTCCGTTGCAGAACTGTAAATTGTCGGCAGGCTTCTTACCGGATATTTTTGGTGACCGTTGCGTACATCGCGAACAGCAGTAAAGCTTCATGTATGTAATTTTGCACTTTGACCTCAAGTTGTATAGGGAGTACAATGAAGTTTCGAGACTCATGAAAGACTTAGAGCTTATCCAAATAACCCGCTCTATTGCGGCCGGCTGCAAAGCCCGATGCCTGCGTTGTCGGCCAAAAACGTTCTCAACGTGGAGAAAACCACTTCTGGCGAGCATTTTTGGCCTGCCGCCTTGGCCTCGAACTTTTCGCTCGGCCTCATAACGAGACGGTTATTCGGATAAGCTCTTAGTATGTTGCCGGTCAACTGCCAGTAATTCGACAAATAGGCGTCAGATGATGCGTTGTTGCGCTTAGACCGTAGATTCGGAATTATTTTGAAAACTACATGTCTGGAGGTTATACGATGAAGGATGTGAAAACTAACCGCCGTAAGTTCTTGAAAGAAGTGACTGCCGCTGCTGTGGGGACGATGAGTTTCCCTTATGTTGTTCCTTCATCGGCTTTAGGCAAGGCCGGTAATGTAGAGCCAAGCAGCCGGATTACAATGGGCTTCATCGGAGTGGGCGGTATGGGTACGAATAATATGAGGGCGTTCCTAAGTCAGCCTGATGTACAGGTTGTCGCCGTCTGCGATGTCGTAAAAGCCAACAATGAGTACGGCCACTGGTATAAGAAAGGGTGGCAAGGCCCATGGTTTGGACGGGAACCCGCCCGAAAAATAGTCGAAGACCATTATGCTCAAAAGACCCAATCCGGTGGGCAAAAAAACTGCGATGCATATAATGATTTTCGTGACTTACTTGCACGAGATGATATTGATGCCGTTTGCATAACCACGCCCGACCACTGGCATGCGATCCCGGTACTAATGGCTGCCGCAGCCGGCAAGCATATCTATTGTGAGAAGCCCATGAGTCTAACGGTTGCTGAAGGTCGGGCTATGGTTGAAGCCGTTCGGCGAAATGGTGTCATTTTCCAAACGGGAACCCAGCGGCGGTCAAGCCAAAGATTCCGGTTCATCTGTGAGCTGGTACGCAATGGGCGAATCGGCCAGCTCAAAAGAGTAACCACTCCCATAGGGGCGAATAATAAAGAGGCTCCTCCTAAAGACTGGCAGCCTATGCCGGTACCTGATTGGCTGGATTACGATATGTGGTTAGGCCCGGCGCCCTGGGCCCCCTACCACAAGGACCGCTGCCTTTATACTTTCCGTTTCGGCCTTGATTATTCCGGGGGCCAAACGACAAACTTAGGGGCACATGCAATCGACATTACCCAATGGGCCAACGGTACAGACCATACCGGGCCGATCGAAGTGGAAGATTTAGGAGGTGAGTTCCCCAGAGATGGTCTGTTCACTACGGCCACGAAAGTCCATTTCCGGGCCCGGTATGCTAATGATGTCGAGCTGATTTGTAAAACTGAGGAGGACAGCCCTTTGCGTTTTGAAGGTACTGACGGTTGGATTCAGATACAAAATGACGAGCTAACATGCTATCCAGAGTCGCTGAAAACTTCTGTGATTGGGCCGAATGAGACCCACCTTTATCAGAGTGACGATCATCATCGCAATTTCATCGATTGTATTAAGGCACATCGGGAAACGGCTGCGCCGGTTGAAATCGGCCACCGCTCCGTCACTATCTGCCACCTTGGTAATATCGCCATGACACTTAAGCACAGACTGCTCTGGGACCCTGAAAAGGAAAGTTTTGTCAATAGCGAACAGGCCAACCGAATGCTCTCACGGTCAATGCGCAGCCCGTGGCACCTGTGAGACAGAGGACAGAAGACAGAGGACAGAGGAAAGAACTGATACCAATTCAACTTAATAAGTGCGCTTTATATAATGACGATTTATGATATAGCGGCCATTTATCCCACCCTCACGGCCGGAACGCTTTTAGAGTAAGGCGCAAGAATTAACTTGAATTCGTATGACTTCTGTGTAAGGAAAGCTTTTGCGAAACTTGATTGATGAGCTACTATGTATATGTTTTGGTTTTCGGCAAGCTCAGCTCACATAGTCGCACCTCACTTTAATCTCCGTCGCAATTGGTCAAGTAGCTGCGTGCTTAGCCTGGAGCCGGCCAATTCACCGGCGCCGCGAAATCGAACTTTTTGGTTTTCCAAACGGCCGCTCGGCAGCTTGAAAACGACATCCACGTAGCCGGCGCCGCTTTCATCTCGCCAGGCCTCGCCGACTGCAACCGCCCATTGGCTCCCTGTCGCATCGGCTGCTGCTGTGGCAAGTCGTTCTATTCTTTGGCTGCGAGATGTTATTTCTTTCCAATCGTCATCGGGTACTTGGAGCAGGTGACGCAGTTGTTCCATAGTCGGAGCAACATAGGCCCCGGCCAATACCTGGTGGGCACCGTCCGCGTTGCTCAGTGCCGCAGCCAGACTCCCGCCGCTGCTAACTTCCGCCAGCATCAGCGTCGCGCCGCGCGCTTCGAGCAATTTCAACACGTGTTCCTCCAGGGAGATTTCGCCTTCCGTATAGATATATTCGCCCAGGTGCTCCGTAATCTTTTGCTTTAACTCCTGGAGCCGCACTCTATCCCGCTGTGTGTCGTCGGGCAGTGAAAAGGTGAAATCCACCCGGCTGCCCTCGAACTGCGAGGAAACCGTAATGTCGGATGCCAACGGTACGTGGTCCCTGAGCGTCTGGTCAATCTGGGACTGGCCAAGGCCCACAAACCGCAGTGTCAGTGAGCACCCGGGCAGTCGTGTGCCGAATCGCCGGCTCAGATACGGCACGAGCTCATCGCTGACCATAGCCTGCAATTCGCGCGGAGGCCCCGGCAGCGCTACGATCGTGGCGTTGGCCATTTCGAAAACGAGGCCGACGGCTGTGCCGTTGAGATTTTTGAAATAGGTGCCGCGGATCGGCACCTGTGTTTGCCGGCGCAAGTTTGGGCGAACCTGGGCAGGTGACACGTGGAAACGTCGGGCCATGTCCTGCAGCACCTCCGGGTGTTCTTTTAGCGCGATTCCCGTGAAGTCGGAGAGCGCCTCACGGGTGATGTCATTGTCAGTTGGACCGAGGCCTCCGGTGACAATTACCAGAGCCGCTTTGTCCGTGGCATAGCGAAGCGCCTCTTTGAGATCAGCCTGCTTGTCATCGACACTCATCGAGCCGACGCATTGCAGGCCTAACGGGCGGAGGGTCCGGGTGATGAAGCAGGTGTGCCCATCCGGATAAACACCTGACAGCAGTTCCCCGCCGGTGACGACAATCATGTATCGTGTGGGCTGGGCAGCCCGGGGATTGACGAACCGGCCGCCCCCTTTGCTGTCTGCGACAGCAGACAAGGGGGGATTCTGCCTGGTAACAGCGGTTTCGATCTCGGCCCCCTCATGCAATTCATTGAAACTTGTGAAGCTGACAATCTGTTGTGAATCACCAGCCTGAGCCCCCCTGCTTTCTGCCGAAAGGCATCCTGCGGATTGCGAAAGCAAGAAGGTGGGGCCGAGGCAAATCAATAAGACAACTGCGAGTGATATGGATACATACGCTTGCCCCTGTTGGAAGGGGTCTTTGACTAACAGGCGTACCGCCATTCGAGTCTTTATGTGTTGTTCCATTAGATATAAGCTCCTGGATTTATTGTTGAAGTTATTGGTTTCTGCTTTCTTTATTCTACAATATTTTGGCGTCCAGATGTGTAGAATCTTGTTTGGCTTTATCGAAGCTGGTATCTCCGCAGGATGCCTTACGGCAGAAACTGGAGGCTGGACGCCCGAGCCCCGTCCCGTCTTCGACGGGCGGGACGAGCATCGACAACCTTAAACGAAAAAGTCGCATTGAATCTGTAAAAGGTGCGGCCAACTATCATTCTACCCTTCATAGTTCGGCGTGGCTGAGTCAGCCGAGACAAGTGCAAGTTGACCAAGGAAAGAATTTGGATTATAATAACGCAGTATCTAAACCGTACTGGAGATTGCTAAAGAATGAGCCGGACAAATCCACAAGCCACTGCCATAAGGCATCCTGCGGAAAACTCAATGGATCGGCGGCGTTTCATTGTATCTGCCGGGATGGCTGCTCTCGGAGTGACCACCGGGACCATCGCAGAGGGTGTTCGCTACGAACAGAAAAAAGCTGGTTATGATAAGCCCCCTGCCGACTGGTTAGACACACCGGCTGAGTACTCTCTGTGTCCGTTCTGGTTTTGGAACGACGAGCTGTCGGAGAAAGAAATTGCACGCCAAATTGAAGATTTCCGGGCACACGGTGTCTATGGATTCGTGATTCATCCACGGGCGGGACTGCCAAAAAGCACCGGTTGGATGAGCAAGAATATGATTGAGCTCATGCGATTTGCCATTGAACAGGCGGCCAAACACGGTATGTGGGTTGTGCTGTATGATGAAGGTATGTATCCGAGCGGTTCGTCCAGCGGACAGGTTGTTGAAGAGAACGCTGCCTTTCGGACACGCGGTCTTTTTGCCATTGACCTTGATGAAACAGAAACAAACGCGGAGAAATATGACATACATATCGGCGCAAACGGTGAACCTGAGCTGACCCAGGGCCAGAATCTGGTGGCCATTATTAAACGCAGGCAAAACGGGCATCGGATAGCCGTTATTGACAGGGCTATCAGACCTGGATATTCTCTCATTCGCGGGTTGCACTTTCTCGAGGACAATCCGCCGAGGCAAGCGAACCACAGGGAGGTCCCGGAAAATACGCCGCCCGCAGCCGATATTCTTAATCCACAGGCTGTGGCGTGTTTCATCCGCCTGGTATATCAGCGCTACTACGATGAGTTTAAAGAGCATTTCGGCAAAACAATCCATGCCATATTCACAGATGAGCCATCTTTCTTAGCCAAACGCTCCGAGCGAGGTGCTGTACCCGGCACAACGGGCATACTCGAACACGTGAATCGATTCCTTGGTTATGACTTCACTGGCTACCTTCCCGCGCTTTGGTACAAGGATGAACCCGATGCCGAACAGCATCGACGCGATTACTTTCGCGCTCTACAAGCAAGACTTGAAGATACGTTTTACAGGCAGATCAATCAATGGTGCGCCTCGCACGGCATCGCTCTGACCGGCCACCCGGCCGCCCCTGACGACATCGGACATCTGAGGCATTTTCACATACCGGGACAAGACATTGTCTGGCGTTATATAGAGCCTGGCAAAGCCAACGCTTTGGAGGATCCCCAATCAACCCAGGGCAAGTGCACCTCTTCAGCAATGATACATCTCGGCTGTAAACGGAACTTGAACGAATACTGCGGAGCGTTCGGACACAATTTTACTTTCGAGGAGATGAAATGGCTGACCAACTGGCTGATTGTCCGTGGCTGCAACATGCTGGTTCCACATGCCTTCTACTACTCGATTCGCGGCCCTCGTATCGATGAGCGTCCACCTGATGTCGGCCCCAATAGCCCCTGGTGGGAGCAGTATAAGCCCTTTGCCGATGCGTGCCGCCGCCTGTGCTGGCTGAACACCGACAGCAAACACGTTTGCGGACTTGCGATCCTCGGCCTTAATGACTACTTGCCGTGGCAAGCCGCAAAGGTTTGCTTTCAAAACCAGCTCGACTTCAATTACCTTGAAGCCAGACACCTATGGGAGGATGCACATGTTGGAACCGACGGTATTCATATCGCAGGTATGCACTACAAGGCACTAATTGTCGAATTTGACCCACCTTCAAAAGCAAAAGGAGCGCTGCAAGTTTTGGAGCGTGCCGGCCGTCTTATCCGCTGGGGAAAAGATGATAGCGAGACGTTACTACTCCAGAAAATTAACAGCCTGATATCTGTAGATGTCAGTGTTATGCCCGCCATCCCGGATCTGCGGGTACGTCATGTTGTGAAAGATACAGTTCACTACTACATAGTCTTCAATGAGGGTCAAGAGCATAACACACTCAGGCTGACAACCTCCGCCGAAGGGCAGCGATTCTTACTTGACCCCCAAACCGGGAGACAGAATGCGATTGATTCGGATGCATTACTACAGATGCAACCTCATGAGCTGAAGGTACTAAGGACTTGTAAATAAATTATCTTCCATTTTTGGCTGGCTGCGGCTTCGGCTGGCGGTGTCAGCAAAACTCGGACTACCAACCAGTAGGCCTGCGTTTTGCTTCCTTGCCAGCCTTGTCCTCGCTGGAGCCAAAACGA
>DATKYR010000137.1:0-3721 GCA_035528395.1 Sedimentisphaerales bacterium
TTATCTCGGCCTCCTGAAGAATCTTGTGTTTTTGTATTTCGAATCGTCGCTCCATGACTTTCCCTTTCCTTGGGGATAATTCCCCTGGAAAGGTAATCGTATAAATGACTTACATAACTTTAATAATATTAGACAGTACAACTAGTTCGACGTATTTGAATAGGTCTATTTCAATCAAACCTGCTAAAGTATTTGTTGCGCACTCTCTTACCATTGGATCCACATCTGCAATAACCTTTGAATAAAAACGAAGGTATTCTTCTATATTCAGAGTAGCCAGAGGAGCTAAAGCCAAAGTTGTTCCGGCCCGGATAGGTAAATCCTCATTTGATAGTCCTTTTTCGTATCTTCCAAAGACAGCTTCTTTGGTTGTGTGAACATAAGAAGCTAAGGCCCAGGCAGCCTTAAACTTTGTTCCGTCATCGGGGGCGGCCAATCCAAGTTCATAAAATTCAAAAAACTTTTCAGGTGCAACACAGGGAATGATCTTGAATTGGCTTGCAGCACAAGCTCGTACTCTTTCATACGAATTTTCTAAAGCTTTTCTTAGAAATTTTAAGAATTGATCTACATTCACAGACGCAATAGCTTGGATTCTATATGCGACTTCAACCCTCACATAGGCTTTAGGATGGTGTAATCCTTCCTCAAACAATTCTATCGCTGTATCAGGATTTATGCGACTTAAAACACCTAAAGTCCACGATATACCATCTCTTATAAATGGGTCTTCCTCTACAATACCATTATTGTATAAATCTATGTAATCTTTCAAATCAACGTCAATCAAAAGAGCTAGTTCTTTAGCAACGCGCATTCTATTATAACCATTGGGATCTTGTAGGCCGATTAAAAACTCTTTTCTAAATTTATCCTTATCTAAAAACAAAAGCCAATCGAGGCCATATCGAGGGAAAAACGATTTGAAATGTTCACGTAGTTTATAAAGTTCAACCTTCTGTTTAGAACTCATATTTGAAATATTTCTTTTCGATTTCCGAATTCCTCTTATATATTCTTCATATTCTGAACTTATCTGAGTTGAGCCTATTAATTCATTATACGTAAGTTTATTCTCATCATTGCTCTCTTTCCTTTCTTCTATAAATATTTGTCCTTTATCATCGTACAATACAAATTTATCTGCGTGGACGCCTCTAAGATGATTTTGTGCAGCTTCCCTTACTTTTTTACTTTTGTCCTTTTTTATTACTTCGTATAGCTCCAGAGCCTTCTCTGGATGTTTTCTTCTTAATGCTGCTATTCTGTTTGTTACTTCCAAACGAACGTATTCATCTGGATCATTTAATCCTTGTTTATAGAATTTAATGGCCATGTCATTATAAAAAGATACAATATCATCTAGACACCCAAATGCTTTTTCCCTCACTTTTGAATAGTCGTCTTTAATACTCCTTTCAAATAACTCCCAAAACTGACTTCTAAATCTTTTTGGTCCAGCGTGTATTAGCGCATCTAAAGTACCTACTATAGTTGGTCGAATATCTTTACCATACTTAAAGGTCAAGGCGCTCTGGAAAAAATGAATAAATTTACTTGGCCTAAGTTTCGCTATATATTTTAATTGTGAAGCCACAGCCTGTTTAACACTAAAGTCTTCATCTGTAAGAGCTTTTTCGTATAGTTCAATAAACTTAATGGGTTTAATTTCAGCAATTACTCCTAATGTTTTAGCAACTTGAGTCCTCACCAGCATAGATTCATCATAAAGTCCAATTTCATAAAAATGCAAAGCCTTCGTTTGATCGATATTTGCTAATCCGGGCAGGAGTTTTGCTAACTCAACTTTGACAAGTTCATCTTGCTCACCAAAGAATTTATCGAACAGACTATTCAATATAGTAATGGCCCTTTGTTTTGTAAGGACCTTGATATTTATTTCAGAATTCATAATAAAGCTTTTTCACAGAGAACATCTATCGTGTGCTTTGATGTATGGATTTTATCAAAGCTAAAATACAAATGCCACAGCAAAGTAGATTAATGGTTCCGGCATAACCGTTAACCGCACGTATCGTCGGTGAGATGCGATCTGAAGTTGGTTATGCGCAGTCAATCACCCCTAATCATCACTCTCTGCCAATTTTGACGTAATGCGACTTGCTATAGTTCACATTCCTCGCCGGAATTCCATCAATTAATTATACGAATTTGCAACTTTGATGTCAATCCTTTTCGAATTCTAATTCATAATCAAGGACGACGGTTGACAGTCGTAAGTTCATAACGGGGCAAAAAAAAGTTGGCATGAAAAAAAGAGATAACCCCTTGGTATTAAAGAAGTTATCTCTAGGTCTTCATGGCGGGGGAGCGTTTCGAACCTACGACCTTGCTTTCACCGGTGAAACCAGCGGTAATCTGGGAGGCTCGCTGGGTAAGCTGGCAGAGTATTTTGACAACCGTAGGCAGAGCAGTGAGCAGTTGGGCCCGGCAAAGTGCAGCATAGCAAAGGCATGGCGGCCGGTTGATTTCGGGCCGGCCAGCAGGTCACCTTACATCGCTAAATAGCTTGCCGGTAATAACTTAAGGCGATTTTGGCTATGAATGTCACTTGCACTCTAATGTTATTTGGGTCCTCCGCGGGCTGTAAGTCTATCGCGGGTCAGAAGTTGCGTTCTCCGGCTCCGAATTATTTTTTTTAAATCGACTTTACATACATCCGGAATTTTCTACTAAATTATGGTAAAAGAGTTGGTCCAATGGATGCTGATGTCCCTGGGCCAGAAGGGCAAAAATGAAAACAAAAAAACACAAAACAAAAAAGTCGATTAAACAAAACCGGACGGAGTCTGCCAGGCAGATTGCCGCCCGCCGGCGTATCGGATGTCCCGGGGTAGGTATGTTCCGGATGAAGGAATTGGAGCCGGCCGATTACAACCCGCGAGAGATAGCTGCTGAAGCTTTGGAAGGGCTGTCGAATTCGATAAGACGATTTGGCTGTGTTGAGCCGATCGTGGGTCAAAGTTCCGAAAGAGCTGCTACATTCCGATGTCACTTGCCCTGTGAGCGACGTCCTCAATCGAATTGGTCTTATAAGACTTAGTGCCTTGAGAACGTGCCCTGTTTTTGCTTTGTTGTTGGGGGTGACATCGAATATTTCGCCCCAGTCCTCGCTTTTGTGACAGCCGCAATCGTCCTGCAGGCGGCCGTCCTAATCCTGATAGAGCTCAGCCCCGGGACCAAGTGACATCGGTGTTCGCCGCGGGGCCCGGCCGAAAGTATCACCAGGACCTGGACCGCCGGCGATATCGCCCTGGGCCTCGAGCTGCAGAGGCGGTGATGATCCTGCAGGTGATCGCACCAGGTCCCGGGCGTCGGCCGAAAGCACCACAGCGAAAAGCGGACTTTGCGGCGTTGTTGTTTTCGTCGGACTTTCTATACTGGCAAGCCAGCAGATTTGCCTCTGAGCTTCATCCAGGGACACAGATCCTTCTGGGGACATTCTTTGCAGCCGTGTTTAGTCGAAATCAGCGGCAAGACGACAAATGCATCGAGAGCAAATATGGCCAGCAAAGCCAAAAGCGTCCAGGAGAAGCTACTTATGACAACAGGTAGACTGGCCAATATTGGTATGAACCACAAAGGCACAATCACAGGTATATGCTTCTTGAACTTCTCATCGAAGCATTCGACAGGACTTTTTTCTCGAAACCTTGCAGCTATGCGGCCGTAGCCACAGGGACATGATCTCGAGTTCCAG
>DATKYR010000138.1:0-9297 GCA_035528395.1 Sedimentisphaerales bacterium
TGAATGATTATTGATTATTGGATTGAAGATTGACGCGTCGGCCTGCGGCCTCCTCGCAATGACAAGCATTATATATTATGCTGTTAAGCTGTCGATTGACATGAGGCAGGCAGGTAATTACAATGTTCGTCGTGCGTATTGTGTGATGCGTAGTGCGTAAAAAAAGAATGCAATACGACATACGATATACGAGACAATATATGCAAATATTACTGACAAACGATGATGGCATTTTTGCTCCTGGCTTAGCTGCAATCTACAAAGAGCTGGTCAAAATAGGTAATGTAACGGTAGTTGCACCGGCTGACAGCCGGTCAGGCGCCAGCCACAGTATTACATTCTCACAGCCGTTAGTGTGCAATAAAGTTGACATCAACGGCCAATTCGCAGGCTTTAGCGTGCAGGGCTCCCCCGCCGATTGTGTTAAACTCGCAGTTATGCAACTGCACGAGGGGCCGATAGACCTGCTCGTTGCCGGCATAAACAACGGCGCAAATGCGGGAATAAACGTTTACTATTCCGGTACTGTTGCCGCCGCGATGGAGAGCGCATTCCTAAAAATCCCAGCGGTTGCGATGAGCCTGGCCAACGAGGAGCAGATGGACTTCGACAGAGCCGCTAAGTACTGTGCGAGAATCCTGGAGAAGCTTATGCCGGTCAGAAACGGCGATGTGATAAATATTAACATACCACTACTATCCAAAGGCGAGCCAAAAGGAGTAAGGGTTGTACCTCAATCGACTAAAATCTTTGACGAGTACTATATCCAACAAAAGAACGAACAGGGCCAAACGGTATTTCAATTAGCCGGCGTGCCCGACCTCGCTGAAGAGAGCCCCACCGATATAACATCACTGGTGGAAGGCTTTATAACGATAACAGCACTGGCACCGGGCATGACCGACCACGAAAGAACCCACGAACTTAAGCAGATAAAATGGTAAATAGGGAAAGTTAATCAATGAAAGCATTGGCAAAAAGCAAGCCGGAACCAGGCCTGTGGATGGAAGATGTACCTGTACCTGAAATCGGCGTCAATGATGTCCTGATTAAAATTCACAAGACCGCGATTTGCGGCACGGATATTCATATCTTCAACTGGGACCAGTGGTCTCAAAAGACAATAAAGACCCCTATGGTCATAGGCCACGAATTCGTCGGCACCGTGGAAAAAATGGGCAGCAATGTACACGATGTGGAATTGGGCGAGCTGGTCAGCGGCGAAGGACATATTGTCTGTGGACGCTGCAGAAATTGCTTGGCAGGACGCAGGCATCTCTGCACCGGCCCAAAATGTATCGGCGTGGATCGAACCGGCGCGTTTGCCGAATATCTGTCCATCCCGGTCACCAACGTCTGGCATTGTGACCCTAACATACCTACAGATATACTGACCTGCTTCGACCCTTTCGGAAATGCGGTCCATACCACTCTCTCTTACGACCTGGTTGGAGAAGATGTATTGATAACCGGTGCAGGGCCTATCGGTTGTATGGCGATAGCCGTAGCGAAACATGCAGGCGCCCGCTACGTGGTGATTACCGACGTAAATCCATATCGTCTGGAATTGGCTAAAAAGATGGGGCCTACTATGACTCTGGATGCGAGAAGCCAAAAAATCGAAGACGCCTTCAAGAAACTCGATATGAAGGAGGGATTCGATGTCGGCCTGGAAATGTCGGGCAGTCCTGACGCATTCAAAGATATGCTTGCAAACATGTGCCACGGCGGTAAAATCGCACTGCTGGGAATAATGCCACATACCGCCATTGACTGGGATTATGTCGTCTTCAACGGTCTTACTATCAAGGGGATTTACGGCAGGGAGATGTTTGAAACCTGGTATATAGCCACTATGCTTATTCAAGGCGGGATGGATTTAACACCGCTTATTACACACAGCTTTCACTATACTGAATATCTTAAGGCCTTTGAAATAATGCGGTCTGGAAATTCAGGAAAAGTTATTTTGAACTGGACGGAAGAATAAAAAGCCGGTCCGCCTTCGCGAGGTGACATAGCCGTGCTTCGTCGCCATAGCTTTGAAGCGTCAGCGACTTCGGCGGAGTCGGCCTTAAAAAATTATATCGAGGAACAAGATATGTTCGGAGCGATGAAATCTCATATATCCGAAGAGCTCAAACAGATAAATGACAATGGACTCTACAAGGCCGAACGCATCATAACCAGTCCGCAAAATGCCATGATTACAATACAGAGCGGCCAAAAGGTCATCAACTTATGCGCCAACAATTATCTGGGCCTTGCCGACCATCCGGACATCATCCAGGCCGCACAGGACAGTTATGCAAAATGGGGTTATGGTCTTTCCTCGGTTCGCTTTATCTGCGGCACGCAGGAAATACACAAACAACTTGAAAAGAAAATTACCGAATTTCTCGGCACCGAGGACACTATCCTGTATTCCTGCTGTTTCGACGCAAATACAGGCCTGTTTGAAACCTTACTCACCGCCGAAGATGCCATAATCAGCGACCAGCTTAACCACGCCAGCATTATCGACGGCATACGCCTGTGCAAGGCCCAGCGCCTGCGGTTTGAAAATTCCAATATGCAGGATCTGGAGGATAAATTGCATCAGGCCCAATCGGCAAGGTTCCGTATGATTGCGACCGATGGTGTATTCTCAATGGATGGAACCATAGCCAAATTAGACCAAATCTGTGAATTAGCGGAAAAATACGATGCACTGGTAATGGTGGACGACTCGCACGCAGTCGGGGTATTAGGCAAGCGGGGACGGGGTGTTCACGAGCACTGTGGGGTAATGGGACGCATCGATATTATAACCGGAACGCTCGGCAAGGCTCTGGGCGGGGCCAGTGGAGGTTACACCAGCGGAAGAAAAGAAATTATTGAGCTGCTGCGCCAGCGCTCGCGGCCTTATCTTTTCTCAAATACGCTTGCGCCGGCCATCGTCGCCACTTCGCTTAAGGTCCTGGAGATGCTCTTTGATTCCACAGAATTCCGCGACAAACTCATGGACAACACCCGCTACTTCAGGCAGCAGATTACCAGACTCGGATTGGACGTTATCGCCGGCGAACATCCTATCGTGCCGATTATGCTTGGAGATGCTGTTCTGGCCCAAAAAATGGCAGAGAAACTTTTGGAAAAGGGTGTTTACGTCATAGCATTTTCCTATCCTGTGGTTCCCAAAGGGGCCGCACGAATTCGCACACAGATATCCGCCGCCCATAGCAAGGACGATTTGGATTTCGTTATCGAGAAAATCGATGAGGTCAAAAAAGAGCTGGGAATATAGCCCTCCAAAAGCTCATAATCGTTGACCACATCAGAAATTCTATAACAGACGACACGACCCCGACTAACAAGGCTACGTATAAAAATTGCAAATTTCCGTGTTGACATATTCGGCCTGACGCAATATAATACAAATGGTAAGTCCAAAACGTTAAGGAAATTCAAATTTAGCAGAACATAACACTTCGTTAGCGCAACTTTTGTTTTTGGACAGTAAACATAATTAAGGAGTGATACCGATGAAAACAAGAGCTTTTACACTAATCGAACTGCTGGTTGTAATTGCAATCATCGCTGTACTGATGGCGATTCTGATGCCGTCTTTGAGGGCGGCCAGAGACCAGGCCAAGCGCGTCCACTGTGTCAGTAATCTAAAGACTCTCTCTCTGGCCTGGTTTATGTACAAAGACGAGAATGATGATGAATTGGTTGGGGGTCACACAACCGCGGGACACTGGGTGTTAGCTCCATCGGGTGACAGCGTTGAGCAAAAGAAAGAAGCTATAAGAAATGGAGCGCTTTTTCCCTATGTCAACGATACGGTTGACGTATATCGCTGCCCTGCCGACTTAAGGGTAAAGGATCCGAGGCAATTTGCCTTTCGAAGCTTTTCCATCGCCGGCGGCGCCAATGGAGAAAACTGGTCAGGGGCGGTTCAGGTCAAGAAATATTCCGATTTAAAGAGACCGGCCGGCAAGTACATATTTTTGGAGGACATCGATCCGAGAGGATACAACACAGGTTCCTGGGTCATGGATTTCGGCCCCCCGAGCTGGGTGGACCCATTGGCGATGTGGCACAACGAGAGGGGCTCAATCGGTTTTGCCGACGGCCATGCGGAAATGCACAGATGGAACGACAGGAGTTTCATCGACTGGGCTCATCGGGCCATGTATGAGCCACCAGCAGCCTTCTCATTCTATATGAACCATCCGGCCAACGAGGTTGAAGACATCACTTATATGGCCAGTGGGTATCCATGCAAGTCCCATGATTAGGACTGGCCCCTGGACATGCTTGCAAATTTAGAAAAACAGCAGTCGATGTGCAATCCATAAATTCTCACCGTTGCCTCGCTGTCATCTTGCCAAAAGCTCATAATCATTGACCACATTACAAATTCTGCAACAAACGATAAGACCTTGTTGAACAAGACTATACAAAAAATAGCAAATTTCAGTGTTGACATATTCGGCCTGACGTAATATAATACGAACGATAAGAGCCTATCCGGATAACCGGGTCGTTATGAGGCCGAGCGAAAACTTGTCCGCCTATGGCGGAGTTCGAGGCCAAGGCGGCAGGCCAAAAATGCTCGGAGGCGTGGTTTTCTCCACGTTGAGAACATTTTTTCACCGACAACGCAGGCATCGGGCTTTGCAGCCGGCCGCAATAGAGCGGGTTATTTGGATAGGTTCTAAGTCCAAAATGTTAAGAAAATTCAGAATTAGCAGAACACAACACTTCTTTAGCGCATCTTTACTTTTGGACAGTAATAATGATTAAGGAGTGATACAGATGAAAACGAGAGCTTTCACACTAATCGAGCTGTTAGTAGTAATTGCCATTATCGCGGTACTTATGGCGATTTTGATGCCCGCTTTAAGCCGGGCCAGAGACCAGGCCAAACGTATCCACTGCATTAACAATGTAAAGCAACTGTCATTCGCGTGGCTGCTGTACAAAGATGATAATGATGATAAATTGGTTGGGGGCATGCCGGCCCGAAGCGCAGATGCCTGGATGAGAGGTCCAACGGGCAGTGACCCCGACCACACCGAGCAATGTAAGGAAGGTCTGAGACAGGGTTTGCTCTATTCCTACGTCAAGAACGTAGATGTGTATCGTTGTCCCTCTGACGACAGAATAAAGCGGGAAGGTCAGTACACCTTTGGCAGTTTTTCCGTCTCCGGCGCGCTGAACGGCGAAGAAAAAGAGTGGAGCAATCGGCACCTTATAAAATATAGCGAAATTAAAAATCCCGCCGATACATTTGTCTTTGTAGAGGAAATCGATCCGAGGGGATACAATATGGGCTCCTGGGTGGTGAGTAAAGATTTTGGAAACAGTTGGATTGACCCGCTGGCAATCTGGCACAGTAAAAATAGAGGCACGTTAGGCTGGGCCGACGGAAGCACCGATATGCACAGATGGGTCAATCCGAGCACCATTGATATGGCTATGCGTGCCGCCTGGGGCGATCAAAGCGTATTCGATATGACCCCTCCCGCCGATGAACGGGATGACCTGCGGTTTATGCAAAAACGCTATCCCGTTCTTCCCAAACCCCGAGGGTAGAAGGCAGGCTTTACGCCGTTATATTTAGAAAAGGTAGGGTGGGGCTTGCCCCACCAATTCTCTAATTCACTATCAAAGATCCGGCATGACTTTTGACGGAATCAACTAACTCCATCCTCCAACTTTAGCTCACTTTAGTTCATTTTAGGCACTTTAGTCACTTTATTACCGTAGGGTGGTGGCTTGCCCCACCAATCGTCTAAAATAGGGACAGTCAAACCTATTTATGTCTTGTGACCGCCCTCACCCGAACCATATACCCGAACCACTCCTAATTTTCTAAATTTCGCCTATTCTAATCCGCATCTGCACTTCGAAATTCGACATTCCTTATTGGGTATTCGATATTCCCTTTTGTCTTTTTTTCCAATTAACCATTCACCATTTAAACTTGGAGCGAAGCGGAAACGCCGCACCAATTGAGCTTGGCTCACGACTAATTGGTGCGGTGCAATTTTTCTAAAAAGATTCCTTTGACTTTTCCTTTACTTACTGTTATTTTACCCCGTGAGATATAACGGATTATCTAACGGGGATAATCTCGTATCTGTTTTCTCATTCGGGGTGTGCATCTAAGAGAATTCTGCTTTTGAGTGTCGTAGTCGTAGGATGGGCTTTAGCCCATGCTTTTTCTAATTAAATGGTACGACATACGAAATACGATATACGAAATTATTTGGCGGGAATGGCGGGTTTTTGGTTTGATAATGCGGTTAGGCTTAGATTCAGTAGGTGACTGTATGAAGTGCATTGTTGGGGCGAAGGAAAAGAATTCTTCACTGTGGAAGTTCCTGTCGAATACGGTTCGTTGGAGCTGTTTGTGGACTGGATCGAGATTCTTGTTTGGAAGGGCTCTCATCGTGCTATCGCTTGCTCCAGTACTTGCAAGGCTTTTACATTTGATGGAGAAAGTGGGAGTGGGTTTTGTCACCGTGAGACTGGCTGTTTTGGGAGCAGCCACCTATTCGCTAGGGAGCCTGCTAACGAGAGTGTTGGCGCCTGATCTGGTAAAGAACAATGCAAATGGACAAGCGTGTGCGGAGAGAATGGCAAGGATGGCGGATGCGATCGACACGAAAACGTTCTTTATAGAGCTACCTCGCCTTAGAGATCGATACATGGCTATCTGCCAAAGAGTGAATGCAGAACGCCTTAAGAATATTCTGCCTGTGGAGAAAGCGTACCAACTTCTTGCAAGAAAAAGGGCCACTTACTTGTTGTCCGAGACCCTATACGAATTGTCCGATGTCGAGAGGCCAGTGCTACGGCTTTTCATCGGGGTACTTCTCCTTGTGGGAAGTGTGACGATGTTTTGGTCGGTAATTGTCTCTGTCGTAGACATAGCTGCCTAGGAGGTATATGAATGCCCATTGAACCTTGGTTACCTATACTGAAGTGGAAGGATATTCCACGGTTCTTCGAGATTCATGACCTGGCGGGAACTGCTCGTTTCATGAAGCTATATCACCACGATGATCCCATGCTCGAGGCTTTCATCGCTGACTTGCTAGAGGGGCTGACCGGAACGAACCCGGAACCGGCTGTTCGTATCGAAAGTCCCCGTGGCTGGGGAAAAACCTCGTGTTTCTATTTTCTGATGGAGCATGAAAAGGTCAGAGGGCGGTTCCATCATCAAGTAATTCACGCCGGAAGGTTCATCGGTTCGGATGGAATTGACACAGGAGCTACATTCAGAACATTGTTTGAAGCTGTTTATGGTTACCTCAAAGAATGTGCCCCTGAAAGTGACTTCGTTGCGGACATCTTAGATAATCAGGACCTAAACAACTACGAAAAGCTGAATGAGTTCCTGAAGTACATCATAGCAACTAAGACCCGGTTGACCAAGAAACTCGTTCTGGTTATTGATGACGTCGACCACATAACAGATGAGAAGCACGTGCTCGCGATAGCCGTTGAAGTGTTCAAGATGCTGCAGCAGGCACCGATAATAAAATGGCTCGCTGTTCGCAACGTTACCTATAGGAATTACAGTGAAGAAACAAAGAAGGATATCGACACTTTGTTCCCCATCGTATACCCCTTTCCCAATGTATCGCTATCAGACATTGTTAAGATCCGCGTAAGTGAGGTGAGCGGTCCTGACAGAATCAATCCATTTAGTCCTCGGCTGTGCCAGGTGATTCAGCAGTTGCACTACGGTGATCACCGCAAGGGTCTTGCCATTCTAAAGCAGCTCCTTTTAGCCAATCCTCCTAAAGGTATCAAACTGAACACCGCAGAGGGATTCATTCAGAGGCACATTGAGCGCGGCTCAATAAGGGTCTTGCTAAGAGAGGAGAGTCTTCCAAACGTGTTCACGGCATCCGGGAATGTCAACACGGTGTTGCCCCTGCCTCTGGAAATACTGCAACTGGCTAGTTATCGTCGAAAGATAGACGATGAGTTTATTGGCTTGGTAAAGCAATCGCTCGCCAGCAAGGTCGACCCCGGTGATAGGACACGGAAGGAACTAATACAGATCAGCAAAGAGGACATGATAGCAGCGGCAGTGTATCTTGAGAATATCGGGATCATAGAATTTAATGGTGATAGAATTCGTTTAACTGAGAAGGGACGGATTACTCAGCGGTACGCTGAACAAGAATACTACTATGATGTATGCTGTGATTTGTTGAAAGATACTGACACGAAGCACGAAATTTTTTGGAAGTTAGTGCTTGTCGGATCAACGTATGGGCCGATGTTGCGGGACAAGTTGCTGGGACAAGATAACGTATAGCAAAGAAGCTCATTGGCCAGTGGGAAGATTACCATGAAGACGGCAGAGAACACAGTCCTATGGGGCTGGGTATTTATGCAAGAATATTTATACTTAGCGGAGAAGCATAATGGTGCTTTTCTTTGTCATAAGCACCTGATTGAAAAGGAGTTAGAGGCCAAATTCGGCAGGGTTTAGCGCCCGATTTTGACAATGATGACCAAAAATTTTATTTAAGTGGGTTGAGTTCAAAGACCGAAATATGTTAAAATAGAGTTGAATGCAAAGGGTAGTTGAGATGGTAGCACGGATGCATAATTCACTTTTGAAGCCCGATGGCCCAATTTTCGGAGGAATCTAATGAGAAGCATAAGTCGGAACATCAATGAAGGCTTCCGGGTCGGGTGTGTCACAGTTTCCGTGGATCTGATTTCAAATGGCAAGGTACGCCTTATTATCGGAACACCCAAGGGAATTCCAATCCATAGACTTGAAACCTACCGCGTTTTGTTCAAAGGCCGTGCTGGTAGCAAGCCAAGGAATAGTGTGTGGAAACTAAAACCTAAGTTTTCACAATGTGCTGAAGGTGTGACGTACGACGCAATCGTGCGGGAGGCAAACGAAGGTGTCGTGATTGGGGACAATGTCCTGATTCGGATAAATGACATAGGGCGGGATAACACCAAGTTTGGAATTAGAGCTCCTGAGGATGTTGAGATTGCGCTCATCAATTGAGATGTGTGTGGAGTGAGGGCTTAGCCAGCAAACTCGGTAAAGTTTCAAATCGAACCTACCCGGTCGTTGCTCAATTGTGGCGTACAATCACACCAGCCTAGTTTCGCAGCGTGCGTAACTAGCACATGTTCGTCACTTCGTGGATAACTTTTGAGGTCAAATCGGCGTTCTTGGGTTGATAAACAACGTTTTTGCCTTGAGCAGCATTTCGTGTAGTGACAATATTTTATTTTCCATACCCTTTTTCTTTTGACAAT
>DATKYR010000139.1:0-37111 GCA_035528395.1 Sedimentisphaerales bacterium
TGGTGATATCGTCGATTTCGCCCAGGCGGATGCGTGGCCTCGCTTCACAATGAACGCAACGCCGATTTCGTTTGATAATGACGTGGCATACGCTCACTATCAAGTTCTATTCCCGGCCGTTCGAGACGCCGGAAGTGCCAACAGTATGCAGATCGCCGAAGTAGAGCTATTAGGAGAGTTAGCCCCCACTGGCCCGCTGCCTGTTCCAGATGATTTAGCGGTGGACCAGATCACCAGCCCGTCGCTGGAGGGCAATCCGCTGGGTGATCCAGCAATGAGGAATATGGTTATCTATCTCCCACCTGGGTATGAAACCTCTGGCAAAGGCTATCCTGTTGTGTACCTGTTGCCCGGATTAGGGGCCACTGAACGCTGGTGGGCATGCGGGGAGTTTTCACCGTTTTTTAGTCTGTTAGGGATTGCTGTGCAGAATTTACCCGAGGCCGGTTTTGCCAGCATTATAGACGGGCTCATAGCTGATGGTAAGATGCAACCGATGATTATCGTGATGCCTGACATAAGCACCGCATATGGTGGTAGCTTCTGTGTCAATTCAGCACTGAACGGCAATCATGAGGACTATATAGTAAATGATATAGTCCCATACATTGACGCAAACTATCGGACACTGCCGAGCCGGAATAGCCGTGGCATAGCTGGACACTGCATGGGTGGTTACGCTGCTATGTACCTGACTATGCGGCATCCCGATGTCTTTGGTGCAGCAGCAAGCCACAGCGGGACCCTGATGACCGCCGGCTTGCTACCGGGGATTCAGCCAATAGTAGCTGCGGAGAATCCTGAGGGGTTGACGCTGATGGGGCCCGATCCTGCTAAACCCTGGACGAGTATGCTCTATTTGTTTTCGGCAGCTTTTTCACCTAACCTGGATAACCCGCCGTTTTACGTGGATATTCCGTTTGATGAGAATGTGCAGATCAGAGAAGATGTCGCGCAGAGATGGGCGGTTTATGACCTGCTGCAGATATTCCCTGACCATGTTTCAGACCTGGCAAGCCTCAAAGGAATATACCTGGACGCAGGGGACAAAGATGAATTAGGAGAGCAACTGATAGCACAGGCATTCTCTGAGGCGCTGAGTGCTGCCGGTATAGAGCATCAGCTTGAGATATTCGATGGTGCGCACATGGACAATTTGTACACGCGACTCGTGTTGTCCCTCAGCTACCTTTCAGATGCCTTGGGCGATTGAACGCGTCCAATCCCTGGTGATGTCAATAGCGTCTTTAGCACAATAGGGCACCTCAGAAAAATACAAAGTGTTTAGAATAATTATGCACTATCCCATTTGTCCAAAGGGCTGGCAGTTTGAGACACTGTCAGCCCTTAATATTTGTGTGGGTTAAAAGGTATAAGAGATACATAATGTTACTCAACCGCCGCTCCGTTTTGAATGGGCACGCTGACCGCATGGCGCTTAAATAAATCTATGTCCATCCACCTTTTGCTCTTAAACCTCCAGCGGTTGGCTAATCCCACCGCGATAATACTAACCGTGGCGGCAGACCATGGCCCCAGGGCCCCTAATGAGGGAAAAAACATAGCCACGAGCCAGCCGCCAAGTCCTAATATCACTACGGCTCCCACCGCAGAGATGATTGCCAGCCAAACCGTATCGCCCGCCCCCCGCAATGAGCCGCTGTAAATTGTCCGTGCAGCGTGAAAGGTCTGATATATGGCGGCACAAATCAGAATTTTAACGCCCGCTTCGATTACTTTATCGTCAGACGACCAAAATGCCATCAGGGCATTTCTAAATACAAAAAAGCAAATCCCCACCAGTCCCATATAAAGCAGCGCGACTTTCAGACATACTCTGGTTTGTTTAATAGCTATATCTTTTCTGCCCAGGCCTATGGTCTTGCCCACCGCCGCTGTCAAGGCCATACTCATCCCCACAATCGGCATAACCGAGAGGCTTGTATATGAAAGCACAGCGCTTGTCGCGGCAAGAGCTTCGGTACCGAATTTTCCTACCAATCCGAACAAAATCACACCCCAGAATGCTACATTCACCATCAATCCGAATCCCGCAGGAAGTCCCACCTTCAGCAAATCATACATCTTACCAAAATCAATATTTAACGTTCGTCTGGAATTAAACTCTGCGTTTATATTTCTGCTCAAATACAGGGACATATTCACGGAAGCCGCAACTCCTATCCCGATAAACGTCCCCCAGCCGGCTCCTGCAATTCCCATCGCGGGAAAACCTAACTTGCCGAAAATCAACACGTAGTTAGCCGTCACATTGACCACCTGCCCGCACAGCGATGCGCACATCGTAATAATCGGCCGATGTATGCCCATAAAGAATTGACCGCACGACCAGTTAATAACGGCCAGAATATGGGCATAAAGCATAATTCGAAGATATATTACTTCCATACCGACCACCGTCGGCGGATGTCCCATCGCTTTGAATATCCACGGCGCCGTCGGCCACATAATCACCACCACAGCCAAAAAATAAACAAGTCCCATATATACCGCCTGCCAGAAATAATTCGAGCAGCCCTTTTTGTCACCTCTGCCGAGACTTTGACTTACAAAAGTGTTTAAGCTTGTTATTGCACCTATGGCGAACCCGCCGGGAAGAAAGCTGACAAACCCGGCCGGCAAAATCGCCGCCAACGCATCCGTTCCCAAACGCGAAACCATAAATCTGTCAACAAACTGCATAACGGTAAAAGATATGGTCGTTACCACCATCGGTGCCGCTAACTTCAGCATATATCCAAGTGAAGTCGGGTCTTCAATGTCACTTGATGAAAGCAGAGTTGATTTGTCCTTCATTAACAAAAGTCCTGTTTATTGTACGTATCATTGCAAAGCCCGAAGAGCTGTGGCAATCTTATCTGTAGGGTGGGGCTTGCCCCACCATTTCCCTATTTAGTTCCTGTTGCGGAAACAGTATTTGTCATTCCCGCATAAGCGGGAATCCAGCTTTTTCGCTCTGGAAACCTGCTTTCGCAGGGGTGATATCATCCGGTTTTGTTTTCTGAAACAAATACTATTTATTCAAACCCAGTATTTTCAACAGCGTATCAGCCGAAATGCCCAAAACCTGCACATGCTTGACCGGGCTGGTTTTGCCGCGAATTATACTAACCGCATTCGTTTTTACGCCGAGTTCTTTGGCTAAAAACTTCAGCAGGCATTGGTTGGCCTTTCCTTTTTCCGGTGCCGCGGAAACCTTAACCTTCAGCATCCCATCAAGCAGCCCGCAAATCCGCGTCTGCCCACTGCTGCCGGGAACAATCTTTGCAGCAAACACAACACCCCCATCAACTTCCTGAATCGCCGGATTAGCCATCTCAATAACAAGCCCTGGATTCTACCCAGGGCTTCCGTTTAGCCCCCAGGTTTATCCTGGGGGGTTTGCTGAGAATTACAAGCACGCACAATCCTGCATGCGAATTACTCAATATTTTCCCGCAGGTTCGCACCAATTGCCATCTGCACATATTTTTCAATCTGCCCGGCAAGCTCACCCATCAAGGCAAGCTGAAAATCTTCATAATGCCCCCCGATAAGCTCGCCGTCCAGTGTTCTCTTGTAGATTCTGACGCGAATAACCGAAGGCTCAGCGCTCGACTTGCTAAAATCGCTGTCCTTATGCTCGGTAAGCTCGACGCGCCAGTTCTCGCTTATGAAAACCAGGCACTTGCCGGTAAAAACCGCCGTCGGAAAATAATCACACAATAGCTTAAGAGTTTCCATTTGCAACGTATCGAATTCTTCTTGTAAGCACCTAATTCTCTGTAACACATTATTCACAGAGTCGTCATTGCGAGGCCTTTTTTAAAGGCCGTGGCAATCTCATCTGTAGGGTGGGGCTTTCGTCCTTCGCAGTCCCGATTTTCTCGGGACGGAGAATGGATGCCCACCATTTCCATATATTACCAAAGATAATGCCGAATGCACTATTTTATTTGACGAATACCTCGAATATTCCGGCAGGAGCGCTTAATCCGCATATTTCCCATGATGATGCGGTCTTTTTATGTTTGCAGCCTATTCTCCTTTAGACGTATTTTGGACGAGTTTTTACGGGATTATGTCAAGGTTTGCTTTTATAGACAACACCAGACACAGAGTATTCGATCTCGATCTCCATCCTATAGGTTATACACCAAAGATTCCCCCTTGAGCCCCATTAACAATGTCAATATTAGCTTACGAATTTCCAATCTCATCTTGTTATAGTGTCCATCAGCCTACCATAACAGTTCTATTCGAGTTTAAGGCAGACGACGTCTCCCTCCGCACTGCGCGCGTAGAGGAAATCACCGAGCAGAACTGGCTTTGCCCAGCAAAGGCCCTCCAGAATCTTCTGCCGGTGAGTTTCCTTGAAAGCCCCTTCGCCTAATTCGCCCCAGATCAGCTCGCCCGTCTCGCTGAGCATGATCATCTTATCACCGACCCGGAGCAAATTTCCGAAATCGTATTTCTCATCGAACCATTTGCGTTGACCCGTCTCGTCGTCGACGCAGTTCAACCCCGTCCCACCTGGCTTGCGGTCCTTGGTCAAAAAGTAGATGTTGTCCCCGTAAATCACGTGGGTGTTGAAGGCGAACCACTCGTTTGGGTACTTGGCGTCCTCCGACAGCCAATCCTGCTTGAACGTGTCGCCGTCCAGTGACAGACGGCTCATGCCATGTGCGCTGTGAACGAGGTAGATATGGCCCTTGTGGATGTAGGGAGTTATCCCGTTACAGTTCGACTTCTCCTTCCATGTCTTCGTGTAGGTCGCCACGGACTGACCCGTTGCCGGATCGAGGACAAAGAAATCCCGGTTTGTGAACACGGCCACCACCGGACGATTGAAAATGTCGGTAGGCAGTGGCTTAACTGTCGAGTAACCGACAACATTCTTCTCGCTCTTCCAGACAACCTGGCCCGTGTCCTTGTTCAAAGCAAGTCCTCTGTCACCTACGTTGTAAATGACGACATCGCCGACGACCGTGGGCGAACCCGGAAAACCCCACCAGGCGGCGTCTGGTTTATATTGTTCTGCCGAGGCCTCCCAGACCTTCTCCCCTGTTTTGGCTTCGAGACAGAAGATGTGGCCAAACTTGCTTAGCGTGTATACCTTCCCCTCGTGAATGGTTGGCGTGGAACTGGGACCACCCGGATGGAGGCGCGGTTCGAGAAGGCAGGGGTAGTCGAAGGTCCACTTCTCTTTACCGGTCTTCGCGTCTAAGCAGTAGACGAAGTCCCTTGCCTTATTCTTGTCCTCGTCCTTCTTTGTTCCGCTGTTGCCCATCGTGTAGAGCAGACCGTCGGCGACGGTGAGCGAGCACATGCCCGTCTTGACCTTCGCGTCCCATACCTTGGTCCCCGATTTCGCAGTGAACTCCTTAAGCGAAGGCTGGAGGTCGAAATTGGGGCCCAGGTAATGGGGCCAATCGCCCGCCCAACCCGAAGTGGCAAGTAATCCAACAACCAAAATTACCAAACAACACAATTTGTTACTCTTCATTTTTCTTTGCCCTTTCTTATTGAAATTTCATTGATATTACGGAAGCTCGAATCGACATTTTCGCAAGGCTTTCCTCGCGACGGGGTCATATCTTATGCCGGGCTCGTTCTTTGTATCATAGTTAGTTCCTATTGCGAAAACAGTATTTGTCATTCCCGCAAAATCTGTCCTGAGCAGAGTCGAAGGAACTGGAATTCAGTTTTTCGCTCTGGACCCCTGCTTTCGCAGGGGTGCCATCGTCGATTTACGTTTTCCGCAACAGATACTAATTAGTTTATAAACGAAAATCTTTGAGCTATTTTTCCTTGGCAGCTAACTTCTTGTTTAGCTTGTGCCATGAGCCCATTGAACGCTTCAGGTTCTCGTAAGCGTCACCGCTAATGCCGTAGCCCTGTAGTCCTATCGGGCCGGTGTAGCCGGATTTCTTCAGCACTTTTAGGAAGCGGAAAATATTAAAGGAGCCGCGGTCCAGCGTCTGAATCAATTGTTTCCAATCTTTACCTCCACTATCAGCGCCATTGATGCTGACCACAAACAAATGCGGCATCGCTGATTTTATCAGTGATTTCATATTCTTTTCGTCATCTGTCCTTAGCCAGTGACAGAGATTGAAGGTTACTCCCACATTTTTGCGGTCAACTTTCTTCGCCACTCTTATTGCGTCCTCTACCCGCTCTACCCAAAAGCCGGTGTGTGGATACAGGGACACCCGCACTTCGGATTCAGCCGCCATATCTGCAATATCCCGGATGACTTCCACTGCACGCGCATCACCTTCCTGCGAAGACGGCTTGAGCTTCTTGCTTTGCACGAACAGCCAGAGTATCGCATTGCGCCCCTTCAATATCTCTATTGCCTCTTTCAATTCCGGGCCGTATTTGGGCTGGTCGGTGTCAATATTCGCACCAAGATAAACAGCAAACAGTCTTAAACCATTCTTATCCAGCTCTTCGAGCATTTCACCGAGTCCTTCACCCGCCGTGCATCCAATTCCCGCATATCCTAATTCCTTGACCATTTCCACCTGCTCTTTTGCGGTTTTATGTTTGTCGTCTTTTGTTCCTGTATCAATCGCAAAGAACGGAATCGGCCCAGCCGGCTCAATCCGGATATTGCGATACGCCACCGGCCCATGGTCGCCCTGCAGCATAAAAGGCCCGGTCGGTTTTTCATCGTTATACGCACCTGCACGCGTCGGCCCGCTTAACTCAACATCGGCATGGATCACAGTACCGTTATGGACGACCTTCTCAAAACGGGCGTTGGCAATCTTTTGTTCATTTTTGTCAAAACGCGGGGAGCGAAAAATTACATCGAAACTCTGCCATTGTCCCGGCTCTCGCGATACGTTGACCCTTGGAGAATGACCTTCGTAACCTTTGGGTTCTCTGTTTTCATCCCAGCGCTGATAGATGCCGCCGCACTCAATACCTGGGTATTCGCCTTTTTCAATGCCGTAACTGTCATAGACCTGAATCTCGTACCGGCCCATAAAGTAAACTCCGGAGTTGGAACCTTTCGAAATCATAAATTCGATATGCGCCTTGACATCACCGAATTCGTCTTTGCTGAAAAGATGCGATGTCCTGCCGGCAGGGCCGTTGATAATTACTCCCGTCCCCGGCTTACTGCCCAGCATCTTCTCGTCGTCGGGCTTCATAAAAGCACCGCCGACAATCTCCCACTGCCCGGTATTGCCCCGCCATTGAGAAAAATCACCACCCGTCAAACTAACACTTACTTCTTCTGCCTCACTATCAACCGACAAGAACGAACATAGAAATCCAACCAAAAGTAAAATTACCCAAATCTTTTTGCTTTGGACTTTCATAATTCCTCCTTTCCCAATAATCAATAGACAATAGTCAATATACAATAGTCAATATACAATAGTCAATTCTACAAGTGCCATGGGCTGCGCATCGAACGCGACAGCATCCGGTTGGCTTGTTCATCGTTAATGAAGCGTTCCTTATCCGAGTCCCATTTCAGTTTTCGTCCCAGCAGCATTGAGATATTGCCGATGTGGGCAATTGTAAAACAGCGATGGCCTATCTCGGGCGGAAAGTAGCAGTCCTGACGTGATTTTACACAGTCGAGGAAATTGCGCTGCTCGCCGGCCCGGCACGTATAAAGATGAATTTCATTCGGGCCAATCACTGAATCCAGAATTTTTTTATGCTCGGCCTGTAGTTTCCCCCTCCAGCCGACATTACCTATCCATCCCTCGGACCCTTCGAATCGCAGGCTTGGGTTGCCCGATGTCACTATCAATCTAACACCGTTGGCATATTTATATTCGATTCTGTACTCTTTGGCCGTGTCATAGAGTCCCTCGCTGCAAAAAACACCTTTGCCTTCAACCTCTACCGGCCCCGTGTGTTCGCTGTCATTTCCCCATTGTGCACCATCGAGAAGATGCGCCCCCCAGTCTGTCAACTGGCCGCCTGAATAATCAAGAATCCAGCGGAAGTTCCAGTGAATACGGTCTTTTGTATATGGCGCATACGGCGCCGGGCCCAGCCACATCTCGTAATCAAAACCTTCAGGTATTGGCATTGGTGTCGGGTCTCCGGGCGTATCCGGGCCGCTTGGCAATTCCACGCGTATTGTGTGCACCTTGCCGATTCTGCCGTTGCGAACCAGCTCACACATACGGTGATATACATCAACCGACCTGTCTTCCGTGGACCATTGAAAGACACGATTGTAACGCTTCATGGTCTCACAAAGGACCCTGCCTTCTTCAACGGTCAGAGTTGGTTTTTCACACTCTACATCTTTTCCCGCTTTAGCCGCAGCTATTGAAATTGGAACATGCCAGTGGTCAGGCGTAGAAATCATCACAGCGTCGATATCATCCCGCTCTATAATTTTCCGGAAGTCATTATAAGTCGCACAATCTTTATTGCCGTATTTCTGGTTCACCATATCGCGTGCTATGTTCCTGTTGTTGGTATCGACATCGCAAACGGCTACCGCCTGAGCATCCGCGTTGCCCAGAAAGTTCGTTAGATTGACCGCTCTGCCGTGACCGCCGACGCCAATAAAGCCTATTGTAATTCGTTCACTCGCAGCAACCGAACCTGCCTTACCTAATGCCGAAGGCCAAACCAGATAGGGAAAACCAATTACTGCCGAAGACACACCGGCCGCTTTTGTTAAAAACTGACGCCGATTAACTTTCTTCATAATAAAAACGCTCCTCTCTCGTGACTCATAAGCTGCGACCGATTTCAAGTAGTCAATAGTAAATAATAAATTTCATAGGTGCCACGGACTGCGCATCGAACGTGACATCATCCGGTCGGCCTGTTTGTCGTTGACGAATTGTTCCTTATACGGGTCCCATTTCAAATCCCGCCCCAACCGCATTGCGATATTACCCAGATGTGATATCGTAATGGAACGGTGTGCGGTTTCAATCGGAGCGACAGGCTCCTCTCGTGAAATTACACAGTCGATAAAGTTTCGGGAGTGGTTGTCGCTGCGGTACAAATGAGTTTCGTTTGGCCCGATGACGGATTCGAGCAGTGACTTCGGCTGCGCATCGTGACGTCCCCGATTGGCCCATACCCGGCCTTCCGTGCCCTCGAAGGTAACACCATCACGCTCCTTGTTAGAAACAATTAGTTTAACTCCGTTCTTGTATATACACTCGAAATAAAACTCTTTTGCGGTGTTATAAAAACCATCTTTGGCAAAGACACCTTTGACGTTTTTGATTTCCATCGGCCCGGTTTTTTCCGTATCCATACCCCATTGTGCAATATCCGGATGGTGACCTCCCCAGTCCGTGACCTGCCCGCCGGAGTAATCCAGTAACCAGCGAAAATTCACATGGCAGCGAGCAGGGCAGTAGGGGGCATAAGGAGCAGGGCCGAGCCATCTGTCATAATTGAATTCTTCGGGTACAGTTTCTTGCTTTGTACGATGCCCTGTTTTTGAAATATCAGGAGTCCCACCCGGCAGACCGCACCTGACGGTATGTAACTTTCCAATCCGGCCATTTCGGACTAATTCGCATGCACGGCGGAAATTATGGTCTGAACGCTGCTGGCTGCCCGTCTGAAACAACCGGCCATACCGTTTCACCGCATTGCTCATCGCCCGTCCCTCCGGGATGGTCAGTGACAGAGGTTTTTCGCCGTAGATATCCTTACCGGCTTTAGCCGCCTCGATAACCGGGATTGAATGCCAGTGGTCCGGCAGGGCGATTAAAACTACGTCAATGTCCTCTCGCCCGATTACCTCGCGAAAATCTTCATAAGTCGCGCATCCCTTGTACGTACCCGATTCTTTATTGCGGGCATAGTGTTCCTCGACTATCCTTCTCGCAGGTTCCCGTCCCCCGATACGGTTATCCCAGTAGCCGGCACTCTCCCGGTTCACATCACAGACAGCAACAATCTGAACACGTTCGTCTCGCAGGAAACTTCTCAAGTCATTGATACCCTGGTTCCCTGTACCAATACAGCCCATTACAATCCGGTTGCTCGGGGCTACACTCCCTGCGTTACCCAGCGCCGATGAAGAGACTATATACGGAAACGCCGCCGCGCTCCCGGCTGCACCAGCGGCCTTTTTCAAAAAGGCACGACGTGTAATATGCCGTCTTGGATTCATACTACAACCTCCGATTTTTTATCTACGATTGTGTCAAGCTTGAATATGTGATTTGTCATTCCTGCGAAAGCAGGAATCCAGAATGTCAGCGATATAATGCAACCCAACATTATCAATAAATTCAATCATGTGACAAACTACTACTCGTATCTTATGCACCGTTTGCTGTCAATAAAATCACAAACTCAGAATGACAGCAAACACTGCCAGATATACACATAACCCAAACTGTCGATGTCTTCCCACACTTTCCGGACGAGCTCTTTGTTCCCAGAAATCTCAGGCAGCTCTTTTAATTTCTCTTCCCAGGGAATACAAACACCGGGTTTCACCGGCGGCATCGCCCGGCCCGCCATGCCCGTCACTTTTTTGCGCGACTCCACTGATGTGGGCAAATTGCACGGCGGCGTATCGGTCGGCGTCTCGTAGCTGCCGGACGCATAGACACCATGCTCGCGGCACACCTGATTCATTACCTTCATGTTCTCGATGTTGGTGTCATCCTGCATGATGGCGCCGGCGTCCATGATATAACCCCCATCCCGGGCCACTTCTTTGATGATCCGCATGCAGAACTCCCGTACTTCCTCAGGCGTGCCCCAGCTCAACATCACGTTCGGGATGCCGCCGCTGATAGCGAACTTATCGTGCAGGCTGCGATGGACCTCGAAGATATCGTCCTGGTCGCAGTGAAACACGATGCTGCGGTCGGGCAGCTCGCGGAAGGTCTCGAAGTGATGTTTCCACCTGCCCTCGGCGTAAAACAGCGTCTGGTGGCCGTTCTTCCAGAACTCCTCGATACAGGGCTTGAGCGTGGGCCAGTAGTGGGACTCGAATTGTTTCGGATTGAAGAAAGGCACGCACCCGCGATGCATCCAGTAGCCGATGGGCACCTGATTGTTCGCATCGGCAGTACTCAGACCCACGTTGACGAGGTGTGGCATTAGCGCCTCGCAGGCCTTGAGCACTTTCTTGGGCTGCGTATACATGTCACTCACCAGCCCAAGGTATCCTCGCATTTTGTCGGCGATAATGTCGAACGGCGCTTTGAAGATGCCTGCAATGGCCGACCCCGTACCGCATTCGGATCGTAGCCTCGCGATTTGCGGGCCGAAGGCGTAGAAGTATTGCAGCATAGCCATACCGCTCTTGACTAATGCCAGGTTGTTGCGGTTTGTCGAGGCCTCACCAATCTTGTTGATTTCGGTGGAGACGCGAGGCAGCCAGGTGTTGTAGAGAAAGCCGGTCGGATCATCGATCAACTCATCGTATTCATCCGGCTTCATAAACGCCTCTTCTTCCGGCGGCTCGATGTAGTTAAAGCCGACCGTGTGGGGGATGCCTATGCCGGGGATGCCGTAGTAGCGCAATCCGGCGGCCTGCGCCAGACCCGTCCAGACATAGACCATGTTTGGAACAACGGCGTCCCAGTCGAAATCCTTCGCGCACTTCACGGCAGCCTCGAAAGCCTTGTTGTAATCATGCGCCACTTCCTGGCATGTGTAGCCGGCGTACTTGGCTGTGAACTCGGCAACGAAAGGTCGAATCGGAATCATATCAGGCTTCTCATTCCGCATTGCCGTAATGTAGCGCTTCATTCTTTCGTTGTATAATTGTTCCATATCTTTGGACATTTTACTTTGCTCCTTCTTTGTGTAAGCCGGTATAGTCAAGCGTATTCAAAGCACCACTGAGTGTCACCTCAAACTTGTTTGGGGACATATTTGTGCTTCTTGTCTTCACAGCAATTTCATATAAACTACCCAAATCCTGCGAAAACGTCAAGCAGGGCATCCTCTGATCTTATTCATCAAGTCCAAGTATCTGAACCTGCCCGCCGACTTTTTTTAATCGGCATTTGATTGCTCCCTTGCTTTCAAGACCGTCCGCTTTCAATGCAATATCGTCGGAAGTTGGTAGAAGCGCCGATAGCTCGCCATCGGACAGTTTGGCCTTCAACAAATAGCCTCCCTCAATCCGCTCCAGACTTGACTCGTCCGGCACTCTGTCCTTGATACGATGTGGACGATAGATTGTTACGAATTCCATCTGTCTTTTCTTTCCTTCTGTCGTCGCCGTCAGATGCCACTCGCGCAGCTTGATACGCGGGATAGGATTGGGGTCGTACTGGTCGGTCTGGCTGAAAGTCAAACCCGATGGCTCCAGAAAATCAATATCACAAACAACATCATCGCTTTGGACCCGGATATTGTGCTGGTCGTCGACGTCAATCTTATTAATTGCGTGCAGCCAGTATTCATACGTCGCCGGTTCCCCCGCATCCAAACGGTCGTAAACGACAACCAATACCGGCTTGACAAAAATGATGGCCCGCGTAAAACGTTCTATAGCAGGTTCGTATGCCTGCCCCGCCTCACCGACGACGATATCCATAGAAGGCGTGGTTTTGAAAGCAACGATTTTGCCACGGGCATTGGCGTTACGTTTGCGCTGGCCGTGCCCGTTGACCGTAATATTATTAACTGAGCGAGTGCTCCACATCCAGTCACGATGATGCGGACCACCGTAGTTATAATAGTGGCCGGTACGGATCAGCAGTCGCTGACCGTACGCCCAGAGCACAAAGGAGTTGTTGGCCTCATTGCCGTGCGACTGCGTCCCCATATCGCTCGACTTGAAAATGACCTGCACGTCCTCTCCCGCGTCCTTCAACGTCGTATTCAGATAGGCCTGTCCCGTACCCCTGAAGAGCCTGGAGGCGGCCAGCTCATCCGGTGGTTTGGAATCCACCTTCGGCAGGGCGCCGCGGATAAATCCAATGTATCCCGATGTCACTTCGGGGCCGCCCATTTGCTCTGCGTACCACTGCCAATGTCCGTTGCCGGCTTGCGCTGCAAGCTGGCTCAGCAGCGGCACGAGGCTTGAAGCCCTTCTGCGATTGGCCCCATCGCCGAACCCTCCGCTAACCTTGCCGGGCGGCATAAGATACATCGCATAATAGCCGGCCCTGGAAAAGTATGGCTTGTCATAGGCATCGATGCCCATGGCCTCTCGCATCACATCTGCCCACCAGGTGAAACGACCGATGTAACTGGACCAGTAGCTGACCCCCTCATGCCAGCCACCGTCGTCGTCGCACCAGGCCGGATACACATTAAAAAAGACGTTCGCGGCGAACCAGACCCAGTCCTCGGCCCCTTCGACCTCACCCAAAAAGGCGACACCAATCTCACCAAGAAAGTGCCACGCCCGGTTGGCATGGCTGCCGTAAGGCCGCCATAAATGCCGCGGACAAAGATGCTCATACATCTCATCCCCTCGTACCTTCATCACATCCCGGCAGATTCTCTTTTCCTGCTCGCTCAGCAGGTCGTTAACAAAAGTATATGTGCGCGAAAAGTAATAATTGTAGGGCATACCCGCCTCATCATTGTATCGATAACCGGTGCTGCCTTTGGGGTCCCACTTAGCACATTCCAGCAGAATGCGTTTGGCCTCAAGGCCGTATTTCTCCTGCCCGCCGAGCAGCCGGGTAAATGCCAATGTCGCCGCACTGTTGAGTGCTCTGATGGTATATGTACGATTACCCCACCAAATCTTCCTCCAGGCCTCACTGCCGCGTTCCAAACCTTTCGAATACATCGGCGGCTCCTCGGTCTCAGGCGGCCTGGCCATAATCCTCTCGCAATCACTGACGAGTTTATTATACTCCTGCTTCATTTTGCCCCGTGCAAGTTCTCGCAGATGTTCAAGATTCTCAGGACGCATAAACAGCCGCGGATGGCTTTTCGGTATCCGTCCAATCAATTCCTTGCGGGCCGGCAACGGCATAACTGCCGCGTCACTGGCAATAGCGAACGTTCGAGGCTGGCTCCAGTTCGTATAACGGCCGTTCTTATCTTTGCCGCGATAGCGCCACGTATAAGTTCCAGGCTTAAAGATCCGCGGCGGACAGTGTACATTGAACTCGAGATTCTCTTTACGATATTCGACATTTTTGAATCTTGTATCACGAGCGCATTCGATTTCCCACGTAAGCTCTCTTTGAGGCCGCCAGCTAAAGCTCGGCGGATTGACCTGGGATACCGCACCGGCGGCAGGGCGGTAATCCCATTCGCCAGGCTCGGCAGGGCGTTCATCTAATTGTATTTCCTGTCCTGCCGCAATGCCCAACACAGCCGACAACAGAAGCACGATAGAAGAGAAAAACAGCTTATGCAGGACTCTTTCGATGTGAAACATTTTGCCGGCCATAATTATTTCTCCTCTAAAAGTGAGCCAATTAATTCTTTGATATTAGCTATATTATTGCGTACGCAATATTTTTTTATGCCTTCGATAATTTTCGCCGCGCATCCCGGCTCAATAAAATTCGCCGTCCCGACACCCACCGCCGATGCCCCCGCAATAATAAATTCGATTGCATCTGAAGCGTTTCTGATTCCCCCCACGCCCAGAATCGGTATCCCGCGGCTTTTCGCGACTTCATTATAGACCTTATTGACCAGATGAACCGCTATCGGTTTTATCGCCGGCCCCGACAACCCACCGGTCCGGTTGGCCAGAACAGGCTTGCGGGTTTCAATACCGATAACCATTGCCGTGAACGTATTGATCAGGCTGAGTGCATCGGCACCTCCCTCAATCGCTGCACTTGCAATTACACTGATGTCCGTAACGGCAGGGGACAGCTTGACCATCAGAACCTTCTGCCCGGCAGCTTTTTTCACCGCCGAAGTAATCTCCGTTACCTGTTCAGGCTCGGTGCCGAAACTTATCCCGCCTTTTTTGACGTTGGGACAGCTAATATTCAATTCGAACCCGGCTATCGCTTTTTCAGAGGACAGCCGCTGCGCCACAGCCACGTATTCATCAATAGTCTGGCCAGCTACATTAACGAAAACAGCCGCACTCATCTTTTCGAGAATGGGCAGTTTTTCTTCGATGAATTTATCTAATCCGATATTGGCCAAGCCAATCGCATTAAGCATCCCAGAATCTGTCTCAACAATCCTCGGCGTCGGATTACCTTTTCTCGGCTTGCGCGTTATACTTTTTGTAATAAACCCACCGAGCGTATTAATATCCATAAAATCAGCCAGCTCATCGGCATATCCGCACGTCCCCGACGCGGTAAACACCGGATTAGCTAATCGAATCCCTGCAAAATCAACCGAAATATCAACGCTCTGATTCATAAAAACCTTCTTTTGTCATTGCGATTGCAGTTCCAAAAAATATCTGTCTGTTTTTTGTCATTGCGAGGCCTGCGGAGCAGGCCGCGGCAATCTAATCTGTAGCCCGACAATTTTCCTTATCTGTAGGGTGGGGCTTGCCCCACCTTTTACCTTATGATAACTCAGGATAAAAAACAATTTCTCCGAAATAATCTTTACTACAGAAGTAATCAATTTCGGGATAGCGATTTTTCAAAAATTCTAGTTCTTCAAGGTATGATGTTTTTGACATCAATGTGGAAGGACCTAAGCGCCGTGTGTATAGGACTAACATCTTGTAATCACAGCCATAGTGAATTGTCGTGTCTTCAAGCTGTGCAATAGCTCTCCTATCTTTATCTTCGATTTTAGTAATAGCGTTGTTCCTAAACATTGTCTGCCACCAACTTGGTATAGTTGCATCGCCAAGGGGTTTGCCTTCTTCTGCCCAGCTCTCAGTTCTCACTGTCTTCAATTCTATGGCAAATTTCTGGTCTTTAAGAGTAGCAATAAAATCACCCACCGGTATCAATTTTCCTTGCGATTTCACTGAGCGAGGTATTTTCTGTATAGAAGAAAATCCATGTGAATCGAGATCAACAACCAAAAGCGGTTCAGCCAAAATATCATGGACCTTCTCTGGGTCAGCAACAAGCAGGTCATCTCTAAAACCAAACATTCTTGTGAAATCGGATTCTTTCACACCCAGTATGTATCTGGATCTTTCGAGGAGATCTTCAAGCAATTGGAGTTTTTTGAAATCTTTACTATTTAAGATGCTAATAAGGTCATAGTCCTCGAGGTCATTTTCCTTAACATTCTCACAAATCCAAGATATGTATTTTGCGAAACACTTAGATACTAGTCTATATGGCTTAATAGTGTTGAGTAAGTTATGTTTTTTCTGGCTCATCTTCATTTTCAGCAGTTTTTCAATAGCAAATCTGACCACCTCATCATGATCGAATGCCATCTCTTTTGGCAGGTTTTCTATATCGAACCACTGTGCCTGGGCGGCATCGTCGCCGGCCTTTATCTTATCCTGTCCCTTTGTTGCGAGACCCATAAATGCTACAGAAATCTGTCTGCCCCTCGGGTCGCGGCCGACCGTGCCGAAGGTACGCATCTGCTCTAATCGTACCTCTGTCAGTCCCGTCTCTTCCTCCAACTCTCTGACTACCGCGTCCTCTAATTCCTCATCCATATCGATAAATCCGCCGGGCAGCGCCCACTTGCCCTTGAATGGCTCCTTTCCGCGATTGATAAGCAGAACCTCGGTTTTGTCATCGGTTTTAGCAAAGACCACCGCATCGACTGTAACCATCGGCCTGGGCCAATCATAAACATATTTCCCTTTTTCAGCCATAGGGCGCATCCTGCATTGCATACGGCGTAATTTATTCAAACTAACCGATTCTCTGTGTCATTCCCGCGAAAGCGGGAATTCACACTTTTGCCACATTTCTGGATTCCTGTTTCCACAGGAATAACAATCTCTACTATGCTCTCATCAAGACAATACTTATGTTATATTTTGGCTCAAAATCGTTCAGTTTGAGTAATTTTGAATCATATTATGGTTTGTGTCGGGATATGTCTAACGAAAAAAACGATGTCAACCACTCAAAAAGAAATTTCAAGAAATTTTGTTTGTCGGCTTGACATAAGCTTAGAAGCGTGTTATATTGTTATTAGCATATGCCAATAACTATTTGGGAGCCTTATATGCCAAGACCATTTAGACGTAGAAAAATATGTTGCAGACCCAGCTCGAACTATTTCAAGCCAAGAGGCATACCTGTCGCTTTATTACAGGAAGTAAATTTGACGCTGGACGAGCTTGAGGCGATTCGCCTTGCTGACCTGGAAGGAATGTATCAGGAAGATGCCGCCAAAAAGATGAATGTTTCCCGACAAACTTTCGGCAATATTATAAATTCCGCCCACAAAAAAATTGCAGATTGTTTAGTAAACGCCAAAGCCCTAAAGGTGGAAGGAGGTATCGTAGAAATGATTGAGAGAAGTTTTGTCTGTTATGAGTGTAACCACGAGTGGACATTGCCTTATGGTTCTGGAAGACCAAATGAGTGCCCTCAGTGCAAAAGTTCCAACATTCATAGGGCTCCGAAGGATAGAGGTTGGGCAAAAGCAGGTGGACGTTTCGGGCGTGGCAGAGGTAGATGTGGAAGGATAATGGAATGAGAATATGTATTCCTGTACAAACAAACGAAGGACTAAGAGCATTAGTCAATCATCATTTTGGAAGCTCTCCCTATTTTTTAATCTATGATTCAGACAAAGAAGTCTTTGAGGTTATCAGCAATAGCGACGAGCATCATAGCCATGGTATGTGTCATCCGCTAAAGGTGTTGGATGACCAAAATCTTGATGCAGTTGTTTGCGTAGGTATGGGAGCCAGAGCGGTCCAGAAGCTCAGGCAAGGTGGGCTTAAGGCTTATAGAACAAAGGCTGAAACAGCAGAAGAGACAATCAGGGAATATAAGGAAGGTGGCCTGGAAGAAATTACCATTGAAAATGCCTGCATCGACCACAGTTGCCATTGAAAATACTTGTCCTTCCCGAATATGGCTTTTTCTTCGGGAAGCTCTTTAGTAGTCCTTAAACCTTCTCATCCACTCCGGCCAGTCGGACGGCTGGACCCCGCCGGCCATGGTCCACGAGTTGTTTATATCAAAACTTCGGTGCCACTTAAAAGTCCACAACTGCTTAAGGCCGATCTTCCTAACGGAGAAATCCAGAAAAACGCCGTTTAGGTACTCACCGTGTCGGTTCATACAGAAACGCTTCATTTGTAAAGCACTTACCAAATACGTCGATATATCACCGTCGTATTCCGGAGGCGTGTCGAAATCGTACGGCTTGCTCTCAACAAACGCGCAATCCAGAAACAGTGGTATATTACCTGCACCCTCAACATAAGCATTCCGCCAGTTATCTTTAACCGCCTCCCGCCCATGTATAAACTCAACTTCCGGCGATGGATTACAAAGCCAGTTATTCATTCCATAGCTGCCGGATTGGTCACCTGTCTGCCGCATAGGGCCCCAGGCCGCGAACGGGTCCCTCGCTCCCTCTTCTCTTAGTTTTGTGGCTGTCGGGCAGAAACGCATCTTTTTCTCATTACTGTAGTAAGGTCGCAGCGGTCCTACCCAGGCATATTGCTCCCATCCACTCCTGTTAAAATCCCCGCTCCAGAAATAGCCATCATTTTGACCCGCGTACATCTCAAAGACAACTGCCCACTGATGAAGATTGGACTGACACGCAACCGCCTTCGCCTGTTTCTTGACCCGCTGCAGAGCCGGCATCAATATCGCCATCAACAACGCAATGATAGCAATCACCACCAAAAGCTCTATTAGCGTAAAACCAGTTCCTTTGCGCATAGCTTTTGCCCTTCTCTTTCGAAGAAGGTTCTTCCAAACCAAGAATTTTCACCCGAAATTATGAGTCCGGCTGATTTTTTTGTGTGACATAATTATAGCACACTCAGTCACTATAATGCAAGTTATTGGCTGATTTTTAAGTTGTGGGATTTCGGTTACCCCTCCCTGGCTGGGCGCCGCGTCGACTGCAAGACCAGTTCTCCGTTTAAATGGCCTGTGAGGCGATTAAAATTGAAAGCTGACGGGCGATAAACGCCTGAAAGCATCCGTTTGTCATTCTAAACACATGCCCAAATTTATTTGGAGGTTATCTATCGTGCTGTATTATTCGAGGCAAGGATGGCTGGAACGACATCTTCATCACATAGTTGAAGAATGTATTTAAGGATATCTGACCTGCTGATAACACCCACCACTTTGCCATCGGATGTAACCGGCACTCTTCTGATAGAGTTGTCCCTCAAACGGTAGCAAACATCCAGCAAAGGTTCCTCCTCATCAAAGTTGATAGCAGGATGTGTCATAAAAGTATTTACTGTCCTGTCTTTTTCGTCTTTATGGGTGTGGAATAATCTTAGCACATCTTGTTCTGAAAGAATCCCTATCAGGGTCATATCGTCTTCGACCACAGGGACGCCGGTAATGTTGTTTGTCGACATAATTCTTATGGCTTCAACTACAGGGGTGTCTTTTTTTACACAAATTACTTTCTTGTTCATAATGTCTTTTGTTTTAAGCATCGCATGGACCCCTTTTCACTAATTTATTTTATGCATTTAAAGGAATTTTTTACCGGATAATATTTTCATTACAACCATTACATTCATAATTGATTATCGACCCCAAAAATAGAAGACTTAAGGAATATCTTCAGTACGAGTACATGCATGGGGAATATTATTCTAAAATGTCCAAACTCGAAAGTATATGGTCAATAAAGCAAATTGAACGCTTAGTCAGTGGTTCGTTTGGGTCTATCTTTTTAGCTATCTTTGCCGCTCCAATTGACTCTTGAAATGCCATATTCGTATTGTTGTGTCCGTTCTGGCTGGAAAGAACTTCGAGAAGAGCCCGGAAAGATTGACTTTTCAAGACAGGCTTGACACTCTTTTGTAAATGAGGCTTAGCGGTGAAGCTGAGCTTGTTAAATGGGAAATGTCGGAGTAAAATTATTTTCATATATTCTCCTCCCCCCAAAGATTGCCCGTGCCTCCTTTTTATACTTCTTTTACAATGTTTTACGCCTTCTAAGCCATCTTATCAAGGCATACACCTATCCCACGATGGTAATCTAATTACCAATTTAGAGCGCACTTACAAACTGCTTCAGCGCTCATACCTTGCCCAGGGTCAAGCGCCGATATACAAATCTCCTCGTGAGGAAGTGTGTCAGGAAGTGCAACGAATCTTTCCTGGTACTCCCCTTCCTTAACACTACTCCACAAAACATATTATATACATTTAAAATAAGGAAGTCAAGCAGAAAGTTCGGAAAGGAATAATTTTTTACCGCAATACGACCTTAGAAGTGCATTTAAAGCCGCTGGAACGTCCTCACTATCACCGCACCCAGGCCCCGCAGCATAAGACTGGCCCTGACAACGTAAGTTAGCGGTCGGTCTTACGGGCTGACAATGCAATGAGACAAGCCGAGCAATACAGGCAAAGTGGTCCGAAAACGCATAAAAAAATGGGCTGCTAAAATAATCCTCACAATCCCAAAGTCGGTCTTTTATCCGACTTACTGCTTATACAGAGCTAAAAAACACAATGGCATCTCAAAAAACAACGATTTTTCCAGAATTTGTCGCTGGGTGAAAATAAGTTATACTTTATATATGGGGGATTTTCGCCTGGAAAGCTTAGAAGAAGCGGAAGGTAATTTCCGGGTAAAACTTTCAAAAACACAGGCTTGAGAGAGCTGAAAGGGGGAAAGATGCGAGGGTTGATAAAGATATTCTATGAAATCGCCTTATGCCTTGGGATACTTGCTATAATGTATTTTTGGTTGGGTTTTGTTATAATTAACGTTTGGTCGGATATAGCTAAAGGGTAAGAATAATGAAAGCCGGTCTATAGATTGTCTGCAAATAAAAGAGCGGGCCGAGAGAGGAGGTGGGGTAGTCCAACTCGGCCCGCATCACGTCCCTCCATACTATTATACGATTGGCAATAAGCGTTGGTTCAGGAAGGTAAATAACGGACATAAAAAAAGCCCCTGCTTTATGGAGGAGAATGTTGAGTAAAGCAGAGGCTTAAGTATTAGTGTATCTCCAATACACTGTACTACTTCCTTCCTTGGAAAATGAAATAGCAAAGACTATATATATGTGCCACCGGTAATATCGAATGTAACGCTTTTTCTGAATTTAACGCTTTTTCCGCTGTTCTCAGCGAATCTAAGGCGAAATTCCTGGAAAAAAAGCTTCAAACGATACTCCTCAAGACGATTTCGCCGTTTAAATGGACTTTGAAGAGTTTTAAATTGAAAGCTGAAGGGCGTTTTTACAGAAGCATAGTTATACTAATTATGGCCAACAATGAAAACACCAGGATACCGGCTAAAGCCAATACATCCACGGCTATTCCTGTTCTCTTTTGTTTTCTTTTCATCTCTCCTCCCCATCTAATCATCAAGACAGTCAACCGAATATAGTATGATTTTACAATATTTGCGGCCAAAAATCAAGGAAAAAAGCTGGCTAAATGTTTGGAAAAGCAGAAAGGCTTACATAAAAGCCCCTGCTTCTTTAAGGAGGAAGAGGAGGAAAAAAACAGGGGCTTGTAGGCTAAGACGATATTCTGCTTATATATTGTTTCGGTTCTACGGGCAAAAAAACTCTTTTCAATAATCCTTAAACTTTCTCATCCACTCCGGCCAAATCGGCGGAATTGAATTCGTATTAAAGTTTTGATGCCACTTCAATCGCCACAGCTCCTTGAGCCCGACTTTTCTAACAGAGCCGTCCAGAAAAACAGCATTTACAAATCCATCGTGACGGTTGAAGCAGAAACGCCGTATCGAATCTCGACATCCACAGGGAAAATCCGTTTTCTGGCAGTCATATTCAGGAGGTCTGTCAATATCTTTCACCCAGCTACACCACCACCAACTATCAAGAAAAACAGGTATATTGCCTGCACCTTTAACATTACTGGTACTCCAGAAACAATTTTCATGGGTCTCCCTGAACTGCCCAACCCCAACGATAAAGTTGCCCCCTTCCTGTGGCAGCGACAGCCAGCTGTTTATACCATAGCTGCCGTAATAAGCCGGTGTCTGATTACCTTCGATTTTGAACGTAAGCTTACCCCAGGCTATGAATGTACTGCCTGTCACATCGGCATTTGCTATTCGTGGAGATCTTATTATGCTGGAACTGTCCTGGGCGATTGGATTTGCAACCTTAGTCGCCGCCGGACAACAGTATATACCTTCATTGTCGGTTCTGTAATCATGTATCATATACATCCAGGGCTCAGGAGTAGCAAGGCCGAGAAACTTCTGTCTGGGACAAAGACCATTGTTGTTGTTCGTGTACATCGTAAGGATAGTCCCCCATTGCTTCAGGTTGGATTGACAAATAACAACCTTTGCCTGTTTCTTGACACGCTGCAGACTCGGCAGCAATATCGCCACTAACAACACGACAATAGAAATTACCACCAAAAGCTCTACTAATGTAAACCCCGTTAGAAAACTCCGGTGTCTTTTCCGGACGTCTGTTTCTCCGTGTCTTTCGGGCAAGCCTCGGCTTTCCCGATTAGGAATCTCAATTTCTAACGGGGTAAAGCCTTTTCCTTTGCGCATCACGTTCGTCCTTCTCTTTCAAAGAGAGACAATGAGTTTCGCTGGTATGCTATTCTTTGATAATTATAACACTCTCGCTCACAGTAATGCAAGACCCCGGCGGCAAATTTTTATATTCGGAACCAACCAGAACAAAACCAATTGCCTTAAATCACCCCATCGCTTACAATAATCAGATGATGATTCGTATCTTGTGAACCGTGAGCCGTCACCTGCGACCTGTGCCTCGGTACGAACCGCGAATCGAATAATGTTTTGAACATTCGATATTTGAATTTCGAATCCTTCGACTCTGCTCAGGACAGGTTTGTTTCGGATTTCGATACTTGTCCTCGTGAAAACGGGGATTCGGATTTATATCGGCTACAAGCTCATTATGTCAGAAGGTCTCAAAAACATCCTGATAATAAAACCAAGCTCACTGGGTGACATAGTCTTGGCTTTGCCGGCCCTAACGGCCTTGCGCAAAAGTTTTCCCGATGCGAAAATTAGCTGGCTTATCCGCCCCGACTTTGCAGCACTTCTCGAAAACCATCCTCACCTGACGGAGATAATTCATTTTGACCGTAAGTTTCTCGGTAAGGCCTGGTTCCATCCCGGTGCATCCGGCAGCCTTGTTTCGCTTATTCGACGACTCCGACGTGCCAAATTCGATGCCGTAATCGACTTCCAAGGCCTTTTCAGGACCGCCTCTTTGGCCTGGCTCTCAGGCTGCAAAAAACGTTACGGAATGTCTAAAGCCAGGGAACTCGCTCCTTTCTTTTACACGCACAAAATCACCCAGACGCAGGATTGTATTCACATGGTTGATTACTACTTAAAGATAATCAAAACTGCCGGTGCCTCTCAGCTCGACGTGGAATTTGTATTGCCGCACCACCCCGAGGCCGCCGATTCAGTCGGCAGATTATTGGAAAGTCACGGCATTGCGCATGACAATTATGTGGTTTTTGTCCCCGGCTCAGCACACGAAGACAAACGCTGGCCCGTGGAACGCTTTGCCGCGCTGGCCGAGAAGATTTCATCACAATTTGGCTTGTCTCTAATTGCCATCGGCTCTTCAAACGAAGCCTCTCTTGGTGAAAGACTAAAAACCTTGGCCAACGTCCCAATTGCTAACCTTGCCGGGCAAACTTCACTTAGTGAGCTGATTGCTCTGCTGAAAAGAAGCCGACTTGTGGTAAGCAATGACACCGGCCCGGGACACATCGCCGCGGCTTTAGGCACACCGTTGGTTTTAATGTTCAGTTGGTCAAACCCAGCCAGGATAGCGCCGTATGAAAGAAGCGAATGTCTCGTAGCCCGTGAGCCGTTTAATAGAGGCCTAAAGATAAAAAGCCGCGACCCAAAGCACAACGTTGATACCATAACCGTCGACGAGGTCTATCAAAAGGTCTGCGAGCAATTAGGTGCTTAACAACATATGTGAATTGTCATTGCGAGGAGGCCGCATCATGGCCGACGCAGCAATCTCAGATATATTTAGCCCCGGGTTTCACCCAGGGTTTTTATGTTTAGCCCCCATGTTTATCCTGGGAGTCTCGTTTTCCCATCAATTTATTGATAGGTTTATGCCGTTATATTTAGCCCCGCTTACCCCAGCAATCCTTAGGCAGGGGTCCTCTGGGCGGGGTTACAAACGCGAGGAATCCTTTCTTCTTCCACGCCTGCCACTACCTGCCTGCCCTCGACTCCGATCGGGGAGCGGGGATCCAACCTTATTCCCGTCAAATACAATTTGAAATCCAAATTTCCCGCAGTCACCAACAGAGGCCCGACCGTAAGGGAGGGCTAATTCGTTCCCGAACCATTATCAATATCATAGATCCACCTATGGTGGAATCAACTGAAAACGCCCCTGAAATCCGGCAAACAAAACGCGAAACTCCGCGTCAGTCAGTGACAATCAGTGTCCTAAATAGTCCGTGTCAGTCAGTGTACGACCTCAACGCATCGCTCGCACAAATCAGGGTGCTCACTTTCGGTGCCGACGCTCGGCCAATAGTTCCAGCACCGCTGGCATTTATCGTAGCCGCTCTTTTGGGCCGCGACTGTAGTCTCGCCTGTCGCTTTGACGAGTTTAACCTCACTTACAATACAAAGTGCAGCAAACTGCTCAAGCCCGAAATCATTAAGAACCCTCGCATCTTCATCATCACAGCAGATGGTTACACACGCCTGCTGATTGCTTGCAATCTTTTTCTCCTGCCTTAGACCTTCAAGGACCCGCAAAACCTCGTCACGCAGCCCCATCAGCTTCTGCCACCGCGGCTCGTCAGAAGCAAAATCAATCGATTCATCGACTTTCGGCATCTCGGCTATATGTACACTTTCTACCTGCTGTGACTTGCTTAACTCCGTCCAGGCTTCTTCCGCGGTATGCACTAATATAGGTGCCAGCATCCGAATCAGGCAATCCAATATCCCGTGCATAGCTGTCTGGGCACTTCGCCGCGACAAGCTGTCCGCCGCATCGCAGTACATCCTGTCCTTGAGCACATCCATATAGATACTGCTCATCTCGACCGTGCAGAAGTTATAAAGAAGCGAAAAGACCCTGTGAAAGACAAAGTTATCATACGCCTCGGTAACATCGGCAATCAGCTTTTGCAATTGCTGCATCGCCCACTTATCTATCTCAAACATCTTATCGTAAGCAACACTGTTGACATTCGGGTCGAAATCGTTGGTATTGCCGAGCAGATATCTAAGCGTATTTCTGATTTTCCTGTAGGCATCCTGCGTTCGTCCAATTATCTCATCATTGCACCTTACATCTTCCTGATAGTTTACACTTGAGACCCACAGCCTCAGAATATCCGAACCGTATTTCGTTATCTCTTCCTGCGCATTAACATAGTTGCCCAACGATTTCGACTGCTTCATTCCCTTCTCGTCAACAGTAAAGCCGTGCGTCAGAACGCTCTTGAACGGCGCTCCGCCCGTCGCCCCAAGCCCCGGCAGAAGTGACAGTTGAAACCATCCCCGATGCTGGTCCGAGCCTTCGAGATATAAGTCCACCGGCACAGACCAGCCCGCCTCTTTTACACAGACACTGTACCAGCTACAGCCCGCCTCAAACCAGACATCAAAAATATTCTCTTCCTTTTGCAGCTCATTAAGTACGAAACCTTCCGGCAGTTCAAAATCCTCGCCGAGAATCTCTCGCGGCGAATCAGTAAACCAGCTATCCGAGCCATGCTCAGCGATATATTTAGCCACAGCCAATACCGATTCCTTTGTCAACAAAGTCTTTCCCTCGGAGCTGATAAAAACTGGAAGCGGCAGCCCCCAGCTTCTCTGTCTGCTGATGCACCAGTCCGGCCGGGATTCGAGCATCCCTTCGATGCGCTTCTGGCCCCAGGCCGGTATCCATCTTACTTTCTTAACGCTCTCCAGCGCCAAATCCCGCAGACTCTTGCCCGCACCAAGAAGTTCTCTATCGACGCTGATGAACCATTGTTCTGTCGCCCTGAAGATGACCGGCCCTTTGCTCCGCCAGCAGTGCGGATAGCTGTGCGTTATTTCATCCTGATGATAGAGCAGCCCCAATTCCTTCAAGCGGTTGTTGACAACTACGTCCACCTCCAGAACATTTCTCCCCCGCAGCCAGCCCGGCACCGTATCGTCATATCGCCCATCATCCAAAACCGGTGAATATACCGCCAGGTTGTACTTCTGCCCTGACATATAGTCCTCAAGCCCGTGCCCCGGCGCCGTATGTACGAGTCCCGTCCCGTCTTCGGTCGTAACATACTCGGCAGGTATTACAATAAAGGCATCTTTGTCTGTGGGATTATTCTCAACAAACGGATGCAAATACCGAAACCCTTCGAGCTCGCTGCCCTTGACGGATTTTTCGCTTATGCTGTATTGACCTTCGTTAAGCCCGCCCGCCGCCACTACCGCCTCTATACGGTCAGTCGCTACTACTGAGACATACTTATTTCCATCCTTTTCGTAAGTCAGTGTCTTATAGTCCAAGTAAGGATGCACCGCTATCGCCAGATTAGCCGCTAATGTCCACGGTGTTGTCGTCCATATCATAAAGCAGACCTTCGCGTTCTGCATTTCACCTTCTTCCACCAGGCCAAGTTCGACCAATCGTCCAACGCTGTCTTTTGCAACGGGAAAATTCACGTATATACTCGGCGACGAAATATCCTTATATTCCAGCTCCGCCTCAGCCAACGCCGTCTCGCATCCAATCGACCAGTGGATCGGCTTCAATTGTTTATAAACCAATCCTTTATCAACCAGCGTAGCGAATACTTCCAGAATCCCCGCCTCGTATGCCGGCTTAAACGTAAGATAAGGATTCTCAAAATCACCGAATATCCCCAATTCCTGAAACTGCCAGCTCTGCACCTTGACATATTTGCGGGCATATTTGAAACAGTCCTTGCGGATATCGAGCTTGCTTTTCTCGTGCACCTTCTTACCAAGCTCCGTTACCACTTTTGATTCGATGGGCAGACCGTGACAGTCCCAGCCCGGCACATAAGGAGCATCGAAGCCGACCATAGTCTTATACTTAACAACAAGGTCTTTAAGGACCTTATTTATAACGTGTCCCATATGAATATCGCCGTTGGCGTAGGGCGGCCCATCGTGCAGTATATACAAAGGCGCACCCTTGCGGGCCTTCCTGATTTGAGCGTATATATTCTCCTTCGCCCACTTTTTACGCAGCTGCGGCTCACGCTGCACCAGATTCGCCTTCATCGAAAAGCCCGTCTTCGGCAGGCACAAAGTATCTCGATAACCTTTTTCAACCACGGATTTGGGTTCCCGCAAAGCGGGGTCCCTCCCTGATTTCACCGATTTTTTCCTTTTTATTTTATCTGCGCAATCCGAATAATCCGGGGTTACCTTCTTTTTACTTTTCTCCTTATCAGACATCTAACAAATCCTTAAAAAATCTAAAACAATTAAACGGCATATGGTAAATGCTCTAACTATCATTGTCAACATCAACCGTGGCACTTGTCATTCCTGCGAAAGCAGGAATCCACATCCAACGAATGTCTGGATTCCACATCAAGTGCGGAATGACAATTCTTTTAATCCCAACAAAAAAAGCCCTCCAAAGTTTGCTGCTCTGGAAGGCTTTAGTACACGAAATATAGCTTTCTCAGGGCAGCTTGAGATTCTCCGCAATAATTATGATAATCGCATTGTTCATGTTTCTATTCATAATACCCAAACCCTAATATGGTTAAATAGTAACTGATACTTACCATAATTGTCGGCCATTGTCAAGCACAAGTTTAAAAAAAACATTTATCCCACCGGGTGTACGTAAAAGGCTCTTCTGCCGGGAACCCATCCGTGCTTCGCCTTCCATCCTCCGTCGTCAATCCTCCGTCTTCTTTCTTCTGACTTCTGTCTTCCGTCCTCTGTCTTCTGTTCTCTGACTTCAGTCATTCATCTTCTGTAGCATCATCTTCTATATTTAAAGATCCTTGTCTTATACTGGCAAGGATTTCCAGTATTTTGTCCCTGAATTCGGATGGTGCTTCGACATGTCCCCATCCTTTGGAGAACTGGTAAACTCCATCGAAAGCGCCGTCATAATAGCTTTTCATCAGGTGGGGGATATCAAGCTCGGCGAGCTCGCCGGCTAAAAGCTGCGCCTCAATTTCATTCCTTATAACGGCTATCCGTTCCACTTTATCCATAACTGCTTCGCTCACTTTCAATAAGCCAACTACTGATTATATCGTTTCCATATAACGGAAAGCTCACTGGCTGTGGTTATCATCACGGTTCCAGTTCAGCAATATGTTAGGATAACAAGTCTCGAAACATTTGTATAGCAACAAAGCATAAACCGAAGACGTAGTAGATACCTATAAGAAGAACTGCAAGTATGCTTGGGACTGTGAGAATCACCCCTATACACCCCACGAGATAACGCCACTTTGCTCGAACTGACTTGAGCTTACGGATAAGCTTGTAAAGAAATATTATAGAAAATAATGCAGCCAATATTAAAAAAGGTACAGCAAAAAACACGACTCCACCCATTTGATGGTCATATTCGTCAAACTGACCAGCAAAGTAATATGGGCACCAAAAACCTGATATAGAAATTGCTGCACATAAAGACAGCCACAAAATGTGGGACAAAGTTTGGTTTTTTGTTATTGTGAACACTCCGTAGTTGTCCTAACTACTGACTATATCGTTTCCGTATAAGAAAATGCTAACGAGCCCTCCGAAGCCGGCTGCGAAGGATAATCTGCAGGAGCGTATTGTTAGAGCATGATTTCAATATAACCATTTTCCATACTCAGGATGTGTCTCTTTCATATCTTCGTATAGCCAAACCATACGGTCAAGAAACCAGCTCTTTCCTAAATAGGCCAAAGAGATACCGAAAATGGTGGGCCATACATGCAGTCTGACTACTCCGTAAATACAGAACGCCATTCCTATGGCTGCCACAATACTTAATATGTTTGGCAATATCCTGTGATGCTCAGGCACTGCAACTTCCTTTCTATTTAACCAAATCCGCTCTCCCATAACGGCCTTTGACGCCCAATTGTTTGTTGACTTTGGCTTTCGAAACAGCCGAGGGTTAACCCAAACCCAAAACAGAGCTACAGCAACACAAACAACAGACCACCATCCCAGCCAGACTCTGCTCCAAAATGCAAAAACTAATATCGGAAGCACTGAATATCTTGTCCAGACACTTAACGGATTTGCATGTCTTTCCCAAACTTCATCCGACATAGAAAAGACTTTGGCAATAACTTTCTCAATTGTCTGTGACATCTAATACCCCAATACCATATCTACTGCTCTGTCAAGGCTCAAATGATGGGTTGTCATTCCCGCGAAAGCGGGAATCCAGCTTTTTCGCTCTGGACCCCTGCTTTCGCAGGGGTGACATCGTCGGTTTTTGCTTTCCGCAACAGATACTAACTACTCACTATATCATTGCCGGACAGGAACCTACAGTCATCTCACTCTCCGAACTGTTAGCTTTACCGGCCGCGATTATCAGAGTCTATATCTATGTAGTCAAAAGTCAGCGAAGCGATTTTTTCAAGGGTCATTTGTAGAGTCGGACCCTTGCGTAGTTAATGCTTCTGTCCCCGGCGCGTGTGCCCAGCAGGTCGAGAACTTCCGACGGCTGCGACCCGCCGCGGACCGTCGCAGTGAAGTAATTATTCATCGGATACCGCAACGGCACCCGGACCGGCTCACCATTGGAGCCATCCTCATGAAGCTCCATGATACGGTTTTGCGAAACTGGTTTTCCCGTAGCGTCGATACCGCTAATGTAGTAGAAAACAAACAGCCGATTCTCAGGCGTAACCTGGAAACGGGGCAGTGCAGGAATTTCCGTAGACTTGCCCTCCTCAGCCAACAATAAAGTGCGGCGCATCACCACTTTGCCCTCCCGAACAATCGCATAGTGTAAGGCGTGACTCTGCTTTGCGTCCGGAAAGAATTTTTCTCGCAGTCGCTCGTCGATGGCGCGCTCGGTCCAGACGAGGTGCGCCGCTCCATCAGGCGCCACCCAAAGGTCACCCGGCGTAATCCACCCGCATGTCTTGTCACGGCTGGCAATCTCGACCCAATCGCTGAACTCGCCCGTCAGGATGTCCGGCGACCACGTGTAGAACAGTCTGCGGAAATCATAATCCCACTTGCGCCCGGTGAGTTTCTCCTTGAACGCGCGCCACTTCAGGTAAGGCTCGACGATATCGCTCACCCCGCAGAAGTGCACCGCGCGGTTCTTCAACGCAACGTTAGGGTAGCAGACACGAATCGGCTGCGGCTTGTCGTATTCCGCGCCCCACGGCCACTTAAGTTTACCCTTGCTCACCCATTGTCCTGCGCTGTTTCGAAATGCCCACTCGGCGTGCGTGTATCCGACATTCTGGAAAAGAATCATCTCGCGGCCGGGGCCATCGGCGGCATAGCTGCGGTAGGAGTGTTCGGTGAAAGCGGGCGTGCCGTCCCAGGCCGGCAGGATGGTTTTGAAGGGCATTTTGGGCTCCGACGCGGCGAACTCCAGAATTTCCGGCCGTGCCGGACCGCCGTAGGCGTTTGGGTCGGTCGTGAGCGTTGGATTAATAGACATAAACAAACGGCCATCGGAAAAACCCGTGAGCGGACAAGGCTCTCGAGTACGGCCCACCTCATCGACCTGCACTTGCTGCCAGCCACGGGCGTCCCGACGAAAGAGCATCCAGCGACAATTGTTAAGCGGCTTAAAGTCCTCAAGCGTTTCGATGCCGCTCGCAAAAACATTCTCGCCGATACGCACCAAACACGTTGAGCCCCGGCACCACATCGGCCCGGCACCGTTGTCGGCCGGTGCATACCGGTAAACCTCCTCCTCCGCTTCAACTATGGGCTGCAGTGCCGGCTGCTCCGCGGCAAAACCCAGCGATGAAACCACCAGCAGAATCAGCACTTCAAATGTTAGCTTATAATCAGTCATTATAAGAACAATATAACCACAAAAGCGATTACCATCAAATGAAAAAGGTGTGCCGTCCACACCTTACCTGTTGATTGATTATATCTTTTCCGTATAAGTCCCTGCAGGCGCTTCACTCTCCCTTCCGTCATTGCGAGCGAAGCGTGGCAATCTAGACTTTTTCAACAGTCCCACCGTCATTAATTTCTTTAGAGTTATGCTCTATTTCCTTTTTTCCTGTTCTAAGTTCTACAAGTCTATTCGATATTCCAGTCTCCTCAAGCCATGTTTTCAAATTTCTCCTTGAAAAAATAGATAGCTCACGGTCACCAAATGATGAACCTTTGATTCTAATTTTCTTTCCGTGATGAAGACTGAATGAATAGTGAAGATCATCGTCACGATATAGATCAAACGTCATCTCTCCGCAACACATGCAGTGTCTGCCGGGTGTGTTAAATCCCAGCGAGATTTGCTCAGCAATTCTCTTCATGACTTCTGCGTCCCGCGTTTCGAACAAAATCCTCTCACGCTCAGGATTCCGATGGCAATTTCCGCCTGTGCGAATAACAAGCCGGGAAGAGTCAACGATCTTGCTTCGGACTTTACGTGTTGTTGTCAGGCCGTTGATAAACAACAGGCAAGGGACGAGGAGAATAAGGCCGGCCGTAAGCAACAAAGGGAGTTTAAACAATACTAAATGGGCGCGCTTGCGAGTAGTGTGTTTCCTGAGAAAATGCCGGTAGTTAACTTTAGTTTGTTTCGGACGCCTACGAAAAAATTCTTGAGCGTATGCAATGTTCAGGATGAGCAGCCCAATAACGCCTGCAAATATCATCAGCACGAAGAATAGAAAAATCGTTACTATAATATAAAACATCGTCCAACTGCCAGACTAATGAATATATAGTTTCCTATAACATCCCAGCTTTTCTGCCACCCATCCTGTTTATCCCCGGATGTACTTCCATGGCTTTTCTGCCGGGGACCCTTCAACGCATACACTCATCTACGTATCTACTGTTTATATGGTTTCTGTATAATGAAAAAGCTAAGGCCGCGTCAGCGACATCCCCTTGAGCTTTGTAATTGCTCTCTTGTTGCCCTGTGCCGCAGATTTCTTGAACCAATTAATTGCAGTTCGACTGTTTTGCTTAACTCCATCGCCATCTAAATAACAGAGGCCCAGATTGTATTGCGCATATTCATCTCCAGCTTGAGCAGCTTTTCTGTACCAAAATGCACTTTTGTCAAAGTCTCGCCTGATACCAACACCCTCATGCAAGTAGTATCCTACAATTTGTTGTGCTTCAGAATCACCGAGTTCTGCCGCCTTTAGATACCATTTGTAACTAAGTCTGTTATTCTGTGGGACACCACGGCCAATTTCGTAATAGAAGCCAAGGTTGAAGCAGGCATTACGGTTACCTTTGCGCGCTGAACGACGGTATAAGCGCACTGCTAAATCAAGATTTATAGCTCGACCTTTGAGGTTTGCGTAGATTATACCAAGGTTTAATTGCGCGCTGTCAAAACCCTGCTCGGCAGACATATTATAGTATTGCATTGCCTGACGAATATTCTTGGGAACTCCCAGACCTTCCTGGTAAGCTAAACCTAATTCGTACTGGGCCCATTGATCCCCCAGCTCTGAAGCCTTCTTAAGCCAGGGAATCGCGGAACGGTAGCCCTTTTTATTCCCATAATCGAGATAGTAATCTGCGAGCCAGCATTGAGCATCAACATCACCTTTTGCCGCTAACGCTTTAAGTTTAACAAGTGATTTCTTATTCATTTGAAATTATCCCGTCTGCAAGTAACTACTGATTACATATTTTCCGTGTAAGAACCCGTTGCCTTTTCACTGTCCTCATAATACTCATTTGAAATAAAGATTCCTTAATCCTGAACCACAACTTCATGATGTTCTCACTCGTTAACAAGAAATTTACACTACTGAAACCGTATTTTCAAGAAAAAGTTTACCCCGTGAGAAACGTGCCTTCCGTTTTCTAACGGGGTGGTGGAAGGGCGGTTGAGTGCGTTAAAATAGGTGAAATATTAGTGAAAAATCAATCAAAAACGCTGATACCTAACAACAAAAATCAAAATTTTCAAAAAATTTTTAACTTACCTTCCCACATCAAGTTACGAAATTCGCGCATCGAGAATCAAGGACTTTTTTCGCATCAAAAGCGCAGGTAGCTCTAATTATAGAGGCGCTGCTTTTTTGCGCCGACGACAAGTTGTTAAAAAATTAGTCATTAGTCTGGAATCTTGCGTCTTGAGTCTATCATCAATACACAATACGCTATATGCTCTCCGCTGTACGCTCGGTATCCTACGAATTATACCATATTTCCCGATACACTCTATTATGCAAAACAAACACAATTTCCGAAAACCCAAAATGAACTTAAACTCATTAGTAACAATGGATTATGAAAATATAAGCGATTGGACACTTGGTGAAAACAAACCCAAACAAACCCAACGCTATATCAAGGACGGCAGCGGCGATGGAGGTGAAGATCGAGGCTGGGTGGACTTCGTGCACCGGACAGGGCCAAGCCCGGCCCAGGACACGACAAACTGGCACGGATTTACCTGGGAAATCCCGGTTAATAATTGTAATTCTGAGCGTAAGCGAAGTATCTCGTTTGGAGCATTTGAAATTGACATTTCGAATTTGTTTCGAATTTCGGATTTCTATATTCGTATTTGCTGCCCCTCTCCCTTGACATCACGCCTCCCAATACGTAAAGTGGCGGCAATGGCAAAAACACTTTACATAATTGATGGCCATGCGCACATTTACGCCGCCTATTACGCCCGGATGAACCAGAAGCTAACCAGTCCTTCAGGCGAGCCCACAAATGCCACTTTCATTTTCACAACAGCCCTGGTAGGCCTTATCCAGCGACAAAAACCGGATATGCTCGTCGTGGCGATGGACAGCAAGGCCCCCACCTTCAGAACTGAAATCTACCCCGAATACAAAGCCAACCGCCCGCCGATGCCCGATGATATGCCTGCACAGATAGACCGGATTGAGCAGATTCTTAACGCGATGAATGTCCCCGTCCTTCGAGTCGACGGCTTCGAAGCTGACGATATAATCGGCACCCTCACCAAAAAAGCCGCCGCCGAAGGTATCGACACGTATATATGCGCGAAAGATAAAGATATGTTGCAGCTTCTTGACGAGCATACCAACATCTACGACATAAAAAGCGGCAAAGTAACCAATCCCGATACTATGCTCAACGAAATGGGAATATCTCCACATCAGTTTATCGACTGCCTTGCTCTGCAGGGCGATACATCCGACAATGTCCCCGGCATACCGGGAGTAGGGGAGTTCAACGCCGCTAAATGGATTAAGCAATATGGCTCCCTTGACAATCTCTATGCCCACGCAAACGAGCTTAAAGGAAAGCGTGCTGATAGCTTGCGTGAACATATGGATCTTGCCTATCTAAGCAAAACCCTCGTAACTATTGATTGTAATGTTCCGCTTCAAATTGATTACAGCGATTTGGCAGTGAAGAAATTCAACGAAGCCAAACTCACCCAGCTCTTCACCGAGCTCAACTTCAGTCGCCTTCTGACCCAGCTTGGCCTGACTAACATCGAGCATCCGGACAGAGCCGCGACCGTAAGCGAGCGGTCATTACTTAGTATCGAACAACCCGCTTCAGTCAAAACAATCAAACACGATTATCAGTTGATAGACACGCCGGAAAAATTCGACACATTTTTTACAGAGCTGAAAAAGCAAAATTTATTCGCCCTCGACACCGAAACCACTTCTATTTTCGCTATGCGGGCCGACCTCGTCGGCATGAGTTTTTCCTGGCAGTCTCACAAGAGTTTCTATCTTCCGCTAAAGGCCCCGCTCGGCTCAAAGCACCTCGATATAGAAACGGTTCGCCAAAAACTGGCGCCCATATTGGCAGACCAAAACATAAAAAAAATCGGCCAGAACATAAAATACGACCTGCTTGTCCTCGAAAACAAACAGATGCCGGTAAAGGGAGTTTATTTTGACACTATGGTCGCCTCTTATTGTCTCGACCCTGCCCGCAGCCATTCATTAAACAATATGGCAGCCGATTTCTTAAATTACGATTGTATCCCAATATCAGCCCTTATCGGAAAAGGCAAAAACCAGCTTACTTTCGATATGGTCGATACCACCGCCGCCTGCGAATACGCCGCTGAAGATGGCGATATAACCTTCCAGCTTTATATCTACCTTAAAGACCGCCTCGAAAAACAACCCTTACTCAAAAAATTATTCGAAGAAGTCGAAATGCCCCTGGTATCAGTCCTTGCAGCTATGGAATACAACGGCGTCTCACTGGACACGGGGCTGCTGAGAAAAATGTCCGGCCAAATTACCGAGACGCTTCAAACCATCACCGAGCAGATTTACGAACACGCCGGCTCGGTCTTCAACATCGATTCTCCAAAGCAGCTCGCCGAAATTCTCTTCGACAGACTGAACCTGACACCCATTCGCCTCGGCAAAGCCGGTCGAAGCACCGATGCGGCCGTCCTCGAGCAGCTCAGCGACCAGCATTCAATTATCGACTTGCTCCTTCAATACCGCACGCTTAGTAAACTAAAAAATACTTATGTTGACAAGCTCGGCTTACTCATCAATCCCCGTACCAATCGCCTGCACGCATCATTCAACCAGACAATTACCGCAACAGGCCGATTAAGCTCCAGCAACCCGAATCTGCAAAACATACCCATACGTACCGAGCTTGGCCGCAAAATCCGCGCCGCCTTCATCCCCGCCAAAAAAACCGATTGCATCTTAAGCTGCGACTATTCACAAGTCGAGCTTCGCCTGTTAGCACATTTCTCAAAAGACCAGACCCTGATGGCCGCCTTTGCCGCCGATAAGGACATTCATCGCTTCGTCGCCTCGCAGATTTACGATTGTCCAATCGAAGAGGTAACAAGCGAAATGCGTTCGCGCTGCAAGGCCGTCAATTTCGGCATCATCTACGGGCAGGGGGCTTTTGGCCTGTCACGCTCGATTGGGATAAGCCAAACAGAGGCGAAAAAGTTTATCGAAGACTACTTCGCCCGCTACAGCTCAATACGTAAATTTATGGATGACTGCATAGCACAGGCCAAGCAGACCGGCTACGCCGAAACCATTTTGCATCGTCGGCGAAAAATCCCAAACCTGTCTAACAAAAACGCCGGCAAACGTTCTCAGGCCGAGCGCCTGGCAGTCAACACCGTTATTCAGGGCTCCGCAGCCGATTTAATCAAAATTGCCATGATAGCCATTCAAAGAAAAATAGAAGCCGAACAATTGCCCGTTACAACAATTCTTCAAATCCATGATGAGCTCGTTTTCGAGCTGCCTACGGCCGATGCCGACGAACATGCTAAATGGATAGAGGAGGGAATGACCGGCGCTATAAAGCTCGATGTCCCGCTAAAAGTTGATATAACCTACGGCCCAACCTGGCTAAGCGATAAATAAATTGCAAGGCTATGCAATTTCTCCCCAACTAATCAATATGTATTTCGACCGTGGGCGGACTTCCAACTCGTCGCGGCAAAGGCCGCTGCCGCAGCAGGACAGGCGTATCGCAGTCGAATATTCAGTAACTGTCCCAAAATGTGTGGTTGACGATTTTTGCAACAACTTATTGTGGTTAAGCAAGAAGGAAAAACACAGCAGATTGGGCATTGAAAATTTTCCCACAATCTTTGGGACGGTTATAATATTCACTCCGGTCGAAATCCGTCTTAGGCGGAATCAATTTAAAAGTCTTCTGTTTCCACACTGCACAATTCACCAATTACCAACAAAAAAGGGGCCTATACCGAATTGGTATAAGCCCCGAATTGCCTGAACTCGCGTAACCGCACCTGTGCCTGCGAAACCCCCATGTGCAGGCAGGTACAAGTGACACGAATCTGCTATATCAACCGCGCAATTTTAATTGAGAGCCAAATCTCGTTTTAAGGTGCCGGCTCTGGTTCCGGTTCTGGAAGCGGCAGAAGCAGACGAATATCGTCAAAGTACGCTGTACCTGAACCGCCAGCTTGCGGATTGGTCTTATCGCCGAAACCAAGGGCAATCGTATTGACATTGGTTAGGTT
>DATKYR010000140.1:0-2625 GCA_035528395.1 Sedimentisphaerales bacterium
GCACTGTTTGAAGCCTTTTTTTGCAGCCTGAATCGAAAGTATAAAGTGTCACCAATGTGTAAAGTTCTTGCACAGTAATCAAGGATGTCTTAGCTGAACTCTGAAGAAAGGGCTATAGTAATTTGCAGAGATTTCTGAATCCGTAATTGCTCGCAATTAAAGGGCCGCAAGGCTCAAAAACCGCAGCCGTAGCCTCAATGATACTCTAAAAGAGTGTTTCTTCTGGGTACTATCGCATAGGTATGAACCAATAGCAGCCTCTTGTATCTGACGGTACGGTGATGGAAGATGCTGTGTATAGACGCCTATTCCAATGAGTATAAAATATTATGCTCACTTGATGTTATGCTTTTGTAACTTGTTATACAGCGCTCGCCGACTGATTCCCAACAGTTCAGCAGCTCGCTTGCGGTTATTTCTGGCTGCGGCCAGCGCTCGGGCGACCATTTCACGCTCGACTTCTTCCAAGGCCGTGCCGACCTCAAAAGTCACTGTGGGACGGACTGGTTTATCTGGCTTGAAGCGGGGTGGCATATGCTCCGTAAGAAGCACCTCACCTTCACATACCAAGACGGCACGTTGTATGACATTTTTTAGTTCACGCACGTTGCCTGGCCATTCATAAGATTCCAACAAGCTAATACACTCTGGAGAAATTCCCAGAATGTTTTTCTGGAATGTTTTATTGTAACGCCTGATGAACTCATCAACGAGCAAGATGACATCGCCAGCGCGTTCACGGAGGCGTGGCATAATGATACGGAAAACATCGAGACGATAGTACAAATCCTTGCGGAACATGCCCTGCTCGACAATATCAGGTAAGTTTTGGTTGGATGCCGCAATCAATCGAGCATTAGTCGAGATGGTTCTCTTACCTCCAAGGCGCTGAAACTTTTTCTGCTCAATCAAGCGTAGCAGACTCACCTGGACTTTCTCCTCAATAGTGCTGATTTCATCCAAGAAAATGCTGCCATCTCGCGCCTGCTCAAACTTGCCCTCCCTCCGTTCGAGAGACCCTGTGAATGCACCTTTCTCATGCCCGAAGAGTTCGCTACCGATGAGCTCCGAGGGCAAAGCACCTAAATTGACCACAATGTATGGACCATTTCTGCGCTCACTCTGATGATGAATCGCCTGAGCGGCTAAATCTTTACCGGTTCCTGTTTCGCCCAAAATCAAAATGGGCATGTCGGTCACCGCTGCCTGCCGGATCTGTCGGTAAGCCTCCTGCATAGGCTGAGACTGCCCGACAAGCTTTTCAAATTTGACCTCATGTTTTTTGGCCTCAAGAAATAGATTGGTCCCGTATAGCGGTCTCTTCTCGATAGCTGTTTTTACCAAGAGCTGCAATTCGTCATCGCCTATCGGCAGCTTTGCATACTGATAGGTACCTGCCTTAAGAGCAGACATTGCGGTTTGAATATCCCGCGGTTCCACTAAGAACAAAATCTGGGTCATCGGACTGTTCGCAGCAATTACCTCGAGCAACTCAATACCATCAATCTCCCCCGTCTTGAAAGCAGCACTCGTGATTATCAACACATCGTAACGATCCGATTCAAACCTTTCCAGCACACGGTCAATACTGGACTCACGGAGGACATCGATATCATCCTTTGCAAGTAGTCCGGCGAGCCGCTGTGCGAGTTGCGTAGTCTTATCGACCGCTATAATTCGAATCGTTTCTGAATCTCTGCTCATTTTCACTACGAATAATAATTTTTAAGCACCGATTTGCCGCTGTGCCGGTATATGTTGGTTGAGACTGACATCTTGTACAGTTTTTTATATTATAAGCGTAATAAAAACTAAAATCGTACAAATACACCTGCATATTACACTACAACGACCAGGAATGTCAAGGGAACGAGCCTCAGTTTCACGATCCTCGCCCAGCAGCGACAACAGGGGTGAATTCCATCCCACGGTTCCGGAGGAACTCCACGGCCTCCATATTTTTTTAGGAGATCAATAATGCTTTTTAAAAACAAAGGTGGTACTTTCAAAATTACACACCGACTATCGCGAAATGATGAAATAGCGTTTCCAATTATTATTTTTGATGACGATAATTTCCCTGAAGAGGTAAAACTTTTTAAAATTACTGATCCACTACTTCGACTAAATTTCATTCTGGATGTAAACGAAGCCATAGAAGCTTCACCAGATGGAAGCATAATAATTAAATTTGAGTGTATCGATTGCATTCCTTGCAAACACGAGAGTAAGGAGCAATCGAAACTGCGATTTTGAGCTGAAAAATGGGTCTGGATTTTGGGGTCGTGGGTTCATAGCGGGGGCGCGTTTCGAACCTATGACCTTGCTCTCAAAGTCTCTGGAATACGGTCAAGCAAGGCGGTAAAACCTACCATTATTTGCAGATATTGCAATCCTTTCGCCACCAGGGGCGAACGAAATCTACCATATATCTAAAGGACTACGCGAACCGGCCAAAACAGTGTATAATTGCTAAAAAGTTAGACATTTGAATAGGTTTTCACATTGGTATCAAAACATGAAATTTCAGTCGATGCAGTTAAATAGCCAGCAACAAAAAGCTGCCGAATATGATGGTGGTCATGTATTAGTCCTTGCCGGGGCAGGGACAGGGAAAACACGAAC
>DATKYR010000141.1:0-9211 GCA_035528395.1 Sedimentisphaerales bacterium
CTGGAACTCGAGATCATGTCCCTGTGGCTACGGCCGCATAGCTGCAAGGTTTCGAGAAAAAAGTCCTGTCGAATGCTTCGATGAGAAGTTCAAGAAGCATATACCTGTGATTGTGCCTTTGTGGTTCATACCAATATTGGCTGGTCTGCCTGTTGTCATACGTAGCTTCTCCTGGACACTTTTGGCTTTGCTGGTCATATTTGCTCTCGATGCATTTGTTGTCTTGCCGTTGATTTCGACCAAACACGGCTGCAAAGAGTGTCCCCAGAAGGATCTGTGTCCATGGATGAAGCTCAGAGGCAAATCTGCTGGCCTGACAGTTTAGCTGGCATCTAACGAAATTTTCTGAGCCGAGTCTAAAAAAGTAGTTTTTTTTCAAAATCACTGTTTGTATAATTATAAAAACGTGTATGTTACTGGATTCCGTCGGATTTATGGTGTAATTTCAAAAGCGATGTGATTAATCAGAAAGTCATGTTTACTCTTCTGAAAAAATGGTTCAGTGCTTCCCTTTGCATGCGAGTAATTGTCGCTTTATTGTATGGGCTTGTTAACTTCACCGTACTTCTAAATCATACGTGCTACTCAGCCAAGGAAGACCCTTATGGTTGCCACTTAGCACACCCAAGTTGCCAATTCACTGACGGGAGTTGTGCCGGAACACGACTTAATATTGAGCTCAATCACAAAAGCTCCAACAGCAAAGTTTTATCTTACAGTAAGTATTGTTCAGCGTGTCTATATTTGCTCACCTCAAAGTTGTTTAAATTAAATCAAGCAACTCCTCAAGTCTCAGTTGATGCTTTTGTAAAAGTTCGATTTATATACCATTTGAATTTCACAAAGCAATTCGAGTGGTTTTTTTCAGCTCCACTAAGAGCACCCCCAATTGTCACCTCCTAAGGTGATTGCGGAGTGACAATACTCCGCTCTACATCCCAATCTACCGGAAAAGTCCATACTTGATAATAGCAAATAGTAGCATTGTGCTGCTTATTTTCTGGTCTTAACCAAAAGGCTCAATTTCAAAAAGGACGTTGTAAGGAGATTAGAAATGCCAAGAATATTCATTATTCTAATGCTCTCCGTTCTGATGTTAGATACTAATGTTACAGCTGCTCAAGATAAGGAACCTGACATTGAACAACTAAATGCCAAGATTTTAGAACTCCAGAAGCAGATTATTGAAATGCAGAAAAAGCATAATGATGAAATCAATGTTTTAAGACAACAGATAAATGAACTTGCTGCTGAAGCCGGTAAGCAAAGAGCCAAGGATGAACTTACTGCTTTGCGAGAATTAGCAAAGGCCAAAGCAGCAGAGGAAACAATTACTAAAGAGGAGTTTGAAGACACAACTTTTAAGTCCGGAGGTCTGGGTTTACAAGCCCTGAATCCGGAAATCAGTGTTACCGGTGATGTGCTCTTCTCTTCGAGGCAAGATACAACAAGCGACGAAAGTAGCGATTTTAACTTTCGTAATTTGGGTATCCATATCGAGTCATGGCTAGATCCGTACACACATTTTAAGAGTGCGGTGGAAATTCACGAAGATGAAACCGAACTGGGTGAAGCGTATATGATATTGCACAACATTAGTGAAGATTTGAACTTAACGCTTGGTAAGTTCCGTCAACAGTTTGGTATAGTAAACCGTTGGCATAAACATGGTTTAGACCAAGTTGATTTCCCGTTGGCCCTTCGCCAGATTTTTGGCAACGGAGGTCTTAACCAGACCGGCTTGTCGTTGGATTGGTTAATGCCTCCCGCCGGCGATTCATCGCAACAGTTAACGTTCCAGGTTACAGACGGCTCGAATAGTCGTTTATTTGGTGATAACACCCGTAATAGGCCCAGTCTTCTTGCACACTACAAGAACTACCGAGATCTGTCAAAAGATACTTACTTGGAATGTGGTTTAACCGGCCTCGTAGGCTGGAATGACGAATGGGATATACAGGACGGCACCATACAAAACAGCGGTGAAATGACAACTGTGCTTGGGGCGGATTTGTCGGTCCTGTGGGAGCCTGCCGAAAAAATGCGTTACCGAAATATAGAATGGCGAAACGAAGTATATTGGTTAAACAAAGAACTTTTAGCACCGGACGGCTCAGGCTCTGACACTATCAACGCCTGGGGTATGTATAGCTATCTACAAACTAAAATCTCACGTACAACCGATATCGGCATCAGAGGTGACTTCTATGTGCCTGATACAAAAAGTTATGCTAATCTCTCTAGTCCGCTCTCGCTTTCGCCATTGGCTGTGACAAGTGATAATCCATATCTGTGGCAAGTCAGCCCATATATTACCTGGTGGCAAAGTCCATTTGTGAAGTTTCGAGCAGAGTATGATTATAGTAACGGGAAAGGAATAGAGAATCCTGAACATGTCATTTGGCTTCAGGCAATATTCTCAGCCGGGCCGCACAAGCACGAGCGTTATTGATAGAAGGGAGTAAGGTTACTATGAAAAAGATATTGGTCATAATCGCACTCGTTTCGGTTTTTCCAATTACGGGCGTACATGCCAAACCGCATCTGAATGTCGTAACAACATTGCCCGATTATGCATATTTTGCAAAGCTTATCAGTGGTGATCGTGTATCTGTAAAATCTATCGTCAGAGGCGACCAGGATGCACATTTTATTCGCCCTAAGCCCTCATTTGCTACTGCGTTGCGAAACGCGGACGTTTTGGTCGCTACAGGACTGGACCTGGAGCTTTGGGTGCAGACCGTGATAGACAATTCCGGTAATAGAAAGATTCGAAGCGGTCAGGCAGGCTATGTATCCGCATCTGCAGAAATGAAGCTTCTGGAAAAACCACAGACCTTATCGAGAGCTGAAGGAGGTGTTCATATTTACGGTAACCCACATGTTACGTGCAGTCCTATTCTGATGAAGATAGCCGCTCGCAATATAGCCACCGGATTGATTAAAAATGACCCGGAGGGCAAGGAAATATATTTGCAAAATCTTAAAAAAATACATCAACGACTTGATGAGCGGTTGTTTGGCCCCAAACTTGTGGAAATACTTGGTGGTGATATATTATGCAATCTTGCCGAGCAGGATATGCTAATACCTTTTCTCCAAGAGCAAAAATTTGAAGGACGGCCGCTAATTGAATATTTAGATGGCTGGATGAAAATGATGCTCCCGCTTCGTGGCACACCGATCGTTACTTATCACAAGAACTGGATTTACTTTGTCAGACTCTTCGGGCTGGAAGAAGCAGGTACGGTTGAGCCCAAGCCTGGTATACCGCCTTCTCCTAAGCACGTAGCTAATTTAATTAATCTGATGCGAGAAAGAAACATCGTCATCATTCTGGCTGCAAACTATTTCGATGAGCAGAAGATAAGAACAGTAGCAGCAAGAACAAATGCAGAGGCTGTTATTGTTCCCCTCTACGTTGGTGGTGCTGCTGGTGTAGATGATTATTTTGAACTTGTTGACCATTGGATTAACGGGGTTTTAAGGGCAGCGGAAAAGAAAGGGCTTACAAGCAAGCACTAATTTAGGAAATGATGTTATGGCATCAGAAACAGTAAGATTCTTTTCGGTTCAAATAGCTTTACTGGCGGTCGTATTGATTTTACATACCTACATAGGGCTTCATATAATCAGACGCACCTTGATTTTTTCTGATCTGGTCTTGGATCAATTGGCAGCCTTTGGTGCTCTTGCAGGGATAGGTCTTGGAATAGAATTCGGCACAGTTCAATCTTATTTGTCCTCGATGATAGCTGTACTTTTCGGCGCGCTATTGCTAGCCCTGATAAAACCAAAAAACCGAGCTATACCAAGAGAAGCTGTGATCGGTATCATGTATGCACTTGCATTGGTTGCTTCGCTTTTATTAGCCGATAAACTTCGCGGAGGCGAGGCTTACGTAACAAAAACGCTTGCTGGTTCTATGCTGTGGGTAACCTGGCCCCTCGTTTGTGTAACAACATTTATATATATCATCCTATTAGCGTTCCATTATAAGTTTCGCCATAAATTCATAGATCTGGCAGAAAATCCTTCCTGTATCAAGAATGAAAGACTGTGGGATTTTTTGCTTTTCACGACCCAGGGCATTATCACAGTTTTAATAGTTCCCATCGCAGGTGTTCTCTTAGCGTATGCATTTTTGATGATTCCGGCAGCTATCGCAGCTATGTTTACAAGGAGATGGGCTGGGGCTGTAATAATAGGATGGGCTGTTGGTTTTATGGCATGTGTGATTGGCCTTTGTTCGTCATATTTCTTTGATCTGCCCTATGGTCCGAGTCTCGTCCTTTGCTTAGGCTTTTTCTTCGCTGTTGCCATAGTTATTAGGTGCCTGTTTTCTTAGTAATAGATTATTTGATATGAAAGGATAGGTAAAATTGTCAATGATTCAAATTCTTGGCTTACCATTTCTTGTATGTATCCTGATGAGTTTTATTCTTGGTTATTTGGGGATACATGTGCTTAAAAGGGAAGTCATCTTCATCGATATTGCCCTAGCTCAAGTTGCAGCAGTTGGTTCTATTATTGCTCATCTTGCGTTTGAGGTACACGGGGATTCTCTGCTCGCGTATGTATGCTCCTTAAGCTGTGTTTTGATTACAGCCTTATTTTATGCTGTGATACGAAGCAAAATTTTTCAGATCTCGCTTGAAGCAATCATCGGTATTTCCTATGCAATTGCTGCAGCAGCAGCTCTTTTCCTGGTCGGGATCGCACCCGGCGGCCATATCCATGTTCAGAACATACTTTCCGGCAGTCTTCTCTGGACAAGTTGGATGGACGTAGCAGTGATTCTGCTCACTTTTTCAGCGGTAGGATTTTGCTTCTATCTTATCCAAAAGCCGTTGACCAACGCCTCGAATGGTTATCAGCAAGCTCTTGAAAAGCGTAATAAGACAATATTTTGGGATTTTATTTTTTATTTACTGCTTGGTATTGTAATAACACTATCCGTTCAAATTGGTGGCGTTGTTGTAGTATTTGCCTATCTTATAATACCTGCCACAATATCGGTTATTATTTCTTCGCGTTTGGGCATTCAGTTGATGATCATATGGGCTGCAGCAACAATGGCGTCAATAACAGGTCTACTATTTTCGTATTATCTTGATTTTTCAATTGGACCTTCTATTGCGTTGTTTCTCGGCGGCGAATTAATACTCATCGCAATTATTGCACGTTTTGTCGGAGATACTCGCTATTACGTTTGGAGAAATATTATGAAATATCGAAAAGCCTCTAATCTTTGCTTGGTGACAGTAGCATTTGTGTTTTTGATATGGCAAATGACGTCCCACTTAGTTGCTTTGGCATCTGCTGATGAAAACAGAGCCGCCGAGCCAGGCGCTTTTATTGAATCTATCGGTAATAGCACGAAAGAGGTTCACGGAGAGCCTAACACATTTCACTCAGCTAAACCAAATGACCGAGCGGGATCAGTTCGTGCCATAGCCTCCCACCTTGGCTTGGGAAAAGGGTCGGTTATTGCCGACGTTGGAGCAGGGAGTGGCCGAGACACATGGGTCTTTGCGAAGAATGTCGGAGAAACAGGATTGGTTTTCGCCGAGGAGATCGCAGAAGACAAGGTTGAGTCGTTAAAAACAGAGGCTAACAAAAGAGAGCTTAGTCAAGTTCGCGTTGTGCTGGGCCGCACAGATGATCCCTGTTTACCCTCAAATTCCGCTGACCTTATCTATTTGAATCACGTTTACCACCATCTTGCGAAGCCCAGAGATATGTTGCGAGGGATCTGGCGTGCGCTTAGGCCAGGTGGCCATCTTGTAGTGGTTGATCGTCAACGTGGGACGCCACATGACTGGATTCCTCGGGAACTCCGCGAGAAGAAGCATTTCTGGATAGCGGAAACAACTGTGGTTAGAGAGGCGAGAGAAGAGGGATTTGCTTTCATTGGCTGCGCCGAACATTGCTGGCATACAGAGGATGACTTTGTTCTTAACTTTCAGCGTCCAAAAGAACTGGAAAATCCAGGCAATGATCCCGACACTTTTCTTCCCATTCCACTGGAAAAGCGTTCCCACCTGTTCCTTCCCCTTGCTATTCCTTATAGGCATCCTGTTATTGTCGCGCTGGGACAGGCACGTGAATTGATGATTCCAATCCTTAAAAACTCTTCTGGCGAAGGGCTGGATATAGTTTTAGAGGAGTGGGCTACACAAAAAGAAGAGAGACCGCCGCTTCCCTTTGGTGTTTCCCTCCCTTCAGTCCTCACTAAGAATGGCGATCCCAATTTGACAACTGAGTCGATCGATGCGGTTTTCTTTCTCGACAGCTACCACCTGCTTTTTCACGGAAAAACTTTGCTGGCTAAAATATACGAAAAGCTCTCACCAACCGGCTGCATATACGTTCTTGATCGCAAAGCTCGGAAGCCGCTATCTCGGCGTGAGGCAAGCCATCACGGAAAGATACAACCGAAGACAGTAAAGCAGGAGATGGACGAGGCAGGCTTTTTTCTTTGGTTTCGCGGCCCCCCACCGGCACGCGACCGCTTTCTTTTTGTCTTTGGCAAAATACGACCGGAAAAGGTTCCAATTGAAGAATACCCTTTTGTTGGTGGCCCGGTGATTCCCGAAACCCCTGGTCGATGGCTCAGAAGAAACTACTGGCGCCTTCGGGGACTTAAGACAGCTGACGGAAGATATGTCCTTTTCAGGGCACCTGGGAAGAAAGTGTATGTTGAGAAAGTCCCCAGTAGTTCGTCAGGTAAAGAGATGTGGAAAATCCCGAAAGAGAAACTTGTTCTATATTTCGAAAAAAAGGACGAAAAATATTTGTTGACCGATTATCGATCCTTGGACCGATGATAGCTACCATTGTGTCTGAAACGCCAATTTGTATTGTTGGATTCTTAACCTTGTTAATAACAAAAGGGAAATTCGACTGGAAATTAGTTATTCTTTTGAGTGTAGGTGTTTTACTTGGAGTTTTGTGGTCATAGCCAATTCCATCAGCTCCGGTTCTCTAAGGCTTGACGATTAACAGCAATTGTTGTACTGTAGTAACACTTGGAGATGGTCAGATTTTATGCTGTGGTCAAAGAGTTCTTGCCTCCCGTCGAGGTGGAGCGAAAAGGTATTCTTATTGTTATGTACCACCGATATTCGGAGTATATTCTTATACCAAAGTTTCGAGAGTAGATTAGATTGATGATGGAACTGTTACACCGATTTTACTTACTTACCCTGATATTGCTCTTTTGCGGGGCAGGATGTTTCAACGGCAAACCTTTGTCTTCGCCATCAGACGAAAAATATACCGAGCAAAATGCGTTTGGTATGATAAGAACAAGCCGTAAAGCACTGGCGCCTGTATATGCTCCTTTGGCTGAGCAGATTGTTTCAGATTTCGACTTGGCCGAAAAAGAAGGTATCGGGATTGACTTAGGAAGCGGCCCCGGTACGCTCATTGTCGAATTATGCAAGCGTACAAGAATGCACTGGATCAATGCCGACATCAATCCAAATTTCTTTCCAAATTTCTATAGACAGGCGGAGGAAAACGGTTCTGGGTACCGGGTTAGCGCCATTTTCGCCGATGCTCATAATCTTCCTTTTCGCGATAATTATGCAGATATAATCGTTTCCAGAGGCTCTTACCACTTCTGGGAGGATAAGGTGCGAGCATTCAGCGAGATATATCGCGTGCTCAAACCGGGCGCGGTGGCTTATATTGGACGGGGCTTTTCGAGAAATCTGCCCGTTGAAACGGCAGAAAAGATACGTGCAAAACAAGGTAAAAAAATGCAATATGATGTGAGAAAAAAAGCTAATGAGCTATATAGTATTATGAAAACCCTGGGAATCAAAGACTATCGCATTGATATACCGAAACCTCCCGGCAGTAAGAATGTGAACTATGGGATTTGGATCGAATTCCGTAAAACTGGAGAAAACGTGGATAGAAAACGGGGATGATAATATAATGCGTAGAATGCAAAATCAAAATCGTTCGAAAGTGGGCTTTACTTTAATCGAGCTATTAGTGGTCATTGCAATTATCGCCCTATTGATGGGGATACTGGTACCTGCATTGCATAAGGTTCGATTTAGAGCTAATGAAACATCTTGTCTCAGTAATCTTCGACAGGTAAATGTTGCTCTGATTATGTATGCCAACGACGACAGAAATAACCGTTATCCTTTAGAAGCGACCGAACATAATCCTCACCGTGCTTTGCTGCAGAAGCTCAATACATATAGGGATGACGGCTTGATAAAGGCTTTCTATTGTCCGCAAGCCAAATTCTTAGAGCAGTTTGCGAATGATCCAAACCGGGGTGTACCTGCTGGGGGAGTGGACTCTGTGATTGACACGCCACAAAACCGCATTGTTGGCAATATTACATATATTTACTGGAGTTTCCAAGCCAACAAACAAGAGCAGGATGGAGGTACATGGCGAGATCCCACCTACTTCCTGCCGCGGCAATTAACTTTGCATGGCATGGAGGCTCATCGAGATTGGCTTGGCCAAAAAAGTAAGAGTGCAATCCAGGATGAGCGATATCGTCAGTGCACTAATGCGAGTCCTGCGGAGATTTGGGTTGTATGCGACTTTTTCCGCAAGCAGGGTATCTTCCCGCATGGCCGCAAACCGGGACAGACAGAAGGTGGTGTCAATGTTAACTTCCTGGACGGTCATGTCGATCGAGTCTACAAAAGACCAAGGGACAGCTATCGTTGAATAAAAGCACTGCTGAAAACCGGGTTCAAGGATGGAGGGTAACAGCTACGGTGTGTCAAAAGAGTAAGAAAAAGCGGAAACATGACTGCCAACTAATAGAGAGCTACCGCAAAAAGACCTTTCTGCACCGACGAGAGCCAATATTTATTTTTGCCGAATAAGAGTTCCATCTTTCATGTAGAGGACCCTGTCGGCAACGTCCAGCGGGAAGATGCCATGTGTGGCGATAACTAAAGTGACGCCTTTTTCCCTAACCGGAGTGATTAAGTGGTCGATGATTTCCTCCGCTGTTTCCGCGTCGAGCTCTCCCGTAGGCTCATCAGCGAGAATAAGCGCCGGTTCATTAGCAAGCGCTCTTGCAATGGTGACGCGCTGCTGCTGTCCAATGCTGAGTTCGGACGGCAAGTTATCAAGCCTCTCCCCAAGCCCGAGATTATTCAACAGTGTCTTTACCTTTTCACGTCGAGCGGTTTTCGACATGCCGATATGCAGCAGGGCGGCT
>DATKYR010000142.1:0-8435 GCA_035528395.1 Sedimentisphaerales bacterium
TATTGCCTGCCGATTCCCCGGTCTGCTGTGCGAGAAAGGCTTTTGGCAATCAACTCACCTCCACGAGTTCGATCAACGTTTTATAGATTTCATCGGTTCTGAATCTCGTATTCCCATTGGATGAGGTTTTTCTGGGGGACAACTTTGCTCTGTTTCAAAAAATCACGGTTTGTGGTAGAATGCAAGGTAGTTCTTGTATTGATTCCGAACGGTGAGAAATCTATTCTGCAAGTGTTTGAATGAGAATTTCCATTCTGCGGAATCTGTTCTGAATCACCTTTTCAACTAAACAGAAAGGACCTTGAAATGAAGCATTCTAAAAAACGTAAAGTAATATACATAATGATTTGCTTATGTTTGGCTTTATGTACTGTTGGATATGCACAGGGGCGCAGGGAGCGGGAGACAGAGAACCTGACAATTAAAGTGATGACCTATAATCTGAAGTTTGCCAGCCCAACATTTAAGCCTTCATGGTCGGTTCGTCGCAACTGGCAAATTGATATGATTAACAAATATAGTCCGGACATTATTGGAACGCAGGAAGGCCTGAAGGAGCAGATTGATTTCCTGCAGGACAAACTGACCCAATACGTGGTCATCGGAGAGGGTCGCAAGGGCGGTGATGATGATGAACACATGGCTATATTCTTCAGGCGTGACAAGTTTCGCCTCAGGGAGATGGCGACTTTTCAGTTGTCTGAAACACCGGAAATACTTGGCAGCGGACCAGAGATCAATCCACGAATTGTAACTTGGGCACGCCTTGCCGTTATAAACCGGCCGGCTGATGGGAAAACCAGTCCATACCCGCAGGACTACAGGGGCCATTGGAAAAACACCCGGGAATTTTACGTATTCAATACACACTTCTTCACGTCCAGGAGCGGCTATAACCTGGCAAAACTGAACAGTGCCAAACTCATCTTGGAGAGAATCAATTCCTTCAACCGGTTCGGCGAATGGACAAAAGACCGGCCTGTTTTTCTGGTGGGCGATTTCAATGCAAGACCGGGAGGTGAAGTGTACAGAACATTTGTCGGGAATGGAAAATCAGATAATCCTTTACTTTTGAAAGACAGTGCACAGCCAGGCCAGGGAATTGACTGGATCTTATACAAGGGGAATGTCAAAGTCCTCAGCTATGAGAAAATTGATTACAATGTTGACGGCCTCTATCCATCAGACCATAAGCCGATTTTAGTTGAATTTAAGTTTCTTGATGAATAGACAACTCAGCTTCAGATATGCGGAGAGGTTTGTCATATCCATCAAGGATGGGTATCTCAGCATGCCCATAAGGAGGTTTTCTGCATATAATGTGCCAAAACGGGTAATCGAGATTGCAGATTTTTCTTGACGCGAGAGTGGTCATTATGGTACAAAATAAATGGTTGAGATTTGTGGATTTCAGCCATTTAACGGGCTTTTATCCCACCGACCGGATTTTCAAGGCAATTTTGGCTTTTGAATGAAGGAGGCATCATTAAATCAAGCAGATTAATTTCTTTTTATTCTCTGTCGTATCGTTCTTTTCGGAATTTTTCACTTTGGAAACAATAACTTTTGTTTGGAGGAAACATTATGTTTGAAAAAAAATTCGCAGGAATCCTGATCTGTCTGGTATTAGCACTGAGTTTTTCCGTGCCGACAGTCATGGGGGGCAATATCCTGTTCATCTCGGCGATGGACGACGCGGCCGATCCGGGCGGGGTTGACGATGTGCTCAAGGTTTTCATGGAAGGACTCGGACACACGGTAACCTATTTTGACGACGATGAGAGCGAAGCGGATATGGAGATTGCCGCCGCCGAAGCGGATTTGGTTTTTATCTCCGAATCGGTCAACTCCAGCGGAATCATGGAGAAAATCACAGAGATTGAAACGCCAATGATCATAACCGAGCCCTGGGCCTGGGACGAAATGGGTTTGACGCTTGATAGCGGTGGGGGTGATGAGGTAACTACCACGGATATAGAGATTGTCGGACCGGAACACCCCCTGGCTGCGGATCTCAGCGGTACAGTTACCGTTCTAAACAATCTTACCGGTGAACTTGGCGATGCCCGATTCGGTAAAGGTATAGCAGGCAACGATGCAACAGTAATTGCCACTGCTGCTCTGGTTGACGGGCAGACATATGACGTCATATATATCTACGAAAAAGGTGCTACACTGCCCGTAGCTCCTTCGGACGGCAGTCCCGCTGTAGCGGCGGATATACGTATCTGTTTCGGTTTTGACGAGCGCTCATATCCCGTATGGAATGAGAATGCCTATATGCTTTTGGAAGCGGCGATCAACTACGCGCTTGGAACGGTCAAAACAGGTCATATTATCGTAGTGAATGAAGCCCATGACTATGACCAGGATGGTGTCCAGGATGACCAGGGATTGGTGGATTGGCTTGAGTCCGAAGGACACTCGGTTGATGTCCGGCATGATCACTGGATGGAGCTTGATGCCGGTAAGATAGATGACCTTAACGCCGCCGATCTGATAATTGTTAGTCGCACCAGTAACAGCGCTCGATATGACGAGGGCGAAGAGCCGACCCAGTGGAATTCCGCTACGACGCCGCTGATATTAATGCAGGCGTTAATAGCCAGAAGCGACCGTTGGAAGTGGATCAATTCCAGTTCTCAGATCAACTTTGGTGGTGCTCCGGCGCTGAAAGTCGTAGAGCCCGGCCATCCAATATTTGCCGGCGTAGCGCTCAGTGAGGACAATCTGGTTCAGGTTGTGGATCCAAACATAGGTTCGGGTCACACATCATCCATAAATGCCGACAATGTGGGCAACGGCACACTGCTCGCCAGGGAGGTAGGGACTGAGCTGCCCTGGATTGCCGAATGGGAACCTGGCGTCGAGTTCTACGATGGCGCCGGTCAGATTCCTGCCGATAAACGTCTGATGTTGTTCGCCGGCACAAGAGAATCCGACGGGCCTCCTCCTACTCCATGGGGAGCGTGGAACTTCACCGCAGAAGGTGAAAAAATATTCCGAAATGCTATCAATTATATGATCGGTGGAACCGTTGATCCGAGAGCGGTATGGGGCCCGAATCCAAAGAATGATGCAACTGTGGACCGGGCAGAGGCGACCCCGCTAAGCTGGAAGGCGGGAGAGACGGCTGCCCGGCACGATGTGTATTTCGGAACCAATTTCAAGGATGTATACAATGCAGATACTTCCGATACAACGGGTATATATCGTGACCGGCAGAATCTTATTATTTATACTCCACCGGAGACTCTCGAATTAGGTCAGAGTTACTACTGGCGGATCGATGAGGTCGAAGCCGACAATACAACCATCATCAAAGGCAAGGTGTGGAGCTTTACAATCGCCGAGCTTCTTACTTTGGATGATTTTGAAGACTATGATGCGGGCGACAACCAGATATGGTTCGCATGGCACGATGGATTTGGCTATGGCGAACCGGGAGCTGCTCCTTATAAACCGGGTAACGGTACCGGCTCAGAGATAGGCGATGGCAGCACGGACTCTTATACTGAGGAAATTATAGTTCACAGCGGCAAACAGTCAATGCCGTATTCGTACAATAATAACAAACAAGGATACGTGAAGTATTCAGAAGCAACAAAGACACTGACCGAAACCAGGGATTGGACAGAACAAGGGCTCAATACACTGTCGCTATGGTTCAGAGGTCATCCGGCATATATGGGTGGTTTCGTAGAGGAACCAGCCGGCACTTACACGATAACTGGAGGTGGAGCGGATATCTGGGACAAATCCGACCAGTTCCATTTCGCCTGGCAGGAGCTATCCGGCGCCGGTGAGATTATAGCAAAAGTCGAGAGCGTGGAGAACACAAACGACTGGGCCAAGGCCGGCATTATGATTCGCGATTCGCTCGATCCGGACTCGGAGTTCGCAATGGTGGCTGTCACGCCTGGCAACGGAGTTTGGTTTGGACGCCGTACGGCGGACGGTACTGCCAGCGACGCTCAAGCAGATATTACCACACCCCAGTGGGTAAAAATAGAGCGTACAATCGGCGGGCTCGTCAGGGCATATTACTCAGCCGACGGCAGTTCGTGGACACAGTTGGGTTCGTCTATATCGACCGGCATGAATACACCGATGTATATCGGCCTGGCGGTAACCAGCCACAACTCCGGTGTAGTATGTGAAGCCGTGTTCTCCAACCTTACGAGCGATGGGACGGGTCCATGGACCGACCAGGACATCGGGATGCTCAGCAACGAAGCTGAGCCGATGTATGTAACCATCGCAAATAACAACGGCACTACAGCAACGGTTAGTCACGAGGATACCAATGCAACTTTGATCTCCTCTTGGACGGAATGGAATATCGACCTGAAAGACTTCAGCGACCAGGGCGTAGATCTGACTGATATTAACAGCATTTCTATCGGCTTTGGCGACAAAGTCAATCCCCAGGCTGGTGCCTCAGGTAAAATGTTCTTCGATGATATTCGTCTCTATAGACCGGCACCCTAAGCCGGAACCGGCAGCTAAGATTGCATAGTTGATATTGCAAATTTGTATTAACTTGGGGCTTATACTGATTGATTCAGTATAGGCCCCACTTGATTTAGAACAATGGCAGAGGATACTCGGGGGCTGCTCTTAGCGTTTGCTGTTAACATTGCTACATTTCTTTTCATCCGGATACTTAATCCGATTTAACATAGAAAATTATCAAAAAATATTTATATTTTCATAAAAATGGGCATTTATTCGGACTCGATATAGGCAAAATCAACATTTGTGGTGACAAAATGGAGTCATAATGTCACTTGAAAATCAGGGTGTTTTTCAGCTTCTGAAAGAGGTGAATTTTCGAAGAATTCTGGTGTTTTTTTACAGCTCTCAACAGCCATATCAACGGGGTATACTAATACATATTCAAGGGATTTTCCTTGACGGAAAAGTGGCCGATTTGGTATAAATTATATTAGTGAAGCTTGTGCCTGTGTAGTTGGGCATCTATGGCTTTTTATTCATCCAGCAGGTGCAATTCTTTGAGTTTTCCAAAGGAAGGAGTAGTTATTACGTGGGGCATGGATTTGCAACAAAACTCTGTGCTTCACAGTTGTATTTATTGTATGTTAATTAACAACCTTTGTTTAACTTTTGAATGGATAACAATATGAACAAACTAAGAGGATTTACTTTAATAGAACTACTGGTCGTTATTGCCATTATTGCGCTGCTCATGGGCATTCTCATGCCGGCCCTGCAACGGGTAAGGAAAATGGCCCGTGGTATTGCGTGTGCGAGTAATCTGCGCAGTCTCATGATTGCCTGGCGCGTGTACACCGACAGCAACGACGACGGACTCGTGGCCTGCCAGGATGGTATGCCAGGTCGGCCGAATTGGATTTCTGGCGGGTTGAACTTCTCGTCTTCCCCGGTGAACTGGGACCTTCAGAATGACCTGATGAAGAGTCCACTTTGGTCCTATGCAGGGAAGAATCCGAAGGTTTTCAAGTGCCCCGCGGATATGGCCAAAGTGACGGACAGCCAGGGGCGATGGGTTCCGCGTGTTCGCAGTAACTCGATGAGTCAGGTCTTCGGCTATGGCGAGTGGTTGAACTCGGCTCCCTCCAGCCGACAACAAAACGTTTGGCGCACTTACAGTAAGTTCTCCAGCATCGTAAGTCCGGCCAGAACCTGGGTGTTTGTGGACGAGCATCCGGACAGCATTAACGACGCTGCCTTTGCCAATGCCTGTACGGATGCGTCAAACCCGGACGCCGCGCGGATCATCGACTTTCCGGCCAGTTACCACGGCGATTCTTGCGGGTTTTCCTTTGCGGACGGGCACTCCGTCATCCATAAATGGGTTGGTACCAAGATAACGAACGCCCCTCTATATTATGGTGCTAGTAACCTTCAGCTTAACGTCCCCGCAGAAGACTCTTGGGTAGATGTCAAGTGGATGGCCGAAAACACCACGGTTAAGGTTAAGAGGTAACCCTAAGGCCCTCTAACAGAACCGTCGCGTTGGCCCGAGGTCGAGCGAAGTGACCAGCCGCAAGGCGACCGAAATAGGCGATGTGAGTTGATACATTTCTTTTCATCCGTATACTTAATCCGACGTAAAAAAACCTTCGTTTTTGAGCTAAAATCGCAGGACGAACAAATTAGACAGTTACTCTTTATGCTTGCTGGGCAATATATCGGGACAATAATCAGGCCATTGACATGTTCACAACGTGAACAACTTAAAATTACTCACAACTGAACTTAATATTTTCAGGTTTATAGGTAATTTTGTATTACCACATACAAGTTCCCATTAGCGAAATGCCCTTTAACAAGAGATTAGTCGAGGTTTTTGCTTGATTTCAAGTTATGGTTAGTTTATATATGTGCATAGAAACTGGCAAAAACACTTTAAATTTGCACAAAATTAAACCATTATACTATATAGTTTATATTTGTGCTTAAAAACTGTCAAATACGCTGTAAATTTGCACAAAATTAAACCGATATACTACATAGTTCATATTTGTGCATAAAAACTTAGTTTTGGGAAGGTATAAATGGCTAAAATAAACCAACTTATAACTAAATGGCCAAGGGGAACAGTATTTACTGCTTCCTACTTGAGAAAAGAAGGTTTTACTTCCGACTTGGTCTCTCGATACAAAAGGAACAATCTGTTAGAATCGGTAGTGCACGGTGCGTACAAACTCCACAGTGACAAAGTCGATTGGTTTGGCGCTTTATATGCCCTTCAGTCGCAGCTTAACCTTAGTATACATGCTGGGGGGAAAACGGCACTGGAATTAAAAGGTTATGCCCATTATCTTCCTAATAAAATGAATAAGATATTCTTGTACGGGCTACGAGGTGAAAGGCTGCCGAAATGGTTTAAGTCATACAATTGGGACGTGTCCATCAATTACAAAACAACAAATCTGTTTTCTTCAGGACACCCAGAAAACCTGTCTGAGTATTGTCACAAGGAATTTACAATCAAGATATCATCCCTTGAACTTGGTGCAATGGAAATGCTATACCATATTCCAAGAAAACAAGGTTTTGGTGAAGCGTTATTAATAATGCAAAATTTGGTTAGTCTTCGACCAGAGTTAGTTCAAAGACTCTTAGAACAGTGTCGGTCTATCAAGGTGAAACGTCTGTTTATGCACATGGCAGAAAAAATGGAACATCCTTGGGTCAAGCAGCTCGATTTAACAAGGATAGATTTCGGCAGCGGTAAAAGAGTGATTGCTGAACACGGTGTACTTGATAAACAATATGACATAACGGTCCCGGAATAAAATCAATTGAAAGACACATTATATTTTAGACAAGCAGAATTGGTCCTTGATACATTACCTTTCATAAGCAAGGAGAGTGTTTTTGCTGTAAAGGGTGGAACGGCAATTAATTTTTTTGTTCGTAATCAACCAAGACTCTCAGTCGACATAGATCTAACATATTTACCTCTTGAAGGTAGAGAAGCGGCATTGGTTAACATCAGTAACACATTACTTCATATCTCAGATACTATAAAACGTGCTTTTCCCATCATTTCCATAACACCAACGTATTCGCTCAATTCAAATTATGCGAAAAGTCTTATTGTAAGTAGAAATGGTACGACAATAAAAGTGGAACCGAATTTGGTGATAAGGGGCTCTGTTTACCCAACTCAAACTTTGTCTTTATGTCAAAAAGCAAAAGATATGTTTGAACGTGCGATTGATATTCAATCTGTGTCTGTTCCTGATCTTTATGGAGGTAAAATATGTGCAGCGCTTGATAGACAACATCCACGTGATCTATTTGATATTAAGTTGCTCTTAGAAAATGAAGGATTATCCAACAAAATTCGAAAAGCATTTGTCGTGTATTTGATCAGTCACAACAGGCCAATGGTCGAAATATTAGACCCTGGGTTGCAGAACCTCACAGAGACTTTCAATCTTGAGTTTGAAGGAATGACAATAAAAACAGTAACTCTTGACGAGCTGGTCTCAGTGAGGTCAGAATTAATTAAAGTCATTAAACAATCTTTGACCATTGATGAACGTAAATTTATCTTGTCGGTTAAGAGCAAAAATCCACAATGGGAATTGATAGGGATAGACTATGTGAAAGACCTTCCAGCTGTGAAATGGAAACTTGGGAACTTAAATCGAATGGATATAACAAAACATAAAAAAGCAGTCAAAAAGCTAAAAGATTACTTAGATGTGTAGAAGGTTGTGCGACTAAGTAATTAAAATTTGCAAATTGTGCGCGAAGCACTCTCAAAACAGCAACTATATCGTTAGTTTTCGTATGAGCTTGTCCCGAACTCAGTTGAAGGTTCAATGGCTACCCCTGACTAAGATCTTACGCAACTTTTACTTTCATAGCAACAGATTTTTCTTCATTAAGTTCATTGAGGGCAGCTTCCAAGATCCACAATTGCTGATAGCCCA
>DATKYR010000143.1:0-33556 GCA_035528395.1 Sedimentisphaerales bacterium
GATCACAAAGATTGCATCAATTCTGGTGAAATAAACGCGTAACTACAGCCGCAAATAAATTTTCCCTTCAGAAAATCAGAACTTAAAGCCAAGAGTAGATAAAAAACGCCGCTCAAATCAATTACTCGGACAGACTCCTAGTTCCTCGCCAAGCAAAGGGCACTGGGACTTGTCTGCCACTTCTGCCCCCAATCTTTGATCTTGTGGAAAACACTTTTGCATAAACTGGTATGGTTTTGGACACTTTAGCGCTTGTTCCCGGAACTCCTTTTCTTTACACCCGTACAGGTCGTCGGCCCACCGAGAGAGGCTAACGGGGATGGGCATGATTTCAAGAGCTGCGCCCGGCGATGCTGTCGCCAAGTACCTGCCCGATTCATCCTTTGCCGTCAGATAGGTGATAAGGGTTGAGTGCCAGTGTCTCGCGAACAACCAGTCATCTCCGCTACGGCGGTCGCGGTTGCCTGATTGGTACGGGGATACCGTGGAGTTACGATCTACGATTTCCGAATCAAAGAGGGTATCCAGTAGATACAGCGCGCGGAGCATTGGGACATACAGCTTGTACTTGTCTTCAATGAGGTAGTCAGGCCGGACTTTCAATTCTCCCCCGCTGTTCCAGACCATTTCCAATAGTGTAGACATGTAGCTGTCAAAGGTTTGGGTTTCAATGAGAAGCTTCTTGTCAAGCATTTCACACTGGACGATGATCTCTTCCCAGGTCTTTGGTTCGTCGCCTTCCAGTATTCGATCACACGCCCACTGAATGACTTTTGCCACACATTTGTTGTAGTTCTCCTCATCCTCAGGCAGATCACTGCAGAACGGAAGAGCATCTTTCAGTTTATCCACCAGTTTTTTCTGACCATAAGCTCTTTGGCGGCTATCGCCACTCTCACTGTCAGACTTCGGCGTACGAGCCGCCTTCTCGTACTCGTACAACGCACGCATCACTTTCTGTTCGCGAACGATGAGTTCCCATAAGCGATCTTTCACCTTCTCACGGCTGAACTGTTTCCTTGAGCCATGGAGTATGTCTTTACGGTATACAAAGAATCCTACGCTTGCGTCATAGGGAACAGAAAGCCATTCAGTTTCCGATGGCTTGGTGTTTTCACCACAGGATTTCTTGGCTTCCTTAACCCATTCCTCTCCGCGAAAGGGCTTCCTTGCTTCTATGAGTTCGGGTAGAATACCGGAGCGTTTCTCCCCGAACAATCGCAATTCCCCGAAGGGAAGACGTTGCAGAAAACAACTGTAATCTCTCGCGAACGGCGTAGACGGCTCAAGCAGCTTCCGGATCAAATCTCCGAGTATCTTTTCCGGATCGCGCGTGTCTTCATTTGAACACGTCAACCTTAAGAGTTCTTCAAACTTGGACAGGTCGACGGCATTCTTCATTTTCTTGGTGACACCCATGGCCTGCTTCTCACGCTCGTCCTCCTCTGGTGACGCTCCCTTAATATCCGGCATGCCCATCCGAAAGGCGTGAACGAGTGAGTTGACAAAGCGGCAGTATTGCTTGTGTTGTTCCGGCTTTGGCTTCAGCAACGGTTCGAGTGCATTGTGCAAGTCACACTTTAATTTGAAGCTGCGATACCAGCCGACCCAATACGAGTCAAAACTCGACAGATACATATCGGTTTTCAAAGGGATGTTCCGTAAACGGCGCTGTCCTTCATAGACCGTTTGCATGCTCATGCGATCGAAGACCTCGTGGCGCAGTGCCGGATAAGAATCCGGCACGTCTCGTTCGAAAAAGGAGTTCCAAGCGGTTCGTTGCGGCTCATTCTCTGCAAACAGAATGATCTTTCCATCCCCCGGATATGTTTCAAAGAACTGAATGCCTTTGGTGGGGACAATATCATAGGCACACCTGCGCGATTGATTGGCCGACGCGCGCGACTTTAGTACGCGGCAGAACGACCGCGACTCAATGCTCTTGGCCTCCTCGTGAATCAGGGCATTGAGGCTGTAACCAAGCGAGGCCTGGATATGCTGCTCGTAATCCTCAGGCACACAGACCGGCTCTGGACGCAAGAGAATCTCAGTATCGCAATAAAAGCTTTCCGTAAATGCAGGCGTTGGGCTGGGCGCATGATAGTGGTACTCGCCGGTAAGGAGCAATGTATTGCCCTTGCTGGGTTCTTGCCCATTGGCCTTGTCGGGTTTTTGCCCGGCGGACCCGGATCGCAAAAAATCGCAGACAGCTTTCAGGAGGATCCGGGGCTGATCCCCAATTCCTCCATGGCTCACAGAACCCATAAATGCGTCGATTGAGTCCATGATAATCAGAAGTGTGCCCGTCTTCAGTAGTTCGACCAGGCGAGATATCCTACCCTTCCGGAATTCATCAGCTATGCGTTCTGTGACAAAACCAAGAACAGGCCCCACGGACAGCAATGTCGCACCTTTCCTGACCGCTTTCATGGCCTTGGCACGATAATCAAATAGAGCAAGTTCAATCGGCCTGATCAGCCTTGTGGCATCCAAACAATATAGCTGGCTATCCGAAGTGCCTTCTCTTGAAGCTTTGCTTGCGAGTTCGAAATGAAAGTTTCTGTCCATCCGGCCGAGAAGGTCTAAGCTATCCTCTTCCAGGGAAAATAAGACCGCTTTGTTGTTTTTGTCGCTTTTCAGGTAATCCGACAGTATTTGAAGAACAAGCGTGGTTTTGCCGGAGCCGGGTTCACCCCGCACCAGCGTTACACAGCCTCGCCGGAAGCCGCGAGCGTCCGAGCCATACCCGGAACCTTTGCCCAGCAAAGAATCGAGTTCTTTGATTCCGGTTGAAATCCATTCTGAATCCATTTCTCTTCTTCCTCTCAAAGAAGTAAACTAAGCTTACTCATTCACTTGAGAATCAAGCGGTCCTTGGATGGTCTTCCACTTGTATGGTTTTTGTGGTCGGATCAAAGGTATTAGGCCCTCTTCGACTGGTTGGAATACGATCGGCATTGCTGACAAAGGCAATAACAAAATCAATTGGTATTGTACACGTCGTATGGATTCCAGTAAGTCCACGGTTTGACACACAAGGCATGAGTCACGAGTCACGAAAAACGAATCACAATTCAACATTTGGACTTTCCAATTCATCAAAACAGCCGTTCCCGGCCAGCCATTTTCGTATCCTTCCATACAGTTTACCCCGAGCGTAGCCGAACTGGCTCAGGACAGCTTTCGCATCGCGTAAAGCGTACCTCGTGGCTCACGGACGTTTATAAACGCATTTACTCATTTACTTATCCACTCATTAGAAGAGGCGCTTCTCAGGTGTCAAATGTTAATTAAAAAAAAGGTAAAAAACCAAAAAATTTAAAAAAATCGTATCTCGTTGGCACTATTGCGTATCTCGCTGCTGTATCACGCCTTTGAAGAGATAAAATAGCAGAAAAATACCAAAAATCAAGATAAAAAATTGAAAAATTGGTTTATTTTTTCATACGTAAATTGTCGTCTAATTCACTAATCTGCTCATCTACGCATTACCGCATTAACGCTTATAAAGCCTCGAGTCTCGGAGATTTATCAAGAATTTAAAAGGTACTTGCGAGGAGCTTGTCAAAACATATCTGTTGTAATATCATAGATTGGTGTTCGTGTTGGTCATAACGTCAATAATACATAGAAAGGTTGTGAAATGGTTCAACGAGTGATTGGTATATTGATTGTAGTTTGCAGTTTAGCTGTATTGAACGCTCAGGACAGGCCGGAGGTAAAGGATGAGGCCGGCCGATGGGAAGAGACGATTCGAGTCTTCGAGGACTGGGACAGGAAAAATTCATTTGCGACGGATGCGGTCTTATTTGTGGGCAGCTCGAGCATTCGGCTATGGCAGACGCGCGAGTGCTTCGAGGAATTTGAGGTGATTAACCGTGGGTTCGGCGGTTCTCAAATTTCAGATGTAAATTACTTTGCAAAACGGATTGTGCTGCGTTATGAGCCGAAGGTGATAGTATTTTACGCGGGAGATAATGACGTGGCGGCCGGCAAGAGCGCAAAGCGTGTGTTTGATGACTATATGAAATTCGAGAAGCTGGTACATAAGGAGCTGCCGGACACTCGGATTATTTTCATAAGTATTAAGCCCAGCCGAAGACGATGGTCTCTTTGGGATGTTATGAACGCGGCAAATATGATGATAAAGGACTTCTCGATGAGGGACAGCCGGCTGTTTTATTTCGATGGGGCCACGCCGCTGCTGGATAGCGATGGTGAGCCTAAAGTAGAGTTTTTCCTGGACGACAAATTGCACCTGAACAGCAAAGGGTATGAAGTGTGGACGAAATTGCTCAGGCCGATCATCAAAGAGGCATTGAACAGAGAAAAGAAAAGGTAGAAGATAGTATTAGTGAATTAGTGAATTAGTTAATTGGTTAATTGGTGATTAGTTAATTGTGTTTCGATGCCCGATACCGGATGCTCGATACTCGTAAGAAATAGTGGTGGGGCCGACTCAGCGGAAGCTTCGCCGAGCCGAGCAAGCCGCCACCCTACAAAGTTTCACTATACGGCTGAGTCCAACGGTTCGCTGTCGGGCTGTTCGTCTGTGGGGCTCTGGAGGCCACGCAATTCGTTGTAGATGGCCAGGAACTTTTCATAGGCTACGCCGTTGCCGTTCGGCTCTGACAGTTCGGGAAGAATTCGAACCTCGGCAAAGGCTTGACTAAGCTCGTTCGTTGTGGTCGTGAAAGCAGACTTCAAATCCTCAATAAATGTTTGCCAGGGCAGTTCAGGCGCATCAGGGCTTTCTGCTTCAGTGGTAGTATTTTCCTCTTGTGTCTGGACCGGTGGAGCAAACAAATTCCGCAGTGCTTTGACAAATTCATCAAACGCGTTGTTTAAAAAGGCGTTGTTTAAATCAGTAACCGGCTCGTTAGTATATCCACTCACAGCCTGGACAAAAGATTCTTGAAGCTCCGAGACGCCGGCAGTCTGCTCTTCCGTCAGCTCGTTTTCTTCTGCTGCGAGGAACGTATCAACAATTCCACCGACGGATTCCAGAACGCCGTTGACTTTCTCCTCGGCTACGGCCTGCAGTTTTCCGGCCTCGATAGCAGTTAGCTGCTCGAAGAAGTTTATCCGAAGGCGAACATCTGATACGCCCTTGAAATGGCCTTCCTGCAGCAGGCGCAAAACGCCTTTGCCATCTTCTTCTGTATCATCTGCGTTCTGAATGTCCGATTGAGGCTCAGTCGGCGAAGGCTCGTCGATTTGGGCGGCGGGCGGCGAGTCCTGAGGGATTTCTTCAACTTCGAGTTGGACTGGAACCGGCATTTTGGCCTTAAAAACTTGCTCGCCTTGCAAGCTTACTCCATCGACCTTCATAAGCTATCTCCTGAAAAATTACCGAGAATATGTTTCTAAACACATTATCGTTGGAGAGCCCAATAAACTTTAGCAAAAACTACTCTTGTGCTCGAAATGACCCCCGGCCCCCTGTAGTAAGTCAAGGGAGTAGTTCTCGGGGATAAACTGAGTAAGGATATCAGGTGAACAGGAAATCAGGGTGCAGGGTATCAGGAAAGCAGGATATCAGTAGGTATTAGAAATAGTGGTGGGGCAAGCCGCCGAAGCTTCGCCGAGCCGAGCAAGCCGCCACCCTACCTGCTGCATCTTAAATTTGAAATACTAAATCCGAAATCCTCCGCAGTCCTAAGGACTCCTTTCGGAGGACACCTTGCGATGGAAATAAATTTAATTTACGAATGTTTAAAATTTAAAACACACGTGAATAACTTCCTTCGCAGGCCAGATGGTTCGACTCCGCTGCGCTGCGCTCGGAATGACGAGGGCAATCCTCGCGTTTGCACCCCCGCCCAGAGGACCGCTGCTTCGCCAAGGCTTCGCAGGGCAGGCGGGGCTAAATACAGTTTTCCTTGTCCACAATCGATCCATTCGGTCTCAGTCCGACGGGGGGATTATTAGGAGAGAGTCTTTGTCATCTCGGTAAGCCGGGTCAGGCACAAGCCGGACCACGTCTCCAGGGTATCCCGGACTTCGTGCAGCTCGTCAGGTGTCATGAAGGCCATCTGGGTTATCATCTGTTCCCGCTTGCTAACCTTCGGGGCATTTAGAGTCCAATGGTGGACTATTCCGAGATGTACACTTCCAACCTCGTTGGATTCGTCATTTAGGAGGGCAACAACGCGATCAGTGTGGCTGGTTTCTACGGACACTTCCTCGGCCACTTCACGCTCAACGGCGGCAAGATAGGTTTCGTAGAAGTCGGTATTGAATAAGGGCATGTCATCAGTGGGATTTATATGGCCTCCTATGCCAATGGATCTGTTACCGACAAGCCGAGCCTCACCGGCCCGTATTCCCCTAATGTAGCTAAGGTACTTGTCCTGATAACTCATTAGCACGTAGGGAATGAGCTGCTTGTATGCGGGATTTTCTTCCACTTGCGAGCGAGGCATGAAACGGGGGACGCCCTGAACAAAGATTTCGCGGAGATAATTAGCCACGTCAAATGTGAGACCCTGAAACATCCCAACCTGCTCAAGGACTTTTCGCTCGATAACAAGTACCTGCTCTTCCCGAGGCATTCGGCCACTCCTTTTATACGTGTAAAATCATACCAAGCGCATCATATTTCCTGCAGAATATATCTTATTCTGCCCGGGCTGTAAAGACAATCTAATACAGCAAGGGATATGCTTGTGGCAGTTTGTTCGGAGGCCATATCCCTTCGACTATGCTCAGGGCAGGCTCTTCGACTCCGCCACAGTGCTTTCTTGCGAAAACAAGAACCGGGGCTCCGCTCAGGATGATGGCCGGGTGGGTTCCCACTCCCCGATTGGAGTCGAGGACAAGCTGCGCTCAGGACAGGTTCCTTCGACCCATTCGACTACGCTCCCACCTTCGCTAAAGCTCCGGAGGGCAAGCAGGGCAGGTTGAGTTGAGCACAGCCTCTATAATTGGATGAACCTGCACGAATGTGACGAAAATCGCAGTATTTTGTGAATGGCTTTTGACCGTAAATGATTATTTAGTGGAGAGTTAAAAAAATTTTACAAATTTCGATTTTTGTTCGTAAGTATCAGCGGATTTGATTGAAAATTGCTCGATTCTCGATGCTTCGGCCTTCGCTGAAGCTTCCGGCTTCGTTCAAACTATGACGGACAAGTCGGCGGACAAGAGATGGTGAGGGAGTAGTGAGCTAAAGTTGGACGACAGATGGCAGAAGACAGGAGACGGAAGGTGGGATATCAGAGAACAAGGTTATTAGTATATCAGAGGAAAAAAGGCCGGTGGCTATTAATTAAGCTGACGTGGTTACGGTGTTCGCTCATCGGCTTTAATGTACGCCAGGTGGGAATCGGCCGGGCGGATCAGGTTCGACCACGCGGATGTCATCGAAATAAAAATGTATTCCTACCAAATCATGGAACTCCGATACAATCTCGAAATGTTCGGTGGCAGTCCAGTCAAAAGCGCCGACCGGACCGTACCAGCGGTCGTTATCCCATGAGCCATGTTCAGAAAATTCATTAAGTGGAATTTGCAGATGGTTCCACCTGCCGTCCCACACGGCGATGTTTCGGTCAATTGTATATAGCATACGCCAGGGATGGTCATTTCGATCGCCGGTTTTTGTGTCAAGAAAGCGTATGCCAATCATTGCGTTCGGACTATCACACCGGACCCAAAAATCAATTGCAAAACCTTCATCCACCAGCACGGAGAGGTCTTTGACAGGTGAAAAACGAAATGAGATACAGTTATATTGACCAACTCCCGTCCAGTGGATGCAGTAATCGCCGGAGGCCGGATTATCTTCAGAGTAATAATCAAAGAGTCCTTCACTAAGCCAGCTGGATTCAAAGATGTTTGGTGCTATATGATCCAGATATATATCGAATTCGCTTACGTCCGGCACCAGGATAAACTCCTGCTGCGGCGGGGCGTTTAATCCAAGAGCTTCAACGAGGGGAATATTTAAGTCATAGTCGAACAACTCGCTGGTTCCCTGTTCAAAAAGACCAAAGCCGCCCGTATAATCCCAAATTGTCCAGGCGATACCTTTTTGTTCAAGATAGCTTCGCACAACGTTATACCAGTAGACGCGGTCCTCGTTGTTGCTATTGAGCATTAAAACCCCGAATTCTCCGCAGAATAAAGGGACATTACGTGCGGTTTTAAAATCCACGGCAATATCAATTAATTCTCTGACGTGTTCGGGGGTTCCTGTATTTCGATAGTTTGCAAGATTACTACTTATCCAGGTGTTTTGCAACTCCGGTGGACAGGCAGGTATGTCACCGGCATAGTATGGAAACGGCACGCCGGCGAGCGGCACAAGTGACGGATTAGGCCAGCTTGCGCCCTGGTGAGTGAATACGAATGGGTCATAAAAGTGAAAAGTGTAAATCAACTTATCATCTTCGTACTCGGGCATAAACTTAAGGTTGTTGTAACTGTTCCATCCAGCCGGGCCAACAATGATAGTGTGTTTTTGATTGACCATGCGAATTGCATCGATGACTTTTTGCTGAATCTCGTTCCACTTTGTATCCGAAATACCGTGCGGCTCATTAAGCACTTCGTAGTAAAGATAGGTTGAACGATTTTTGTAATGTTGTGCCATCTGCGTCCACACAGGGACCAGAATATTGCCAATGTCCGGGTCGGTATTGTCGGCCGGATCAAATGAGTGATTGTCGAGAATCAAGTGTAGTTCCAGCTCTTCGGCCCAGTCGATTATTTGATCCAAAAAGTAATAGAACAAAGGGTCAATGGTATAGTCCGGCTGGCCGTTAGTCATGGAGTGCAAGTTGATGGGCAATCGAATGACATCGCCGCCCAAACTTTTGATATTGATGAAATCCTGCTTCGTGAATTTAGTAAACTGAATTTGCCGTACGCTTGAGGATTGGAGCCAGCCGCTTAGGTTCACACCGCGTTTGAACGGAATTCCGGTGGGCTTATTAGTTCCACCCACTGGAAATACTATATCATCAATCCACGCCGTGTCGTCGCCTCCGGACTCCGAGCCGTCCTTTGAATAGGTCCACTCGAAGGTCCTTTTGCCCCCGTCCACATGGAAAGACACTTCGGCCCAATCCTCTTCGCCCGACCACTTGTCCATTTCTACACTATCGATATAGAATTCCAAATGGTCATAATCCGACTCCGAAGAGACTTTGCGATAGAAGGTGATATCACCGGATACGCAATAAAGGGTCACTCGCAGAGTAGCTCTTTCACCATCCTCAATCGAGCCGGACTCAGCGCTATAGCTCCCGGAATGACTCTCCTGCCGTGTAGTGTCCCAGCTTGCATCCCCGGGATGTTCCCAGGGAAATTTTCTAAAATCATTCGTTTCAAAGTCCTCCGCGGAGCTGGTGATGTTTTGTGCGTTGGCATTACTGAGCAGGCCCAGCAGGAATATTAACATCACCACCCAATTGCTCAGGCTCATCCCGAAACTCACATCAGTCCTCCTTATTGCAGCTAAGGCTTTACAACTAAGAATCTAAAAGCTCGCACTCAGGCAAAAGCTATAAGAACATTATACCGATATTTCTCACATATACTTCACTGAAACATTCCTGTAGACATCAAGTGCCATAATAACAAAATTTCATCTTAATTTCAACAATTTTCCGGCAGGTTCAACATGCCGTGACACACATCATCCAGGCCTCGCAGGTATTGCAAAAAACGCAATCGCCGGATTCGATAAAAATTGAGCTGAATTACAACTTTAACTGTTCTTGAACCAAAAGTCCTGTCCCGGGACGGGGCTTTTTCAATTTTCAAAACTATTGTCAATGTTCTAACCTTCCGAATCTTGATTTCATTAGCAAGCTTGCTATACTATGTTAGAGATAATAATTATTTATATAGCGAGGGGTATGTTATGACCAAAAAGACGGATTTAATCGGCTACTGCGGTCTTTATTGCGGGGACTGTACCGGCCAAACGCAAACTGTTGCTAACCTCGCAAGAGACCTTAGAAAGGAGCTGAGGCACCACCGGTTCGATAAGATGGCGGATATGCTGGCAAAGGTGCCTTTTTTCAAGGAATTTAAGGACTATGATAAGTGCTATAATTTGCTCGGCACAATGGTGAAAATGCGCTGCAAAAAGGCCTGCAGAGGTAACGGCGGGCCGCCGAACTGCAAGGTAAGAAATTGCTCCAGAAAGAAGCAACTCAAGGGCTGCTGGGAATGCGATGATTTTTCTACATGTGAAAAGCTCAGGTTCCTCGAGATGAACCACGGTGTGGCCCATTTAAAAAACCTGCGAAAACTCAAAAAGGAAGGTCCCGCCGCTTTCCTTAAAGGAAAAAGATACTGGTACTCATAAAAAATAGAACCTTATAAGTTAAATTCTTCCTGCACCCTCACCGAACAGGCCTTCTGCTGCAAAGTCTTAATCGTAATATGCTACGACACTGAGCGGCTTTTTGGGCCATCGTAAAAACACGAGCCACTCTTTTGCAGGGTCGAAGTTTTCATAGGGTTTGCCGTTGACGGTGCAGCGGATTATCTTTTTTCCTTCGGGATGGCGGAAACGGGCGAAGATTTTCTCCGGCGGATTTCGGCGCGGCGGGTCGAGAATCATTTCGATTCGTCCGGCCGCAACGTTCGACTGCCATTTGACGGACATTGGGCCGAAATAGGTCCGGGCGTTTTCGATGCCGCACTGTTTGCCATCGGCCAGCCAGTAACGGGGGACAGCGGCTCCGAGCCAAAGGTCATTGCCCCTTTCCTGTACGAACATCATACGGAGCCAGTAGGTCGAATTGGCTTCATCGGAAGACTTGTAGTGGTCGCCGCGATGGTCGCCGATATTGGGCAGGGCATGCTCGGTCATCATACGGGTGTCGGGGAAATAGCTGACGGCAAATGCGTTGAAGTAGGCACGGAGGAAGTGTTCGGGCTCGTCGCGGAGGAGATAGGGGATTGGGTTGCAGAGGAGATTGGCCTGCATAGATATGCCGCCCCGGCTGAACCAGTAGCGTTCGAATTCCTCGCCGACGATATTATAGCCGTACTGCTCGGAGATATAGAGGTTGTCCTCGAAGTCCTTGATAATCCAGGTTGAGAGGCGATCCGAGGGCTCGATGATGCCGGTGCGAATCATGTGGATGGGTCCTTCGAGGGTTTCTGTAATCCAACCGAATGTTCGGCCGCGGCGATGGGCATCCGGCGGTACGTGAGGTATCCAGGAGCCGTCACGCAGTCTTACAACGGGTGAGCGGTGCATCGCCTCGGTAAAGGCGTTGAGAATGTCCCGGCGGTAGGCGGCGGCCTCTTTTAGGAGACTCGGGCCTTCGGGCAGGCCGGCTGCATCGAGTGCGGCGGCTGCGTTCTGCATTCCCCACCAGGAATAGACGTTCGTGGAAAGCCAGGAGCGCCAGTCCCTTATGTCCTCGAGGAAGCCCGGGGGGAGCAAGCCGCGTTCGATTTTTCGGATTGGGGAAAGCTGAGCTTCCGCAATGGTGCGCCGGCGTTCGCGAATAATCCATTCGCAGCCCTTTACGATATTCGGAGCGGCCCGTTTGAGCCAGGCATTATCGCGAGTGTACCAGTAATGCTCGCCGAGGCACCAGAGCACGAAGCCGTGGTGCTGATTATATCCTCCCGACTCGTAGCCGGCCGCACCGTAGAACTGGCCTTCGGTCGTCGAGAAGTCGCCCGGCAGGCCGACAGTGCCCTGGTAGTGCAGCCAGGTTTCAAGGGCCCGCTCGGCGCGCCTGTGGTATCCACGACGGTCGAGGTCACTGACCATCATGCACGATTCATTACTGTATGCGCCGTAGGAGAAGGTACCGACCCTTGCCACGTAACGGTCGCTGGTTCCCACCTCACGGTCGGTGTTGAGCAGAAGGTGTGAAATGTGCGCTTTATAGAAATCGTTGACCATCGGCTCGGGCGTGAAAATCTGCGTACCTTCCTGCACGCGCTTCTGCCAGTATGCGTAAACAGATTCGAACGCTTTGTTAAACTTAAGGGCGCGCAGCTTTTCCCACTCCGCACTATCAGTTAGAGTGATAAACGGTATGGCTATATCAAGTGTGCGTTTGGGTGCATCCGCGGTGAGTTTGGCTCGATAGGTCACTTTCTCGTTTTGTGCTTTCAGCGAATAGCCGTCAGGTGAATTATCCGAAGTAACAAGCATTCGCAGGCGCTGAGGCTCTGTGCCTTCAACATAAATCCGGCCGTTATCAACAATCAGTTTCTCGGCTTTTCTTGTGACAACTTCTATATCGATTTTTGCCTCCCTGCCGGTATTATCGTTCGGCCATATCTCGAACCGGTTCATCAAAACAAGCGTGTCATCGGCAAGGATACGCTCGTCAGGACCGGGCACGCCATCGAAGGGGACAACGAAGGCGGTCTGGCGATAATGGACACCGTCACGTTCCAAGTGGGTGACAGTCATCGGGAGGCAGCCATCGATTATATGGCGGTCGATGAGGGCGGCATCGGAAAGGCCAAATCGATAATTGATTGAGCCGCCCTCGTATAAACAGCGTTTTGTATCGCGGCCGGGGATTCGAGAGGGCCAATTAGACTGGCAGAAGACACTGCCATCGGGGTTCACGCCAAAATATTGTCTGCCGCCATCGAAACCGAGCGGGATATAGAAAGGCTCTTTAGCCGGGATGTCCTGCCAGGCGCGGGGCAATGTCTGCTCAGGTACCTTCGAGACCCGCAGGTAGATATTTTTGTCCGCGTTATTTTTCCAGAGCCTCTGGGCCGATTCGTAAGTCGTATCGTCGCCGGCTCTGCGAACAATGACGCCGAAATCCGGCAAAAACATATAGCCGGCTTCGATTAAGTCCGAGGCGGCAAAGGAAAACGTCTCACAAGCGGTACGGACGGTTACAACGGTTTCGTCGAATGAGTGATAGGCCTTCTTTTTCACGTAGAGGATGCGGGCGTGAATGCCATCGGCCCTTTTGCGAACTCTGGAGGTCCAGCCATATTCTTTAGTGTTGATTTTGACCCTGCTTGCATTCGAAATCGGGCGCACCTGTTCAATCAGGCCATTGAAAATTTCGAGCCGTCCGTCCCAGACCTGCCGTTGCTTTCGAGCGGTCCGGCCCCACTCGATTTCAAATTCGAGCTTTTCCCAGATTGAATCGGTGTAAGCTTCGAACGTATTAATTTTCGGCAGCGGCGAAGCGGCAATCACACGCAGCTTTAAGGTTGAACGATAAGGGGCCGGGAAGTCCGTCAGTTTTGGAAATTCCTTTGCATTGACCGGATTGAAGGTGAACGTGTACGTGGTGCCGTCGATTTTAAGATTTGTGTCGGCTGTCAGCCATTTGCCCTGAAACCAGTCGCCCACGTTGAGCCAGCCGGAGCCGCCGGCACCCGATGGCTCACCCCGAGGGATTCGGTGCACCGGCCACGATGACTGCCAGTATTCCAACCTAACAGTATCCGGTGACGGAACAGGAGCCGAGCCGGCAAACCCGACTTCCACACGGAAGATGTCACGAGCATCTTCCCAGATAACACCGTAGTCTTTTCCATCGGCGTCCCACTGTTTCAATTCGCCGAACGGGACAACATTTACAACCTCACCGGGCCGGGCGGCCAGGCAAACTTGAAGCTGGAGGATTAGAGCGATTAAGAGACTTAGCCGGATATTTCGCCACAAATCTTTTTGCATGATATACTCCTTCTTTGAAGCTCTAATAATTTCTAAGATATATTCGAAGCCGACAGGAAGTCTCGTAAAACACATTAGCTTTTTCCTGTAAACCGCTTCAAATTCTATTCAACTATTCTACTCTTATAACAAAAGGTCCGGCACTATCATCCACTGGAGCTGCCATTGATTATCGTCAGAATAATCCAAGCATACGATACCGCCGTTCTTGAATGCCACCGTGTTGGATGATTCGGAGCCGGTTAAAAGCAGCGACGCAAGCTTAGACATAAAAGGGAGATGTCCGACAATCATAGTGTCCTGATTTTTCGAGATTAATTCGTCTTTTAACGGCGTAATGTCGTCGTTCGGCGAAAGGCCATCATGAGCCGACATTTCTTTAGTGACTTCGACCACTTCAGCAAGAATTTCGGCCGTCTGCTGCGCGCGTGTTTTGCCGCTGTGCCATAAATAATCGACGGACAGGTCCAATGTTTCGATGAAATCAGAAACCTTTTGCATATCCCACCGGCCTTCTTCAGTGAGCGACCGCTGGGGGTCGGCCTCTTTTGAGGCAGCCTTTGCATGCTGGACAAGATATAGTTTCATTTCGAATCTCCTTATGACAGAATTTACGTGGAATTATTATAGCATAATCGCCTAATTTAACAATTTTATAAGAAGTTAGAAAGGGCGGTTCGCGAACCGCCCCTACTGAACCATCCCCAAGCTTGTCTCGATTTTTCGGGACTCGCTTGAGGCTGCCACCCATCAAAAGGAGTCCTTTGGACTGTGGAGTGAAAACACGGCCAAGATGGCCGTGCCACCAAGAAATCAACAGCACCTAAACATATACAAGATTTGGAAAGCGTATCGTTGACAATTCCTTTATAAACAGGTAAGGTGTCGGTTTTGTTAGGATTTTGGAGAATTGTAAATGACTGACGTAACGTTGGTTACTGGCGACGGAATTGGGCCGGAAATTGCAGAAGCGACGCGAAGATGTATTGATGCTACGGGTGCGGATATCAACTGGCTCATCAAAGAGGCCGGCACCGATGTAATGGAACGAGAAGGTACCCCCCTGCCGGAGGCCACGGTAGAGTCGATTAAGAAGACCGGCGTCGCGCTAAAGGCCCCAATTACCACGCCGGTCGGGAAGGGCTTCAGGAGTATAAACGTTCATCTTCGCCAAACGCTCGATTTGTATGCGTGCCTTAGACCATGCAAAAGCTATGAAGGCGTACGCAGCAGATATACCGATATCGACCTTGTGGTTGTGCGGGAAAATACTGAAGACCTTTACGCTGGGATTGAATTTCAAAAAGGCAAAGACGACACGGCTGAAATTATCGACTGGATAAATAAACACAGCAGCCGAAAGATAAGCGGCGATTCCGGCATAAGCATAAAACCCATTTCGGTCAAAGGCACTGAGCGTATTGTTCAATTCGCATTTGACTACGCCCGTAAGATGGGGCGTAAAAAGGTAACGAGCGTTCATAAAGCGAATATTATGAAGTTTACCGATGGATTATGGCTTGAGGTAAGCCGGGAGGTCGCAAAGAAAAATTCCGATATCGAGTTCGAGGACCGCATCGTCGATAATATGTGTATGCAGTTGATTCAAAAGCCGGAGCTTTACGATGTCCTCGTGCTGCCGAATCTTTACGGTGATATATTGAGTGATTTGTGTGCGGGTCTGGTTGGCGGCCTTGGAGTAGCGCCAGGCGGAAATATCGGCGAGAAAGGGGCTATCTTCGAGGCGACACACGGCAGTGCACCGAAATACAAAGGCCAGAACAAGGTCAATCCGACGGCCCTGATACTCAGCGGTGTGCTGATGTTAAGACATATGGGTAAAATGGCCGAGGCGGACAAGCTCGAAAACGCAGTTGCAGCGGTGATAGCCGAGGGTAAAAGCGTAACGTACGATATGAAGCCGCACCGCGACGACCCGACGGCCGTGGGCACAAGCCAGATGGCGGACGCCATTATTAAAAAAATTGAAGAATAAATTTAATATAACTGGATTTTTGGCGAATTGGCCTGTCCCGGGCCCTGCCGCATCCTGGTCCGCGTGCCTTGTAGCCGCTGCGCAGCGGCTACAAGGCAGTTACTCTCATGAAAGAGAATTATACCAACGTAAACAGACATTTAACTCATAGGGAAATGTCAGCGCAAGGTGGTTCAGGGATAGTGAGGTGTGAGAATGAGCAGGAAGCGGTTTTGGGTCTTGGGGCTGATTGCATTGGTTTTGGTTGGTGGGTGTATGAGTTTGCAGGAGGCTGCGGGGCGGGGGGATTTGGAGTATGTGAAGTTTCGGCTTGGGTTGGGGGCGAATGTCAACGATCGGAGTATATTGGCTCGCGGGGTTCCGCCTATGCATGAGGCGGCGGCTAACGGGCAGGTCGAGATGGTGGAATTGTTGCTTTCGAGGGGGGCGAAGGTTAATTTGTGGAGCATCGAGGGTAATGAGATCGCTTTGCATCATGCGACAGGGCACGGGCATATCGAGGTTATGGAGGTTCTGATTGCGGTGGGGGCGGATCTGGAGCAGAGCGGGACCAGGGGCAATACGCCTTTGAGTTGGGCTGCGGCGACGGGGCAAATCGAGGCGGCGAAGGTGTTGTTGGCGCATGGGGCGAATGTAAACGGCAGAGTTCGCGGGGGCTGGACTGCTCTGCATGAGGCTTGCAGGTTCGGGCAGGTTGAGATGGTCGAATACCTGATTTTAGCGGGAGCGGATGTCAATGCGGATACTGACAGGGGGCAGCGGCCTCTGGAGGTTGCCAGTGGCGGTCAGAGGCTCGCGGTTGTCAAGGTTCTGATTGCGGCCGGGGCGGATCCACAGCATAGTGGGACCGAGACCAATACTGCGTTGATGTCAGCTGCCGAGACGGGACAGATGGAAATGGCAAAGATGCTCGTCGAGCACGGGGCAAATGTAAACGACCGGGGTCGCGCGGGTTGGACTGCTCTGCACCTGGCCTGTCAGACCGGGCGCGTTAAGATGGTCGAATACCTGATTTCGGCGAGGGCGGATGTTAACGCGGAGACCAAGGATGGTTGGCGGCCGTTGGATATTGCAAGTAGCAGGCCAAAGCCAGAGATTGTCGAGATTCTGCAGAGGCATGGAGCTAAGCACCGGCGGCGGGATTAGCGGCAGCATCGTGAAGGTTCCGAGTGGATTGCTGAAAGGATAGTTGGTTATGAGGGCGATTCTGGGTGTGGTCTTGGTTTGTGTTGTTCTGGGGGGCGGGGGGTGCTATTACACCCGCAATGATACGGAATTTCATTGGGTTATGCGACGGCGTGAGTTTGCCAAGGCCGAGACGATGGTTGAGAGGAACCCGCGGGTGATCGAAAATCTGGGTCAGCACGGGCAGACGGCGCTGTTTCAGGCAATCAGAAGATATGATTGGGAGGCATTTGAATGGCTGTTGGCGAAGGGGGCGAATGTTAATACACGGGATCGGTGGAAGCAAACGCCATTGCATATTGCGGTGATGGAGGGGCGGGCGGATATGGTTGAGCGGCTGATCCGGGAGGGGGCCGATGTTAACGCGAAGAACTACAAAGGTTGGACGCCTTTGTATTTTGCCAGGATGTATAACAGGGAGGAGATTGTGGGTATTCTACGGGAGGCCAGGGCGATGGAGTGATTGCCAAGCGATTGCCAATTGTCGATTCTTGGTCAGGCAATGGATCAGATCAGGCGATTGGCGGTTAATGCGCAATGTTTTAAATAGATTTAGCTACCGCCACTTCGTGTCTCCACTTCGCCCCTGTGTTTTCGTTGAAAAAAAGATAAACCGGAAAATGCAGTTTCAATCACGAGGCCTTGTAAATTTTTGCTTCCTTGCCGGGGACCTGAACGTTCAGGCGGCCATCTTCAACGGCAACCGTGTCTGCCGAATCGAGCAAATTAACAAAAGTTTTGCCCTTTAGATTGTCTTTAATCCGCTGCGGGATATTTGCATTTTCATCGAACCTGATGGTGACGGGAGAAGGCATATTCTCAAAACCGTTGTTTATTACGACAATTATCGTGTTGCCTTTGAATTCCCTCAGATAGGAATATACAAAATAATCCGAGAACAGGGTGAAAAGATAGCCGTATCGAACGGCTTCGTTTTGGCCCCTAATGTCGATGAGCTTTTTCGTGTGCTCGAATATTTCCTTCTCATATTCGTATTGTTCGAGCGGCATACAATTCTGACCGAATATTTCCCAGCGCATATCACGTCTGTTGTCGGGGTCGCAGTATCCTTCCATACCGATTTCGGTGCCGTAATAAATCTGAGGGATGCCCCTGGTCGTGAATAAAAACGACAAACCCAGCTTAAGTATCTTATTGGCCCTGACTCTGTCCCAGCGTCCCCACCTGTCCATAACCTCGGTTATGAATCTCTTGCTGAGGTCATGGTTGTCAAGAAGAGTTACCAGCCTGTTGGCATTGGTGTACAGCTTGTCATTGTCCAGTATTCCGCGAGGCTCGAACTGCGAAATTCTCGGCCTTGCGATGGTAGTCATACTTTCATTGTAGATAAAGGTCTTCTTCACCACCTCGCACAGGGGAAAGTCGAACAAGGTATCGAAATCGTGCTCCTTTTGATAACGTGAAATCGAACCGATATCCCATTCAAGAACCTCTCCTATCAGGGTTATGTCCGGGTGCTTACCCTTGACGTAGGATTTAAAATGATACCAGAAGGTGTCTTCAACATGATTTACAGTATCCATCCGAATCGCATCAATTTGAGTCTGCTCAATCCACTCCGTGATATTGTTGACGAAATAATCAACCACATCGGGCTTGCTATGATTTAAGTCGGGCAGGCCGCATAACTGGCTTTTGGCCAGGTCATCGGAATCGCCTTCGTTAAACCAGTCATCTTTTATTTCTTTTTCAGGATACTGAGTATAGGTCTCGTTATGGTAGCCGGTATGGTTGACCACCATATCAAGAATGAGCTTTATGCCGTTTTCATGCAATTTTACAGAGAGGCGTTTTAAGTATTCCTTACTACCTTCGGCCAAGGCAGGGTCGTTAGAGTATAAATGCGGGTCGACCTTGTTAAAATCCAGCGCCCAGTATCCGTGGTACCCATCGCTATCACCGACACGCCCGACGCTAAGATAGACCGGGGTTATCCATAAGGCGGTTATGCCAAGGTTTTTCAGGTACGGTATTTTCTCAACGATACCTGCAAAATCGCCGCCATGATACCTTCTCAGCTCGTTCTTATCAACCAAGGCGTTATTGCCGCTATCGGCGTCAAAGAACCTATCGGTGAGTATGAAATAAATCACATCATCCTGCGTTATCATTTGACCTGACCTCCCTTTTAATAAGATTTACTTTACTATTTTCCATCGACCATTTACTATTATTTGCTGTAAATTATTTCTCAAATACTGTTTAAACAATGAACCAGGATAATTTTAAAAAATTGATATCAGGTAAAAAAACCGGCTTGGGTGCGGGGCTATTGCGTTTGCTTTTAGGGGTCGCTGCGGCCGGTTACTCGATTGCTGTTCGGCCGCGCAATTTTCTATATTCCAACGGATGGCTGAAAGCACATCGCGCAGATGCAGTGGTCATAAGCATCGGTAACATAACCGTAGGCGGGACAGGTAAGACGCCGCTTGTGGTCTGGCTGTGCAAACAGATAATTTCAGATTCCAAATTTCAGATTTCAAGTTCTCAGTGTGCAATACTTACGCGAGGATACAAGGCAGCGAAAGACTCAAGAGGCAAGACTCAAGACTATAGAGATGAGCCGGCTATTTTGGCCGAAAGTTGTCCGGAGGTCAATGTGATTGTCAATCCGGACCGCGTTGCAGGAACAGCTGAGGCCATTAACAAATTTGGCGCGAAAGTTCTGATTATGGACGATGGATTTCAACATCGGCGATTAGTTAGAGACCTGGACATTATAACCATTGACGGGACACAACCTTTCGGCTACGGCAAAATGCTTCCAGCGGGGCTGCTCAGAGAGCCCATCGCATCACTTAAGCGGGCCGGCGCCGTTGTTATTACCAGGTGCGACCAAATCACCGAGGCTGAATTGAGCGAAATTGAAAAGAAGCTGGAAGCAATCAATCCGAATATGATAATTGCAAGGTCGATACACTCCCCCGCTTATGTAAAATCAACGGATAATAAAGAAATCAGTCTCGACCACCTCAATGACAAAAAGATATTTGCCTTTTGCGGTATCGGCAATCCGGACTCTTTTTTGAACACAATTAAAAGCCTGAGCTGCGACCTTGCCGGCGAAAAGGTTTATAACGACCACCACCACTACACAGACGACTGTTTAACTGATATTTACCAACAAGCCGAATGCCTCAAGGCGGACTTGATACTGACCACACAAAAAGACTGGACCAAAATCAAACGGCTGGCATTGTTGAAAAAAGACATCCCGCTTGGATATATAGGCATTGAGATAAAATTCTTAGCTGGGGAGAAAAAACTAAGAGGCTTGATTGAAAAGACGTTAGCAGGTAAAATCCAGCAAAAGTGATTAACGATTGGCTTATGTTTTATGTATGAAAACCTGCTAAAAACGGTAACGAATCTCGGCTCGCCGAAAGTTCTGGTTGTGGGTGATTTTATGCTCGATGTCTATATCTACGGCGATGCGATGAGAATCAGTCCGGAGGCGCCTGTGCCGGTACTGAAAGTTACCAAAAGGGAATATCGCTGCGGCGGAGCAGGCTCCGTAGCCGCCGATATAGCCGCCTTGGGGGCGAGACCTTTGTGTCTGGGTGTTATCGGAGACGACCAGAACAGCGAAATCCTTAAACAAAAGCTGACAGAAATCGGGGCTGATATCAGCGGCCTTCATAAAGTAAGCAACCGCCCCACCATCAGCAAACAAAGACTCATAGGTCTTGCACAACATATTCATCGGCAGCAATTAATCAGAATGGACTATGAGCCTACAGAGCCACTCGCTGATGAAGTAAACGAGGCGATTTTGCAAACTTACAAAGACAAATTAGAATCGGCTGATATTGTTTGCCTGCAGGACTATGACAAGGGTCTGCTTAGTCCGGCGGTTTGTCAAGAAATGATACAATTGGCCCGTGAAGCAGACAAAAAGGTCATCGTTGACCCTTCACTGACAAGCGATTATTCCAAATACCTCGGTGCCACCGTCATTACGCCGAACCGCAAAGAGACTTCCGCGGCGGTGGGTTATGAGATAACAAATGCAGAAACTGCTTCCAAGGCAGCAGAAGAGCTTGCAGGAAAGTTTAAGCTCGATGCTGTGGTAATCACACTTGATAAGGAAGGCGCATATCTTAGAACAGAAGATATAAGTCAAATCATACCCACGAGGGGCCGCAGTGTTTATGATGTTACCGGAGCAGGTGATATGGTTTTGGCGACGCTTGCAATAACTTTGGCCGCCGGTTGTGATTACGAAACCGCCGTGCAGCTGTCCAACATAACCGGTGGAATCGAAGTGGAAAAATTCGGCACTGCGACGGTAACCATTGAAGAAATAGTCAATGAGATTGTTAATCAGAAGCGAGGTGCAAGCGGCAAGGTGCGCTCGATTGACCTTTTGCTGGACGAACTTACCTGGCATCGCAAGGGAAAAAAGACTATAGTCTTTACAAACGGCTGTTTTGACGTGATACATAAAGGGCATATCGAATATCTGAAATTTTGTAAGTCGCAGGGTGATGTAGTTGTTGTCGGACTAAATAGTGACAGCTCAGTAAAGATTATTAAGGGCCCTGCTCGACCAATTAATAATCAACACGACAGAGCCATTGTCTTAGCTGCATTGGAAATGGTCGATTATATTACGCTCTTCGATGAGCCGGACCCACTTAACTTAATCAAGAAAGTAAAGCCGGACGTATTAGTGAAAGGCGAGGACTGGGCAGAGAAAGGCGTTGTCGGCCGTGAATTTGTTGAATCCCTCGGCAGCAAGGTCGTTCTTGCGCCGTTGGTGGAAGGCAAAAGCTCAACCGTAATAATCGAAAAAATGAAGGCACGGGAAGCAAAATCCTGATGAACAAGGTAAGCGTTCTTTCCGTCATTGTGAGTTCGCCTGCAACGGACGAAGCAATCTAAAACGTAGCGGATGAGATTGCCACGGCCTGCTTCGCAGACCTCGCAATGACAGACATATAGGAAGCAAAATCCTGATGAACGAAGATATAAGAAAACAAATTATCGAGACCATCGAAACACACAAAAAGATGACCGCTGAATTCGAGACAAGCGGTATCGAAAAGGTCGTATCAATTGCCGAGGCCATAACAAAAGCATTAGAGCACAACGGCACCGTTTATCTCTGCGGCAACGGAGGCTCAGCAGCGGATGCTCAACATATAGCCGGCGAATTGGTGGGTAGATTCAAAAGGGAACGAAAGGCTTTAGCAGCGGTGGCACTTACAACCGACACTTCCATAATCACGTCCATTGCCAACGATTACGCTTATGAGAACGTCTTTTCACGGCAGGTAGAAGCGCTGGTCAGAAAAGGTGATATTCTGTGGGCTTTTTCGACCAGCGGCACTTCGGCGAATGTCATTGCCGCCGCCGAGTCAGCAAAGAAAAAAGGGGCCTATGTAATAGCCTTTAACGGTGCGAATAACAGCAAGCTCGAACAAATTGCCGATATTTGTTTTTGCGCCGATGCCGAATCAACGGCGCGCAGCCAGGAAATCCATCAGCTTGCTTATCATATAATCTGTGACCTTGTGGAGTGCAGTTTTGCCAATAACCAAGCTAAGAGTATCTAATAAAATGAGATTTATCATTTGAAACTCAGAGATTGCCACGGCCCCCTGCTTTCTTACGAAAGCAAGACAGGGGCCTCGCAATAACATTTTTTGTTAGAGCCTTCAAGGATAAGTTTTAATAAAAATGTCTGACAAAGCTATATTTTTAGACCGTGACGACACGCTGATTGAAGATACCGGCTATATCAATAGTCCGGAGCAGGTAAAGCTGCTGGAAGGCGTTGCTGAGGCACTTATTGAGCTTAAAGCCCTCGGGTATAAGCTGGTCGTTGTCACGAACCAGTCGGCTGTGGCACGTGGTATCGTTACTGAGAAAGTCCTTGGCGAAATTCACAACCGCTTAGAGCAACTTTTGGCAGAAAAGAAGGCATTTTTAGACGGGATTTATTACTGTCCGTATCATCCGGATGGAGCAGTTAAAAAATACCGTAAAGAAAGTGACTTCAGAAAGCCGAATCCGGGAATGCTGCTGAAAGCCGCTGAGGAGATGGATATCGATCTTGGTCAATCCTGGTGCGTTGGGAATAGCATCAGCGACATGGAGGCCGGTTTACATGCCGGCTGCAAAACCATATTGATAGACCTTCCCTCCCATCAACAACGGCTCGAGCCGGGCCAGCCCAGGCCGGACTACAAGGCTGTAAATATTAAGGAGGTGGTCAATATCATAAAAAAACATCACCGTTCGTCCGCTGAGGTGGAAGTGCAAGCTCAGTCGGCCCCAACGGTTCAAACTGAACGGATTCGGCAAGCTACTGAACAAATTCCCGAGGCCGTCGAACCGGCTTCACAAGCTACTGAACAAATTCCAGAGGCCGTCGAACCGGCTTCGCATGCTACTGAACAAATTCCAGAGGTCGTCGAACCGGCTTCGCAAGCTACTGAACAAATACCAGAGGTCGTTGAACCGGTTTCGCAAACCACTGAACAGACTCCGGAGTTTGCTGAACCGGTCTCGCAAATCGAGGAACAGCAACTTCAATCAGCGCTACAAGAGCCGCAAACACAATCCAGAGAAGAGGACATTACCGGTGACAGAACCGAACAGCTGCTAAACAGCATTCTCAAACACCTAAAAAGTATGCAGCGGACCGATATGTTCGGTGAGTTTTCCATAATGAGACTGATGGCCGGCATTATACAAATTCTTGTTCTGTTTTGTTTGTTGATGACCATATGGTTCCTGATGAGTCCAAACAGGCAGGACAATTCGGTCTTCATTGCACTCGGCTTTGCTATGGTCTTACAGCTTATGTCATTAACTTTCTACATAATGCAGGGAAAGAAATAGGCTCGGGTAAAATCTTTAAGCGAGATACAAATATTCAACAGTGGCTGCCTTTTTAATTTTGTGACACCATTATTTGCAAGCCGGTTTAGCAGCTCAATCGTAATGATTGCTGCTCATTTTAAGTCCGGTTTTTCGCTAATCCTCTGGCACGTAAAAGTTTACTGCCATTAATTCTTCATAACACTAAGCTACTGTTACAAAGTTTTTAGACAATGAAAACGCCGATTAGGGTATAAATCGGCCACCAGGTACAATATTGAGCCTCTGATTGTCTAACAAGTTATTTCAGGTACCTTAGCACTCGGATTTCGTATTTAAATCTGTGAAACCGACTGCAAATTTGATATTATGCCGGTTTGCAAACACATAAATAAGGTGTTCGCAATCCATAGAATTTAATAGTTAAAAGAATCATAGCTTCCCGGAAGCCACAATTTCCTATCGGGCAGAACAGAATAAGACCGGAAGTTTCGGCTAAACGTATTATGGAAAGGGATCGAAAACACATTAACACTCTGCTAATACGCTGTCCTAACTGGGTGGGTGATATAGTTATGGCAATTCCTGCGCTGGATTGCATTCGGAATAATTTTCCCGAGGCGAAAATTATAGGTATAGTGAAAAATCGAGCCAAGGGTATACTAAGGGACGGCCCATGGTTTGATGGCTTCATCGATTCTGATGATAAATCATGGGGCGGATTCTGGCATATGACCAGGCAGATACGGGAGTGCAAAGCTGATATGGCTGTCTTGCTGCCTAACTCAGTCCGATCGCTTCTTAGCGTTTGGCTCGGCGGAGTAAAAGATATTTATGGCTACCGCCGGAATTTGAGAGGTATGTTTCTTAGCGGCGGCCCGAAACCTGTGCGTAATAACCATGGAATTGTACCTATACCTACGACTGAATATTACCTCGGAATCTGCCGCTGGCTGGGATTAAGTGTTCCTGATAAAGTACAGCCAAAGCTTTATATCGGGGAACAGGTTCTCAAACGTGCAGAATCGCTATTTCAAAAGCACGGGGTTCGGAAAAATGACCTTGTGATCGGGCTAAATCCCGGAGCAAGCTTCGGTGCGTCTAAATGCTGGCCTCCGGAATATTTTGCCGAACTGGCCGAATTATGCGAAAAAGAACTTGACGCAAAAGTTCTGCTTCTTGCCGGTCCTGGTGAAGAGCGTATCGTACAGGCTATTCTGCAAAAAAGCCATGCCAAAATCATCAATACCCATGACGAAGTAGTCGATCTCGAACTTTTGAAACCTTTGGTCCAAAGATGCAGTCTCTTAATCACGAATGATACAGGACCACGGCATTATGCCGTGGCATTCGATGTTCCCGTGGTTGTCATTATGGGGCCGACAGATCCCCGTTACACTGCTTCCAATCTTGACCGAACTGTGGTGATTAGAAAAGATCTATACTGCTCGCCCTGCCACAAAAAGACATGCCCCAGGGAACACCAGTGTATGACAGGAATAACTGTGGCCGAAGTGTTTACAGCAGCAAGAAATCTTCTGAAAGAGAACAAATAATATGGAGCCCTATGTATATCGGAATATATGGTCTAACCTAAAAAAGGTCACCTGCCCGAAAGACGAACTCTTTCAGTTATCGCGCAAGGTTGCCTTTTCTTTCGTCGACCGATTCTATCAAAAAGGTTCTTTTGAACCGGAGTACATTGATCTGCTTTGTGAAATGGCCACGTCTTTTTCAGATATGGAACTCAATAACATAGCTGCATCTGCTCTTTTTGAAATCATCGTGGAAAAATTATGTGATGATTATGAAGATATGCCTGTGGAAATCTACAACCGAATCATGTCTCAGGTAATCACTTACTGTCGAAACATTCCTTCGGGAGAAGAACTGGACAAACGACTGACCGAGTTTAGAATTTTTTCCTTTGAAAGTCTTTATCATCGGGCCAATTTCATACATAGTCGAGAGTATAGCTGGGATATCAACAAACCTCCGGATAAAATCATTCTGCTGTCTCGTGTGACGATCGGTGCCGACGTTGCCATTTTAAGCGTTATGATACAACGCCTCGCTAAGATCTTTCCTCAAACGGCAATTACTATTATCGGCAACAAAAAACTCACCGGCGTCTTTGGGGGCAATCCACACATTCGAATCCAACAGCTCAATTACGCTCGGCGTGGCGGACTCTTAGAGCGCTTTTCAAGCTGGCATAAAACTCTGGACATTCTTGCCGAAGAGATGCCGCCCGACTGCGAAGAGAATATTCTGTTGATCGATCCAGACTCACGAATTTCTCAACTGGGTGTTCTGCCGCTGACCCATCGGGAAAACTATCTGTTTTTCAACAGCCGGAAATTTCCTTCATGGGCGAAAAACACATGTATGGCTGAACGGACAAATCATTGGATGGATACTGTTTTTGGGATATCCGACTTTTGCTATCCGAATGTTTGGACGCCGTCACCCATCGTACACCAGGCCCGAAATATGACTGCCCGCCTTGGCGCCGCAGGTTGCAGAAAACTCATCACAGTAAATTTTGGCGTAGGAGAGAATCCACGAAAAAGACTGGGCGCAGATTTCGAGAAAAAACTGCTGCAGGAAATTTTGAAAAGCCCGCAAACCGTAGTGCTTCTCGACAGAGGTTTCGGTGAAGACGAGCTTTCCCGCTCCGGCTCTCTGATTGCGGAACTGAGGGATCGAGGTTTCGAAACTGCCGGTGTCCGCTTTGGAGACTCCGAATTACCCGGCATGTCACACGGAATCCTGGGCGTCGAGTGCACAATCGGCGAAATCGCAGCACTTATTGCCGAGTGTGATGAATTTATCGGCTACGACTCAGCTTGTCAGCATATCGCAGCTGCAGCGCAAAAACCAACTCTGACTATTTTTGCAGGCAGCAATAATATGAACTTTATTCGACGGTGGAGTGCGTGCGGAAATACGCAATGCAAGATCGTACATATCAACACCTTAACCAACCCACGACATATTAATACGGACGAGGTTATCTTGCGAATAATGGAAGAACGAACTCCAGCAATACAAGAGCCCCCGGAGCGTCGGCAGAAAATACGGGAAATATCGTCACCTAAGCGCCTCGACAAACCCGCAAAAGAAACTGTGGATAATTGACTCGCATGTGAACATGGATGCGCTTAACGGAATATCATAAGTATCATGAAAATATTTTTTATCTATCCTTCAGCAGAATCACAATTAGGCTTCAATTATGGCGTTGCACACATGGCCTCGGTCTTGAAGCAAGCCGGACATCAAGTCAGATTTTGGCAGCTCTGCGAAGATATTAAGCCGCTGCCGGATGAAGAAGAATTCATCGAGAGAATAGTCTCTGAAAAGCCGGACATTCTCGCATTTTCAGTAGTAACCAATCAATGGCCATATGCCCAAAAGTTAGCTTCCTGGGCTAAAAAAAAGCTTTCCATTCCGTTCGTGATCGGCGGAATCCATACTTTGTTTAACACACATAACATCCTTGAAACAGGTCTGTTCGACTACGCCTTCCGGGGTGAATGCGAAGACGCCTTTCCGGAATTCGTTGAAAAGCTTGAACAGGGAAAAAGCGTAGAAAATGTACGCAATCTTGCTTTAGTGAACGAGGGTAAAATCAAAATCAATCCAGTGCGCCCCCTGCCGGATTTAACAAAACTGCCTCCAAAAGACTATAAGAGCATGGATTTCCAGAGAACTATAGATGCCAAAAATGGCTGGGTCGGATTGATGGCTTCACGAGGCTGCCCATTCTCCTGTACTTACTGCTTCAATCACGTGATGGTTAAAGCATATAAAGATGATCTTCAATGCAGCTTCAGGCAGCTTAATTACATACGGCGATTCAGTGTCGATGAGGTGATTAAGGAAATTGAGTATTTGCAGAAGAATTATCGTAATATAAAAATGTTTATATTCGACGACGACCTATTCACTTTTGATAAGCGATACGTACAGGCGTTCTGCAAAGCTTATAAAAAGGTTTCCCGCATCCCCTTTGTAATAAACGCACATGTTAGCTTTTTCGATGATGAATGCAGCCGGGCTCTTGCGGAGGCCAACTGTAAAATCGTTAAATTCGGAGTGGAGTCAGGCAGCCCGAAAATTCGAAACAGGATTCTGAATCGCCACATGAGCAATGAAAAAATTATCGAGGCAATTAAGACGGTCGCCGATCATGGGATGCACAGTTCCGTCTTCCTGATAATAGGCTTTCCGCACGAAGATCGTGATGACCTGTTCGAAACAATTAAGCTTATGGCCGCAGCAAAACCCGGACGATTTCGCTGGACTTATTTTTTTCCTTTCCCGGGAACAAAGTCGCACCAAATCAGCTTCGACGGCCGATACATTAATTCCGAAAAAATGGAGAAACTTAAAAATTTCACAGACGAGTCTTGCCTGGAATTCGGCCCGGAACACAATCTGCTGCTGAAGAAAATCGGTCGCATTATGCCCTGGTTCGTCAACGCCTTTTCAGATCTTTCCGTATCCGGGTTTTACGCCGAACGCATCGAAGAAATACTGGCTTTAGATGAAGATCAGTGGACGAAGGTATCTCCGAATATACACGCCGAGGATAAAAAATATTCCCAGCGCTTCAGCGAAAAAGGACAGTCCCATTACGCCATCAAATATAATCGTTTCATGGGTGTTATATCAGACTACTTCCTGCACGATAATGACCTAAGTAATAAATAATTGGCTCTGAGTAATGACCGAACAGAGATTTATAGAAACTTCACAATCATTTTTCATAGACAGCGGCTACGTAAGAGCTTTTGAAAAACTCGGCCTGACATCCTTCGATGCTCTCTTTTCTTTCAATACCGGAAAAGACCCCGGCGGTTCCAGCCTGCCTGAATATCGAAGCCGCCTGGAGTTTAAAATATCCGATCCTGAGAAAATAGTTTTTTTGAAACGCTACAATCACCCCGATGCACTCACCCAAATCAAAAACTGGTTCTGGCATAATACCCGTAAAAGTATGATGTCCTTCGATTTAGACCCAACGGATCATCTGGCCCGGGCAGGTATAAATACGCCCAAAACTGTTTCTTATGGCGAGCAATGGGGCGTCTTTCTTGAAAAAAGAAGCTTTATAATAACTGAAGAACTTCCCAATGCCGAATCCCTGGAGCAACAACTGCCGGACTGCTTCAAGGATCGTTCAAAAACTGAGAATCTCAGACAGCAAAGAAATTTCATAGAACGGCTCGGCCAATTCGCCAAAAAATTTCATTATACGGGCTATCGTCACAGAGATTTTTATCTCGCGCATATATTTTATTCAGATGACGGCACCTTTTACCTGATCGACCTGCAGCGAGCATTCAAGCCTCGCATTCTCGCCGAGAGGTTTCGTGTCAAGGATATAGCCCAGTTATATTATTCGGCCCCGGGCAGCGCTTTCTCAAAGACCGACCGCCTTCGCTTTTACAAAAGTTATGCCGGAAAGAGGCCCCTGAACGGACGCGACAAAGCGTTCATTCGCAAAGTGGTCAGAAAAGTCAAGCGGATAGCCAAACGCGAGATTAAACACGGCAGGCTTGTCCCCTTTACAAACTGATTTTCCCCGATTATAGTGCCTGGTACAAAATGAAAGTTGCAATAATAATAGAGCGTTACGATATTTCTCTTGGTGGAGCCGAGTGGCTTGTTTTCGAATTGGCCTCCGCGCTTTCCCAACTCGGTCTTGACGTTGACATTCTGGCCTCACAGGGTGATAGTTCTGCCGCCAATGTCCGCATTCTTTGCCGAGCCGGTCATAGCAAACACATTTCATTAGCTTCTTTTGCGAAGTTGATCTCGCATTATCTTTGCCGGAACCACTACGACATTATTCACAGTCTTATTCCGTTAACTTTTGCAGATGTTTATCAACCTCCGGGTGGAAGCTTTGCCGAAGCAATAATCCGTAATGCTGCAAGCTACAGGAACAAGCTCGTGTTTTCTTACAAGCAAGCTACGGCTTTTACAAACTGGCGCAGGACGGGGATGCTGTGGGCTGAAAAAAAACTTTGCAGAGACCCGAACGGCCCAATTATCGCCGCCCTTTCAAACTACGTGAAAGACCAGTTCATAAACCATTATAATCTTCAAAGCGAACGCATAGCGTTGGTTCCCAACGGCGTCAAAGTCGATAATGAAGTAGATGCCGAAATCGCCGAGAAACTAAAGAGGCAAATATTTCAGCAGCTTGCAATAGAAAGCCCCGCCAATCCGGTATTTTTTCTATTTGGCGCCAATAATTTCCGGCTCAAGGGTCTTGAAGTGCTGACCGAAGCGATGACGCTTCTTGAGAAATCACAAATGCCTCGGACCCCATATCTGATAGTCGCCGGAAGCGGGAAAATAAATAAATTCCGCTCATTAGCTGAAAAAATGAACCTGGACAAAAGAATAGTTTTTCTCGGCCATCTTCCAAATATACAAAATGCCATGTCGATATCCGATGTGGCCGTGTTGCCGACTTTCTATGACCCTTGTTCTCGATACATTCTTGAGGCCCTGGCAGCCTGCAAGCCCGTGATAACAACGAAGTTCAACGGTGCATCCGATTTCTTTGTAAATAACCGCCACGGCAAGGTCATCGATACCCCCGTGAACATAGATGCACTGGCCGAAGCGATTCGCTATTTCACAGTTACGAAAAATATCGAGAATGCGTCACAGGCGATTATCGAGGACAATCTCAAAGAGAATATCTCGATCGGCCGGGCTGCCGGGCAATTAATAGATGTTTTTGAATCCATTCTCCAGAGGAAAGGCCGGCAATGATGCACGTATTTTTCCCGCTCGCAATCATTGCTGCGTATCTGCTCGGCTCGATCCCGTTCGGGCTGCTCATCGCAAAAGCACACGGCAAGGATTTACGCTCGATAGGCTCTGGCAATATCGGCGCGACCAATGTCTCGCGCGCTCTCGGCAGAAAGTGGGCATATGTCTGCTTCGTCCTCGATGTGCTCAAAGGCCTGATCCCGATGCTCGCGACCATGCTCATTGCCAAACCTGACAGCGTTCTTACGCTCTGGTTATGGCTCGCCGTCGGCTGTGCTGCTATTCTGGGCCATATCTTCCCGATATACCTCAAATTCAAAGGCGGTAAAGGCGTATCGACCAGTTTCGGTGTGGCATTGGGGCTTTGGCCCTACTTTACAGTTTGCGCCTTGTTTTTCGCGGTGACGTGGGTGGTAGTCGTTCTGATCTGGCGGTACGTCTCCCTGGCATCAATCGCCGCTTCGGTTACCTTTCCCCTTGTTTTGATTGCAGCGATGATTTTCATGCCGGACTGGTATTTTGGCAACCTGTGGCCGGTACTAATCACGTCCGTTGCAATACCGGTAATGGTAATTATCCGTCATCGCGAAAACATAAAAAGACTGCGTGCAGGAACCGAAAGCAAAATCTTGAAGTCCTGAATGCTGAAATCGGTCAAGAACAACCGGCTAAGTGCCGGCGGAAATTCTCACGTCATTTCGAACATCCAGACTTTTTTCGAACTTTTTTCAGGCGAGAAGCGACTATAATACGAACCACTTGCACCGCACATCGAGGTGGCTCAAGCCATGTTGGCGATTTATAGACACTAATGACGCCGGACATTATATGAGATGGAACAAGATAAGCTATCCAATGCAATTTTGGTTCTCAACTGCCAGAGACGCGATGAGTCGGCTTTTCGAGAGCTGGTGAACCGCTGGGAACCGCGTCTTTATTACTACCTGCGGCGTATCGTCGAGAATGAAAATGACGTCTGGGATACCCTCCAGGAAACATGGCTGGCTGTTTTCCAAAACATCCGCAAGTTGCAGGATCCCCTGAAGTTTCCAACATGGTTGTATCAGATCAGTCACAACAAAGCTGTGAGTCTGCTTCGAAAAGAAAACAGATATACTCAAATGACAGTTGAGAAGGAGGCTGACTATTGTGAAAGCAACACTACCATCTCCACTGTTAAAGAACGAGCAGAGCTTGTTCACAAGGCATTAGACAAACTTAAGTTAGCTCACCGGGAGGTGCTGACGCTGCATTTCCTGGAAGGTTTTTCCATTAGGGAAATGGCCCAGGTCATTGGAATATCAGAAGGCACGGCAAAATCGCGCCTATACTATGCGAAAAATGAACTCCACAAAGCATTAAAAGGAGCGAATCATGTATGAACCGAACGGTAAAAGAGAATTTGCTGACAACTTGCTTGCACAGGATCCGCCCTCTACGGATATGCAGCAGCGACACAAAGAAGTTCTCCTCAAGAAAATTGAACGACGTATGTGCCTGCAAAAAGCGGTTATTATAGCAATCTATATAGTGATTTTCTTAGCTGCTTTCGGAGCATTTAACCTGCGGAAGTGCACTGATAACGTGGTCCACTCCATTTGCTGGGGAATAGTTTCATTGCATATTTTACTATGGTCTCTCGTGTACATTCTGCGAGGAATATGTATGAATATGGAGGAATTAATAGAAAAAAAGTTCGACAACGATGAAAGGCGTCGAAACAAAAACCAGAACTTATTCCTTACCATTTGGGCAATTTTTGTGTTTGTCCTTAGCTCCTGGTTTTTATATCGTTCTTTCTTTCTGACCGATTCCCTCAAGGCAGCTCAGAAAACTGTAAGTATTTTGTGGGCTACGATAGTTTTTCTCAATTTATACCCATTTCGAACAGCTACACTCATTGGCAAACTGTGGCTCGAATACAAAAAAATGGAGCTAAATATCCCCAAATCAGAAGAGCAGAATTTGAAAAATCAGGGCAAGCAATGACTGATACCAATTGCAATTAAGATTTGCGCCTTTGTTATGTACAATTGGTATGATTACTACTGTTCGAGCATCTCATCCGTGAGCATGCGCACCTTGTCGTCCTCTATCAGCTTGCCCGTGGCCTTGTCCCATTTTCTCGTGCGGTGGCTCAGGCGATGCTCGCCGTGGCATTCGGTGCAGTACTTTTTGCCCTTGCCGAGCGTGGCCTTTGGATGGCAACTCTTGCAGAAAGAATTTATCTTTTCGGCGGGATACATAATATCAGGCGGCGTTATATTGTCTTCATCGGAGCAATGGGCATCCGAGGGACCATGGCAACGCTCACAACCGATATCAGCCTTTGCGTGAATGGATGTGAGCTTATCCTCCCCAAAGTTTATATGGCATACATAGCACCGGCTGTTATCGGCTAACGGGCTGGTATCCAGACCCGGATTTTCGTCGCCATCGCCGTCCTCTAAAAGCAGAAGCGGTTCCTGATCGACTTGTTCGGCCGACAAGAGCGGAGGCTCCTGCCCGACTGGTTCTTTACAGCCCACAAATGGAATGGATACAGCCGCCAGCACAACGACTAACAAACAATATGTCAAATATCTCACGAAAAATCTCCCTGGAATCTGGTGTTTTCCATTGAATCAGGATTGTATCGTACAAAACGGTTTCAGGCCGCCGGTTTGAGAATTTCTACACGTACTCCCAGTTCTTGAGCCATTGGTAGTTCGCGGGCAGGCTGGCCCACATTTCATCGACGGCCTGCTCCAGCTCTGCCGCCTCAGCCACGTCGAGCTGGCGGCGTTCCTTCAAGGCCCTGGCCATATTATCAACCTGGGCCGGACTGATGAGTCCGGGAATCGGGGCCGTGATCGCAGAATTGCAGAGGATGTACCGGATCGCCAATCGCGCCCGGCGGTTGTCTTCCTCGGCGTTAGGATCATCCGGTGAGCTGCTGCCCTTAAAAAGCGAGTTGCTCGCAAAAGGCTTGATGCCGAATACACCTATATCATGTTTCCTGACGGCGTCGAACAAGCTGTCTTTCGGCGCGACCTTGCTCCTGGCCGTGTATGGAAAAAGGACGACATCAAGCTGCGGGAAGTATT
>DATKYR010000144.1:0-39156 GCA_035528395.1 Sedimentisphaerales bacterium
TTCAACACAACGACTTGCGAAAGTTGCCCAGAATCCGGCCTATTTTGGCACGCCTTTTGCGAAAACTACAGGATTAGAGAAGTAAATCAGGCACCAGGAAGTTAAATTCTGGGGATATGATATAACTTACGATAAAGAAAGGAAACTCCCCATGATTTGGAAAATTGCCAAAAAAGAGTTTCTGTTGAACCTGATGACGTTCAAGTTTGCGCTTGGGACGGTATTGTGTACTGTCCTCGTGGCGGTCTTTATGCCGGTGCTTGCAGATGACTATCAGCAGAGGCTGCAGAAATATAGCCAACAAGTCATGGACAACGAGGCCAAGCTCAGGCAAGTCAAGGCTTACAGGGTCCTTACGCCTACGATATACCGCCGCCCACAGGTGCTTTCTGTCTTCAGCCAGGGTCTCGAAAAACACCTGGGGGATTCGGCGAGAATCGACTTTGGTATGATACCTGAGATCAATGCCGCTCCGGCTGAATTGAATCCGTACCTGTCTGTTTTTCCCACTTTCGATGTCCTATTGATATTCAAGATCGTGATGAGTGCCCTGGCACTGCTGGTGGCCTATGACGTCGTTTCGGGGGAAAAGGAACAGGGCACATTAGGTCTGACGTTATCGAATCGCGTCGCCCGAGTCCATATACTACTGGGAAAGCTGGTGGCGGGAGCCTTGACACTGGCGGTTCCTACCACGGTTGCGTTCATCGTAGGCCTGTTGCTGCTGTTCGGGTTCCCCTCGATTGACCTGCAGGTGTCGGATTGGGCGAGGATAGCCGTGATGTATATTGCGTCGTTGGCTTTCGTCCTGGCCGTGTACAACGTCGGTCTGCTGTTCTCGTGCCTGACGAGAAGTTCTGCCTTGGCCCTGGTTCTGGGATTATTCTTCTGGGTCCTTGCCATAGTCGTGATTCCCAACGGAAGTGTATCATCCGGCCCGGCTATAAGCTGACACAGTTGGCATCCCAACTGCCGCCCATATTGCCCTTCTCATCACACGGTGTTCCCCCCATGATGAATACGAGCAGTTTCTTGGGCGTGTTGGCAGCTTTGATAACCTGGGCGGGCAACTCGAGGCCCAAGAGCCACTTGAAGACATTGTTTTGAAGCGAGCGTGATAGTTTCATTTCTTTTCTCCTTTCTAAAATAAATTAACACAAAAATCTTCTTTTCTACTGGAGTATCTTACAGCGTAAAAGTTACCGTTTTGCTACGGTTTTGTCTTTTCTTTAATATTTTTCAGGAGACTGCAAAATGGATGTTGGCCAAACCTGTAAAATCGGGAATTGGGCTGTTAGGACTAGTTGAAGATTCTACTCTGGCAATGGGTAGGAAGCTCATGGAGCTGAAAAATGGGCCTGGATTTTATCTCCAGGGGTTCATAGCGGGGGAGCGTTTCGAACCTACGACCTTGCTCTCAAAGTCTCTATACAATACGGCGTTCGCCCTTGGTAAACGTAATTGTCCCTCCGACAATGCACAAAACCTTTGACCGGTTTGCGGCTGCAATGCTACACGCGAGCGAAACGCGACGGTTTCTTTCGCTTGATATTGTGTTTTACTTGTTGAAATCGTGATGTTTATTGGTAGAATGCTGCCAAGGATGCGAATAATGTATCATGGGAAAATACAAATTGCGATTTGTCAATTAGAATGCCATCCGGCACTCCGAGTCAGCGACATTGACTTTCTTTGTGAACCGTTTATACCACGATCGACGACAGATATGTCGCTTTCTAAAGCAGCGCGGGCCAGTCTTGATGTGGCTGATCTACAAGGGCTATGCAAAGAAGAATACTTGAAGTGGCATTCAAAAAGACTGAAGACCATCTTAGACTTTTTGGCGAATGAAGAAGAACCACCGGATATCGTGGTTTTTCCAGAGGGAGCGATTCCTGATGTGATGTTACAAGACATTCGAGACACTGCCATAAAGGCGCAAATGACAATCTTTGCCGGTACACATACTCTCCGTTTGACTAGGGACTGGCAACGTAGGTACAAAAGACTTGGACTTGATACTCGTACAAAAAAGGTTTGGGAGAAGAATTTGTCTCATGGGGATTCGCTACTACCAATCTTTCACCGGAATAAGAGCTTTTTCCGAAGGAAAAGTAGTCCTTCAATATTTGAGTTCACTGATGGACAACTTCCTCAGGCCACAGTACCCGGTATAGAAATCTTGACCTTACAGGAGGAAAATGGGGATTTGAATGTACTACCGCTCATATGCTCTGAAGCACTTCAACGACACAGTGAAAAGGATGATTTTCAAATAGCGGCAATCTGCGCGTACGATCGTAACCCAAGGGGCTTCGACCATTTAATCAGCCACTATGTGGATAACCAAAAAGTTGTTGCTTTAGCAAATGATGGATTTTTTGGCGGCTCTGGTGTCTTTCTTCCGGTGGACAAAAGAATCAGTGCTTGGTGGTGGTCGGAGACAGTACGAGGTCGATTACCGGAAGGTGACGGTATCATAACAATCGAGGTTGACTTGGATGCTGTAGCACCGCAAGTCGGTGTTGCTAACCCGAAGATTGGGGGTGCTTTGAAGGTACTGAGTGCTGTGACCTATGAATATAATCCTAACGCTGGATTCATAGCTTCAGAACAAATTGCAGAGCTGAAAAAAACTAAAGATAACACTATTCAGGCAGAAGTCATAGGACAACTCCTGGAACGAGATTTGCCTGTCATACAAAGAATAAAACTTGGTCATTTACACAGGCTTGCTAAAAACCAAACAGCTGATGAGAACGCGTGGGCAGTATTTGGAAGAGATTGTCAAGTAGCAAGTTCGGGTGGTCTTAGGCAACTACAAGAGAAATTAGCGAAAACTTGCGCCGACAGACTCACTGAAATCATCAATGTTGGAGAAATAGAGGATGAGGCTATCTTAGGGCGTATAAGCAGATATATTGGTACGTGTCGTAAGCGGGGGCCAGCGAATCAAAAAGCTCTGAGTAATACTTCCACGAGGTTGGCAAGAGTAAGCGCAATTGTAGGCCGCCAAGATGAAATCAGAGATTTGATCAGCTTCCTCAACGATGAAAGCCTTGTTATTTATCAGATTAGTGGAATTAACGCGGTAGGTAAAACGTCTGTAGTGCAAACTGCCATCGAACAATCAGGGTACCAGAATGTTTTTTCAATTAAGCTAGTCAAAGCAAGCACACCTGGTTTTATATGGGCCTCGTTGATTGCGCAACTGGGGTATGCACCGCATGAAGCGCGAGCATTCTCAATTGAAAAAGTTCGACCATTGCTTGCGGACCGACTCCCTCATAATTCGGTACTAGTTATCGAGAACGCACATCATTGTCTTGAGCATCATACTTGGCGAGACGCACGTTTCCCAGAGCTTTTTAAGGGACTTTCTGAATTAGTTAGTGAATTCAACTGCAAGCTGGTGATTGAAACAGCAGTGGAAATCCATCTTGATTTCGTACCGACAAACACTTGGAAACTCTACCGCTTGGGTGGTCTCAAAAATACAGAAGCCGTTAACTTGCTGACGCAGCAACTCCGACGTGTCGGACTGAACCCGCAGCATTATTCCACTCAGCAATGTTTGGAGGTTGTGAAGAAGCTTGGTGCGCATCCTGGAGCCATTATCCTTGCATCGGAATACATAGAACAGTCCACAATGAGCAAGGTTCTTGGAGACATACAGAAGCGCAAGGGGAGTTATTTAGAAATAGTACGTAGAATAATAAAAGAGCTTTACTTGACAGAAGAAGAATCTCTCGCGATCGCCTTGCTTTCGCTTGCTAGGAGGCCTGTTCCGGCTCAGGTTGTTGTTCAAGCTGCAAAGTTTGACGACCTTGCTGTTTTTAGAGATCTATATCAATCGGCATTAATCGAGCGATACGAGAATGACCACATAATGGTCGCAGAATTGCTACGCAATTTTGCCGACTTACCACCATTGAACCCCGATCAGGAACGAGATTTCCACGAAGCGGCAACAAAAGCTTTCGCTTCTTTGGCCACAAAAGCTGACTCAGTGCAGCAGATTGAATGGGCGGTGGAGAGCAAATATCATGCTCTTGCATGTGGAAAGCCGTCGTTGGCATCTCAAGTAATTGAACTGATAGATGGATCGCTGGCAGCAGCAAAGGAACTTGCACAGCGAAAAGAATATGAGGAAGCCAAGACAATCATTGAGGGTGTACTAAAAGTCGATAGAGAAGCAGAAACTCTTGAACTTGCTGCACAAATATACGCAAATCTTGGCGAGTGTGATTCAGCACTTTCGCTAGCCAAAGAAGTGACCCGAGAACCTGGAGAAGGTAGTTGGATATTCACTGAAGTGGGGAGGTGCGCGTTGTACTTCAACCGAACCGATGTGGCAAAGAGCGCGGTGGCCTTAGCAAAGGTAAGGGGCATCAGCACCTATGCTTTTATCCTCGAAGGAAAAATACACTTGAAGGAGCAGCACCCAAATGAGGCGATCAATGCATTCCGGAACGGAGTAAACATTTCCCAGCGTGACGGATGGCCTCACTTTTATTTGGGACGCGAGTTATTACGAAAGGGGGCAATCGATAAAGCTATTGAGGTACTAGAAGAAGGTGAGCAGATCGAACACCAGCGATGGAAACCAAGAAGAAACGTATTGGTAGCTATCAGGACGCAACTTGGCAATGCTCATTTACTTAATGGGGACATAGAAAAAGCCGAGAATTGGCTCAAGTTGATTGCTGAAGACCCTAGTCCAGAAGCTGCAAGGGCTTTTGCTTATATTAGAATCAAGGCAAACAAAGGTGTTGTTACTAAGAGTTCACTTGTTGACTTGGACCCGAAAAAAGCAAAGAATCGCTTTGAGAAATGCCAGATTTATCTGTTCAGGGGGATATTTTATCTGACTGCTGGTATGCCAGCGGAGGCAAGTGAGGAGTTTCGCAGGGCAAGTCAAGCAGACCCGAGAAATCTTTTTGTTCTGTTACGTTGGTCACAAGCACTTGTTGAAATTGCAAGGGATTCTCAGAGTGAGAGGGAACCAGAGACAGCACACGAATGTGCCGAGCAAGCTAAAACTCTTGCTATAAAAGTTTTGGAACTCGACCAAATGAACGAGGAAGCGTTAAAAATCCTCGAAAAACTTTATGATGAATTTAATATATCATAAGTTTAAATTCTTTCTCCTATGCCCTCGGCACCCTTTCAATAAAAAAGTTTGTGTTCATAACGTTTAATAAATCTATTGAACGTTTTCACTCCAACATATCAGGTAACAGCATCATTATCAACGCGGGGATTACGCCGATTAGTGCAATGGCGGTCATAAGTAGTAGTATGCAAAAGGCTGTCATTATCCTTTTCATGACGTGACCTTTCGTGTAAAATGGGAGTGAAACCTTTCTATGTGCTGACCCACAACAAAAGCGCCCCCGCTATGAACCCACGACCACGGTTGCATAGGAGTGAAGATTCAAGGAAACATAACTCTGACAGGCAATTATAAGCCAAGAAAACGCGTGGAGAAAATAATATGAATAGTGCGTGCTCGTTTTTGGGCATCGCGACCTCTATGAATGCCGATGATCTCGAATCGGCTTGCTTATTCTGCTGTGAGTTACGGCCAGAAAGCCTCTTTCGCCAGTTATAAAAGGTCCCCTCTGAGAGTCCTTCAGCTTTACAGAACTTACTGACCGACATACCGCTGTCTTGCCAGGTCTCGATAACCATCTGCCAAAACTGTCGCCTCTCCTTATTCGATTTTGCCTGTTCTGTGCTCATGATTAGTCTCCAATTAAATCACGAGCAGATTATCAACTTTTCAAAGGACGCAGCAAGATGAACTTGCTCGGAAACTTACAGCTGAGATGCGAGTAGGGTTCCGATGCTATCACTTGAACTAAGGCAGGCAAGTGATAGAATGGTTCGGGGATACCCAACAATTACTCAGCATTGACGATTGGAAAAGAAAGAGGGGAAAGTGTTAAATGGAGACTTTCATAGTATGTTTTGTGATTGGATCGATTCTTGCCTTATTGCCACATCATTTTTTATGCGCCGTTGACTTGCTTGCGGCTATAAAGCAAGGAAGCCTTAAAGCTATCCTTAGGGCCGTTCTAGAATGGCTCGGCATTGCGTTGATTATCGCCTTTTTCATTTGGATATGCTTCTTCTATTCTTGAGTCCTGTAACGTGTGCTAAATGTATTTCGAGATAACCCACGGGAGCAGCCGCTATGGTATGATGGTTGCTGACTTATGGTCGAAGCTTTCAGTTCAATTAAGACAGGTGATTGTTAGAATGGTGTGCTGACAGGACTAGGATGCTTTAATCACCGAATTACAGAGCGTCCTTAATTCTTTGATTTTTACTTGAGCTTCTTTATTAGTCAAATCATCAGCTATGGCAGTATAGTAATCATCCGGAATCATAGCCATATATTTTAACCACTTTGTTTTCTCAGGTGGATGGTCCATGTAAATATCACCATCTTCATAATCTCTATCCCAGAGTATAGCGTTCGCAAGTTCGTCCACTTCAATGTACCATTCGTCATAATCCTCACAGGAAGCATCAGGTATGTCCTCCGCTTCCATTTCCTTCTTGGCGGCAACCAGTAACTCCCTCCAGCCTGGGCCAAGTTCCGGCTCATCAATCTCATAAGTTATCCTGTTATCGAGCAAGCAAAAAGCGATGGTGATAAATCTGTAGTTATATAATCAGCCTATATGTGAACTTTGTGCCGGCACAAGTCGCGAAACATAACAGCACAACAGTAATCCTGTTCGAGCTTCGCATTAGTTTTGACCTTTCACTTATTCGCCACTAACTGTTCATCTAACTCAGCCAAGGCAAATCCTTCCGCCCGGACAGTATGCCTGCTGTCTGTCAGAATCAACCAGGGAAGTGATTTGACGCCCCAGGTTAAACGTATTTCTTCTTCATTGCCCTCGATAATTCCAACAGGGAAAGAGATGTTCTGCTCCTCGATCCACTTGTTAAGCGTGTTTTTATCAATCTTCGAAGACTGAACAGAAATGACTACAACATTTTTTGCTTCTAGCTCTTGTGCCCTTTTACTCAGTTGACGCAGGCAATTCCGCGACGGGCGCTGATTCATGTCGAAGAAACAAACAAGGATTACCTTATCATTCACATCGGCCGGCGACAGGTCTATTCCGAGGTCTTTCAATTCAGGCAACGCCTTACCCGTCAACGGTATTGGTTCGCCCTCTATCACTTGGAGTTTACCGCGGACCCATTTGTACTTAACATTTGCCTCGTAATCTTCAACGATCGTCCCCTCTGGGAAATCGATCTGAAATGCATTCATCGAGCCAAAATCAGGATTCACCTGTATCTCACGACGTGTCGTGGTTAGGCGATCTACAAGTTTCACCGGCTCGCCAGGGATTTCATATGTATAGGTAGCAACAGCCTTGATTGGAAAAGGCACCTCGCCGATTTTAGTGTATTCAAGTACCTCCACCTCGAGGTTAAATGCGTTTACGCCATGTAGTTGTGACATGAAATTGGAGTTTGCTTTAAACGAAGCCCTCTTGAGTGTGGCGGGCTTTTCAATGTTTAGCCAGACTACCAATGTTCCAGACGGGATCTCCCCTTCAATGCGCAATAGCTCACCACCCGCAATTCCAGTTTCGCGAGCGATCTTCGGCTCAGGCACCCCGAGTAAGTCCTCACTATAGTGATTTGATCCGATGAAAACGCCATCGGCAAACCAGCCTCTAGAATCGGGCCGGATCTCGTCGTGAAGCTTCACGCGCGTTGTAACAGCCTGTTCACACCCTGATTCAAGGTTTTTCCGGAGTTCAAATCCACGGCCATCTTGCCATACTGAATGCGTCTCGGTGCTTTTCTGAAAGTTCTGAAAGTCATTGGTGAGATGGGCGGCGACGCAGAAAACTTCGAGTTTCTCTCCACTGAGCCGGATAAGGCCTTCCACTGTATAATAAGTAACCGGCTTTTCGCCCTGATTGACAATAATCCGGGCTCTGGCGCCGCCGAGAAGCTCAAACTTCGTTAGGAACGACAGCTGATACGGAGGTCGATTCTGGAACCGGTGTTGTAGTTCTTGCAAGATCTGGCGTGCCTCTTCCTGTGCTGCGGCGGGCACCTTTTTCTCCTCTCCAAACGCCGGAAGACCGACGAAAGTGAACAGGATGACGAACAGCGTACATCGGATGATCATAATCGATGTAGATTTCATTGGGATAGGCCTCCTAACTGATAACAAGTTATTATCCGGGATTTCCCATATATCTTCATAAACGGCTCCCGGTCGAATGGAGTAGAATACCACGAAAAAGCGTCTTCCACCTCGTTTTCTGTACACTGTGCGCAATCCACTACTGAGCAGCATAAAGAGATATGATGCCTCATTCCCATAATTAAAACCTTTCACAGTTCATCTAATATTATATCGCCATCCTTGACGCGTTGCAATATGCGGTAAACGTTAGGGATTCGGTGCCGGGGGCTAACTATCAAGCAGGAACTCGTAGCAAGCTAAAGGGCAGACATAAAAAAGCCCCTGCTTTTCACTCCTCCTCCATATGAAACAAGCAGGGACTTGAACGTACCATCCTATTTCTCCTATTTTAACCATCTTTACAAGATTAAGACAGCAGAATCCATCAAAAGGATAGGTGATACCATAGCCTTCCCAGGTACTATTGAATGTTCCGTCTTCGGAGGTAACACTCTTTTTGCGATACCTGCTCCAACTAATCGAGTCACCGAATGCGGCCGAGTCAATACCGTTGGTGAGCGTGAAGTTTGTAATCGGCTCTTCAGTTTCAGCATCTATGACTTTTCCGACAAACACAGGTGTTTTGTACATTACAATCTTATCCCTGCCTGATAAATCTTCCGGGATTTCTTTACTGAAACCCAGAAGACCACTTCCCCTCTTACCGAAATCAAGTCTCAGATTTCCCTCGTCCGGCAGATTGTCAATACCGAAATAACCCTGTGAGTTGGTCTCCGTGATCCGGGCTATACTTCTTCGCCGCCTGCCCACCCGCCAGTCACCAACATCAATTTTTACACCTTCGATAGGAGAGCCGTCAATATCGACTACCTGACCAACGTAAGTCCCGCCTTTCTTCAAGGTGACCTCAATCGGTTTCATGCTGTCTTCGATCTCGACCAATATAACTCGCGGTGCATATCCTACGGCTGAGACAACTACGTCCTTGCTGCCCACAGCTAATCCTCCGACAGTGAATGAACCATCTGCCAATGTACGTGGCGTAGTGCAATTCTCGATCACCTCACCGTAGGGTGTTGTGCCTTCGCCCCCTCCCGTATCAATCAGAGCGTTTTCAATAGGCCCACCTCGCTGATTCTTAACTGTGCCTCTAAGCAAAAGGCCCTGTTTCATAACCATTACATTGGTGCCATTGAGAAGCTCTGCTGAAGAGGGTGTCTGCCACGATTGCTCGATGTACTCCGGATGTAACAAACCAATCTTAAGATCAGAGAGGTCCTTGGGCAAACGGCGCTGCCATCGGCCATGTTCATCGGTCATAACCTCTTTGCCCCATACTCCCATTGAGTTCCGCCATTTATAAACCATCTTGACTCGGACTCCCCGTATAGGATCACCCTGCTCGTCTACAACACGGCCGCTGTAAAGTATTTTCCCATCATCAGTTTCCTCGGGCTGACCCTCACCAATGACTAATCTTGGTATGGAGATGAAGATTTGGCTATCTGACAAGGCAAAGGGCTTAGTAACATATCTCTTCTCGGCCTCATTTCCATCAACAAGCTTTGCCTGAATACTCAGACCGGAGCCACACGGTATATTGGAATTATAATTTCCAAACTGATCGGTCTTGCCATGACACGGAAAACGGTAGGTAAGGCCTTGATTTGTCTTAACCACCAACTCGACGCTCCGGTCAGCCAAGCCTTCTCCATTAGGCCTAACAACTCGGCCTTCCACCTCAGCTTCGTTGAAACTGAGAATTACGTGGATGGGCTGGCCCGCGTAGTCCTCTGGAACGGCGAATAATCCCATTGCCTGTGATGCCTGTGAGAAAGTAACCCAATTCTTCTGATCTGGTTTGACATCCTCAAGTGTAAACCGGCCCTGTGTGTCGCTGCGTATCCCTTTCCATACACTGGTTGATTGTGGGGCAATAAAAACGTTGCCACGAGGTCTTCTTAATTTATCGGTAACAAAGCCTCTAACAGTATTTGTAATCTCACTACTTGGTTCTAAGTCGGGATCAATCAGGGTAGCTTTTCGGTTTTGAACTGGTGGTTTTTCTTTTGTCTTTGCAAAGGGCAGAAAAACCACTGTGACAATCGCTGCAAAGCAACCTATTTTCAAACAATATCTTTTCCGATTCATTCGATTCTCCCTTTGTTTTTAAAGATTCGCTTTCCTACTCAACGATAAGAAATCAATCCACAATGAAATCATAACCAGAGCAAAACCATACTATAATTCCTCTATCCATTTTATTTTATCTCCGATTTCTGAGATTGAAAATCCCTCGGCAGTGAGCAAAATATAAATTTTACTTCCCATTTTGCTAAACATCCAAATAATTTTACTTATTCGGTCAAACTGAGCATCCGTTATATACTCGCGATGTAAGGTTAGACGTGCGTTGCATTAAAATGTTACAGATTTTTTGCACTTTTGTCAATATTTTTCTCATTCGTAAAGTAATCGGTGGTTTCAGTATTTCTCGGATTGCTATTTTAAATAAAGACATATTTGCTTATGACCCAACGTCTGTAATAAGTGAGGTCAAACTGAAAAAAAGGAAAGCAACATATATCATATCAACTGTTCAGTGGTTTGTAAATCCCATTAGAAAACTTAGGAGGGATTCTAAAGTTTAGCTATGGCCAAAACGTTTTTTAAGTTATGAGTTTTGAGTACTCATAAGACTGAGGTTTCTGAGGAAACATTCTATGTGGATTCGTATGGGCACCATCAGGATAATACTTTAGGATTCCCGACCCATCAGGACCGCAGCGGTTACACACGTTTTTCCACATCCCTAAGGGTGTCATTCTTAAGGATTCTACAAGCCATTTAAACGACGAACCCCCTTTGAGAGGACTGATTTTAGCCTTGTTTTAATATATTTCAGAACTTTTTAAAAAACTGTAATATTGGAAATCTCTGGCTTCTTGGTCTTCTATAATAATCTCCAGCATCCCCTTGTCCCTCAAATCATCAAAGAAATCCACATAAGGGAGAGGATAACTGGTATTTTCTTCAGGATTTGGATAGTTTTTTCTCCAAGCTTGGAGTTTGTGCGTAAGGTCTCTAAGCGTAAATCTGTCGTGTACCCCATAGACTTTATCTATATGCTGAAGTACTTGGATGTCGGACTCGGAAAAATATTCTTCGTCAACTGGTGCTTTTGTGAGAACATGCAAACTCTGATTTATAAAAGGCATATTTGCTGTTTCTGTTGCTGAATTAATGTAATTCAGTAATTCAGATGACACGGGGCCATGCTGCATAGCTACATAAGAACCACCCACAATTGGGCGTCCGTAAAGAGCAAGGTGTTTTCTGTCTGCATAGAAAATAAGCTTTACAAGCTTAAGCCTATGAAGAGTGCCGCCGTGTTTATGAAGTAGCCAAAGGATTACTTGTGTGGCTTTATTAGACTCATACGGAAAGGAAATCGGTTTAGATTGCCCCAACATACTTTTCCTCCTCTGCATCCTGGCTGTTCGTGCTCCCCTATGGGATATTTTTGGCTTGGTACTCAAGAGCGTTTACCTCTTTTCCAGCCATTTATATTCTACAATATTTCATCGTCATTATGCAAGCAAAATCTGCACCCTTTTTCAAGCGAAAACGATAAAATAAGCACCAATAATAACTTACGGATGTCATGTTTCACAGCTATTCTGTGAATTTACGGCTTATCGGGTTATTTGTTCACGCTTTTCGGTATTTCGATATTAGCTATTTTTTCTTAGCCCCCCTCCAAATTCTCACTTCACCATCTTAACGATTGCCGCTGGGATGTCCTGATTTACTTATTGTTTTTGCGAATGTAGCACTATCGTCCATTTCATTCCTGAGCAAAAGGACTTTTCCCATGCTTCTCAGACCCCCACCGATGTTTACCCTTTTTCCATCCCAGTGCCTTCACAAGGACATCATTTGCCAGCTTTGCCATAAGAGTTGCCGCCTTGATGGCTTTTGCCGACAGTTCTCGTGGTACAGGATTACCTTGATGGACGTACTTGTTGCGTGCTGTCCAAATCTGCCCGTAAAAGGCCCAGAGAGACTCACCGGAAGCAAGTTTGATGCCGTTAATGTCTATCTTCCAGAACCGTAGTATGCTTGGCAGCATGTCCTTTTCCTGGCGAGTTTTTCCAGACACTATGCGACCTGTAAGCACCTCTGCCCATTCGTCGCTAAGAAACGCTCCTTGCATAAGCGGCCTAAGTATGAAATACCTTATTGTGACCTCTACGGCCGTACACGAACACACTATTGATGGACCGTAGTATTTCCCTTTGTGTAAATCCCTCGCAGACTTGAGGCACTCTTCAACTCGCGTCTGAATCGCATGACCATAGCGAAACAAATAATGGCTGATTCCATCATATGAGATCTCTTTGAGAGCCTCTTCAATGAGCTCCTCGCGGAATTTCTCATATCCTTCTTGTTCCCATGCTTCATCCTGAGTAATCATAATATTCAGTCACTTTAGCCTATCCTATTCATCGCACAATCTTAACGATTGTCTGCCTCAGTTCAATAGAAAAATTCGGCCAAGTTAATGCTGTATCTGATAGTTTGTCGGATTCCCTACTCCATAAACCCTTGTGTTTCCAGTGTTTGTGTATTTTGCCTCAAAACTTGGTGTCATACTTGCTTTTTCGAGCCATAACTACACCCTAACTCAGAATCGCAGCTTAATACTGAAATGTTTTTAAAGGCCATTTAAACGACGATCTCGTTTTGAAGGGTATCATAGGATTTATTTCTGCTCCGAAAGTCTTTGCTCTATAGCTGCCAGCCGCTTAGAGAATCATTTCGATAGTTTGAATAAATCACCTCGAAACAAGCCTTACAAAGTGTCAAGTTTAACGGTATGTCAAATTCATGCTGTAATTCCTTTGTTTTGGGTTAAAATACACGGTGACATTTTGTTAATTATAAGGTACATTATACTTGACTGTTAGAAAGTACCTGTTATAATAGGCTGTGCGGATACGATCTATTCTCAACATTTCTGATCTCTCCCAAAATTTATTTTATTGGCCAGCCGCCGTGGGCATGAATCATCCGATCAGTCTATTTCTCCTGCTAAGAACTTTCGCCCCTTGTCGCTGATTTCCCACACACCCCTTGGGGAATCGCTCTTGAGAAGTCCGTCATAAACCATACCTTGGCGTGCCCATTGAGCGGCGTTACGCCAGCGAGGATAGTCTGGGCTTGAGGCAAGCGGCTCATAATCGACGTCTTTGAGCATTGGCTTCATAATCTCACCGACTCGATCCAGAACATCCTTGACTTGGCCGGAGCCTCCCATTTCATCAAGAGCTTGCAGAATGGGTTTGCAGTAGGCCTGCTCACGTGTCCTAACACCCCTTTGCAAACGGCCCAAATCCTGGCGTTCGGTTCGCTCTTTCTGCTCCTCTTCGTCCACCTCTAATTCGGAAATTGTCGCCCATTCTTTACGAAGAGAGGCTGTTTTATCCCTGAATGCCGTCAGTTTCCCTGCGTGTTCCAATGCTTCTCGTGCCCGTTCATAATCACGCTTTTCAAAGCCCCTACTTCCAATATTATTGACAAAATCAATTTCGGCTTCAATTTCTTCAAGAAGTATTTCAAACGCTGCTTCCACGTTTGTTGGATTATTCTCTATCATCTTTCTCTCCTTTTATTCTCTTATTGGCCAGCCGCCGTGGGTGTCGATTACTTCGTCAATTTGCTTTACGAAAAAACCAACGTTCTCTTACCTCAACCCTGAGTTCGTCCCATTCTGTAATCAGATATCTGTTCTCTGAGTTCAGCCATGACCCATTCTGGCAATCTCTCTTTACAATCTCTTTCCAGATTAGGTTGACGACTGAGAGATAAAGGCTTAACTGCTCTTAAATACTCAGAAAACTTGTCTTGATAATTACCCTTCTTGTTGGGCAACCGTTCCAGTTGTTCGCCACCCTCAGCCTTGAAACGCCTTAGACTGCAACTACCCATGCTATTTACAAAAGCAAGTATGTATTCCTTGTCGTTGTGGGCTTGCCAATAATACCAAGCTTTCTGAACCTTAAAGCCTCGGATTTGTCGACGTTTGCGTTTTATTTGTGTAGTTATTGTTCTCCGCTTGATGCCGCTTTTAGCAACTTTTTTTACAAATATGTCCCAATCTATATCAAGATTTGAAGAATTAAAGAAACTGGTCACATATTCTTCATACCCATTTTTTGATGGTTCATAGATAAAATGCCTTATATATGCTTGCTGTTTCGCCAAGACACAAAAACAAAATAATATTGAAATCTTTTTAGAGGTAAACTTCTCTGGTGAAAAAAGTTTCGGGTATTCAATAAATCCATATTTAAACTTAGAAAAAAGAGATCGGAAAGTTCCGCGGTTAGAATTGCTTAGAATGTGGAACCAACCTCCAAAACAACCTTCTCTGACAAGTTTTTCAACATCTATGTTTTTTTTGTAGGAGTTTCAATGGAATAGTATAGGCTTAGATTGTTCAGCAAACTGCAGCATAAGGCCCGGGCTTCCTGTTCGCTTATGCGTACAGTCTTATCTCGTTTTAGTGGATAAATCACATGTGGTGAAAGATTGGAAGGCTGACCTTGTTCATTAGCCATTTGCCACAAACTTAGAGAAAGTCTCTGGTTGAGCTCAAATAATTCCGAAATGCGGGTAGAATTTTTATTGCTCATCAAGCATTCTCCTAATAGTCGTAACTGGCCTCAAATTCTGTCTCTAATCTTTATTATAGTAATTCGTATCATTTGCAATAGTTCTACCCTCTTCAAAGATATGGGCTGTCCAGTAGTGCCACATTTCCATGTGAAGCCCCAAGATACGTATTCTATTTTATTGGCCAGACTTTTGTAGATTATCTCACTCTACTGCTTTGCCGTAGGACTCTCGTAGTACTTCAGTGAGTAAATCTGCATTTTTCTCAATATCTTTTTTGTATAGTCTTACCTTGTAACGCCCGGTTTTGCTGTAGCTCATCATTTCCAGTCCGGCTTCATCAAGTCTCGATTCAAATTGCTCACTTTTTGGAGCTATCATGAATGGGCAGTTGTACCTGGATTTGCTGAGCCAGCGTTAATTTCAGCGGCCATAGATACATTTCTTTTCATCCGGATACTTAATCCGATACGACACCAAAAATTGTCAAAAAATATTTGTATTTTTGCAAATAATTGACACTTTTTAGGACTCAGTATCGGCAAAATTGGGATTTGTGGTAACATTATGGAGACATTGTGTCACTCGAAAATCAGGGTGTTTTTTAGCTATTAAAAGATGTGAATTTGTGTTGCTTAACAGATCATGCTCTAACCCATATTTATAGCGATTTAAAATAAAAACAGCTTTAGATGGTTTCGGGGGGACAATTCTAACCAACGTATATTTCGTCGGACTATATCAAGACTATGACGGTAAAAAAAAGCCTTGAAGCGAACTTTTGATTTGTTAGGGTCAGTATTTTCTACCGGACGCTGAACATGCTGGAATTATCTTGAAATTGAGGTCAAATTACGTTATTATAAGACTTGAAGTTTGCAGGAGTGTTTCAGTGAAATGTATATGGGAAATCCCGGTTAAGAGATGGGTATTTGTCCTTGGGCGTGTTGCCCAATGCTATGAGAATACCCGTGAACGGTTACCTTTTTTGTAAAGAAGGAAAAATACCATGTTTAGAAAATTGATCTATTTAGTTTCTTTTGTTTTGGTGCTGGGATTGGTGGGTAATGTTTCAGCTGACGTGCAGTTTAACGATAGCACTGGCGACCACCTCTGGAGCACGCCGGAAAACTGGGCCACCGGCGCAGTCCCTACCACTGCCGATGGATACGTCAGAATCTTCGTGGTCCCGGGCCCAACTGTTATGGCGAACGAAGTTTTCGTTGTTAATGGAATACATCTTGGAAATGATAATGATGGTCAAGTGGGTGCGCTGACAGTGCAGGGTGGAACTCTTGAGGTCGGCACCATAAACTGCGGGTTCAATGGTACGGGCACCATCAATATAATCGACGGAACTCTTATAGTCACGGGTACCCTCAAGATTGCAAGAGAGCCTGCCTGGCTTACCCAAAGAGTTGTCAATCCACTCGGCACGGCATACAATAGCTGTGCATTTATTGAAGAAAACGGGTAACCTGCGACAGGTGCAAAAGAAGCTTGGCCACGCCTCACCTGCTACTACAGCAAATATGTACGCTGACATCAGCTTCGAGGATATGCAAAACGGTGTTAATGGATTATATGACCAGCAGTGAGGCTTTGTTACTTGGCTCCACAGACGGAAAACATTTTAAATTAGCCGGTCGGCTTGGCTTTGGTGGGACGCTGCTTATGTCTCTCTCTGATACTCTCCACCTATCCCGCTGGGACCTATACTGACCAAAGGAATTTTCACCAAATTGTCGGAGCTATGACAAATCCCTTGTTGCTTGCTGTTGACACTGCTATGCTGTGGCAAGAATTTCTTTCTAACACATTCAAACTCCATTAGGCTTACTTCGGAACTGATGCCAAAGGACTGAAAACATGAAAATCCGTATGGTAGTACCCTCAGCACTACCTCGCTGGCAGAGTCCATGTTGACTACGATGCCATCACTCCAGAATTGCCTTTGTCAAAGCGTCTGTTGTATCCCCGTAGAATACAATGTTTATCTTCGTAGCCATTTCGTCCGGCAGATTAAGAAGTTGCCGTCGTGACGAGATCGGCATCAACAGTTGAGCCGCGCTCTTTTCGACAGCCAGTTCCGCAACGGCCACCGGTTTGGGGATCATCTCCACCGAGCCACCAAGGTTTAGTGCGCCGACCACAATGAGGCCGCCCTTGGTACTTCTCTCCATCAGGCTTCCGCACAGCGCGATCAATATGGGCAAGCCGAGACCATGTCCCGACCGGTCTGTGTCCATTACCCGCAACTGAACCGAGAACTCATGTGAACGCGGATCCCGGTCACCAACGAGCTCCTTGGCCTGCGAATAGAGGTTCTGCTCGCCATACCGAACGCTCTCGCGGAACGCTGGCGGGACAGGCACGTTGAGGATCTTCACCCCACTGCCCGGGCCGTAGGTCGCTTCGATTCGGTACAGCGAGGGAGCGGCTTCCTGCCCGCCCGGGCCGATCGCCCACACCTGTCCAGGCGGGAGCGGGTCGGCTTCGATGGCCTCATCGCTGTGCAACTCCGGTGTCGAGACGAACTGCTCCACGCCGTCTACGCCAATGAAGTAGCTGAAGTGGGTATTGCGGAATTCGGTCTTCAGACACCGCTTCTGCTGCTCTTTGACCCGCCGCCGCGCCTCCAGTGCAATCCGAACGACCGTCTCAAGTTCCTCGTCGGGAATCGGCATCTCCGGGTCGGGGAAAAGCAACTTGAGCAGGCCACTGATAGTCTTGTTCACCGCCTCGATATCGCGGCCGCTCAGTGCCCCGCCCCAATGCGTCCGACCTTGCAGTGCCGATATCCGGGTCCCTTCGCGGAGCTTCGTCCAGCACTCGGATAGGTAATCGGTCACGAGTCCAAAGTGGTCCGTCAGGTGTTCGTCGGCCTTGAGCTTAGGGAAGTCCCAGCCGGGCACGTATGCGTGGATGCGGTCCATGAAGGCCGTATCGTTGCGCGTCTCAGGCGGTAGCGGACTAAGCAGGTGGCCGATCCGCTGCTGTTGCTGTACGTCCACGTCGAAATTGCCTACCATGACGATGCTACCGGAGGCCCGAATGCTTTCTTTCCCCCGAGAGAACTCGCCGGCAGCCATGTAGCCCTTCATGATGTTCACCCCGTCCTTTTGGTCGAACGAGATACCCGATACCTCATCAAAGCAAACCACGTCATAGAGACAAACCAAGCCGCGCTGGCCACTGGACATATTCACAAACATCTTCGCGACGGTCGCCTTGCCACCGGAGATCAAGTGCGAATAGGGTGAAATTTGCTGGAATAGGTGGCTCTTGCCCGTGCCGCGAGGACCGAGTTCCACGAGGTTGTAATTCCGCTCCACGAACGGGATCATCCGTAATAGCGCCACCATCTTCGCCCGGTCCGACATCGCCGCCGGCTCCAGGCCGATCGAGCGAAGGATGAAATCCTTCCACTCGGCCGTGGTGAACTGCTCGCGGCCCTTCTTGAGCGTCGTCAGCACGTCCGACTTGGAAAGCTGTATCGCCCGCAGGCTCTCAATGGCGAACGGCCGGCCGTGCTTTTCCTCGGCGATGGCCGCATCGTAGGTCAGCGTCACCTCGGCGTAGAAGCCGTCGGTCAGCATCCGTTCGTGCTCGTGGGCCAGCGTGTCGGCGATCCGCACGTCCTTGATCCCCAGGCTCGGCAGTTCCACCAGGAACGAGTCGGTCTTGGAGTCGAGCCGGGCCTTCACGATGTCGATCAGCTTCACCGAGCCCTTCTTTCGGGCGTTGGCCTTGAAGAGTTCCTGGTCGGTGGTGCGAACCGTGCGGTCCTGTAGTTGCCGCTCGACGATCTTCAAGCCCTCGTCGATCTCCTGTTCGTTCACCGTCGCGCAGTACCGCCCGAGTAGAAACTCCACGACGTAGGTCGGCACGGGATACTGCCGGCTGTAGCGCCGCACAAGGTCTTTGCGAACCAGGTAGCCGTCGAAGGCTGAAGCCGCGATTTGGTCCAGATGGTCGAGTTCCATGTTATTCGTCACCTCCAATAGTTGTGGCCTCTTTGCAGACAACACGTCCAGACGCATCGAGAATCACCAAGCTGACTACGGTCCCTTCGAGAGAATCGTCAGCTACGAGCAGTGAGGTTTTCCCGTCGGCGTCAACGGCTTTCGGTTCTGTAACGCTTGAATTTGTCACGTTAGGCTTTGTCCGCAGGTCCGCGAGCAACCCCTTGACGGCCGGCTCCACTGCGACTCGGCAGCGCAAGCCGACCCACTGGACTTCCCTTACCGTGACAACCACGCCAACGGGCGCACTCGCCGAGGTAAGCGACAGCACGGGAACCAGACACTCCTGAAGGCTCGTGCCACCATGGGCGTACTCCTGCCCAGCCACAAAGCAGTGCCCCCCCGGCGCGCAGGCGAAGTGTTCCTGCGGGTTCCACGACCAGCCAGCGACTGGCACCTCTACGTGGGAACTGTCTTTAACCGATGCACATCGTGACCAGCGACTCTCGGCCAGGTACTTTGGCAGTTGCACCTTTGGCATCCCGCCGGGCACCAGCAGCCAACCGTGGTCGGTCACCATGCGCACTCGCTTCCAGCCCGCCTCCAGCAACCCCTGGACCCGCTCCAGCAGAAGTTCCAACTGGTCTTCTATCCGGGACGCCAACTTAGCCTGTAGGTCGTGTCCGAGCTTGTCGAACTCGCCATACTCCGCCCACCCGCGGGCATTCTTAGCCCCTGGATCGCCGGTCTCGGCCGGGCCGAGTACTTGGAAGCCTGCCGCGGAAAGCAGTTTGCGAAAGCGGTCAGTATTCAATCGTTCGTTACTTTCGGTCATATCCGGGCAGAAGTCCGCCTCCAGCCGCCCGCCACGCAGCTTCCCAGCGACCGGCGAGACGGCGGGCTTGGCCGTTGCTGTGACGGTGGGCAAAGCCGCCCATCGCCAGGCAGAGAAGACCTCCAACTGCCGCTCGCCAGCCATCGCCGCGAGCCGCTGGCTGATGTCGAACCGCAGCCCGTCGACGAACAGGATACACTCGCACACCTCGGCCTCGATGCCTTCCTGCTGCGCCACCGTAGGCAGGACCTTCACGGCCAAGCATTGCTGGAAGTGCCTCGCTGTATCTTCCAGCCATGGCAGGTACATGCAGCGCAGCGCAGCTTGGACGGATTTGGTGTCTTCCGCCGTCTTCACACACGCCAGCGCCCGGATCGCTGCATCGTCGGCTAAGTATCCACCTCCAGCATACAACTTGGCCATAGCGTCGGCCGAATCGCCGCCCAGTGTCGCCGCAGTACGCTTGGCAAGCACCGCCAGATGGCCCAAGGCATTCGCCAGCGGACACATGCCAAGCCGCACCCATACCCAACCGCGACGCTGGCCGTGCTCGGCTTCTAATTGCTCCAGGCGTTGCCGCGCTTCGGCCGGCTTCATCGAGCCGACATCCAGCAGAGCCGCCCTGAGTGCTTTCTCCAAAGAGTCATTTTCATCCGGCCAGGGTTCCTTATCGAATGCAAACAAGCCCTTTGGCTTGGCCCGCCGCAGCAGGTCAGGTATTCCAGGATATAGCGCCGGCGACTCAGCGAACCGTTCCCAGACGCCGAACCAGGCATCCTCGCGCTGGCCGAGCTTCTCGCCGCCGACGATTTCGCCGTCGGCCTCCGGGTCGAAGCCGTAGTCCTGCCGGCAGCGATTTCGGAACGCCGACCACGTTCCTTCGTCCCACTGCCCGCGCGTACCTTCGGGGTCGCCCAGCCACAGCAGCAGGTCTCGCGGTGTGTCACCAATCATCAGTTTGTCGAAGTCCTCGGCCTCCAGCCGCTTTTCCGCCAGTCGCGCCACCGACGTTACCGCCAGTTGCGACAGCGAGCCCTGCATTGCCTGGAGCGTGAGTTTATCTTCGGCCACGTCCAGCCCAAGCCCCTCGTCGTCATTCACAAGGAACGCCCGGACGGTCCAGTCTTTGCTATTCTTCTGTGTCCATACTGTCCCGCGGTATTGAAGCTCCACCAGTGGCTTGAGCGGATCGGGACACTCCTCGACCGCCCGGAGCGTCTGCCGGCTCACGCCCGGCATGTAAATCACCGGCACCGTGTCCGCCGGCCAGGCGAGGTCGGGGAACTTATCCGCTCGCACAGCCGGCTCGATCACGCACCGCAGCCAGATCGCCGGCCCCGTCCGCATGGCCGGGTCGTAGTCGCCCAACGTGAGAAGCTCGGGCATGAGCCCACGCAGTTGCTCCACCACCGGCCGCCACTGGCCATCGGCGTCGGTCCACAGCACCGCCGCCGGTGCAACAACGTCGCCGGGATTGTAACGTGCGGCGTGTTCCAGCGAGGCCCGCACCGCCTCAAGCAAGGTGTTCGGTTTCTGTGAAGTCGTTGTCATCGGCTATATCCAGTGTTTCGTGTATTTGGCATAATTGTACTCGTCGATTAGCTTGAGGAATGTTCGGTCGCATCCCGGCGGAACATGCTCTTGCAGTTGTCGAGAGAGACACTGCATCTCGTAGGCGAAGACCATGTACTTCTGGTCGGGATGGGGGTTGTAGTGACAACCGTAGGCTCTGGCAATCTTGTCATCCCAGATGGGAAGGAAGTCCGGCGCGAGAAGGTGCAGAGCCTTCGCCACAGCAACCGGGCTCTTCCCTCTCTCGGTTCTCAGAGCATCAAGGAACGCCAGGAAGAGCCGTTTGATGGTCGGCTCATCGGCCTCCACAAGCGATTCAATGTTGCGTGGCCGGAGCGCTTCGATAACGCCCATGTTCGTTCGCAGGGCGTCCTCCAGCAGGGCGAAGTCGAAGGACCCGTAGCGGTAGAACGGTTGGTTCCACGTCAGAAGCAGCACACCCATGCCATCCGCCATGTCCCGTGGCTGGCCCCAGAAGTGGTCAACCAAAAACGTCGCTATCTTATACATGGCATCCCTGGGTTCGCGCGCTTGGTATGCCTGATAGCCTCGCTCGAACTCGGAAGGTGTCAGCTTCGGTGTCTCAGCCACGTTTCACCCCCTTCGCAGCCTCGCGGGCCGCTTGCTTGGTTTTGTTTGTATAGTGACAGTCATTCCAACGGTTGCCGTCCGGCTCCTTGCCTGTGCCCACGAAGTCCTTGGCGTGGTCGGGATTGTCGGTGTCGAAGCCCCAGAACCACGGGTATTCTTCCTTGGGTCTTTTGGGTTCTTTGCCGCGGTCCTTGCCCCACTTTATGTTTGGTTTCCAGCGAAGGATCCCTGCACCTTTTTTGCCGCCTGGAATATCACTGGCCAGGAAGGGGCGGATATTCATCCGCACGCCATCGTTGATGTCCGGTTCCCAGCCAATGGATTGCTGATGCAATGGTTTCCAGCGGACAAAGATATCATAGGGTGGTTCGCCCGCTAAAATCGCTTCCAGTCGCTTCTTTAGTTCCAGTGCTGCTGCCAGGCGGTCTTCCGCTCCGCCTTCTCCGCGTTTAACACCATCTTCCTGCCGGCTGATCCAATCGCCCAGGTAGCTATAGGTTAGGCTCTCCAGCAATTTTCGTCCTTTACCATTACCTTCAGCTAATTTGTGGTAATTAACCAGGGCATGGAAGCCATCTCGCTTACGGCCATCCCAAATGTGCCAGACAAACGGTCGGTTGTGAAACAGTTTACAATGTTCTTCGAAGAAGTTATTCCGAAGCCAGTCATCTAAGCCAGCCCCAACAGTCAGTTCACGTACCTTTCCGGAGGTGATGCCACATGCGTTCAGCAGCGCCATCAGACGGTCAGTTGCGGGTTCCTCACCGCGCACAGATTGGATACAAACGATTCCATCATCATCTGCGTGCTTCAGCAATTCATCGCACTGCTTGACCAGATCACGCGCCCGCTTGCTCAATTGCATCTTATCGTCCAGTTCTGCCGGCCAACGATAACCAAGTAGACGTGCAACTGCTACATGCAGCGGCGAGTTTGATTCCCCCGCCCAGCCATGAAATAGCCATTGCGTTGGACTATCGCTCTCTGGCTTTGGCAGACCGTTGGGATACTTCTCCGCCGCCACCTTTTGCCAGTGGGAGATGTCGAAAGGGACTTTGGCGACGCTATCCCGAGCTGCACAGACCTTCTGGTCTAATTTCCTGACTTCAGAACAGAAATCGTAGCTTTCACAGAACGCACGAATCGCAGGCGCGTCAGCCTCATTCTTCGGAACGATTGCACAAATTCCGTGAGTAAAGAGCATCCCTTGATAGACTGATGGCTTCATGTCGCCCATCATCCCTACAGCGATGCCGCATTTTCCCCAAACCTGATCACCCTTGATCCATTGAGTTACGATCTCTGTACCTAAGCGCTCTTTGACGAAATCAATTAGTACACCCTCGCCTCTTTCCCAGAAAAGGATGTGCTCCATACCCGAACAAAAACTATCAGTTGTTACACCTCCTTGTTGAAAAGCCCATCCATTATTAACGCGCAACAATTCCCAAAAATTTCGACCGAATCTTGGATAATCACCTGTATGCAATCCCTCGCTCACTATCGCAAAGTCTTCGAGGGGTTCGCCAGAAAGGAGATTCTGAAGAACGACCTTGCTATTTGGATTGTTTAGTTGGGCCTGCTGATTGATATCTACGAATGGTACTTCTTGTAGTGCAGCTTTCTTGTCATTGGGCGACTGTTCTTCTGAAACGTCTAATCCTGCGAACTCATGTCGCAAACCGGGCAAACCAAGTGTTAACAATAACAGTGCAACATTAACAACTTCACCGCTAATGGTCTCGAAAGCCCCAGGCCCAAGCCTTGCCACAACATTCCACAAATTGGTTTTGAGCAAGTGTTTGCGAAGTCTCTTGTAGCTCGTTAAGAAAAGCCAATACTGCGTTGTTACTAGGGCCGCTGTCCCTCCTTCAGAGGGGAATCCTAAGCACCGTTCAACAAAACAGGTTGCAAGGTCAGCTTTTGCATCGGGATGAAATTGGCTACAATAATCCTTAAGAACGTCTTCTTGCTTCCCCCTACCTAGGTATGGCACATTGGTGATGACTAATGTGTAATCACCAGCCAGAAGTTCTACAGCTTTGACCATGCCAGCAGCGGCAACAACACGTTCGTGCATTTCGTCATCACTGGTTTCGGTGGACATTGTCACATCGAGATATGGTTTGACAGTCTCATAATCAGCAGCGATCAAGTCGGCAGGTAACTCGACAGGATCAATCAGGGATCCCAGCGTTGGCGCCTGTGAGAATAGCCTGTGCAAGTTCAACAAGCCGTTCTTTATCGCTTCTCTTCCAACTGCAGGCGTGGAAATGCCGGACTGTTCAGCAAGTTTCAGCCATTGCTCCTCGCTGGCTTGTGGGCCGATACCGGTACATGCTATATGAATCTCCAGTAGTGGCCGATAACCACCAGCGTCCGGATATGTCCAGGCAGCAAAGGCTAAAGCAAATGCTGCTATCTGACAGCATCTTTCATCGATCTCGAGGCCGTACAAGTTATCTCGCAGTACTGCATCGACAGCTTGTTGGGCTGATATGTTTTCTTCAGTCATCCGAATTGCAATAAGGTGATGGAGGACAGCAACAAGGAAGTGACCTGAGCCGCAGCAGGGATCGAGCACCTTGATTTCCGCCGCTGTTTTCGGCCAACCTCCGAACGTGCCTGCAGCAGGTCTCCAAGTCCCATCTTCATGTTGAACGAACCGCAAATAATCCCAATCCACACCCGGCATGGCTACAGCAGCACGAAGCGCGTTCTCGTTTTTTGCATCTTTTGTGATATTTGGATTTTCTGCTATTTTTTTGCCGGCCCACCAAGCTCCAAGGGTATTATGGATCAGAAAGCTGACCATGTACGGCTCCGTAAAAAGTTGAGTTACTGCCGGCAGTTCATCCGCTCCAATCTTGACCTCAGAGCGGTTGACTTCGTCTTTTTTCTTGCTCTGCCAGAACTGATAAACCCACCCTAAAGCATCAGAAGCGGTAAAGACCGCGGGTTGTAGAGAACCAAGAAGTCTTTCCAGTTTCAGCTTATGTTCTGTTGCAAAGGAAATCGCCAGCAAGGGATCATCAGGCCTGAATATCTGGGGCAGCATCTTCTGAGCACAACGACTGGCAAACGTCCATACATCCTCGCCGGACTCTTTCGCCAGTTCCTCCGCCTCATCAAGACTAATGGCGATGTTTTCTTGCGGTTCGATGAGCAAGTTGTTTTCTGCAAGAAACCGCGCGAAAAGCATTCGGTGCCAATGTTCAAAAGCACATTCGTGAATAATTCTATTGATTTGCAGCCGACCCTGTCGGTCCTGGCGATCTCCCAACTGCCGGGCATGGGCGCGGAGGTGGTTCCGCAGCGCCTGCTGCTGTTTGGACATGTGGGGGTAGTACTTGGCCTCGTGGACGGCTAGGGCCTCCAGGGCCGCGCGTGCGCCGGCCTCGGCCGCATCCCGGGCCTCGACAACCACGCGCTCCAGTTTGTTCCGCAGATCAGTAACTAATGTAGGCATACGTTATTAAATACGGGCCAAAAACTTGCTCCAGAAGTCTTTGTTCGTGAGGCTAAGGGGAAACTCGTTCTCCCGCTCAAATCGCTGTTTTAATTCTGGATTCTTCAGTTCACTCAAGAAATTCTGCAATTCATCGAGAGCTTCCTGCGCCTTCTCGACACGGGGATGATCCTCGTTTAGGTCGCAGCAGTCGTCGTCCACGTAAACCTCCTCCCTCGTCTCTGCCTCCCGCACTTCATCCCATTCATCTCTGCCTTTCGGCCTGTAATTGTCACCTCGGATAGACCAAAATAGCGTTACCATCGTTGCATACTCCAGGTTTTCTAGTGCTGATCGTGTATTTGCGCACAGCTCCCCAAAGACTTTGTCGTCGGTCGAGTATTTCCTCGCGACGGCACTCACCTGGTCGCAGTCTTTACACTTCTCCAAGTCAGAAATCTGGGCCTTCAGAGTCCTTATCTCCTTCTCTTTGTTTCTAATATCTTCGAGCGCCGCCTTATACTTGTCCTCTGCGGCTTTCAGCTTCTCAAGAGGGACATGCGTCGGGCTCGGAAGCGATTTAATCAGATCATCCAGCCCATTGAGGAACGCGTCCCGTTTGACGCTCCAAGTTGCCGTGGGTACGTGACGCCTGACCTTGTCTTTCACCATGTCGCGCAGTTCGTCGAGGTAACTTTGACTGGTGATGTCCCCCGCCTGTGTGACCGCGAGGGTCGCTCTGAGCTTGCTCCTGTTTGTTGGCGGAACCACCAAGGGGAAGCAAGAGAGACCCATTCCCCACACTGCTCCTAGCTCGCACAAGCAAAAGAGGCTGGCGAAATAGTTCTCGCTCAACAGCAATATGACCAATCTCGGCTCACGAATCTGCTCCCGCAGATATTCGATGAAGTTGGGCGTGCCGGCAGGTATTCCTTTGCCCTCCAGTGATGTACAGAGGATATTATTGGGGTCCACCGCGCAACCATTAGTGAGAAGGTCCGCCAGCTTGTCTGCCAGCACCTTGTCCTTCAATGCGTGGCTCAGGAATATAGTTTTGTTCTCGATCTGCATGGGCGATATATCCTCTCAACCTACCCGATCACGATTGGCCCCTTCTTCAGTTCACCCAGTAGCTTCGTCTCTGTTTCCGCCAACCATGCTTTCACATCCTCCGGCGTCTTGAGCGTGCTGCTCTTGAGCCTTACGCTCTGCGTCCTCGGCGAAAGCAACTTCGCCGCGGCGAGGGCCGCGCGGGCAAACTGCTGGGCCAGTGCATCGGTCCGGGTCTTCCATGCCGACAAGGCGGTCTGTTCCAGCGTGCGGATGAGGTCGGCCTCGGAGCCTACGGCCAAGGCCGGCAAAGTGTCGATGCCTTCGTCGGCGAGGATCTGTTTCTGCTGGTCGGCCCTGAGTTTCTTCCAGTTGTCGCTGGCAGTCAGCGCAGCCATCTGCTCGTTGTAGGTTCTCTCGTACTCCGCGTGGGCGGCGGTCACGGCGGCGCGAAGCGCATCGACGGCGGCCTTGCGGATGTCCGGCACGGGATCGCTCGCGTCGAGCAGCCGGCGCTCGGACTTCACCGCTTCGGCCTGCTTGCGGAGTTCGTCGGCTCCGGGCATGGTGCCCGCATGCTTGAGCAGCGTGCAGAGCGTTTCCCAGGCAGGCTTGCGTTTGCCGGCGAGTTCGGCCAGCTTGCCCCAGTCCTTGGCCTGCTGGGCAAGCGTGTCGTGCTGCTTGAGGATTTCCGCCAATTGCTCGGATCCGCCGAAGCCTCGGAGCGTGTCGATGTGGGCCGTGGCTGGTCGGGCCGGCATGGACGGCTCGCCGCCGGCGTGGTCGGCCAGTTCCACCAGGCGGACCAAGTACGCGCCGGCCTTGGCGGTTTCCTCGTTGGGCTTGCAGCCCACGCCGGCGTCGTGGAAGAGCTTACGGAGCTTCATCTTTTCGCGGGCGTTAAGCGTGGCCGTCTCGGTGCGGAAGTCGCTCACGGAAATCTTCGCCTGGTCAAGCTGGCCCTGCGAGAGTGTCATGCCCTTGTGCGTGGCGCGGAGGTGTCCGGTCGTATGCAGCGTGATGAGTGCAGCGTCCACGGCGTCACGCGGCCATCCGTAGGGGCTGGCCTCAAACGCGTCGCGAACTTCCTTGCCGCGCTTGCCCGAGCCCACCTCGGAGAGCACGGCCGCACAGACGGGGTGCTTCTCGGGCGAGTCGGTCCATTCAACCGCGGACAGGGCCGCTTCGTCGCCGTTCTTGGCGCGATTGATAACGTTGGCCCAGCGGTTGTCGTCGGCGTCCTTGAAGCTCGGGAACAGCCGGTCGAGCGAGGCCTGCGCGGCCGCTTCGACTTTGGCCACGAGGTTCAGTTCGTACCGCTCGCTCCCGCCGCCCTGGAAGACCTTTGCGCGGTCGATCACGTCGTTGACGATCTGGTTGCGGGCGGCCTCGGCCGTGGCCATGCGCGTGGCCATGGCGTCGCGGGCTTCGCGGCCTTCGGGCGTGGTGGGCGTGCCCTTGAAGTCCAGGGTGGACTTGGCGGCCTCATATTCGACTATGGCCTTATGGAGGTCGTCAGCGCTGGCCTTGGGAACATAGACGTAGATGATCGCGCTGTCGTTGCCGGCGGCGCGGGCGTCGTTGACGACGGTGCTTTCCTTTTCGCCCCAACCATCGCGGATCCAAACGGGAATATCGCTTCCGCCGGCCGGCGGGGCTTCCGTACCGAAGTGAACCAGCAGCTTCCGCGGCTCTTTGGACTTGCCTTGCGCGAGCTTGATGCCCTTGAGCACGTCGCCGCAGCCGGCGCTGATGAGCGAGCCACGCTTGCTCGACAGGGAGGTCAGGTCGCTGTTCAGCCGGGTCTGGCGATTGCGGAACTCGCGGTCCCACTCGCTGCTCTCGCGCGTCTGGAGGCTGTATTCTTCGTCCAGCTTGATGAGCGTTCCGGTGTCCACCAGCTTCTTGAGGATGCGGGGGATTTCCTTGCGAAGCTGCGTACCGTCGCCCGACAGGTCTGCGACAAGCAGATCGGCGAGCATATCCGGTGTAGCACGGACGCCGATGTCGGCCACGGCCTCGCGCGAGAGCTTGCGGATCAGGAAGATCAGGCCACAGAGTCGCTGGGCAAGCCGGCCATCGTCGGTCCCGTCGTCGAGGTTGCGGATCGTCTCGTCAATCTCACGGAGCAGGATCCCGCCACGGAGCAGGTCGGGGTGAAGCTGGCTGAAGATGAAGTCCGCGGGCACGACGGTGCCAAGCGAAGCCTCGGCCGTCTGGCGGACGGCTTCATGAACGATCTTGAGTTGTGTCCGAAGCTGGCTGGCCGTGCCGGGCACGTCCACCGCCCGGAGCACATGCTCCCAGAATCGCCGGCGGACCGGCAGGAGCGGGTAGTCGTCCACGATGATGTCGCGGTCTTCCGCGCAGGCCGCGATGGACGTGCCTGCAAGCTGGCGGTCTATCTCGCCGGCGTGGGCGTTGAGCGTGTCTTCGATGTACTTCTTCTTGTCGGCCTTCTTGGCCAGCACGACGCGACGGGTAACCGTCTCCACGTCGGAATCGGAGAGTTCCACCGGGATGGTGAACCGGCCGGTGAGGCGTTGCAGCAGCGGCATGTTGCCGGCCAAGGCGGTCTGGCCCGCACCGATCAACAGCACCCGGCTGTCAAGTTGCTTGCAGAGGGCCTCGGCGACTTCCTGGACGTCGGTCGAGCGGCCCGGATCGTTGCCGATGAAAAGCTGGATTTCGTCCAGGACGATAACGGTGCATGGGATTTGTCCACCGACCGACAGCACCTCGCGAACCAGGCGAATGAACTCGTTGGTGGAGATGTCGTCGACTACGGGGAACTGTGCCCGCAGCGCCGCACGAGCCTGCTTGAGGTCGGCGGCGAAGTCGGGGTCAGCGTCGAGGACGGCCTTGGCCAGGATGGGGCTGACGTACAGGTCGTGGAGTTCGTCGAAGAACTCCTTGCCCGCCGCTTCGACCGCGGCCTTCACCTTGTCGAAGATGCCGTTCTTCTGGAGCCACATGCAGAGCTGGGCCTGCGGCAGCGCCTCAGGCAGGCCCTTGGAGGAAAGGACGATGCTCAGCACGGCCAGGCGTACGCTCTCGCCGCCCGAAGGCAGCGTTCCCGACGCGGCGTGCAGGCCACCGTTGCGCCTGCCCAGTGTGTCGAGTTCGCGCAGTAGGTCTTGCGCCTCCTGCGGCAGCCGAGCCAAGCCGCGAGCGGTCGCACCATCGATGAAGGAGGTGTCCACCCAAAGATGGCGAAACATTTTCAGCAGGTGAGATTTGCCGCTGCCATAGAAGCCGCTTACCCAACCCGCTGGCTGCGTGGTCGAGTTGACGTTGCCGAAGTAGGACTCCAAGATGCGGATCAAGCCGTCCTCATACTGACCTTCGCATACGAAGTGCTCAAGCTCATACCGGAGCGTCTCGATTTCCTTGTCGCTTGCGGCCTCACGCACAGCTGCAACGCCGTCGTTTAGCAGTTTCGATACAGCGGGATCGCGTTGGAAGATTTCTCGATTTTTCATTAGTCTTTTACCCCGTTATGGAGCGTGATCGGCACGGCCAGGTAGTTCCAGCCGTCTCGGGCATCGAGCAAGCGATAGGTGTTGTTGTCGAACTCACCGGGAAAAAACAGCATCAGGCGCCCTCGGATGTCATTCTTAACTTTGTACAGGATCTCCGACAGGTACGTGAAGCCGAAGAAAGACGCAGCGCCGAGGACTGCGACCACAACGTCTTCGTCCGCCCCATCGGCCGTCAGGGCCTTTCGGAGTTGCTCAGCGGCGAATCTGGTGAAGGGGCTCTTCGGCCCCGTTGCCAGTGCATCGGGATCAGAGAAATACTCGTCACGGTAGTCGGCGTCGGCCATCCATCGCGCGAAAGTGTCGGTCAAGTCCAGTGCCCGCCAGCCGTGCCCGGCCGAGGTCGTCGCCATCTCGAACAGCTCCAGCCGCGCCCGCAGCTTCCGCTCGTCAGTCTTCGGGTAGACCACGAAGATCGCCTTCTGGTCGCCGGCGAGGTTGCGCTGCCACGGCGCGCCGATGTGGCAGCGGTATCGAGCCGCAAGTTCTTCTATCCTTCCCATGGACCTACTACCTTTCGTTTTGTGCCAGGAGTCGTGAGAAACTCACATCGATCACGCCTCCCGACTGGCTCATGTCCAGGAAACCCAGCCGTCGGGCATCCATGGCGAGATTTATCAGTTCGCCGACCGGGGCGTCGAGAACCTGCGCCCATAGTGACTCGAAGAGTGCTGTGCCCCGCGTGCCAGTAAAGTAGCCGAGCAGGAGGGCGTAGGCGGTGGTTATCGCCGTCGGGGTGACTGTCTGCCGAACCTTGCGGCCGCGCCCTTTGAGGTGCCCCGATTGCGTCCAGGAAGAAGCCGCGTTCCGCACGACCTTATCGAGCGTGCTCTCGCTCAGGCGACTGCCGACAGCCCGCGTGAGGGCGTCGGTCATTTGCTGCCTTGCAAGTTCTTCGCCGGGCCGCATCCGCAGGACGGGCGGCGCGCTGGCCCTTAGCAACGGGTCGCGTGCGAGGGAAAGCAGTAAAGCCAGGAGCGCCTGGCCTTCGCGATCCGCATACCAGAACCGCCGCATGACTCTGAATAGCGGCACGTCCGGCTCGATGGCGTACAACTCCGAGAGCCGCTGACTGGAAAGCTTTCGTGTTGCCGCGGTGCGCTTTCCAAGGCAGTTATCTTCATGGATTGCCGAAAGGTAATCGTCGCGAGTTGCGTTGGGTCGGCAGTTGGCGAACACCGCGCGAAGCTCGTTGAGCATGATCGTCCGGCTGGTGTGCGTGCCCTTCTGGCCCCACCGAAATCCGGCGTCGCGCAGACGGGCTTCATCACGTTCGCTTTGAGGTTGGAGTTCTCTTGTCGTCAGTACGGTATCCATATGCGGGATTATACCAACCCGCCGGCTGATTTGCCGGCAAAAAAATAGGAAATCTTGACCGAGCGGAAGAACTTTCTCGCAGGGAATGGGCAGAATTAACTTAAGTGATTCATTAACAAGAACTTGTATGCAGAAAACCCTTTAGAAAAAATTCAGAGCTAACGCTACCTCAGACGAAAACCGCAGCCAAAATAAGCGGCTGCGGTGAGAAAAAGAAAGGCATCATGGGAGGCATCTCCCCTCAATCCGGTAGATAATGCCAGGTCCACGACATTTCCGCGTCCTTTGTGACGCGGCCCCATTGAAGCAAAAAGAAGCCCGGCAACCGTCGTTAAGTGATAAAACTGCCAAGTTAATACCAGCCAAACCATACTCGATGCCAGCATTGACTTTAACTGGCAAACGGTGACAGGCAGTGCAGTGGTCAATCACGATAATCCTAATGCAGCACAGATAGACACCTGGACCGAATGGACTATCGACCTGCAGGCGTTTGCAGACCAGGGCGTAAACTTAGCCAATGTTAATACGATTGCTCTTCAAAGTACATCGTACCTGAACCACCAGCCACCGGATTGTTCTTGTACTGTTAAGCAAGGGGTTCTCTTTTGAAGTCAGAAGGCGGGATACACCAACGCATGTCACGTTGCCGGATAGTCGAAGGGCTGATATAGATCTGACTGGCGCACGTTAGAATAGTTAAACTGCCGAGATAACTTTTCGCGTAAACGTTCGTATTCTCCGACAGCCATTCGGGGGTCAAAAATAATCTCTTCAAAAAATATCAGCGGATTTAGCTCATATCGGAAAAAGTCGCCGTTGCACTCCCTTTGCATATCGTAGTAAATAAGACGAACTTCCCGCTCGTGGCTGAATGCCTCTCGCTTTATTAGCAAAGTCAAGGCCTGGGCCTTCATACTTCGATCAAGCAGTAATTCCGTATTGTTTTGGAATTTGGAGTATACGTCCCCTATTTCTGTTTTATCCGCATAAATTACTTTGCCGACAAAACATTCGCGGTCTTGGCAATCTGGAATCATGCGCGTATTCCACAAAGAATTAAATAATTTTCGAATGGTAGATTTAACTTTCACGCCATTCTTATCTGGCGCATAGATTCTCCACATCGCGTCTGTTTCTTCATTCAAAGTCCAGCATTGTCCATAGAATTTTTCCCGATAGCCGATAGATGCTACATCGCCGTAAAAATAGAATCTACCACTTAAAATATAATTCTCGAAAGGGTCGTCCCAGAGTTTCGGACGCACAAGGGTTAGTTTTTTGTTTTCGAAAACATCGAATAACCGTTCAACAGACATTATTCGATAAATTGCAGAGTCCTTTTCTCTTTCCTCTATGTTTATGAAATTCTCATTTTGCATAACAGATGGGAGTCGTTTGCCACCTGAACGATAGCGTAATTCTTGGTCTGCCATGGCAATTTCCTTCGATTATAATATCCACCTACTTGTCTATATTCTTTCCAGCCAACGTTCGCAAAATGTGGCAAGATCGGAAATTGGAAATCGTAAATTACATAAAGTATTATCTGTCTGGGTCAGTATCATAACCAACTTTCCCGTCAAGGGCTATTCCGGCTAATGCGCCAACACCTCTTACGATACCAAAAGGACCCGTAGTTGTTAAAACTCAATTTTTTCCAACAGATGTGGCATTTCCCATTGGTGCGATTATAAGTTTTTCTTAGGTCATCATTATCATAGACCATTTTGTTAGGACTCCTTTATCTGATAGGTCGTATGTTCGTAACGCGCCCCCGCTATGAACCCACGACCCCAAAATCCAGACCCATTTTTCAACTCAAAATCCTGAACTTACTAATGAAGAAGTCCAACATTTCCTTACACGGTCTGCGAAGGATCGTTAGTCATTGGATAAAGCCATCTCTCGTTGACGCACGCGGCAGCTGCTAGGCTGTCCGCATCGATGTTCCATTCCGTTGTTGTATGCCTCTTCTCCCACTTACCTTACGTGGGACGCATATATTCGTGGTAATCCACATTGACAATGTGCTTACGAACTTTGAACCGGTGAAGCATGCCTCTTAGGCCGCCGGGCTGACCCCACTGAATACTGTCGGATACCTCGTCAAACTGGCATGAGGAGGTGAACCGGCACGGAACGTTGATGACTACGAAGTCAAAAGCCTTGAACTGGCAATACTCGATGACAATCGCAAATGTATGGGGGCCAACCGACCCATCGTAGGGGAAGAAGTGCATTTCCGAGCCATTCTCCGACTTGGCGATCAGTTCCATCTCTGCCCAACAGAAGCGTCTTTCGTTGTACTCAAGGCGCGCTGTCCGAAACGTACGATTCTCGAAGTCATAGTCGTCATCTGATTGGGGAGCCCAGAACACCCCAGTACCAGCGGAAATCTCCTGTAGTTGTGGATTGAACAGGCTCCAGTACCCCTCGCAACCATCAGCTGCGAGTGGACCTCGGTTGATAACGCTCGCTCTGAATATCCAGCGCTTGTCCTTGGAGTCTGGGCGGAAGCGGATGATCTCCACACTCAGCCTGGGACGTTTCGAGAGCACCCCGCCAATCTTGCCAACCAGATCAGTTATATAGGATAGAGGCGTCAGAAAGTCCATCGTGTCTCAATCTCTCAGGCACACAACTATTGTTTATATGGTTTCCGTATAAAAAGGAAAATCTGGATAGAGAATACCTTTCTCACGGAGCAAGTGGTTCGTTGAGTTAATTTAATAGCGTTGAGCGTCTCTATAGCTCCATTAACCTCTGGCCCGCCCTAACAAGAATACAAGTAAATTTTAATCTTTCAAGATTAAAATGGCTGAAATTCCTAGATGATATTAAGGCAGGGATTACCCGCTTGCTGCGACCTCGCTCGGAACGCTGTATAGCAGTCGGATGAATCCTATTGTTGGGTTCCTCCGTCCCTGTCGCGTTGTGGAAGTGGTAGTCTGCTTTGCTACAAAACTCTTCTCGTCTTTTGATAGCAGGACGACCGACCAGAAAAATGAGGCCAAGGAGTAAGCGCCCAAGGAAGCGCAGCCTAAGCAGTAGAAGATAGCAACTCTGAGCCCGTGGCCATGCGCGAGGACTTTCCGACAACTCCGACATTCATTAAGGGATAAGCGATAGCTATAATTCCTGCGGTGTTTCAAAGTACTCTCTTGAGATTCTTTCTCCAAATGTTCTGTTCATATTTCTTGCAAGATCGACATAATCGCATATGACCTATCATAAACGAACTTGTTTTTATTATATGCTTCTTTGATCTCTTCAGGGATTTCATCCCGAACTTTACCCCTAATCCTTTTTACTGGTTCACAAATCAATTGTTTGTTATACAGATTCAGGATAGATTCAAACCACCCTACAAGAAAAACAAGGCTGTCTTTATTTTTGTCACGCTTATCAGCCTCCTCCTTGAAGACAAAAAAAATGTCGCTCACTTGGTGTGGTCCGTCAACACTAAGAACCCCCATTTCTGTCATTTAAATCAAACGAAGTTATCTCTAGGTCTTCATAGCGGGGGCGCGTTACGAACATACGACCTATCAGATCTTAGTGGCCGACCTCTGTGGAGACTTCCGAGATGAGCTAAAGTAACGATTTGCTTAACATCCTTAAACTGTACTGTTCCTTCTTTCTCAAATATAATTTTCTCCTCTTCCTGAGCATCAACGAGTCTTATTTTCGCTTTCGTTGTGCCATGCCCATTCGTTAGCTCACAGAAGAAGACAATTTGTGGATGTCTTGCCGGATATCTTGGAGCATTGATAGTTTGAACAATATCTATAATACTCGGCATACCAGAGACTTTGTCAAAAATGACTCTATTACAAGTGATTGCCGATAATAGAATTGGCTGTATCTCTGTCATTTTGTCAACCGCGATCCCATGTTTTTGGAAGTATTTACCCTCTGCTTCATCAACTGACCCATCTTGAACTTCACTACTCGCTTGGCTGGTACGTGGATTCGTTCCAGAGTTTTTGGGTTCTGTGCTGTTCGTGGTGCGCAGTCACGAGGTTCAAAAACTCCAAAATCGCGAAACTCCAAACGGTTACCTTTGGCAAGTTCAGAGATGATCTCATCTAAGACGTTCTGAACTGTAGCTTTAACCAACGCACGCTTAGCCTGAGTACTTTCAGCAATTCTGTCGATAAGTGCTCTTTTTGTGATCGTTGACATAGGCTACCTCCAGAATGATTTATTATAACGGCGGTAACACTCAAACGAGTACACAGAATAGTCTAACGAACAAGCCCCTTCTAATCAAACACTTTATCATTTTGGCTCTGAGAGGCCTTTTTAATTTAGAGGAGGGTGATTTTTGTTTAATATCATTTTTCTATTATTTCTGAGAGGAAACTGTATAATCAATCGCTGTAGTCGGACGGTGTAATATCCACTCGGCTCAGCTGATCGTTGGAACTCGAAAGGAATAATTATGCCTGATGTTTTTATCAGCTACTCAAACCAAGATGAAAAGTTGGCCCAATTTGTCTATCGCCATCTAACAAGCGAAAGCCTCAGTGTCTTTCTCGCTTCCGTCTCACTTAAACCAGGAGATCATTGGCCTTCCGAAATAATGAACAATCTTCGTTTCTCACCTTGGGTCATCTTGCTTGCGAGTCGGGCAGCTTGTCGATCTCCATTCGTTCAGCAAGAGTTGGGTGGAGCAAGGTATGGCAATAAGAAAATAATTCCGATCGTATGGGATATGTCCCCTTCAAAGTTACCCGGCTGGGCTCGTGAGTATCAAGCTCTCGATCTAGCAGGGGCCACTATAGAGTCACTGTCCAAAACGATTAGTAGCATAGCAAAGAACATCAAAGCTGACAAAGGTAACGGATTGCTCCTTGTAGGATGTATATTGTTGGGACTGCTCCTTTTTAAGAAGTAGTCTGTTTCATTATGGCCCAGACCAATCCTGAGGATCTATTCCAATAATTTGCTTCAGTCTGACTGCGTGTAACGCGACAACTTACCTTGTCGTTGGAGCTTTTAAGAGACATGGCAAAAAAAAGATGAAGCTAACTAAAGTTCAGAGGGAAATTCTAGAACTCTTAAATTGTGGTCGTATTATGGAAATCGATCGAATGAATATGGCGTCGATTGGTGATTATGATGTGACCCCACAAACTAGATACATTCTCACTCAATTCCGTTATATAACAAGAAAGGACAAGTCCAAGTCTGTAGAAACTCGTGGTAACGGATTCGTCATTACTACCAAAGGAAGAAAGGCACTTTTAAATAATCCGCCTCCGAGAAGAAAGAAAACACCAATAGTGTTGAAAAAAGAAAAGAAGTGCGCGAGATGTAAGATAGTAAAGCCAACTGAGCATTTTGTTACTATCTACGGATGTGTGAACCCAAGGGGCAAGTATTGTAAGCAATGCTTCTTCGAGCGCGAACAGGAATTTGTCCGTGAACTACTTAATGGACGTGACTTCTGTCTGTACTGTGGAAAGCCTATTACCAAGGCTTATGACTGGACACCAGAAGGAAAGAGCAAGAAGACATATATCCACTTGGATCATATGGATCCTCTATGCCTCGGAGGGGATGATTCAGAAAACAACACTGTTTACTGTTGTGTGACATGCAATACTCGGAAAAGTATAAGATCATTTGTCGATTGGTTGAACCAACTTGAGCCCCCATATAGGGATCTGGCAAGAAATATCTATCAGGAGAAGCATGGTAGGTCACCAGAGGAGTTTCAACCTTAGTTGAGAGAAGGCAATAGCCTAATTTTTTAAACATAGTCTTATGACAAAACATGTAAACCAAAGCCAATAGAGGAATGACAACGCTTCTAATCTTGGGATTTTTTTCTCTATAAATTGTGAAATCTTCTTGAAGTCACCTCCCCAACCGTGAACCGCAATAACAACAAGTCCCTGGTCTTTAAATTTATCGTACACTTTTTGTACATCAGGTAATGCCGCGATACAAGGTGCGCATGATAGTCCCCAAAAATCCAAAATAACTACCTTCCCTCGTAATTCATCTAGCGATAAGGAAGGGCCGATCCATCGCGATATGTCAAGCTCTGGTGCAATTTGCGGAGTACCTGTTTTGTACCTTGCTTCAAATGCGCGCTTATCTGCTTAATATTGAGACCAGGGTACCTCGTTAAGTTTGTTTCTAATCAGATCGGCATCGTTATTATAGTCATACCCAACCACGTCATATTTGGCATAATATATTTTTGCCTCTTGCCAAGCTGCAAGTATCTCTTGTGGCAGCTCTTCCACTTTCTTGCCCCAGGCTGATGCTTTTAAGCGCCAATTGATATCCCCATCCAAAGCATTGATACCCCGTTCTACTTCGCCTTCTCTTATTAGAGTCACATAACGCATAAGATGACTGGCCTGGTCAGCCATAAAAACCACATGCTGTTTATATTCAAGCTTGTTTTTGATCCCCGCACCAATTAATATGCCGAGCCAAAGGACTAACAGGCAAACTAAACAATGAAATATAGTTCTGTTTTTCCTGTAGGAAACAATGGTGCCAACAGCGAGCATACCTGGAACAACAAATAAAATAATCAATGGAATAACATAATATACTTTCATTCTTTACATCCTTAAAACTGGAGCAGAGGATACAATTTCCACCCGGCGTTGCTCTCTCTTAGATATTCTGTTGTTGGCAAGCATATTCAAACAGCAATATACGACAAAAGACCAAAACGGCAAGAGAGTAAAAAAGAAATCGGCTTATTGGTATATTGACTATAAGGCCACTGGCGGGACTCGAAAGAGAATTAAGGGTTTTAAGGACAAGGCCGCAACCGCTCAATTGGCAGCCGAATTAGAGCGGAAAGCTGAACTTGCCCGAGTGAAGCAGGCTTCTCTGTCCATAACAACGTTCAATAAGCACCTGTAGAGCCAACAAAGACTCCCAGAACAGTCATCAAGCGGGTCAACCAACCCTTGGCACTCGTTGCCGAGCGACCTATATGTGAAAAGGCACACCACGGCCGCTCGGTAACGAGCATTCTACGGACTCCGATCAATTCTCATGCGGTCTGTATTCTATGTGGCAGACTGAATAAAAGCCACCATAAAAAGGCTCAGGTCGTTCTTCTCGCCAATCTCGGCCAGACATACGCGGCCCAGTGGAAGCTCTCTACGCCTGCAAAACTCCTTAATGAATGTCGGAGTTGTCGGCTGACAAGAGTCGATAATAGAATCAAAGAGTGGAGTTCGGGTCCTTGGCGGGACAGATATTAGGACCAAAAAGCGTGGTGGGGTAAATTCGGTTAGTTGATATGGGGGGAGTCTGCATTGAATTGAATCTACCTCTGAAAAATCTCCAGAAATTCCTGAGTTTGAGGCCATTTTTTACTTGCTCTTTCGGCCTGGAAGGAGTATGATTTTATTTGTACATAGTTCTGAATGTTCAAGAGGAAGTGCGGCATACTCGCTCAGCTACGTATGGTTGCTATTTACTTTTCGGCGGAAAAAACGTTGCATTTGGTATCAACAGTGGCACTTAGCTATAGTCTTTGCTGATTTGTTTTCCAAGGAAAAGCGATATCAGCTCACATGGGGTATGCTGGAATATTAGCAATTTTTTAAAAAGGGTAAAATGATGAAAAGGACAATGTTGGCTTCAATATTAGTTTTCCTGCTGAGTGGGGCCGTATCTGCTTATGACCTTTCAGAGGCAATGGACACGACTTTGAGTTTCACCACGGGTGGCAGTGCGGATTGGTTTTCCCAGACCACGAGTTCCCCTTGGGAGTGGTTCTACCCGATCTCGACCTCCTATTACGGTGGAGATGATGCCCAGAGTGGAGGTATCTCGGACGACCAGGAATCGTGGATGCAGACGACGGTGAGCGGGGCAGGAATGGTGCGCTTCTATTGGAAAGTATCTTCTGAGAGCGGTTATGACTATCTGGAATTTTACATTGATGGCGTGCTTCAGGGCCGAATCAGCGGATCAGC
>DATKYR010000145.1:0-14247 GCA_035528395.1 Sedimentisphaerales bacterium
GTATAATTACTTGTTGGCCATCAAGGAAAAGGAACAAGAAACCCATGAATCCGAAGATCGTTATCAGGAGAGAAACCGATTCCGATGTGAGCGCGATAACCGAGGTGACCGCCGCCGCGTTCAAGACCCTGGAGATCAGTAATCACACGGAGCAGTTCATAATCGCGGCGCTACGCGCCGCCAAGGCCCTCACGTTATCGCTCGTCGCAGAAGCAGATGGCCGTGTGATAGGGCATATTGCCTTCTCTCCCGTGACCATTTCGGACGGTACTCGGAACTGGTATGGCCTTGGCCCTGTTTCGGTGTTGCCGGAGTACCAGCGGCAAGGCATTGGCAAAGCCCTGATACAGGAAGGGCTGTCACGGCTGAAAGATATGAATGCTCAAGGATGTTGTCTCGTGGGACATCCGGATTACTACAGGAAATTCGGGTTCCAAAACCCATCCGGATTTGTGCATGAGGGAGTGCCACCGGCGGTCTTTTTCGCTCTGTCTTTCGACGGGCACACTCCGCAGGGCACCGTCACTTTCCACGAAGGGTTCAAAGCGGATGGCCAACAAGAGGGTGCAGGCGACGCTTTACAGCGCGCCTGACCCTTGGCGTTACGCGCGGTTCAAGGGAATTCAATAAAATACACGAAGTTCCCTGCTGATTAGGATTCCATGGCCGATATGTCTTACCCATCCGTGAGCCACCAAAAATTGAATTTTCTTTATCAATATGCAGAGGCATCTTACCATCAATACAAAACATATTCAACTATTACTCGGACAGACTCTTAGCCCGGTCGAGCGTAAGACAGTTGTTGTGCCCATGTTCGATAGTAAACTTTAGTACATTGTGAACACATAGAATTACCCTTGATTTTCAGTATTTTAACACATATGCTGATGTCATTACGGCCGGCTAAATGTTTCTGGAGAGCTACTTATGACAGAGATATCACAATTCAGGTTTCCTAATGATATACGATTTGGTATCGGTGCACGTTCGGTGCTGGCTGAATTCGCCCGGAAGTATAAAGTGAGTCGTCCTTTGTTAGTCACAGATTCAGGCTTACTTAAAACCGAGGCATTTCATCTGGTTACCGAACAAATGGACCGGATTTGGCCCGGAACGTATGTGCAGTTTACGGGTGTTCATGCCAATCCCACAGACGAGGACGTAGAGAATGCGTGGAGTGCATATGTGCAAGGCGACTGTGACGGCGTAGTGGGATTGGGCGGCGGCAGTGCTCTTGATGCAGCTAAGGCTTTGCGGCTTAAGGTCGCTTTCCCGGACATGGCCCTTATAGAAATACCGTTAGGCGAACTGCCGCAGCTGGTTCCTATGTGCGCGATTCCAACAACGGCAGGGACTGGCAGTGAAGTGGGGCGAAGTAGTGTTATCACAATACGACAGATGGGACGAAAGATGGTTTTAGGCGCCCCGCCGCTCATGGCGGAGATGGCGATCCTGGACCCCGAACTGACCGTTGGATTGCCGCCAAACTTGACCGCCTGGACCGGCATGGACTCAATGACCCACGCTGTTGAAGCGTTCGTATGCCCGGTTTTTCATCCTATGTGTGACGCCATTGCTCTTGAAGCAGTCCGTCTGGTGCGGCTGTACCTGCCGCGGGCTTATTCCGATGGAGCAGACCTTGAAGCGCGTGGAATGATGCAAGTGGCTGCTGCGATGGGTGCAGTGGCTTTTCAGAAGGATTTAGGTGCGGCGCATTCTCTGTCGCATCCATTGTCAAGTGAGTTTGGCATTCAACATGGCCTTGCAAATGCGATTGCTCTGCCGGGCGTGGTACGTTTCAACGGACAACAGGACAGCACTCAGTATGAAAGGATTGCGGCAGCATTGGGCTGCTCGGAGCCTCCAGATAATCCTGCATCGTGGGTGGCCGATTTCCTTCAGTGTTTTAATCGCTCAATTAGTATTACTCAGCGTTTGCGGGACCTGAAGGTCCCACGCGAGAATTTGCCCGAACTGGCGGCAAAGGCGATGGAAGACGGATGTCACTTGTCCAATCCAAGACAATGCACAGAGACAGATATGTTACAGCTTTATGAGGAGATATGGTAATGGCGACGATATCCAATTGTATGCTCATCAACGGCCAGTTGCGTTCAAAGGCTTCCGGGGGCTCTTTAGAGCTGACCGAGCCGGCAACGGAGCAGGTATGGAATGAGGTGCCGGCGGCAGGCGAGCGGGAAATCGACGAGGCACTTGAGGCGGCAACTAAGGCGTTCCGCAAATCGCGTTGGTCCTCGTCGAACCCGGGATACAGGACCGAGGTTCTTTATCGTATTGCAGGGCTGATCCGCGAACACTCTGAACAATTGGCGTTGCTGGAGTCGCGCAACGTGGGCAAGCCGATCGGCGATGCGCGTTGGGAGATTAACGCCGGGGCGCGCTGCTTTGAATACTACGCGGGGGGTATCAGCCGATTTGGTGGCCAGACGATTCCCGTCGCAAGCAATGGATTTGACTATACGCTACGCGTACCAGTAGGCGTAGTTGCGGCGATTGTACCTTGGAACTTTCCTTTTCTGATGGCGTGCTGGAAAGTAGCGCCGGCGCTCGCAACGGGCAATGCAGTCCTTCTAAAGCCCGCCAGTCTGACGCCTCTAACGGCACTGGCGTTGGGGCAACTGGCGATGGAAGCTGGCATCCCGGAAGCAATTCTACAGGTTGTGCCTGGCAGGAGCAGCGAAATCGGCGATTATCTTGTCAGCCACAGCCTCGTCGATAAAATCACGTTAACGGGAGAAACGAGCACAGGTGCACACATCGTTAAACTCGCAGCCGATGATATTAAACGAGTCTCCCTGGAACTGGGCGGCAAGAGTCCAAACATCATCTTCGCTGATGCCGATGTGGATGCGGCGGCGATGGCGGCACCAATGGCGGTTTTTGCCAATACCGGACAGGACTGTTGTGCACGCAGCCGGATATTAGTGGAAAAATCAGCATACGGCAGGTTCCTTGAAACTTTCGTCGAAGCGACGCAAACACTGGTGGTAGGCGATCCACTGGATGAGTCGACCCAGGTCGGCCCGATGGTATCCGCCAAACAAAGAGAAAGCGTCGAAGCGCATATCGATATTGCGCGCCAGGAAGGTGGGCGTATCCTCTGCGGCGGCAATCGTCCCAAGGAGCCGGGCTACTATCTTGCCCCAACCATCGTCGAGGGGTTGGGCTCATCTGCCCGAGTCTGTCAGGAAGAAATTTTCGGTCCGGTGGCCTGTGTTATCCCGTTTAGAGACGAGCAGGAGGCTATCGAGCTTGCCAATGATACAAAGTACGGTCTGAGCGGCTCTTTGTGGACGAAAGACCTCGAACGAGCATTGCGTGTGGCCAGGGCGGTCCGAAGCGGCGTGATGAGCGTCAACACGAACAGCAGTGTATACGTGGAGGCACCATTCGGCGGCTTCAAACGAAGCGGCTTTGGACGTGATCTCGGGATGGAAGCGATGCAGCTCTACACCGAGGTCAAGAACGTCTTTATATCCGTGCAAGATGGAAGTTAGACACACGCCAGCTCAGAGGGTTCCGGCGGTTCTGCATAGTCATATGAATGCAGGTTACCGCCCCTGTGTTCGAACGCGACCGGCAGCGGGTAGAACCAGCTTGTTGAGCCAATTGACGAATTCGCACTGCCGAATCGAGTCGGAGAGTACGTCGTCGTCGATTGCCAGTTGCCAGCGAAGGTCCTTTCGGCCCGGCTCTCTGGCAAGCGCCTCCATGCGGTCCACAAGGTCCGCAAGGTCTTCGTGGTCACGAAAGAACCCGGCGGCGATAAGTTTCTTCTCACGGGCGACGATGAGTCTGGCCATCTCGTGTAGGTCGTACTCGGGATGGTACTGCGTGGCCCAGAAAGTCCCGTTCTTGTGAGTGACCGCAAGCGCTTGAACGCGGGCGAAGCTATTGCCCGCGAGCACGATGCCGCCTGGAGGGACCTTAGTGACGATGTCATCATGGCTCACAAAACCTTCAAACACACGAGGCTTGCCTTCGAACATGGGGTGGTGATATGCTGCGGGTGTCTGGTGAATTTTACGGGCCATTCCCATCTCCCGACCTTTCGGATTTGGCTCGACTTCGCCACCGGCGGCCACGGCGGCCATTTGTATCCCCCAGCAGCTTCCATAGCTTGGCACTCCCACCTCGTAAGCGTTCTTGGCCAACTCGATTTGACTGGAAACGTTAGGGTCGTCCGCGTCAAAAATAGTAAGGTTGCAGCCGGTCCAGATTATTCCGGCATATTTGTGGAGGTCTTTTACCGAAGGCATGTCTACACCGGGATCGCTTGGAAGCAAAATATCATAAACTGTTTGCGTCAGGTGCTGGCCGAGCATGTCTACGTAAAGCTCCCAGGCAAGTTTCATCCCGGCTTCCTGCAGCTCGTCGCGGCTTTGTTTAGGATAACCATCAATAATTAGAAATTGTAAGGGGGTTGTCATCCGTTACTCCTGTGTTTATTATTGGTTTAACTTTTCCAAAATAGCAGGTAAGTCCATGAAGTTGCTGCAGATGGCATCCGCCTTGGTGTTTTCACTACAACGGTCATTGACTACCGTACATAAAACAGCGCGAGCACCAACGGCATGTGGACCTTCGATATCTTTTAACTCACGATCCCCGATGTGTACAATCTCGCTGGTCTTGACACCAAGGACCCTGGCTGCCGCTTCAAAGACAGCAGCATTGGGCTTGGCACAACCGATTTCATCAGAGAAAACAAAAGCACTAAAAAATTGCAGAATATCGTAGTCGGCTAACAACTGACGAAGAGCACGGCCGGGACTGAAAATAGCGTCTGATATCACCCCCATCTTATATTTCCCTTGCAGAGCGCTTAAGGCCTTTGCTACATCGGGCGCCAGATCGGGTCGAACTGATAATTCCATTTCTTCGTGCAGCCGAATCAATTCATTGAATTCTGGCTCAGGAAGATGACGTTTCAAGCCCTTGAGCAGGACTGAAAGACGCTCACGAACTGTCCATGTGACATTTTGCCCGTACCAGACATGGTGAAACGCTGCATCTGTCGTGCTGTAGGCTATGTCAATCAGGTCCCTGGAAATTGGTTCATGTCGCTCTAAGAATTGCTGAACCAGATTCCGTCGTTCTACCGGCTTGGGTGCAAGCCCCTGAGCAGCACGCTTTGGCTCATCTGAATCGTCGATGAAAACAGTGTCCCACAAATCAAATGTAATTGCTCGTATTGTTGCTCTACTCATCAAACCTAATCTTTTCTCCTAAAAATAGGTTCTATGAAGGAACTGCTCCGGGAGTTTTTAGTGGTTTCTTGGTAAACGTCACTTTCTCCAAGGTCTTTTGATGCCGAGTGGAATTATATCAAGGATTCTACTCATCCGACTTACCTATGTACCATCTGCGAGGAACATCTTCGCCGGTGGTTTCAGCAATCCCCGACACATGGCCGTCCAGCCAGCAGGTCATTGATATGCCGCGATGTCGAAAACACTCTTGAACCGTGTCATGCCACTGATCTCCAGACCAAGTGCTGTCGACAAAGCCGCTCCCACCCTGGCTGCTCGGACGCCATTGTGGTAAATTGACACGATCTCCGGGACGGATGTGAAACATATCACCGTTGTCGTCCAGCAACTGCTCGATATGGTCCTGAAAAGCAATTACCTCGCTTTGATGTTTGAATTCAATGTCAATATTCACATTTGTGATGTAACTATTTAGACCATATGAGCAGTATGCGAAGTACTTCTGCGCCAGCTTCCCCCAGGGCGCCCCCCATTCCGGCCAATCATCAACTCGTTGTGTGGCGGGGCAGCGGAAGATTTTTTTGTTCTCAGCGTATGGAAAGTATGCAATTCCCCAGTAGGCAAGAGATTCGTTTGGGCCGTATTGTTTAACCACGGCTGGATTTGTGTGGGCATTGTCCCAAAGACCGTTATTTGGCGAGTCATGTGTCTTTCCATCATGGTCATCCACGTACATTCTTAAGGCGAGTCCTAATCCTCCGACATGTACTTTGCAAACGGTTTTTCTTGCCTGTGCCCTCGCCGCCCTTAGAGAAGGCATAAGAATCGCTAATAGCAGTGCTATAATAGCAATCACAACTAATAATTCAATTAAGGTGAAGGCTTTTTGCTTTTCCATCCTGCTGCCTCCTGAAAAAGCATTTTACGCTGTGTCTATTTATCACTTTCACTTAGAGCTTATCACATAAAATAATACCAGAAATCATCGCCTGATTTCAAGCTTTTTTTGCACATCAGTTTATCAACCTACCATATACAAGCAAATAATTAGAGCCTATCCCAATAACCCGCTCTATTGCGGCCGGCTGCAAAGCCCGATGCCAGCGTTGTCGGTGAAAAAACGTTCTCAACGTGGAGAAAACCATGCCTCCGAGCATTTTTGGCCTGCCGCCTTGGCCTCGAACTTTTCGCTCGGCCTCATAACGAGACGGTTATTCGGATAAGCTCTTAGTCTTTCGCCACGGGATTTTCTGCGAATTGGTAAACATTGATTGTAACGAGGACCTCCGTTTGTGTAAAGTCTGCAATCGTAGAACTCACGGCCTGTCGCCCATTTTGAGTCTCTGTTCGATTTCACTTATAACAGCAGGTAGAGCCGCAATAGATTCTATAACATAATGAGCGCCCTCTTTGGCCAGGCCGTCCGCGGCCTGGTCTACTTTGCGTATCACTTTTTCAGCAGGCAAAGCCGCCAATTCCTGCTGATTCAGCCCCACTTCGTTGCCGGTTTTCGCCACGCCAATAGTCCATGTTCCTGCATTCAGCCCTTCTGAGATGCCCGGCTTTGTATCGTCAACCTTAACGACCGCTTCCGGAGGGAAGACACTCGCTTGCTGCATATTGCTCATGACCATCCATGGCGCGGGGCGGCCTGCCGGAACATCGCTGGCACAGGCATTGACGTCAGGGTCATAACCCTGCTTTTTTGCTTCACGCAGGTTTATCTCCATAGCTTCGGTGAAGTAGCCGGTGGTGGAACCTATCTTTATCCCGCGGCCTTTCAGCTCATTAACAGTTTCGACGGTTCCTGGAATGAGCTCGCTATAGTCGGCAATGCAGGCAACCTGCAGTGGTACGAAATCTTTCTCGAACATTTCCTGAACATCCGCTTCTGTGCACTCTTTACCGCGTATCTGTTTCCAAAGTTTAGCGACTTCATCCTGGCGGGAAATTGCCCTTATGTGGTCCAGCTTCTTCAAGCCCATAGGTCGCCGGGCCTGCTCCATTGTAATCTCCACTCCACGGCGCTTGAAAACCTCGACGAAAACAACCGCCGGGGCATAACAACCATAATCCAGGGTTGTTCCCGCCCAGTCAAGAATAACCAGCTTGACCGGACCTTTATAGCTCCTGCGATACGTAAAATCCATAACCTGTTCCTTTCGTATATTGCGAACCACATTTGCTGTTCAGTAAATATTCAGCTCTATTGTTAACCTGTCGAAAAAAATCCCAAACACAGTGCTTTAGAATAACTATCTTTCAACCTCTCCAAGACATTCATCCAGGATGTTCAAGGCCCTGTCCATTTCCTGTTTTGTAATCGTTAATGGGGGCGTCAGGGTTATGATACTACCCATTGTCACCTTAAAGTTAAGCCCTTTGCCGAGTGCGCTGTACATTACCTGTTCGGCTTCTTCAACTGCCGGCTCCTTTGTTTGACGGTCTTTGACCAACTCCATTCCCATCAGCAGCCCAAGCCCTCTGACGGCTCCAACTATTTTGTGCCGTTGCATCATTTTGCGCATGCTATTCATGGCATAATTGCCCATGCTTTCGGCGTTTGCCAGCAGATTTTCTTCTTCCAGATATTCGATTGTCGCAATGGCCGCTGCACAGGCAACGGGATTCTTCTCATGGGTATAATGGCCGAGAGCACGGTCCGGCATTATGTCTAAATCCTGGTGGGCTATAAGCGCAGCCAATGGAAAAATTCCTCCACCTAAACCTTTACCGATCACCAACATATCCGGAACAACCTCAAAGTGCTGGCAAGTAAACATTTTCCCAGTACGGCCGAGGCAGTGAGGTATTTCGTCGAGTATCAGCAATGCGCCATATTTATCACACGCCGTGCGGATTTTCTTCCAAAAACCAGGGGGAGGGACAACTGAAGTACTTCGCACAGTCTCTGCTATCACGGCCGCGACATCACCCTCTTTACCCAAAACATACTCTACATAGTCAGCACATCTGAGCGTACAGTTATCACCGCATCCCCAAAGGCACCGATAACAGTCCGGTGGCGGGACATGCTCGGTACCTGGCAGGAGCGGTCCGACATCTTTGCGAAAGATAGCCTCTCCACCAATAGAGATGGCATCGAGCGAGGCGCCGTGAAAAGAATCCCACATTGAAATCGTCTTAAATTTGCCGGTTGCCATCCGTGCCAGTTTCAGGGCCATTCCAATAGCTGCTGTTCCCGCGGGTGCAAAGAGAACCTTGTTCAATTTTCCCGGAGCCAGTTGGGCCAGCTTTTCGGCGAGCCTTATCGCAGGGATATTGGTATAGCGACGTGTGCAGAAAGCCAGCTCTTCCATTTGATTCTTAACAGCATCAATCACCCGGCGGTTGGCAAAACCAACCTGATGGACATTGTTGCCGTGGAAGTCCATTAAACTGCGGCCCTGAAGGTCCTCAAGATTAATGCCTTCACAATGAGACAGGACGTTCAAACAGGGAGTTGAGAGCGACTGATGCAAAAAATACCTGGCATCCAAATCAAGCCATTGCTGAGTCTCGGCGTCAATATGCTTTTTCTCCCAGGCCTTGCGACGCGGGGAGATATTCAGGTCACCTTCTGACCGTAGGCTGTCGATATCTTTTTTTGTCTTGTCAAATCGCATCTGGCTCTTCTAAATCCACACAGCACTGCTCAATGTACGTCAATTGCTACTTTACTTAAGTTTAACACCCATTTCAGTGATTGTCTCCCGGATAGCTGCCAGGAGGGCTTTGATATCGGCCTCGAAGATTCGGCCGATATTACCGATCCTGAAGCAATTGGCATCACTGACTTTACCGGGATAAATCACGTAACCCTTTTGATTCAGACTTTCATAGAACTCTTCAAAGGAAAATTTAGGATCATCCGGATACAGGAACGAAGTAATAATATACCCCTGGTTTTCGGGCATGAGGTATTCTTTAAACCCCATCTGTCGCATACCGGCAATGAGAGTTTCATAGTTTTTGCGGTAACGCTCGGCCCGACCGGGGACGCCACCTTCGGCCTCCAGCTCTGCAAGGGCCTGCCGAAACGCTGCCAGCGCGTGAGTGGGCGGTGTAAAACGAAACTGACCGTTCTTCTCAAAGCCCTGATACTGTTCCAGCAGATCGAAGCTAAAACTGCGTGCATACTCGGCAGTTTCATTGAGCGAACTAATCCTGCATAAAACAAATGAAAAACCAGGCACACCCTCAATGCACTTATTAGCAGATGAGACAAGATAATCAATGTTGCACTCGGCAAGATTAACAGGCACCGCGCCAAAACTGCTCATAGCATCAACAAAATACTTGGCGCCGGATTTCGCAACAAATTCACCGATTTCCCTGATAGGATTGATAATTCCTGTAGTCGTTTCGCAATGTACAACTGAGACGTTGCTAATCTCCCTGTCGGCCTTTATAGCATCTTCGATTTCTTGCAGGTCCGGCGTTGTGTTTTCGGGATATTCGAGTGTTACGGTGTCAATCTTAAGCACCGATGCGATTTTGGTAAGTCGTTTTCCATACGCCCCATTGATAATTACCAGCAGCTTACCGTCCGGCGGGATTGTAGATGAAATGACCGCCTCCAAGCCAAACGTACCACTGCCCTGCATAAGAACGGCTGTGTACTCATCCGGGTCGGCTTGCCCGAGTTCAACCAGCTTGTGCCTGATATCCTTCACTAACCCAATAAATTCAGAATCCCGAGACCCAAGGTCGCGCAGCATAGCTTGCTTAACGGTTTGACTGGTTGTCAGAGGTCCCGGCGTAAAGAGGATTTTGTCTTTCCAACCGGGAATCTGCTTTTTTGTTTTCATCAATAGATCCCTAACTACGTTCAGCAGCCTGTTTGTGAGCTTCGGGGACCCAATTCCATCTTATCGCAAGCAGGCAGCCTGCGATAAGAGCTATTGTTGCTAGGAAATAGAACAGGCTGTCCCAACCATATTTGATTGACATATAAGCGACCAAAAACCCCGATACCATCTGTCCGAAAGAGCCGACGCCATTAATGACACCGGCAGCTAATCCGGCTGCCCTTGGCGAACCTGCATCAATAGCTGCAGCGCCTGACATCAAGGCATCAGGGCCATAGGTAAAAAATCCTATCATAGATATTCCGATTGCGTTACCAAGGTGGCTCCAGGCAGCTAATCGGGGATGGAAAATGCAAAATATTGCTACGGCCCACATTCCCAGGGCCCCCACAGGCATACGCCGAGCTTGAAAAAGTTTGTCCGAAACATAACCGGCGGCAATTATACCGGCAAAGCCCGCTGCTTCATAAAGAATCGAAGTATAACCCGCCTCTGCAAGGCTGTAGCCGAGATGTTCCACCATGTATAACGGCAGCCAGAAAAATAATGCATATCGCCCCATCTTCGTGAAGAAATACATAAGGCTGATAAGCCATATCACAGGATTTCTTAGAACAAGTGCAAGAATCTCCCTGGAAGATAGCTCTGCACTAATTCCTGCACCCCGCGCTGATTCGTTATTGGCGGAATCATTTTCGACGATCTCCGAAAGGCCAACGTCAGTAGGCTTATTACGCGTGAAACTGATAAAACACAATGCTATAAGCGCCAGCACAACAGACGGTACCCGGAAAGCGCGACGCCATTTCAACTTGAATTTCTGTGGATAGGTCTCCTCCAACAAGGTCTTGTTGAAGTAAATGCGATTCCTGTCTTTCAGTTCTTTTTTTCGCTCCTCAGGCGTTTTCTTAAGCAGATTCTCTATGTTAGTGCTGGTTCTCTCTGACAACCGGATGCCGGCAAAGCGTTGTTTATCGTAAAGCCATGGTCCTTGAAGTACCGCGTTTAATTCTGTTATCATGGCCTGATGCAGCGTTTCGGATACAGGGCTGGTCCCGTCATATGTACTGAGCAATTGCCGGCTTTCAGGTGAAAATTGTTCTCTTAGATACTTTGAGAGCAAATTTTGTTCGTCGCGCAGGTGAATTGCCAAACCAGATGGGTCTTTCAGGTCACTTGCTCGCAACAGCAATGGGTGTGTTACTACAAATGTAGCAAGGCCGGCGGCTACAATCGCGCCAACAACGTAACAGGTTGACCACCAGGACATAACGATACCGCGTTCTTTACGCCGAAACCAGGGAGCCATGTTCTTGACGGTGCCGGACCAGCCTGTCGATTGCCCGGTTCCGTTGATGCACAGCAACAAGCCAAATACCAGCAGGGCTGCGCCAAAACCCATAAATATATTCGCCAACACCGACAGAAAAAGACCAATGCCAACAATCAGGCGAGGGCCGAACTTGTCGGATAAAAATCCGTTGTAAAACTGGCCCAGCGCATAAAAGAGGCTATAAAAGAACAGAACCATCGCGAAGTCATCTTTCGTAAATCCCAGATCTTTATTAAGCAAAGGCATGGCAATGCTGAAATTCTTACGGCATAGATAAAAACCTCCATAGGCCAGCCACGACAATGCAAAAACCCGATAGCGCCACAATCGGTATTCCCTGGTAAGTGTAATTGCCATATCTGCTATCCACTAATAGCTAATGTAGTGCCACAATTTTACATAATCCAGCAGATAAACCGTTCATAGAACGTGGTGAACTGCATATCATCGGGTGTAATATGAGCAACCTACTCATCATATCCAACTAACCAACTTCAGGCAATAACCGATTCTGAAAATATGAAATTACACTGAAAGTCTCAGGGACAGCTCAGAGTAACTGTTATGTAAAAGCTGTTATTCTTTGCCAGGTTTAGTAATTATCCTTTATGTTATCATGAAGAGTAATGCGGCTGGCTTGAATGGAATCTCCCACCGAAAAGTACCTCAAAATACCTCCAAAGTTTGAACGGGGATTTTTTTTGACGAGAAGGCGGATAATTTTGGTATAAAAGGGGCTGGTAAAGTTTGCGTGTAAGGATTATCTTTCCTGACTGAAGTTCTAAACCAAATCGAAGGATATAGCCACAGGGCAACAGAATGCAGATAAGACCGCTGGAGTTGTATGCTTCGGAAAGAGGATTTTTACCATATCAATTAATGCTGTGTTTTCAAAGGAAGGAGGTAGTTTCAAGTCGTGAAGATTTTTTCTGAGCAGACATAGCTTAAGATGTGGTGCAGGCAAAAATTTTCATCGGTCGTTTTTATCTTTTAAATCTTTTCTTTGAAGGAGGATTTATTATGTGTAGAAAATTAACCTACTTATATTTTGTTTTAATGCTGGGTCTGTTTCTCGCAAGCGCTGCAAATGCCGCTGATCTGGTCGGTTGGTGGAAGTTTGACGGCGACACGTTGGACTCTTCCGGTTTGGATAACGAAGCAACACTCTTCGGCGGTCCGGACTTCGTCGACGGTTGGCTCAATCAGGCCGTGTTTCTTGACGGATGAAGGACTTAGATGTAACAATGCAGGGGCGGTTATATTATTTGGATAATCTGCGGATATTGTTGATTATCCTGGTGATACTGCAACATCTGGCCGTCACCTACGGGGGACCGGGTTCGTGGGATCTTAAATTTGAGACAGATGACGTTTTGACTCTGGTGGTTTTTTCACTGTTTAACGCGGTGAATCAGACTTTTTTTATGGGATTCTTTTTTCTACTATCGGGTTATTTTACGCCGGGTTCTTACGATCGAAAGGGAGGAAGACGGTTTATGTTGGATCGGCTTTTACGGTTGGGGATTCCCCTGGCGATATATGACATGCTGATTAGTCCGAATGTAAGTTACCTTGTTAATATTTTTATGTGGGGATGGGACAACGGATGGGTGAGTTATATGAGGTTATATTATAGGGAGGGATTCGTAATCGGGTCGGGACCCTTATGGTATGTGGAGAAATTGTTGTTGTTTCAGGTGATGTATATTCTTGGGCGGGAGCTGGTTCGGTATGTTCCAAGGTTACAGAGCAAGTTTTCTCTACCTGGATGGGGGGTAATCGGTTTGTTTGCCTTGGTGATTGGAGGGGCCACTTTTGTGATGCGGATATGGCTTCCGTATCCAGAGAACATTGATTTTTTAACCTTAGAGTGTCCTTTTTTTCCACCGCTTTACTTTAGTTTATTTTTGGTGGGGATACTGGCGTATCGGGGTAACTGGTTCAAGCAGATTTCTCAGGCGATGGGAAAGTGTGGTTGGGGCATCGCCATGATTTTAATTGGGGTAGTGTTTCCACCGCTGTTTTACTGGGGTGGGGCACGAGAAGGAGAATTTTCCGTCTATATGGGAGGATGGCAGTGGCAGGCGTTGGTGTATGCGGTGTGGGAACCGTTTGTAGGTATGGGGATAGTGATTGGTTTGTTGGTGTTGTTCCGTGATAAGTACAATCGGGGGGGAAGATTAATGCAAGCTATGGCTGGAAGTACCTATACGGTATATATCATTCATGGACCCGTACTGGTGATGGTAGGATTGATAATGAAAGATATGGTCTGGCATCCGTTAGTGAAATTTGTCCTGGGAGGAGTGGTAAGTGCTCCTATTTGTTTTTTACTTGGTTATTTGATTCGATGTTTGCCAGGGGCGAGGAAGATATTATAAGAGACCTAAAGTCCGCAAGTCGTTTTAAAAGCTCTTTTTGAAAAACGGGCCATTATCTTCTATAAACATACAATCCAGCGCAGCCAACAGTCCCACAATACCAAACAGGATCGGAATGGCTCTCCCGAGTTCCGCTGTGAACTACCCATTTAATAGGGGTTGTAGGCCGTAAAAGTGCCGACCTTGCCCCGACTCTCCCTCAGCATACCCTTCGTCTTAAGTTTGGGCATTGTAGAACGATAAAACACCTCTTTTCCCTTCCTTCCGCACCGCAGGGGCTTTTATATATTTTAGTGCATATATCCCTTGCTCCTGCCAGAAAATAGTAGTATTCAAGCAGGGTGAAACTAAGTAGGAACGCATAAAGTATCATGCAGCTTTTTTGTTAACATCATCATGATCAAACATAAATCCCATCTTTTTGCGGTGACCATTGACACAGGCAACACCACGACGAAAGGCCGCGACCAAATCATCTATACCGA
>DATKYR010000146.1:0-2608 GCA_035528395.1 Sedimentisphaerales bacterium
CCCATAATTTTTTCTTTGTATAATTCCATTAGTTTCATAGTAGCATCCTTTCTTTTAACTTGAACGTTTATAAGGGGTGCTACTATACTTTTTTATAGAGTAAATTCTATTACTTTTTGGTTGCGGCTCTGCTGCTCCAAGCTTATCGAGGTAATATAAATCAGACTTATCAAGTAGTCTGCATTTTAGATCATCAGGTAGAATATCGTAAAGTTTAATGAGATCGTGTCTTTGAGGTCCTTTAAGGTTGGATTTGAAACTGTAGCTTTCATCTATTTTACCTTTGTTCCCTGACACTTCAACATTGAAACTTTTTAGGGCTATTTCGATGGAGAGCGCAGCGTTGATTACTGCAACGTTCGGGAATTGTGGCCACAGTTGCTCAGACGCTTTCCAGTAAGAGTATGCTGTTTCTATAGCATGAGCAGCAAATATCCAGTTTGATTTCTTGGAGGTCATGTTATTATTCTACAACGCCGAGCATGAGGGGCATCTGTGGAGCGTCCATAAGGTTTTTTGAATTTTTTTAGATCTTGAGTGCTGTTGTAACGACCGTTGATCTCAGGTGCACCAGTCTCATAATAGTAGTGCCAATTTTCAACTCCATAGTACCATCCTATAGCTATACCCTCATCGCGGAAAGTCTTCGCCAGTTGGGCACTGATATCTTTTCCGTAAGGTGTATTCATGATATTGTAGTTGCTGAGAGCAGTGTCAAACATATTAAAACCGTTAAAGTGTTGTGTTGTGAACACTACATATCTCATTCCTGCTTGTTTGGCTAATCTTGCCCATTCTTTTGGATTAAATTTCTTATCGCAGAACGGTTACTCTACTTTAAAGGTGTAGGCATACTATTTTAAAGGTGTAGGCATACTTTGACGGCCTCTCATCAGATGTTTCAATTACTAGGCCCTCTTTGCTTTGCTGCCACTTCATCTCTTTATTTAGCCCGAGCATCTTGACGCTCAAGACTTTTGTGTCACGTAAGGATTCGATGGTTAGTTTTTCTCCGGGCCACTCGAGAGCAATCGCATATAAGATATTGGCATCTCTCTTTTTAGTAAACCAGATGTTGTCCTCGGCGGGGCTGTAGGCGATAGCAGCCCCAATGGAACTGTCTACTTCCTTGACACATTGCCGGATAAATTGGTTGATATTAGAGCCGAAGGTTTCGAACTCGATGGTTCTCTGGCAGACTCGAAGATTCAAGCATTGCTTCTGCTCGATTCATGTTTGTTTCCATTGCGGCAATCACCCACTCGGTTTCTTCATATTCGTCTTGTTCATCTTCTGATGTAAATGAAGAAGTAGTGACATCACTGATAAGCGGGAAAGCTGTCGAGGCCGACCATTTGGTTTTGTGCTCGCGAAAGATCCATTTATACTGTCCAAAGATTTCCAACTCTAATTGAATCACAGTGTTCTTCTTGGTTGGCACGTTTATTATTTTAACATCGTCAAGTGTTTCATTTGGTTCGATCCATCCATGTGCAATGAAGACCTTATCAATATACTTAAGCTGTTTACTTGATTTACTGATGATGGATACTCTTTTTACAGAGCCATTTGTTTCTATAAGCCCATACTTTAGGAAGCACCTATGCTTCATATCATTTCGTAGATCTACTTTGGTATTACCCTTATTACACACCTTAAATTTCACGATTGCTACACTGCTGTCGTGGTCGCTACTGAATCTATTGAAGTCAAATGAGAACTCCATCCGAGGTTTCAGCGTTCTAAATCTAATAAATCGGTAGTATGCCCATATCGCACCTATGATAAGAGCGATAGAGGTTACTAAGCTTTGGGTTGTTGTTATCACATTTTTCGCCTGTCCCCAATTCATTTCACAAACTCTCCATTATTCTGCCGCCTAACGCAAAAGATCACCGATGAGCGCGGGAAGCAAGGTCGCGACACTCAAGGGGCGCCCGATGAATCCAACCGACTTCGACTGGCCAGGCGGGGCGCTCATTCGGTGCATCGGCTGGTTAGGCGCACGCCTCAAGTGCTTCATAGATGGCGCAGGCTTGGATCACTCTACGGACGCTTTGCCGATGGCCACAACTGTATGCAGACAACATCGAGAAGCAGCATAGCGATTCCGGTCTTGTACAGGGTCTCGCCAAAATCCTTCCCAATGCCAAACACCGAGGCGATCAATGATGCTGCTCCGAGCATAAATATGGTTATCTGTAACTGTCTCATAGTCTGTGCTCCGATACGGTTAGCCTAACGTGAGGGATGAGCGGACCGCGTTAGCGGGTACGCTCCATCCCTTTGTTCGCCATTATTGCTCTATTGGACGCTTCAACTATGGTTACTTTGCTTCCAAGGACTTGGTATTCTTGCCGAGAATGTGTTCCATCGCATCCTTAAGCCTTTCTTTTGAATAATCTTCAAAACTGAAAGTTTGGAAGGGTTTTGCTCCTTGTTCTTGAGTCAACTCGTAAATTAAGTCACTCACTATGCGATAACTCGCATAGGAATGAGGAATGGAGATATCATCTTGCGCTTCATTCTTGAATCCATTGAGCAGATTCCAAAAGGTTTTTTCAGCTAAAAGTAATTCTGTAAGCTTTGCTCTATATTCTCGAATCCA